>NZ_JACFQQ010000009.1:0-3818 GCF_016101365.1 Commensalibacter sp. M0355
AGCTGGGGCAAAACCACGACCTATGGCAGGACGGCCATTGACACGGTCGTGAATGGAACAAACTCGGTCACCATCAATAATGAAAACGGCAGGCTTGCCCTCAATGGGGCGCAGATTGTCAACAAAAATCCCGATGTGAAAAACGGGGATGGAACAATCACCAGGGGAACACCCAGCAACGGTTCCATCACCATCAACACAGGAAGCATGTCCATTGCAACGCCGCAGAATGTCAACAGGTATCACAGCAACAACAAGACGGTTGGCATGGAGTTCAGCACACCCCTTAGCGACTATCACAACTTTGGTGAGGGAAAACAGCAGGCAAGTAATGGGTCAAATCTTGATGATTCATTATCTAATGATAGTAATAATATAAGAAATAAAACAAAACTTAATAAGCCTGACACACCCTACACAAACGTTGATCTCTTTGGGGACATACGTGTCATTGACAATGATTACGCGTCAACAGAAAAGGAGATGTCAGGGATTTATGCCGGCACGGGAGGGCTGAATGTCAATGTGAGGGGGGACACGACCCTGACAGCGGGCGCCATCACCAGTGCCGCCGATGCCTCCAGAAACCAGATCAGCACAGGAAGCCTGCAGGGCAATTCAGTCAGGAACCATTCGATATGGAGCGGTTTCGATATCCAGATGAAACAAAATCTTGATACCAAATATGGTATAGATACGGTTGGCACGGTTGAGGGTGGTAAGGAAGTTATAAGTATTCCTGGGAATATACTCGGGAACGGAACGGGCACGAGGATATCTGGCAACAGTATCGTTCACAACAAGCATTCAACGACTGAATCCGTGATCGGGGACAATATCGCCGTGAACGCGGGCAGCGTGAACGGTCATTTCTCGCATGATATCAACGAGGCCAACGGCTATATGGAGGACAAGTTCAATCCTGGCAAGATCAACAATGATTTCAATCTCCAGAACAAGGCGACAGAGGTCATGAACAAGTATGGCAACATGATTGTCGACACGGTTGTCAGTGCGAACAAGCGTGCGGAGAACGTGAAAAATGAAGAGGACAAACTGGATCTGAATCATGCGCTTTCAGAAATCGGCCTGAATAAGAAACCGGATGAATCCCTGATCAATGGCGCGAACGCCACGGCGATAGTCGGGGCCGCGTCCTCGATTGGCGGGGCGATCATGGGGGGTGGCAATGTCGGGCCAACGGCCGCGGGTGCAGCGGGTGGATTGGCTGGCAACATCATCTATAACCACTTCTTCCCTGATGGTCCTTTCGGAAAGGATGACAATAGATTAAATCCTAATAGCCTTAATTATCATCAGGGGAATAATGAATCTGGCAATAAACAAGGATATCATTCTGATACATCACAAAATAATTCAAAACAACAATCACAAAATGCTAATAGTAATGTTAAATACGATGACACGACAGACATAAACAAGATAGCCAGCGGCATGATCCATACCGGGATCATTGGCGGTGCGAGTGCGATTACCGGCATCATGGGTGGCAGTGACAATCTCAATGGCACCAACACAGCCATTGACGCCATCACGGGTGGACTGACAGGACTGGCCCAGAATGCACCCAAAATTGAGAAGAACAAAAACAGGGGCAAAAAGCCGGCCGGTAAAGCGGGGCCGAAACCCAAAGCCGAACAGGCTGACAGGAACCCTGAGCAAACTGAAAAGAAAGGGGATACAAAATGAGACTTTATTCTTTGGCAAGTTTAATGATGATGTGTTTATCTCTAACCGCCTGTGCCAACAAGTATTATATATCTATTTGGAATGAGAAGGGGACTGCGAAGCCCCTTTCCAAAACGGATGATGTAATCAGGGTCGTTGTTCCGGATAGAATTAAAAAATATGTGATTAATGGAAGAAAAGCCGTACCTGGATGGTTAAAAGATTCAAAACTTGCATATTATATAGCTATGGCAAAACTGAATACAGAAGACAGGTTGCAAAATTTAGGTTATCAACTTACAGATACACGCTATATTAAAAATGATATTGGAAAATCAAAACAAATCAAATGGATCAATAATCAGGGTAATACACAGTATGCCATGACACATGGAGGAAAACCAACCGTATTTGCATTGGTTGATTCTAGATTAGTTAATACCTATACACAAAGGTTTATATCCAACGAACCATATTCAAGCGATCCAGGCACAGGTGCGACCACCATGTGGACAAACCATGTCGATGAGGTCACCATGAATAAGGTGGCTATAGGAATTAAACTGGTAAGACCCATTGGTAAAGACAATCCCCTTTATCAATGCAACAATTCCTCTTTGAGTACTGACTTTTGCACTTATCCTGACAGTTATTGGCTAGATACATCTCATTATGAAACAATCTTTTATGGTGTGGGTACGATGACAACAAATGCACGCGATTCAGATTACATTGAAAATCATTTGGTGTCATCGGTATTGTATCAATATCCCAACTTGCTGGGCAAAAAACGTATTCATCAGATCAGCCAGCCTTTCTTCCAGGTAACCAAAGTGACTGATACTCCCCAATAAGTTTATAAACCATTCTTCTTTCTTATGGATATGACGACACCACGGACATAGACAAGATAGCCAGCGGCATGATCCATACCGGTATCATTGGCGGTGCGAGTGCGATTACCGGCATCATGGGAGGCAGTGACAATCTCAATGGCACCAACACAGCCATTGACGCCATCACGGGTGGCCTGACAGGACTTGCCCAGAACGCACCCAAGGTTGAGAAGGGTAAAAACAAAGGCAAAAAGCCGGCCGGTAAAGCGGGGCCGAAACCCGAAGCCGAACAGGCTGACGGGAACCCGGAGCGGACTGAAAAGAAAGGGGATACAAAATGAGACTTTATTCTTTGGTTGGTTTAATGATGCTGTGTTTATCTCTAACCGCCTGTGCCAACAAGTTTTACATTCCTATCTGGAACGAGAAAGGGACTGCGAAGCCCCTTTCCAAAACGGATGATGTAATCAGGGTCATAGTATCGGATAGACTTAAAAAATATGTTGAGAAAACACGAAGTGATGATCCTGATTGGTTAGAAGGATCAAAATTAGGGGCATATATAATGGCGGCAAAACTGAATACAGAAGACAGGTTGCAGAATTTAGGCTATCAGTTAACTGATACACGCTATATTAAAAATGATATTGGAAAATCAAAACAAATCAAATGGATCAATAATCAAGGCAATATTCAGTATGCCATGACACATGGAGGAAAACCAACCGTATTCGCATTGGTTGATTCTAGATTAGTTAATACCTATACACAAAGGTTTATATCCAATGAACCATATTCAAGTGATCCAGGCACAGGTGCGACCACCATGTGGACAAGTCATGTCGATGAGGTCACCATGAATAAGGTGGCTATAGGAATTAAACTGGTAAGGCCCATTGGTGAAGATAATCCTCTTTATCAATGCAACAATTCCTCTTTAAGTGCTGATCTATGTATTTTTCCCGACAGTTATTGGCTAGATACATCTCATTATGAAACAATCTTTTACGGTGTGGGCACGATGACCACGAGTGCACGGGATCCTGATTATATCGAAAATCATTTAACCTCATCGGTATTGTATCAATATCCCAACTTGCTGGGTAAAAAACGTGTCATTCAAATCAGCCAGCCTTTCTTCCAGGTAACAAAAGCCACCGATGATAAATAAAACATTATATTCTCATATAATCCTTCCTTATCAACAGGGACAGCTTTACGGGGATAGGCCTGAGTGCGAGTGGCCTTCTGGCGAACCTTGCTAAGACGGGCTTTGCGGCGGCCAACACGACG
>NZ_JACFQQ010000010.1:0-2177 GCF_016101365.1 Commensalibacter sp. M0355
CCCTGGACCAGCATGTTCTGCAAAAGGGCCGGAAGATCCTTACCGTAAAGGTCATCGCCGCTGGACCGTATATCTCACAAAACCAATTGGATCATAAAAAAATAATGTCATCATAATAAAAATTACAGATACCGTTTTATATTACTTATAAGGCTGGATCAGATAAATTGATCCAGCTTTTTTATAAAACCCGTTTGATTCTAGCAATTTTATTACTTAATCCATATCCCGACCAAGCCATCACTTCATAATGTCATTTTCCATACATTTATTGAAAAACAAAATTGGGTGAATCCCTATCTAACTATTTTTTAATAAAAATCTAATATTTATTAAAAAAGAATAAATGTATTCAAGATATTATATTTCAATTATCAAATTTAATTTACTAAATAAATTAGTAACATTATAATAATTAAATCTATTAAATAATAAATAGCATTCTCATGAAAGTATTACTTAAATAATAAACATTACAAATACTTACTTTCTGACATGCTTATAATAAAAATTATATGAGAATCACTGATGACAAACCAAAAAAAAGATTATTTGCGTAAAGATGAAAAAGATGATGATACATTCAAAATAAATCATTCATTTGTCCATTCATATCAATATCCTCCATCCTATGGTGAAAAGAACAGTCAAGATTCTATTCAAACCTTCTCAAATAATCGCCTTACAAGAGATGATGCGGCTTCCAATCAATTAAAAAATGTCGAAAATACAGACCTGAACAGTTATATATTACAAAATAACAATCCGATCATTGATAGTGGCAATTGGTATGCCGTTAAATTAAGTGATGGCCGCACTGTCTACAAAATAAACTCAACCAACGGACAGTATTTCAGCCTATCAACAAATAA
Source organism: Commensalibacter sp. M0355 (assembly GCF_016101365.1). Lineage (NCBI taxonomy): Bacteria > Pseudomonadati > Pseudomonadota > Alphaproteobacteria > Acetobacterales > Acetobacteraceae > Commensalibacter > Commensalibacter sp. M0355. The sequence goes on from NZ_JACFQQ010000010.1 coordinate 873, forward strand.
TCATCTTACATCTGATCCATCACAAGCCTATTCAGGACCCATCAATTTTGTTGACAGCACTGTAACCATTACAAATGGTGCAACCGTTTCAGGTTCAAATTTCCTTTTGATCAAAAACAGCCCCTCTAACAATTCAACCATTACAATCAATACTGGTGGAACGCTCCAGGATTCAAATATATTCAATCAAAATGTTACGATGAATGGTGGCAGTTCAACCAACAACACTTTTATTTCCAGCCCTGTTATCATGAACGGTTCCGCCACTTCGGATAATGACTCATTCCTTAACCCAAATACTACAAGAAGCGGTTATAATCTGGAAGGTCAAAGTTTTAGTGGCAATAGTTACAAGAATCAACCCAACTCTTATTTTCAATCAAGTGATAATAATACTGCCAATCTTACCCTCAATAACAACAGTAAAGTAACAAATCCCAATATACCGGATCTTTACAGATACAACCCTTCATCAAACAGGCTGACCGTATCAGTCAGCAGAACCGCCCAATTTTCTCAAGAACAGATTACCGGGGATGATATTGAAAACTATGTAAAAAACTATAACATTTCCAACGATCATATCAATATCATCGGTACGGGTGGCACCACCTCAATTTATATCAGCTCTGAAATCGCTTCAGATCCTGCCGGTAATATGATTAGACAGAATGTCTATAAAAATGGAGCCGGAATTATCATTTACAGAGGTAATGATCCAGTAAATATTTTCAACATTAACAATATCTATATTCAAGATGGAGCGGTTGTAGACGGTGCTGAAATTTTTGCCAATAATAGTTGGCAGAACGTTTTTATACAAAAAGGTGGCACCCTAAAAAATTCAAAATTTTATGATGGTTATATAGGGATCGAACAAGGTGGAAAGTCAATAAACAATACTTATTTCTCGCCAGAATTTTCAAGTAATGGCCATTATATTGACGGTTTGTCTCAAAATGATACGATTTATGAAACATCCTGGTCAGCAAGTGGGAAATTAAATATCGCAAATAATAATAATATTTGCTTGAATGGAAACAACCCCCCTGTCTATAATCAGACTAACAACAACCCTCCACCCAATCAATCCATCTGGTTAACCAACGGATTGACTCGCGTAACTGTCGGAACTACAGGACAATTCATCAATCCAACAATAAACACTAATCACAACTATTCCATAGATTATGTGCCGGGATTGAACACTGATAATCCCCAACCCTGTTACCTTTGTGGCACGATGATAGAGACAAGAGACGGATTGAAGGCCATAGAAGAGATCCGTGCCGGAGACATGGTTTA
>NZ_JACFQQ010000011.1:0-1517 GCF_016101365.1 Commensalibacter sp. M0355
TTTTTCAACGGTTGCCTTCGCTTTTTCAGGCGTTATGTTGCCTGCCACAACAATTGTTGCAAGGTCTGGACGAAAGGATTGCTGAATTTTTTCAGGTCAAAACCGGAAATTACTGATATTTAAATATTATATTTTTCTTTTCTCAATTTTACATATTCATTGATAAGTAATTCTGTATTCATATGAGATTCTTGTGAATAAAAACTTAAATGAGAGACAGTAAAATCGGAAAATAAAGCTGTTTTACGATTTAAATATTGTGGTGTATTGCTTGTTAAAATTTGTTCATCATCGCATTGAAAAGGCAACATCATAAAGCGTAAATCTCTTCCTTTCCAAGATATAAAATTAATTGATAACCTTTTGTCCCATTCTACAATTTTTGATGTTAAAGGTAGGGGCTTTCCACGATTTTTAATGAAATAAGAGTGCAGCTTTTCAGCTTTTTCTCCATTTTCCCATAAACTACCCTTAAAACCGTTAGGTGGAAGTTCAAATTCACCTACCTCATCAGGGATGGATAAATTCTCTTTTTGAAAATAGGCACATACGCCGTTGTTGACAACGTTTGCTGATAACAGGAAATATTCATCATTTCTTCGTCTGAAATCAATGAATTCCTTCAGTTTTTCAAGTTCAATATAAACTATATCATCATCACATTTCAGGAAAACATCATCTTTGAAAAGGTCAATTCTTGAAGCATAATATCGATAGGCATGATAATAGGGATAAGATTCGTTTAAGTTGCCTATGAATTGTTTTATTCTGTCATTGACATAACAGAACTCCAGCCATGCACCAAATCCGCCTTGCAAGTATAGTTTTGGTATATTGTCTCTATTAAGGAGGTTGAATGTTGGAAATTCATATCCGTTGATTGAAATATTTATGTCGTTATCACTTCCCCTGCTGATCGTGAGGATATTATCGCAGTAAGCGTTTAGGAGAGTGAAAAATTCTGTTTTAAAAATTTCCTCTGTATTGTCTCTATTATTGTCATATAAATTTTTTGAATCAACTCTTCTTATTTCCGAACCGGAGTTACCCCATCCACCTATGACAACCTCTGTAAATTTATCCTGGTTTTTTTCTACAAATGCTATATGAAGATCATTTGATATTCTTAAAGGAATGGTAAGTTTAGAATTTTTGGGTAAATCTTTATAAAATTGGTAACCGGCATTATCTTGCATATATGCTATTGGTCCGTAATTGTTTCTGACATATTCTTTATCAGTTTTATTACGGGTAAAATCCCATATATGCCATTCATCTAATAAATTATTGTTTAGTGCATATCGTATATATTGATTTAAATTTTCCATTCTGTCTTGACGACCGGCAAATGTAATTAAAATATTTTTTGACATATAAATTCCACTACTTAATTTTTATAAGATGAAGGGTAAAGATTATAATTTTTAATTCAAAATAACAATAATATATAATTTTATTTCTGGTTAATTGGCCCTTTGGTAATCTGGGCGAGGTCATCAATTCTGATCCATGTTTTA
>NZ_JACFQQ010000012.1:0-1235 GCF_016101365.1 Commensalibacter sp. M0355
TTGGCACAGGCGGTTAGAGATAAACACATCATCATTAAACTTGCCAAAGAATAAAGTCTCATTTTGTATCCCCTTTCTTTTCAGTCCGCTCCGGGTTCCCGTCAGCCTGTTCGGCTTTGGGTTTCGGCCCCGCTTTACCGGCCGGCTTTTTGCCTTTGTTTTTACCCTTCTCAACCTTGGGTGCGTTCTGGGCCAGTCTTGTCAGTCCACCCGTGATGGCGTCAATGGCTGTGTTGGTGCCATTGAGACTGTCACTGCCACCCATGATGCCGGTAATCGCACTCGCACCGCCAATAATCCCGGTATGGATCATGCCGCTAGCCATCTTGTTTATATCTGTCGTGTCGTCATATCTATAAGAAAGAAGATTACTATAAATATTATTTTGGAATATCAGTAACTTTTGTTACCTGGAAAAAAGACTGGCTGATCTGATGAATACGTTTTTTACCCAGCAAGTTGGGATATTGATACAACACTGATGAAACCAAATGATGTTCTATATGTGCCGGATCAGGAGAATTTGTATCCATAGTCCCGATACCATAAAAGATTGTTTCATAATGGGAGGTATCATCCCAATAACTGTCAGGAAAAGTACAAAAATTAGTACTCAAAGAGGAATTGTTGCATTGATAAATGGGATTATCTTTCCCAATGGGCCTAACCAATTTAATACCAAAATTAATAGCATTCATGGTGACTTCATCGACATGATTTGTCCACATGGTGGTCGCACCTGTGCTTGGATCACTTGAATATGGCACTTCAGATATAAATCTTTGTGTATAGGTATCAAGAACTTGAGAATCAATTAATGCATATACAGTTGGTTTTCCTCCATGTGTCATGGCCTGTCTTTCATTACCCTGGCTATCAACCCATTTTATTTTATTTGGTTTTCCACTATCACCAGAATGAAGACCTGTATCAGTTAACTGATAGCCTAAATCTTGCAATCTCTCCTCCGTATCAAGTTTAGCCATACCTATATAATCAGCTAACTTTGATCCATCCAACCAATCAGGATCATTACTTCGTGTTTTAGCTACATATTTTGTCAACCTTTCCGGAACAACAACCCTTATTACATCATCCGTTTTGGAAAGGGGTTTCGCATCTCCCTTCCTATTCCAGATAGGAATGTAAAACTTGTTGGCACAGGCGGTTAGAGATAAACACATCATCATTAAACTTGCCAAAGAATAAAGTCTCATTTTGTATCCCCTTTCTTT
>NZ_JACFQQ010000013.1:0-1217 GCF_016101365.1 Commensalibacter sp. M0355
CGCACCCAAGGTTGAGAAGGGTAAAAACAAAGGCAAAAAGCCGGCCGGTAAAGCGGGGCCGAAACCCGAAGCCGAACAGGCTGACAGAAACCCGGAGCAAACTGAAAAGAAAGGGGATACAAAATGAGACTTTATTCTTTGGCAAGTTTAATGATGCTGTGTTTATCTCTAACCGCCTGTGCCAACAAGTTTTACATTTCTATCTGGAATGAGAAAGGGACTGCGAAACCCCTTTCCAAAACGGATGATGTAATCAGGGTCGTTGTTCCGGAAAGGTTGACAAAGTATGTTGCCAAGGCAAGAAGTAATGATTCAGATGGATATGAAAATGGAATGAAGTTGGCTGATTTGATTGGTATGGCCAAACTTGATACGGAAGAAAGATTGCAGGCTTTGGGATATCAGTTAACAGATACACACTATATAGAAAATGATATTGGTAAATCAAAAAAAATTGAATGGGTTGATAGCCAGGGTAATGAAAGACAGGCCATGACACATGGTGGAAAACCAACCGTATATGCGATGATAGACTCAAGAGTTATGGAAACTTACAAACAAAGATTTATATCCAACGAACCATATTCAAGCGATCCAAGTACAGGTGCGACCACCATGTGGACAAATCATGTAGATGAAGTCACCATGAATGAAATTGTTTATCACGTTAAATTTGTAAGACCTATTGGTAAGGATAATAAACTTTTACAATGTAATAATTCTTCACTAAGTACTGACTTTTGTACTTTTCCTCAAAGTTATTGGGAGGATAGTGTAAAAAACACTCCTTATTATGAGACAATTTTTGATGGTGCTGGAGTAATGACTACAAATTCTCCTGATCCGGCACATATAGAAAATCATTTGGTATCATCGGTATTGTATCAATATCCCAACTTGCTGGGCAAAAAACGTATTCATCAGATCAGCCAGCCTTTTTTCCAGGTAACCAAAGTCACTGATACTCCCCAATAAGTTTTATAGCAATCTCCTTTCTTATGGATATGACGACACGACGGACATAGACAAGATAGCCAGCGGCATGATCCATACCGGGATCATGGGTGACAGTGACAATCTCAATGGCACCAATACAGCCATTGACGCCATCACGGGTGGCCTGACAGGACTGGCCCAGAACGCACCCAAGGTTGAGAAGGGTAAAAACAAAGGCAAAAAGCCGGCCGGTAAAGCGGGGCCGAAACCCGAAGCCGAAC
>NZ_JACFQQ010000001.1:0-810534 GCF_016101365.1 Commensalibacter sp. M0355
AGCTGGGGCAAAACCACGACCTATGGCAGGACGGCCATTGACACGGTCGTGAATGGAACAAACTCGGTCACCATCAATAATGAAATTAAATTATAGAAAAATATGTTAATAGTTTTTTAACGATTGAATATTTATAAAAAATTAGATAGTTTTGTCATTAAAATGATATGAAAATTAATGGAAATAAGTTAATAAGTTATTATACAAAACGTATAATATATATTATGCCAACTCATTTTATAAAAAATATATATTTTTATCAATTAGTTCTTTAAAATTTTAAATATGACTCCAACCTAATTTCCTTAATTTGATTTCATTATCATATTCATCCAAAATGTGTATTTGACCATTGTTATATTCTGTGCAATAACCAATTTTTGTTAATTTGATACCAACACGTTTAGATTCTTCAAGTGCTTTATTTTCTTTGTTAACAGGTATTGTAAAAATAAGTTCATAATCATCACCGCCTGTAATATACGTTTGAAAATAATCCTTTTGAAATTTTTTAGCCTCATTTGATAATGGTATTGAATTGGTATATATAACTGCGTCAACCCTACTTTCTCGAGTTAAGTGACTAAGATCCTGTACAAGACCATCTGAAATATCCATGGCCGCTGATGCAATTTGATTTAATGATAATTCAATCCTGGGTTGAGGTATATGATAACGATCAATAAAATACTGATTGGTAGATATTTTACCATCCAAAGCTAATAAACCCATGGCAGCATCACCAATGGTTCCTGTTACCCAAATCCCGTCAGTTGGTTTAGCGGTATTTCGACGTATTGCTTGACCTTTTCTAACTTTTCCTAACATTGTTACTGATAAGGTCATATTATTCAAATTTTTTGTTGTATCTCCTCCAAATAGAGAAAGACCATATTTCTTTTGATCATGGGCCAATCCTTTTGTGAAAAGATTCATCCACTGGTGATTAAAATATTGATCTGGAAGTGATAATGCCAATAAATATCCATATGGTTTTGCCCCCATTGCAGCTATATCAGAAATATTACATCTCAACAATTTGCGAGCAATAAGATCAGCTGGATCATTTTTGAAAAAATGGACACCTTCAGACATAGCATCCATAGTCAAAACAATTTCTTCATTTTGATTCAAAGATACTATTGCAGCATCATCTGTGAGATCAAGAGCTTCAGGGCCACTTAATTTTTTAAAATATTGATCAATGATCTGAAATTCGGGGGGCAACTCCATAAATTAGGCCTTGTTTTCCATTTCTTTCCTTAAACGGTTGGCAAGATTATTAAGAATTCCATTAATCAATACAGATTCATCACCATTACTAAACGCATGTGAAACATCGATATATTCATTGATAATAACTTTTTTTGGTGGTTCAATATTATCAAGTAAAAGTTCTGTAACTGCAGCTCTTAATATGGCTCTAATAATAGGATCCAACCGTTGAAAAGGCCATTCATTTGGTAACGATGATTTAATTATTGTATCAATTTCTGGAGATCGATGTACAAATCCCTGAACAACAGAAGTAAAAAGTGGAATGTTAGGGATATGGGTTTTACCATCAATATAAGTTTCATCATGAAAATCAGGTGAAATACGATAAATCAGAAATTGCTCTATCAATAAATTTGCAGCTTTTTCAATACCCTGTTCCCATTGAAAAATAGCCTGGACAGCTGCAATTCGGGTTAACGTTCTTGGCCTCTTCATTATATTTTTTTGGTCGCTCATTATCATCCTAAAATTAAAAAACTTATATTAATTATAATTTACTATTTTTCATGATGTTCAAGGGTAGGAAGAAGTTCGGCAAAATCTTCAATAACCTGAAAATCACAGTAAACACTGGCAAAACGTATATAGGCAACCTTGTCAATTTTTTTCAGCATTTCCATGGTTGCAGCACCTATAGATTCAGATGAAATAACATTGTCACCTAAATCAACAAATTGTTTTTCTAGTTTATTGGCAATCTGATCAATATCTGTAGCTCTAAAAGGACGTTTACGCATTGCAAGTTCGATTGAACGCACAAGCTTTTCTTTATCAAACGGAACTCTTTGTCCATTTCGTTTCAAAACCATCAAGTCTCTTGGTTGAATTCGTTCAATAGTTGTAAAACGCTGATTGCATTTAATACAAATGCGTCTACGTCGGATGGCAGTCCCGTCCTCTGTGGAGCGGCTATCCTTGACCTGGGTATCTTCATTTCCACAAAATGGACAGAACATTTTTTAACCTATATCCCTAATAAAATAATGAATGTAATAATATTTTATTAATAATAACAATAACGGATTAAAATACGGATATTGATATTCAATTTAGCTTTAACTTAATAAAGTACATTGAAATCAAATATCAAGGTTTGCAACGGTCAACGCATTATCAACAATAAAATCTCTTCTTGGTTCCACAACATCACCCATCAATGTTGTGAAAATTTCATCTGCATTTTCAAGGTCCCCCACTTTTACCTGCAATAAAGTCCGTGTAGCAGGATCAAGAGTTGTATTCCAAAGCTGATCATCATTCATTTCACCAAGCCCTTTAAAGCGATTAATGGCCAAACCTTTTTTTCCGTTATTCATTAGCAATTCATATACTGAAGATGGACCGCTCACTTTTTCATCTCTTTTATCAATGGACAAGTTTGCAGGTTCATTAAAATCAGTAATCAATTTTTGCCTGTGCTGATTAATCCAAGCAGCATTTTTACTTTTAATAATGGATAAAGGTATAGAATAAGATTCCTTGACACCTCTCACTACACGATGAATTTTCATTCCATCTTCAACACTGATTTGCCATCCTCTTTCTGATTTTGCGGATAAACTGTCAAGTCGATCTTGTAATTCCTGGCGACATTTTGAATCATTCATATTATCTTCGTTTAAAACACCGCACATGACCGCTTGTTCGAGAATCCATAAAGGTGCATATTTTTCAAAAAATCTCAAACGATGAAGTATAGATGAATAATCTTTTACATGATTTTCAAGCTCGTTTTCTCTAAGCTCTGTTCCATCGGCCAAGTACAAAGCTGTATTATTTATCGCTTTTTTCAATAGATAATCTTCAAGCGCTTCATCATTTTTTAAATATCGTTCGTCATTACCTCTTTTTGCTCTGTATAGTGGGGGTTGCGCAATATAAACGTATCCCTTTTCAATCAGTTCAGGCATCTGACGGAAAAAGAAAGTTAATAATAATGTACGTATATGTGATCCATCCACATCCGCATCTGTCATAATAACAATCTTGTGGTATCTTAACTTTTCAAGAGAAAAGCCACCTTGTTCAACGTCTCCTCTACCAATACCTGTTCCAAGGGCTGTTATAAGCGTACCAATTTCAGCAGAATTTAACATTCTGTCAAATCGTGCACGTTCAACATTCAAGATTTTGCCTTTTAGTGGCAAAATTGCTTGAAAACGGCGATCCCTTCCCTGTTTTGCAGTACCACCAGCTGAATCACCCTCAACAATAAAGATTTCCGATTGTGCAGGATCTTTTTCCTGACAGTCAGCTAATTTACCGGGTAAGGAAGAAACGTCCAAAACGCCTTTTCTTCGGGTAAGCTCTCTGGCTTTACGTGCTGCTTCACGAGCTGAAGCAGCATCAAACGCTTTGGAAATGATTAGTTTTGCTTCTTTTGGATGGGTTTCAAACCAATGGCCAAGCATATCGGATATTGAATTCTGAACAGCGGGTTGAACTTCCGAGGATACAAGTTTATCTTTTGTTTGAGATGAAAATTTAGGATCAGGAACTTTTACAGATAATATGGCGGTCAATCCCTCACGCATATCATCTCCTATTAATCCAAGGGATCCTTTTTTATTATTATTTAAAACTTCATCCGCATATTTTCCCACTATACGTGTTAGGGATTGACGAAAACCTGCGAGATGAGTTCCACCATCCTTTTGGGGAATATTGTTTGTGAAACATAATACATGTTCATTATAGGTATCATTCCATACCAAGGAACATTCCACTTTAATGTTGGTTTTTTCGTTATAGAAACTACCGGTAATGGGATCAATAAGGTTATTTTTCGATTTAGTTAACCATTTGACAAATTCACTTAGACCACCCTCGTAATGGAATTCTTCCTTTACAACTTCATCTTCACGTTCATCTGTAACGATTATTTCCATACCTGAATTCAAAAAGGCCAGTTCACGTAGGCGGCGAGTTAATATTCCAAATTCAAATACAATATGCGTAAAAATTTCTTTACTTGGTTTAAAGGTGACTTCAGTACCAGTCGGTTCTTCACTTGATCCTTTTTCCGTTAAAGATTGAACTGTTTCACCATTTTCGAAACGAATAAAATATTCCTTACCATTTCGCCAGATACGTACTTCCATCCATTCAGACAACGCATTGACAACTGCTGCACCCACCCCATGGAGCCCACCTGAAACCTTATAGGAATTCTGATTGAATTTTCCCCCTGCATGCAATTTTGTCAACACTACCTCAGCAGCACTTATTCCCTCTTCAGGATGAATATCAATGGGTATGCCACGACCGTTATCCCTGACTCTTATGCTGCCATCTTTACATAACGTTAATATACACTGATCGGCAAATCCGGCTTGGGCTTCATCAACGGCATTGTCAACGATTTCAAATACCATATGATGCAATCCGGATCCATCATCTGTATCTCCAATATACATGCCGGGTCTTTTCCTAACTGCCTCCAACCCTTTTAATACAGAAATTGAAGAGGCATCATATTCATTATCACTATCATTATTTAAATGAGATGAATGAATTGAATTATCGTTAGTATTAACCATGTTCAATGGGGCTCCAGAAATAATTAAATTTATATTTATTTTTATTAAACAACAGATGGGTAATAATGCGCATAAAAGAACATTTATTTTACCAGAAAGAATAAATAATCATACTATTTTTCCATGATTCAAGTTTAAAAAATCGTAGTTTTTCTCAAAATCATAAAAATCAGATATCTCGTTCCCTGTGATAATAACAAAACTATCAATATCAAGAAGACTGGAAAGTAGAATTTTCCTATGATAGGAATCAAGATGCGTGAGTGGTTCGTCCAAAAGTAACAAAGGTTGAATTTTCTTATTTATTTTAATTAATTCAAGCAGTTTTAATATAACACTAATTAAAATCGCTTTTTGCTGACCTGTACTCGCCATCTGCGCAGAAATATTACTTTTATTTTCAAAAAAGACAACATCCATCCGATGGCAACCTAAAGCAGTTGATCTATTCTCCGCATCTTGATCTCGATTGATTTTCCATTTCTGTTTCAGATAGTCTTCCGTTACCAAGGCAGGATGTTTCATAAGATAATCTGCAATGGAACAATTTAATTTTAACAGGGTTTCAGGAAAAGCTTTTTGTATAATATTTATTTGATTTAATTGCTGGATAAAATTAATTCTCGCTGCAGTTATAGCCACGGCATGTCTTGCCATTGATTCTTCAACTGCTTTCAGCCAATTATGATCCAACACATTTGCTGAAAGTAATTTATTTCTTTGAAAAAGTGATTTTTCATAAGCTGCCAATTCTTTGGCATAATATCCCTCCAGACTAATTATAAGTTGATCAAGAAACCGTCTTCGACCAGATGGACCTTCTAAAAATAGTCGATCCATTTGAGGTGTTAACCAAACAGCCGCAAGATAGTGGGTAATTTCATTCTGATTTTGAATTATATTGCCGTTAATCCTGTATTGTCGTTTTGATGAAAAAGGAAAACAGCCCGTAGAAAGTGTAAAATTGCTATCATATTGCTGATTTGAAAATTCACCTACTATCCCCCATCCCTGAGTTTGATTATTATTATTGGCCAAATCTTCAATTCTTGCTTTACGTAATCCTCTACCAGGAACCAACAAGGACAACGATTCTAATAAATTTGTTTTACCACTTGCATTTGGACCGTAAGCCACGATTTTTTGGCTTGGAACAGTCCAAACAAGTCGTTCAAAATTACGGAAATTTGTTAAAGTAAGACGTTCTAGCTTCGTCATACTCATTATATAAGCATCTAAATAAGAATATTAAACCCGCATTGGCATTAATACATATAATGCAGAAGGATCATCAACATCACGAACAATTGTCGGGGCTGAATTGTCAGCAAGAATAAATTCTACCTGATTGTCAATCTGGTCGGTTATGTCATTTAAATATCGTGCTTGAAATCCAATTTCCAACGGCGTGGATTCATATTGAACTTGTGAACCGTCAAGTTCTTCCTTTGCATTGCCTTGGTCAACGCTGCTCGCAGATAAAACAAGGGAATTGTTATCCAAAGACAATTTGACTGGACGGGATCTTTCCATACTAATTGCAGCCACTCTTGCCACAGCTGTAGCAAAATCTTGTTTTCCAACCCGTAAAACCTTTGTATTGTTTTTGGGAATGACCCTTTCATATTCCGGAAATGTACCATCAATTAACTTGGACGTTAATGTGACACTTCCAAAATTTAACTGAATACGGGTATCGGATAACATGATCTGGATATTTTCTTCCGCTTCTTCCAGCAATTTATATATTTCATATATAGTCTTGCGGGGTATTATTATACCAGGTATGTTTTTTGCACCTTCAGGCATTGTACATTCGACCTTGGCTAGACGATGACCATCAGTTGCGACAGCGCATAATTTATTTTCGTTTTCACTGTTTGTAATATGAAAATATATGCCGTTTAAATAGTAGCGCGTTTCTTCAGTTGAAATAGCAAATCTTGTCTGTTCAATAAGTTTTCTGAGCACCTCAGTTGAAATCTGAAAATTATGGGGAAAATCACCAGACGTCATGGAAGGAAATTCTTCTACATCCAATACATTCAGGCTCGTTACATACTTACCCGCCCTTAGCGATAATGGCATATCAATACTTGTATGGGTCAGTTCGATTATAGCACTGTCAGGCAGCTTGCGTACAATTTCATATAAAACCGAAGCCGGTGCCGTAACAGCGCCATTTTCCAATGATTCTGCTTGAATGGTTTCAACAATTGCGATTTCCATATCTGTCGCAGTTAATGTCATTTGTCCATCCTGAACCTCAATTAAAACATTGGCAAGAATGGGAATAGTATTACGTTTTTCAGCCACACTTTGAATATGCGCCAGGGCCTTAAGTAATATTGTACGATCAACCTTTAGTTTCATTAACTAAAACCTATTCAAGATATATATAAACAATATAAAATGCTATAAATTATAATGTTTAGCAGTATTCTAAAACAAATACCACAGGAAAATGTCTTAAGTTTCCAACATTCTGCGAAGTAACTCCACATCTTCAGCAAATGAAGAATCTTTTTCCATCAATTCAGCCACTCTACTAATGGCATGCATCACGGTAGTATGATCCCTGTTCCCGAATTTTCTGCCAATTTCAGGTAATGACCTGCTTGTTAATTGTTTCGCCAAATACATTGCGATCTGTCTTGGTCGTGCAACTGCACGGGCTCGTCGGGCAGATGTCATGTCCGTTTGACGAATATTGCAGTGTTCAGCAACCTTTCTTTGAATTTCCTCAATTGTAACACGTCGTTCATGGGATTTTAAGATATCATGAAGAACTTCTTGGGTTGCTTCCAGTGTTATGGGACGTCCGAAAAGATTTGCATGTGCGATTAAACGGTTTAGAGCCCCTTCAAGCTCTCTTACATTTGTAGTAATTTTATGAGCCAGAAATTCCATTACTTTTGGTGAGATAACTACCTTGGCGGATGCCGCCTTAGCTTCTAGAATGGAAATTCTTAATTCATAAGTTGTAGCATGAATATCAGCAACCATTCCGCACCCTAATCGTGTACGCAAACGATCTTCAAGCCCCGATAAATCAGAAGGTGATTTATCGGCAGATACGATGATTTGGCGACCCGCATCAATCAAGGCATTGAATGTATGGAAAAATTCCTCTTGTGTATTGTCTTTGCCAATTAAAAACTGTAAATCATCAATCATCAAAACATCAACCGATCGCAATTCTTCCTTAAATTCTATTGTAGATTGAGAACGAATAGAGGCAATAAAACGGTACATAAATTTTTCAGCTGACATATAGGAAATTGAAATATTTCCTGCCTTTGCCAATTCAAATCCGATTGCATGCATTAAATGGGTCTTACCCAATCCTACCCCACCATATAGAAATAATGGATTAAACCCTGTGCTTGAAGGGCATTCAGCCACTCTTCTTGAACACGCATAGGCAAATTCATTTGGTTTACCGACTATAAAATTTTCGAAGGTAAATCGTGGATCTAACTGTAAATGTAAAGGAAGCTTATCTTCTTCTTTTGCCTTATCTCCCAAACTGGTATCATTATTAATAACATTTATAGAATGGGCTTCCTTAACATGATTGAGTTTAGTATCTGATTTTTGTTGGTTTGAGAATTCTGTTTTAATATTATCTATGCCAGAATATTTTTCCGCATCGGAACTGTTTTTATGAGATAAAATTTGATCATTTTCAATTTTTGAAGCCAGTTTTAACTCTACTCGACGAATTTGAGGCAGTTCAGCATGCCATAACTGACTTAACTTGTTGTTGTATTGAGCTCTAACCCAATCTCTTAGAAAACGGGTGGGTAGATATAAGGTCAGTTCATCTTCATCAATTGCGCCAAGCGTTATTTGCTTCAACCATGTACGATATTCCACCTCACCAACTTCAACCTGCAGGCGGCTACAAATACGCCCCCAATGTATTTCCAATATTGATTTAAGCGTATTGGGGTCTGCATCCTGAAGCGATAATTTAAATTCTTGAGATTCGTTTGTGGGTTCGGACATACGTGAAGAAAACTTATTGAATATGAAAAGTAAGCAGATGTTTTATAACGGTTTCTTTAAAATACACCTCTTTTATACTTTTATAAAGTACCAAAATTTTCCTGATTATAATTTATTATTTCAACATTTAAAGTAAAAAAAACCCGATGAATGATATTCATTCGTCGGTTTTCTTTTATAAAGCGAGTTACAGCAAAATGTGTAATTTGCTGTATATATTTAAGCCAATAACTAAGCTGTTTTTAAATTCTTGATCTTTCCTGCCAAGCGAGAAATTTTACGAGCAACAGTATTTTTGTGCATAATACCTTTTGTGCATGCTCTTTGCAATTCTGGCTGTGCATGACGAAGTGCTTCAACAGCGCCTTCTTTGTTTCCTGCCAAAAGAGCTTCTTCAACTTTTTTTACAAAAGTACGAACCCGCGACTTGCGAGCCTTATTACGTTCAGTGCGTTTTAAAGTTTGACGTATACGCTTACGCGCAGATGCGATATTCGCCATGGATTTCCTGTTTGTCTATTTTCGTTTAAATGGATTAATACTACACATTAATGCATGTTATTAATAGCTTACTGTTCATACGTCAAGCGAATTATTCAATGATTTTTTCATTTTTGGCAAATTTCGCAATAAAAACTTGAACGCCCTGCCTGAACCGTTCTTTTTATAACTGTTTTTCTTCCCTTTTGTAAACAGTAATTACACAATTCGCCTTTTTTACCATAAACATTCCATTGCATTTGGAAATAACCTTTTTCACCATTTGAATGAACATAATCACGCATACTAGATCCTCCCGCCTCGATCGCTCTAAGCAAAATGGATTGAATGGATTGAATCAATAATAGAATTTCTTGTCTTTTTAATTCACACGCACTTTGAAAAGGTGAAATTCCAGCAAGAAATAAAGATTCACAAACATAGATATTACCTAACCCAGCAACAACACGTTGATCAAGCATTGTATTTTTAATACATTGTTTTTTAAGTTTAAATTTTTCATGAAGATAATCACATAATATCGCCTGGTGAGAGGAAACGTTAATCCCTGTATCGGGCAAAGGTTCGGGTCCCATCATTTTTAAAAGATTATGTATCGTATTTGTTGGAAACAAATCTATTATTCCAAAACGCCTTGGATCTATAAACTGAAGACATTCACCTTCATGGGTTAATATCGTTAGATGTTCATGTTTTTGTTTTTCATAACCTGATCCAGAAGGTTGCACGATAATTTTTCCAGACATTCCCAAGTGAAATAAAACGGTCAATCCGTTGTTTAATTCCATTAAAATATATTTGCCACGTCTATTAAATTTTACAATTCTGGTATTTGCCAAGCATGTTTCTAATGTTATAGGTATAGATTGACGTAGGTTAATTCGATGGCGTTGAACGCTTTGGATTGTATGATTAGTCAATTTTTTTTCCAATCCACGTCTAATTATTTCTACTTCGGGCAATTCTGGCATAAGTTTTTCTGAAAATTAATCGTATGAAAAATAATAATGATACCGCTTTTCAATCCAACGAACATATTACCGATTTTGGATTTCGACAAGTTAATGATAAAGAAAAACCTTCAATGGTAAAGGCTGTTTTTGATAGTGTCGCACAAAAATATGACATAATGAATGATTTAATGTCATTGGGCATTCATCGGGTTTGGAAACAGATATTTATTCAAGAGCTACATCCCACTCCCAATTTAACATTACTTGATTTGGCTGGAGGTACAGGAGACATAAGTTTTGGTTGGTTAAATCGTGGAGGTGGCACGGTTTTTTTAACAGATGTTAATTACAGTATGCTTCATGTAGGTCAGGAACGTGCACTTGACCGTGGATATGTGGACAATATCCATCTTTTTTGTGTTGATGGGGAGAAAATTTGTTTGCCTGATCGATCTGTTGATCGTGTAACTATTTCATTTGGCTTGAGAAATTGTACACACAAGAATCAAGTTCTAGAAGAGGCAAGACGGGTATTAAAACCGGGGGGGAGATTTTTATGTCTTGAATTTTCTAAATTGATTATTCCCTTTTTACGCCCTCTATATGATGCATGGTCTTTTCAGGCATTGCCACGTATAGGTCAAATTATTGCCAAGGATCGTGATAGCTATCAATATCTGGCAGAAAGCATTCGTACTTTTCCAGATCAGGAAACACTTAAATCTCTGATGGAACAGGCTGGATTGGAACGTGTTACTTATCAAAACCTTTCCGGTGGAATAGCAGCAATCCATTCAGGTTGGCGCATATAATTAGTTACAATTTGAAAAAAATTCCATGGTACCCAAAAACATTTTACTAATCATTTCTGGCGGAATAGCAGCCTATAAAGCTTTAGAACTCATAAGTCTATTTCGCAAAAATCATCATAATGTAAAATGTGTTTTGACGCAATCAGGGGCTGAATTCATTACTCCCCTTTCTTTGCAAACCTTAAGTGGCAATGAAGTTTATCAAGATTTATTTTCATTGACCCAAAATCATAATATTGAACATATTTCATTAACCAGAGAAGCGGATCTTATAATTATCTATCCCGCCTCTGCCAATTTGATTGCAAAAATTGCCTTGGGTATTGCCGATAATCTTGCCAGCACTATTATTTTAGCTGCTCCACCAACTATGCCTGTTCTTATTGCTCCGGCAATGAATGTTCATATGTGGGAAAATCCTATTACACAAAATCATATACAAACACTTAAAGAAAGAAATATGGTCATTGCAGGACCCGCAAAAGGAAAGATGGCCTGTGGAGAGTATGGTTATGGACGCCTTATCTCTCCAGATAAATTTACAGATCATATTCGTAATATCTTGGCGCCTGATCGCCCCTTGGAAGGCAAGAAAGCACTTGTCACAGCTGGTCCAACTTTCGAACCGATTGACCCTATCCGTTTTATAGGTAATTATTCATCAGGCAGACAAGGTTATGCCATTGCAGAAAGCTTACGGGATGCTGGTGCAGAGGTTACCCTGATTTCAGGACCCGTATCACTATCACCACCTGACAATATAAACACCGTAAAAATTAAGACAGCTAATGAAATGCTAGATGTATGTCTTGCACATTTACCTGTAGATATGGCTGTTATGACTGCTGCAGTTTCTGATTGGCGAGTCAGGAATGTTGCCAAACATAAAATCAAAAAGACAGCGGATATTCTCCCACCAATTCTGGAAATGGAAATCAATCCTGATATTCTTGCAAAAATTTCTCAACTAAAAAATAATCGTCCAAAACTTGTTATCGGATTCGCAGCGGAGACTGAAAACCATTTAAAAAATGCAGTTGATAAAAGAATACGTAAAGGTTGCGATTGGATAGTTGTTAACGATGTCCGATCTTCAACAAATATCATGGGGGGCTCAGAAAATGAGGTGACAATTCTGTCATCCTCTGGTAAGCAGCATTTTGAGAGAGCCAGTAAAGAAAAGATTGGATATCTTTTGACGCAGGAAATCATTACATTTTTCAAATCAGAAAATAGGGGGTAATTAACATGTCCTTGGCACCCTTTCCTAGAATTCGAGTAAAAAGGCTGGCACATTCCATAGAACTGCCACTCCCTTCCTATGCAACCATTGGTGCGGCAGGAATGGACTTACTGGCTGCCATTAATGAACCGATTACAATCTTATCGCAAGAAATAGCGCTTATTCCTACAGGGTTACAGATAGCTTTACCCCATAATTATGAGTTGCAAATCCGTCCCAGATCAGGATTGGCCCTGAAACATGGAATATTACTTCCCAATTCTCCCGGTACGATTGATGAAGATTATCGTGGTGAAGTTAAAGTAATTTTATTGAATACAGGGAAAGAATCCTTTGTGGTCGAACGTGGTATGCGCATTGCGCAAGCTATTATAGCCCCAGTTATTCGGGCAGTTTGGGAAGAAACAGATATTCTCGAAGAAACGGAACGATCGTGTGGAGGTTTTGGAAGTACGGGTGTCTGATCATTTTTTATATAATATGATCGAGTTTAGTTAATAATTATCGTTCAATCTAACAATAAAATACAATTAAGAGGACTAGGCGGGCAAATGAAAAAACAGAATATTCCCGCCAGCGTAACTGTTCAATCAAAACCAAATATTTTTGATGCAATCACCATTATATGTGTGATTGCACTAGGGGTATCGATTGCAACAGCTACACGGCACGTTATACAACCCTTGAATATGCCAAATGCGCAAATTATACACCTGGATCCCATCTATTTGCCAGGATATGCCATGCGTACAACTTTACGCATGTTTGCCGCTCTTTTCGCTTCTTTACTTTTTACCTTTGGATATGCAGTCTTGGCAGCCAAAAGTCGTAAGGCGGAAATGCTGCTAATTCCTGTTCTCGATATATTGCAATCTGTGCCCATTTTAGGATTTTTAACCTTTACAGTTGTCTTTTTTATGGGATTATTTCCCGGCAAAATTCTTGGTGCCGAACTGGCTGCAATTTTTACGATTTTTACCAGTCAGGCATGGAATATGGCATTTAGTTTGTATCAATCCCTCAAAACGATACCTCCTGATATGGAAGAAGCCGCACGTTGTTTTGGTTTAACTGGATGGCAACGTTTTTGGAAACTGGAAGTTCCATTCGCTATTCCAGGATTGATCTGGAATATGATGATGTCCATGTCCGGTGGCTGGTTCATGATTGTCTATTCAGAAACAATCACTGTTGGAAATACAAACATTGTTTTGCCTGGAATAGGATCGTATGTTGGAATGGCAATTGAACAAAGAAATCTGGCCGCAATTTTTTATGCAATTGGAGCAATGTTGTTTGTTATTTTGGCATATGACCAATTACTATTCCGTCCCTTGGTTGCATGGTCATCAAAATTTAGATTTGAAACTACACAAAGCGAAACAGACACTGCTCCTTGGTTTTTACGTCTTATACATAAAACCTATTTTATTCGGTGGGTAATGACCTTTATTGGTAAATTAATGCATAAGATTGCCAACCTGCCTCTTGGCAGGAAAAATAATTTCTTCAATGAAAAATTCATTGTAACAAAAACATCAGATGTCATTTATATTTCTGTATTATGTTTTCTGGGCATAATCGCTGGTTTTTACATTTATCACACTGTCCATAACCAATTGACCATTCATGAAATTTTATATGTTATCTGGCTGGGATTTTTAACACTTTTAAGAGTTATAAGCATGATAATTCTGGCAAGTATCATTTGGGTACCTGCAGGAATATGGTTGGGATTACGTCCCAAATGGGCAAAAAGAACACAGGTTATCGCGCAATTCATGGCTGCCTTTCCAGCCAATCTGTTTTTTCCGTTTTTTGTTGTTGGAATTGTTCATTTTCACTTAAGTAGTAATATTTGGTTGACGCCATTGATGATATTGGGAACACAATGGTACATTTTATTTAATGTTGTTGGTGGTGCCTCAAATTTTCCCGGTGATTTGAGAGAGGTGGTAAACAATTTACAAATCCATGGAAAACTATGGTGGTTTAAGGTTATGTTGCCTGCCATTTTTCCCTATTATGTTACAGGAGCACTCACTGCATGTGGAGGAGCTTGGAATGCTTCCATCGCTGCAGAATTAGCAAGTTGGGGCAATACAACCTTGATTGCTGAAGGTTTGGGATCATATATCGCACTTGCAACAGAAATGGGCAATACATTTAAGGTCGGACTTGGCATGGTTGTAATGTCGGCCTTTGTCATTCTTTTCAATCGGATTGTCTGGCACCCTTTATATAGTTTTGCGCAACGACGCTTGTCCTTTATCTAAGGAAAAAACCATGAATCAAAAACAGGATATTTTACTTCAAATCAAGAATTGTCAAAAATCATATAAAAAAGATAATAATTCTGAATTGGTGGTTTTAGATAACGTCAATTTAACCTTGAAACAAGGGGAGATTGTCGGATTATTGGGACGCTCTGGCTCTGGAAAATCCACTTTATTGAGAATTATTGCTGGTTTAACTCCACCAAGCAAAGGAGAGGTAAAATGGAAAAACCAATTATTGTCAGGTCCGGCAAAGGATGTAGCAATGGTTTTTCAATCTTTCGCTCTTTTTCCATGGTTGACTGTACAAGATAATGTTCAGTTGGGACTTGAAGCAAAAAACACCCCACAAAAAAATATGGAACAGTTAAGTGAAGAGGCAATAGATCTTATTGGTTTAGGGGGTTATGAAAAGGCTTATCCAAAAGAGCTTTCGGGTGGAATGCGTCAACGTGTTGGATTGGCAAGAGCGTTGGTAGTGCATCCAGATCTTTTATTGATGGATGAACCTTTTTCTGCCCTTGATGTTCTTACAGCTGAAAATTTAAGAACTGATCTTATTGAACTGTGGGTAGAAAAAAAATTACCAGTAAAATCCATTTTGATTGTTACACATAGTATCGAGGAAGCTGTATTGATGTGTGACCGTTTACTTATATTTTCTTCAAATCCGGGTACAATTGCCCACGAGTTGGAAGTTACGTTTCCTCATCCCCGTAATCGGGAAGATCCGGCTTTTCGACAATTTGTTGACCGGATTTATATTCTCATGACTCATCGTGATCCAATCAATGTCGATCCAAACAATATCGATATGAAACAAGCGGTAAATAATCGTTATGCAGCGCTTCCACGTATGTCAATGAATCTTATGATCGGTATGATGGAAACATTATATACAGAACCCTATTGTGGAAAGGCAGATTTGCCTCAATTGGCCAAGAGTCTGCAAATGGAGCTGGATGATTTACTGCCTATTGGTGAAACCTTGCAAATGCTTGAATTCGCTGATATGGCCGAAGGTGATATCCGCCTAACTGAACTGGGAAAAAAACTTGTTAATTCTGAACTAGAAGAACGTAAGGATATTTTCCGTAAGAGTTTGATAAAGAATGTTTCATTGATTCGTTCGATACGTTCCATTCTGGATGAACGACCCAACCATAGAGCAAGTGCCGAAAGGTTCCGCGATGAATTGACTGATACCATGTCACCAAATTCAGCACGTCAGACTTTGTTAACCATTATTGGTTGGGTCAGATATGCAGAAATTTTTGATTTTGATGAGGAAACTGACCAGTTTTTCCTTGATGAAGATGACAAGAATATTGATAAATCATAATATTATTTTTTTAGGTAGTCGATAAATTTCTGTCGGAATTTTCGGACTTTTGGTTCAATTACAGCCTGACAATAAGCCACTTCAGGATGTAATTCAAAATAATTTTGATGTTCTTTTTCAGCTGGATAGAATTTATCCAGCATTTTAATTTCTGTTACAATTGGATTTTTCCATATTTTTTCATTTTGAATTTCTTTTTTAACTTTATAGGCAATTTTTTCCTGCTCTACAGATGCGGGTAAAATTATTGAACGATATTGCGAACCGATATCTCCACCTTGTCGATCTTTCGTCGTGGGATCGTGAATAACAAAAAATAATTTTAATATGTTATCAAGACTAATAGTATCAGGATCATAAATGATTTTTACCACTTCGGCATGCCCAGTTTGATTGGTGCATACCTCCTTATAAGTTGGGTTTTCAGTATATCCTCCTGAATAACCAGGTATAATAGTATGGATACCCTTAACATTTTTTAAAATTGCTTCTATACACCAAAAACATCCGCCACCCAAAACTATATTGTTTGTTAATTGATTTTTTTCATTTCCATGCATATTTTTTCCTTTATACAAGATAAATTTTTTTGATGAATAATCAATTATAATATTTGTAAATATTTGTACAATTAAAAGGATATTGAATTACCTTTTCAACATCCTTAATAGTTGAAAATTTTACTTTTAATTTAAATGCAATAAAGCGGTTTTAAATCGCTTTTCAGATTTTACCAACTGTTTTAACCGTTCACGATTTTCTTCAACAATTTCAGGTCTTGCCTTACTAAGAAAATTCTGGTTGGATAATTTTTTATTCAGCTGTTCAATTTCCAATGCGATTTTTTCGATTTCCTTTGTTAAGCGTTCTTTTTCTTTCTTTATATCAATAATGCCTTGTAAGGGTAAGACCAAAATTGTATCATCTATAATTGTTTGAATCGAACCAGATGGTATTTCATTCTGTAATTTGGCAATAGATTGCACTCTGGCCATTCTGCCAATGGCATCTGACCATTGTTCAATAATTTGGAAATGTTTTTGATCAATATCTTTAACCAGAACAGGTATTAGTTTTGCTGGCGGGATATTCATTTCAGCTTTTAAAACACGAATTTCAGTTATTAATTTTATTATAAAATCTATTTCATCTTTTGCCTTTTGAGAAATAGCTGTCTCCAATTCATAACTTTTTGGCCATGAAGACGTGATCAGGCTTCCTTTTTTACCAAATCCAAATTCAGCCCAAATAATTTCTGTTACAAACGGAATAACGGGATGTAAAATTTTTAATAAATTCTTTAATACAAAAGCAGTGATTGTTCTAACTTCTTTTACTGTATCGTGGTTATTTTTTTGAAACGACGATTTTGCAAATTCTAAAAACCAATCACAAAATTTATCCCATGTAAAATGATAACAAACAGAAGCATATTCATCATAACGAAAATTATCCAGAGCAGCTGTGGCCTGTCTAATTGTTTTTGATAATTCTGCTAAAATCCATTGACTTAGGGATAACTGAATATCGGATAGTGAAAATTCGGTATTTTCAGTCACTTGATTCATTTCGCAAAATCGCGCAGCATTCCATAACTTGGTGATGAATGTACGATATTCCTCAATACGTTTTTTACCTAGTTTGATATCTCGACCCGGCCCTGTCAAAGCGCAAATAGTGAATCGCATTGCATCAGCACCGAACTCGTCGATTATTTCAATAGGATCGATACCATTCCCTTTGGTTTTGGACATTTTTTGACCTTTTTCGTCACGTACAAGTCCATGTAAATAAATGGTTTTAAAGGGAATATCTTTCATAAAATGCATTCCCATCATCATCATTCTCGCAACCCAAAAGAAAATGATATCAAAACCTGTTATTAACACGTTTCCGGGATAATAACGGTCTAGTTCTATTGTTTCATTTGGCCACCCCAATGTCGAAAATGGCCACAATGCGGATGAAAACCATGTATCCAAAACATCTTCATCTCTTCGTAATTCCTGCTTACATCCATAATATTTTAATGCTTGCTGTTTAGCCTCGTTTTCATCATAGGCTACAAAAACAGTATTATCAGGACCATACCACGCGGGTATTTGATGCCCCCACCATAATTGGCGACTTATACACCAGGGTTGCAGATCCCTCATCCAAGCAAAAAAAGTGTTTTCCCATTGTTTGGGAACGAATTTCATCCTTCCCGATTGTACCGCCCTGATAGCAGGTTCAGAAAGCGTTTTTGCGTCACAATACCATTGTGTGGTTAATCTAGGTTCAATAACTGCCCCTCCACGTTCAGCATGAGGAACCTGATGTTTATGCGATTCTATTTTTTCAATATATTCAAGCCTTTTTAATTCTTCGACAATGATTTTACGTGCTTTATCACGAGGTAATGATTGTAAAGAACATATAAAATCTGATTTTTCATTTTCAGATAACTCATTTAGATCAATTGCAGCACTTTCATCCAAAATTGTTATCAATTTCAGGTTGTGACGACGACCTACTTCAAAATCATTAAAATCATGAGCAGGTGTAATTTTCACTGCTCCTGTACCTTTTTCAGGATCTGAATATTCATCGGCAACAATTATAATTTCACGATTAGTTAATGGAACAACAACTTTTTTGCCTATTAGATCTTTATAACGGTCATCTTCTGGATGAACAGCGATTGCTGTATCACCCAACATTGTTTCTGGACGAGTTGTTGCAATAACGATAAATTGAGTATTATCCTCCACTAACGGGTATTTGATATACCAGAGATTTCCCTGTATTTCTCTATTCTCGACTTCAAGATCGGAAACGGCAGATCTGAAAACAGGATCCCAGTTCACCAAACGTTTATCCTGATAAATCAATCCTTCTCGATAAAGCGTGATGAAGACTTTTTTGACAGCTTCAGACAAACCTTCATCCATTGTAAAACGCTCTCTCCTCCAATCAAGAGATGCACCAACCCGTCTCAATTGTTGGGTAATTTGACCACCAGATTCCTCTTTCCATTGCCAGACACGTTCAATAAATTTTTCCCTGCCCAAGGTTTTACGATCAATGCCTTGAGCTGTTAATTGACGATCAACAACTAATTGAGTCGAAATACCGGCATGATCCGTACCTGGTTGCCACAATACATCATATCCCTGCATACGACGAAACCTTACAAGGGTATCCTGTAAGGTCATCGTTAGGGCATGTCCTATGTGCAAGGTACCCGTCACATTTGGTGGCGGGATCATTATGGCAAAAGGTTTTCTTTCATTTATTTCCGGGTTGGCTGAAAAAGAACCATTTTTTTCCCATATATGGTATAAATCGTTTTCACAAGCAGATGGATTAAATTTTTTATCTAACATTTATTATTTTTATTATACTAAAGAAAAATTATTAACGTCCAGGTTGATCCTGTGCGTAGTCACTCATACCCCACCATCTGTTTTTAACAGCATTATAATATGCTGTATAATCATAATGGGGAACATTCAGTTTAAGGTCTTGTGCTGTTAAACGCCCAATGGCTGAAGCAATACTATAAGATGCCGTTACCATTGAGCTTAAATTCTGAATAAGTGTGGTTTGTGAATTTAACAAGGTTTGTTGCTGTTGTAACATTTCCAATGTTGTACTTGTTCCAACAACAGCCTGTTTTTCAACACCAGCTAAAGCAATAATATTTGACGCAATGGCGGCACGGTTGCTTGCTATGGCTGCTTTGGCTGCCATTAATTTTTGCCAGTTTGTAGAGGCAAGTTGCATGGCACTTCTTCGTTGAGAACTGACTTGACGATGTGCAGCCTGAGCTAACTGTTTTGCTTCACGTATTTTAGAATATTCCGCACCACTTTGATAAATGGGAATGTTTAATTGCAACATACCCATTTTTTGATCTGATGTATTTTGTCCTACTCCTTGATTGACCATGCGTTGATAGGATAAAGAAGCATTAAGCTTAGGCATAATTTCCGATATAGCCACATTTACATCATCTTTTTGTGATGCTTCAGTAAACAGGGCTGAAATCACGTCTGGATTGTTTGATGCTGCCTGTGCAATTGCTTCCTGTTCTGTTTTGATCGGTAAAATCAGAGGTTGAGGTGGTTTGAGATTAGGAGCTGGCGCAATCCCCACAACTTGGGTATAGGTTGCCTCAGCACCCCGCAAATCTCCTTCAGTCGTTTGACGCTGTGCTCGTGCTGCGGCTAATGCCGCTTCCGCCTGTGCAGAATCGGTTCGCGTAACTTCTCCAAGATTAAAACGCTGATGTGTGGCCTTGACCTGTTCAGCCAGAATTTTTTCATTGTTAATATTAATCTGTAACAGCTGCTGATATTGTATAACAGCTACATAAGCATCAATAACCTTGCTAAAAACCTTTTGTTCAGTTGATAAAAGTTTTGCCCTTTCAGCCATGACTTTGTTTATTGCTTCATGCGTTTGAGCAGTCGTTTTCCCACCCTGATAAATAGGTTGTGTTATATTAACATTTGCACCATATCCAAGTCGTCCACCTGATTTTTGTTCTGTAGTAGATTTAGGATAATGAACCCCTGCAGCACCTAATGCCGGTTCGGAAACACCTAAGTTATAACCCTCTGTCACAACACCAGTCAAACCTGTCGTGATAGTTGGTCTCCAACCTGCATGTGCAGTCGAAACCTGTTCATCCACGGCTCTCAAGCTGGCACGTTCCTGTTGCAAATCTGGATTGGTTAGATAAGCTGTCGCCAGAGCTTCTTCAAGCGTATGCGGAATAAAACTTGGCATACCTGATCCATCATAATTTTGAGCATATACAGTAGTCGATGCAAAAAATGTTAATAAACTTATTCCAAAATTACGATTGACGATCATGATAATACCTTATTAATAACACTTCAAAATAAAATAGCAGCTAAAAAATATAAATTATTTCATGAATTCTGGTAAATAAGGTAAGGCAGCATAAAAACTTTTTTGTATTACTATACCTTCATCAGTCTTTTTTGCTGTAACTGCATGACCTATATCACCATCTTTTTTTAATACCGTAATAATATGACCATTTTTATTTAATTGATCAATCAGTTTTTTTGAAATTTCCTTAATACAGCCGTCAATTATTATGGCATCATAAAATTTATTTTTTGGATATCCATCCTGTAATATTCCATCACACCATTGCACGTCAGATGCATATTCATTACAGAATTTTTTTCCAATAACAGACAACTTTTCATTTTCTTCCAATGCATATACTTCCGCACCCATTAAGGAAATAATGGCTGAAAGATATCCTGTCCCTGCACCAATAACCAATATTTTTTGCTTTGCCTCAATATTTGCTAGTTGAACAAGTCTGGCAAGCACTCTTGGCTCACTAAGATACCGTTGATCAAAAAGTGAAATATTAATATCTGAATAAGCCATTTCTTTTTGGTTATTCAGAACACAATATTCGCGTGGTAAAACACGCATTATTTCTATTAATTTAACATGACTGACTTCAGCTGGACGTAACTGATTTTCAATCATGTTTTGCCGGGCCTGAACAAAATCAAAATTCGGATGGGTCATTGTTTATAAAATCTCTATATCTATGCTTTCAAAATTAATACCATGAACTACTCAAATATGAAAAGTAAAGTTTTTATACATTTTTTTCTTGACCTTTTTACCAATTTCATTGATATAGGCAATAGCTTGATCAAATGGTCCGGTGGCAGAGTGGCTCATGCAGCGGATTGCAAATCCGTTTACGGGGGTTCAATTCCCTCCCGGACCTCCAGATCTTAAGATTGTTTCACTTTAAGACGAGAGAGAATAAAGTCTTTTAATCTGTTAGGCATAACAAGATCAATCCATTTTAGATAAACAAACAATTTAGGCATAATTAGCTCTGTTTTTCCCTCATCAACCGCTTTAATTATTTTTTGAGTTGCGGTTTCTAATGAAATCATAAAAGGTTTGTTACATTCCAACCTTTGGCTCATGGGTGTATCGACAAATCCAGGAGTGATTAAAGTGATTTTTATATTCCATTTTTTCACGGAAATTCTCAAAGAATCAACAAAACGACTTAAACCGGCTTTTGAACTACTATAGGCAGTTGCAAAAGGCAATGAATGAAATGCAGCAACCGAACCGACAAAGACCAATTGTCCATAAATTCCACGATCAATCATTTGTTGAGCTATTTTATTACCCATGACACATGGTGTTACATAATTCAAATGCATCAGTTTCAATAATAACTCATCACTTTCCAAATTGTTTTTATCCTCCCTTATATCCCCTGAACCGGCAGCCATGATTGCCATATCAATTGTATAATTGATTAATAATGTTTCCAGTTGGCGTAAGCTATTTTTTGAATCTGCAAGATCGATACTAAATATTTGAACCTTTGCCCCTTTGTTTAGACATAATTGTGCCGTTCTATCCAACTTTTCTTGAGAACGACCCCATAAAAAAAGAGTTTTGCCTTTGTTTGCACATGCTATTGCCAACGATTGGCCTATTCCACTGGAAGCCCCGGTAATCAGAATATTTTTTGCAGAATTAAATTGAGTTTTTGGTTGATAATTTAAGGTTTGATTGTTTTTTGATAAATTTATATCTATCAAGACAAAATCCTTTTATATATAAAAGCAGAAAATGCTATTTTATAGTTTACATTGGTAAAATTCAAAAATAATAATTCATAATTTCTATGGTTTTTACATGTCCTTTAATTCTTGCTCCATCAATAATATTGATATTGTTCCTGTTCAAACCAAACAACAGCTTAAACTTTTTATTCAATTGCCACGTCTTCTATATAAAGGTTTATCTGGATATGTCCCTCCCTTGGACTGGCAAGAATCAAGCTTATTAGATCCAAAAAAATCAGCTTTTTTTCGATATGGTTCAGCAAAATATTTCATAGCATATAAAAATCATCAACCTGTTGGACGTATTTCTGCACAAATTGATCCGAATGCGTTAAGACAATGGAAGGAACCTGTCGGTTTGTTCGGTGCATTGGATGCAATTGATGATTTATGCGTCGTAAAAAAATTAATAGACGCCGCAACCAAATGGTTGAAACATAATGGCATGGAAAAAATCAGGGGACCTTATACTCTAAATGCCAATTCTGAAATAGGGATAATGATAACAGGACAAAATGTCTTACCAACCGTTGCCATTCCCTGGCATCCAACCTGGCTTCATCACCATATTGAAGCAGTCGGTCTTGAAAAAGCCATGGATCTACTTTCATATCAGATGAAATTCGGTCCACGAGCTAAACAGGCCCATAAAATACCTGCAGGTTTGAAAATGGGATGTGGAAAATTGGGTAACATTACAACCAGAAAATTAAATACAAAAGAAATTGCGCGGGATGGTGAAATTCTTCGCCAACTTTACAATGATGCATGGCATGATACTTGGGGCTTTGTTCCTCTCACCTCAATCGAGATGTCTGTATTAATTAAAGATTTAAAATCCATGCTAAAACCTGATAATTTTGTTCTGGTTGAACAAAATTATATTCCAGTGGCTGTTGCTTTGGTAATTCCCAATATTTATGATTTAATCATTGATATCGGACCTGATCCATCCCTTTTGGGATATAGTAAATTGATTTATCGAATCTTGCGACACCAATTTCATTCAGCCCGCGTTATTTTGCTTGGTATAAGTGGATCCATAAGAGATACAGCTCTGGGAGCTTTGATGCCATCATTGGTTATATCCGAACTTTTTGAACGTGGAGAAGCCTTACCCTATAAAACAATTGAATTGGGATGGATTTTGGAAACAAATCATGGTATGCGAAACTTAATTGAACGGATTGTTCAAGAACCCAATAAAATTCATCGAATGTATGAAATGAAAATATAAAAAAATTTTAGTACGTATAAAGCTGTTCAAATCGAGCTCTATCTATAGGAGAAAGTAACAGCGTTACCTGAATGATTTTTTCGCTATCATGACGCTCAAGAATTTCTCCATGATCATAAAGCCATGCTAAAGCTGAACCATCAACAATATCAATAGCATATGTCAATTTTTCCATTGAACATTGCAATCTTTGATCAATTTTAGAAATGAGCGAGGGTAGATTTTGTCCTGTCAAGGCAGATACACCGACAATATTATCATTTTTGCCTGTTAATTCAGTATAATCTACGAGGTCGATTTTATTGAGAACTTCAATTGTCGATGACCTCCAGTTTTCACTCAATACATCATCTTTCACCATCATGTCCAATACAGAAGAAACATCTCGTTGTTGTTGACGGGTCTCTGGATGTGAAATGTCTCTTACATGTAATATGATATCCGCTTCGGAAATTTCTTCAAGCGTTGCTCTAAAAGCAGCTATCAATTCGGTTGGGAGGTCGCTAATAAAACCAACTGTATCAGAAAGAATGACTGTTTTTCCTGATGGCAGATCAATCTTGCGCATGGTTGGATCAAGTGTAGCAAAAAGTTGATCCTGAGCATGAACAGAAGCCCCTGTCAAATGATTGAATAAAGTGGATTTTCCTGCATTTGTATAGCCAACTAAGGCAATTATAGGAAAAGGGACTTTTCTTCGAGCCTTACGATGCAATCCTCTTGTCCTTCGAACCTGTTCAAGATCTTTTTTTAAACGAGTAATCCGTTCATCAATCAGCCTTCTATCTGCTTCAATTTGGGTTTCACCGGGCCCCCCCATAAACCCAAACCCTCCTCTCTGCCTTTCTAAATGAGTCCATGATCTAACTAGTCGGCTACGCTGATATTGTAGGTGGGCAAGTTCAACCTGTAACACACCTTCTCTGGTCTGCGCTCTTTCACCAAAAATATCCAGTATTAAGGCTGTTCGATCTATAACCTTGCAATTAAGTTCTTTTTCAAGGTTTCGTTGCTGAATTGGACTTAAACGTGCATCAAAAATAACAACTTGAATCTTTTTCTCAATAATAACAGATTTTAAATTTTCGATATTTCCCCGCCCTATTAAGGTTGAAGAACGGAATGACCGAATATTTATAATCTCTCTATAGACAATATCAATTTTAATAGATGATACTAATCCAACAATCTCTTCAAGCCTAGATTTAGAATTCCTATCATTTTGTTTTAGATTTACATCCCATGGAACAATGACTGCAGCAAAATTTGATGATTTCACTGAATCGGATTCAATCATAAATATAAATTCTCACTTTTCTTCAGATGTTGTGGAAGTTGAAGTCGCTGCAGGTGCATTAAAGGGGAGTTGAACAGGTGACGAGGGCATAATCGTACTTACAGCATGTTTATAAACGAGCTGCGCATGACTTTCTCTACGTAATAATATGGAAAAATTATCAAATCCAGAAATGATTCCCTGTAATTTCACGCCATTCACTAAGAAAACAGTAACTGAAACTTTGGAACGGCGGATCTGATTTAAAAAAACATCTTGAATATTTTGATATGTATCTTTTGACAAAATAAAACCTTTACCAATCACTTTATGAAATTGAAACTTGCATATATTAACAGTTTAATTATTTATATTATTATTATTTCTTTCTTCTGATCCGGTAACTCCTAACTGTTTCAATTTTCTGTGTAAAGCACTTCGTTCCATTCCAACAAAACCAGCAGTCCGACTGATATTGCCACCAAACCGCATTAATTGAGCTTGTAAATATTGCGTTTCAAAAATATCACGAGCCTCTCTTAATGGAAGACTGATGATATCAGTTTGTGTATCGATTTTCAATAAACCCGGTGCGTTTTGACCGACATTTGATGGCAACATATCAGTACGGATGGCTTCATTAACATTTCCAGGCATCATGATTAATAGCCGTTCCATTAAATTGCGTAATTCACGTACGTTTCCTGGCCATTCATAAGTCTGTAAGGTTGTTAGAGCATCTGCTGATAATTCAATGACTGGCACTCCGGTTAATTCAGAATAATGCTTCAAAAAGAAAGTTGCGAGTTCAGGTATATCTTCTCTTCTTTCTTTCAAGCTTGGAATTTTCAAAGGCACAACTGCAAGACGATAATATAAATCCTTGCGGAATCTTCCATTGGCAATTTCCTGGTTTAAATCCTTATTCGTAATGGCAATAACCCTCACATCAACCTTAACGCGGCTGGAACCGCCAACACGTTGAAATGTTTGATCCTGTAATGCTCGAACAATCTTTCCCTGTGTTTCAAGAGGCATATCGGCAACCTCATCTAACACCAGCGTACCTCCATGAGCCTTTTCAAGAACACCGGTACGTCTTTGCAAATTATTTAGTGTATTGCCCTCAATACCAAACAATTCTTCTTCAAATCTTGTTGGGGAAAGGGTTGCGCAATTTAATACAAAAAAAGGCCCCTCTGCTCTTTTGGATAATTTATGTATAGCTCGAGCAGCCACTTCTTTTCCCGTACCCGGCGCACCATAAATTAAAACTCGAGAATTCGTTGGCGCAACACGCTCAATTTGACTTTTGACAGAATTGATAGTTTGACTTTGTCCATTTAATTTAACTTCGTATCCACTTCGGAAACGTAATTCTTCATTTTCCCTTGCCAATTTTGCAGCTTCCAGAGCACGACGGACTACTACTAGCAGATGATCTGTCTTGAAGGGTTTTTCAATAAAATCATATGCACCATGCTGAAGTGCGGAAACAGCAGTTTCTATTGTTCCATGACCTGATATCATGATAGTGGGAACAGCAGGTTTTTCATTTTGTATGAGTTTAAGAATTTCCAAACCATCCATTTTTGACCCTTGCAACCATATATCAAGAATAACTAAGGAAGGTCTTCTTGCATGAAAAGCCTTAATCGCTGAATCCGCATCCCCGGCAAGTCG
Source organism: Commensalibacter sp. M0355 (assembly GCF_016101365.1). NCBI lineage: Bacteria > Pseudomonadati > Pseudomonadota > Alphaproteobacteria > Acetobacterales > Acetobacteraceae > Commensalibacter > Commensalibacter sp. M0355. The sequence goes on from NZ_JACFQQ010000001.1 coordinate 26,793, forward strand.
AGTTTCATACCCCTCATCTTGTAAAATTCCCTCAATGAGTAGTCTAATATCTGGCTCATCATCGACGATTAAAATTTCATGCGTCATATTGTCCTCGTATTTGAAAAGTCAAAATTGATATTGTTCCCCGACCTTCGATCCGATCTTTTAACTGCAATGTCCCATTATGTTCTTCCATAATTTTTTTTACAATAGCGAGACCTAATCCTGTTCCCTTAGGTTTATGGGTTACATAAGGTTCAGTTAATCTTAACCTACCCTCCTGTGGAAGACCAATTCCATCATCTTTTACTGAGATGATAATAGTATTCTTATTTGACTCTAATGTAACCCAAATATTTCCTATGTAATTTTCATGACCGTTACTTTTTTCATTTTTCATATTTATAGCATCTGATGCATTTTGAAACAAGTTAGTCAGAGCCTGACTTATCAATCGCGCATCACAATTCATTTCAATTTTGTCATTGGGCAAATCCGTATGATATCTTATTTCACAATGTGCATTCTGCTGAAGAAATAATGTTTCCCTAATAATGCGTGTCACTTCGTTTGTTTTGATAACAGGTTGGGGAAGTCGAGCAAAAGATGAAAACTCATCCACCATTCTACCTATATCACCAACGTGACGTACAATTGTATCAATACACTGATTATATATATCCTGATCTTTGGATATCTCTTTAAGAAAACGTCTTCGAAGTCGTTCTGCAGAAAGTTGGATAGGTGTTAAGGGGTTTTTGATTTCGTGCGCAATTCGACGGGCGATATCTGCCCAAGCGGCTTTTCTCTGCGCCGCTTGTAAATCCGTTATATCATCAAAGGTAATTACAAATCCCTCAATTTCATTTCCCCTGATTTCTGGCCCAATCTGAGCAAGCAACATTCTACTCCCAGCAGAGGTTTTGATCTGAATTTCCTTTTGAATTAATTTATGATTGTTATTGATGATATCTATTTCTTCGGAAATAATTGATAACAAAGGAGAGAATTCTGGTACAACATCCGTAATTTTATGTCCTATATAATTCATTAAATCAATAGATAGAAGCTGATTTGCTGATCGATTAGGCAATTCAATTACTGCCTGCTTGTCCAACCCAATCACTCCACTGGAAACACCGGATAAAACCGCTTCGGTGAAGCGTCTGCGTTCATCAATTTGCTGATTGGCCTCTATAAGTTCTTTATGCTGGACAGAAAGTTGATTGGTCATTTGATTAAAGGCACGTGCCAAATCGGTTATTTCATCATCCTTACCATATTCAGGTACCCTAACATTTAGGTTACCCTTACTGATTTTTTGTGCGGCTAACGTCAATAACCCGACAGGACGAGCAATTTGATTGGCAATAAAAAGCCCTATCAAAATCGCCACTAAAACAACAAGCAATGCAATCAATGCAAATATAATTACAAACATCACCTGAATTTTTGAACTTTTGTTGTTCAAATCATTATACTGCATAACAACTTTTTCAGTTTTATGCATATGATTAAGAATAACTGGATCAACAGGCCTTATAATCAGTAAAACGAGCGGCGGGGTATCGTTAATAGAAATGGCAGCACGAACTGTTTCCTCATCAGGTGAATCCAAAATTGCCACATCATTATGCGACATCAAGGTCGCTGATCGAGGTAATTGTTTGGCGTATGATGTATTATTGAATAAACCACCCGACGCAATTATTTTTTGGGTAAAAGAGTTGTAGACAAAGGCAGCGTTTAATCCTCTTAATGTTGCTTGAGAATCAAGAATCTGATCGAGGCTATTACCATCATCATATAGATCCTGACCTGCTTGAGCGTAATTGTTTTGAATACCTTGTATATAATTGGCTAAAGAAAAGGCTTCAGTGCGTATATTGTCATTATGTTCCTGTAAATAACCTTTTGAAGCTAGCAAAGCCTCGTTAAGCGCTGTGCTTACCCTGTTATTAAACCAGTTTTGAATGCCAAAATGAAATAAAATTGTCGCAAAAATTCCAACCAAGATGGTTGGAACTATAGCAATAATACTAAATAACACAATTAGCTTGATATGTATTTTTGAACCAACCAAACGTCGTCTATGTTCGGAAATCAAACGAAATATACAAAAGAATAAAGCTAATATCAATAAAACAAGAACAAATCCGTTAATACTTAAGATAACAAATTGTACAGATGATTTATGAGATGTAACAATTCCACCTGAAAGAATAACAAAAGTTATGATTGTAAAAATCAAGGCCAGCACAACCAAGAAAATAGTGGCTTTTCTATTAGAAAATTTTTCAGTAACCTTATTCACTTTCTGTTTATAGATTTTTCCAGACATGTTGAGCCTTTATGTTTTTTACTCAATTCGAGAAGATTAAACATTTTCATTTTTTTACGTAATGTATTTCGATTTATTCCCAGCATCGAAGCCGTTTTTATTTGATTACCCTCAGCTTCCACAAGGGCCATTTCAATCAATGGTCGCTCAACTTCCATTATAATTTTTTCATGTAAATTTGAAATTGGTTGACCTTTATTTTCAATAAAGTAACGGTTTAGATGACTTTCAATCAGTTTTGACAAAGGTTTTAATCTGTCCAACTTGAATGATTTATCAATCATGGAAGAATCATTTAAAATCTTTTTTACAAAATCAACCTCGATTGTTTCATAGGGATATAAAATCAATAAACGAGTTATGATATTTTTTAATTCACGAATATTTCCTGGCCAACTATAAGTCAAAAAATAATCCATAGTTTCGTTAGAAAAATTTATAATATTTTGATCATTTTTTAAAAAATGTTGGATAAGTAAAGGTATATCCTCAATTCTCTCCCTTAAAGGTGGAAGATATAATGGTGCAATATTTAAACAATAAAAGAGATCTTCTCTGAAATGCCCGGTTTTAACCAACTCAAATAAATTGTTTTTTGACGTCGCTATGATACGGTATTTTTTTGTTTTTGAATTATTCGTTGAAAAACAAAAATTTTTTTCAAGAAATTTCAAAAGATGAAATTGAGCAGATAGTGATAACTCACCTATTTCATCCAAAAATATTGTACCATTATAGTTTTTCTCCAGATTGTCTACTTCTTTTTTATTTTCAAGAATAAAAGGAGTATATTTCAAAAGCTCATTTTCAATATCATCATCCTGTAAAATAGCCAAATTTATCGTTATAAATGAATTGTTTTTTCTATTACCATAATTGTGTAAAACTTTTGCAACGAGCTCTTTACCTGTTCCGCTTTCTCCCGTGATAAGAACAGTCAAATCAGATTGAATTAGCCTAGCGATCATACGATACAATTCCTGCATCGCTGTTGACTGACCAATTAAGGGTAAATTTTCTTCATGAATAATTCCGTCAAAATTGTAAAAATTGACCTTTAAGGATTTTAATGCTTTTTGTACCGTTGCAATTAACTTATTAAGGTCAAATGGTTTTGGGAAATATTCAAAAATATTCTTTCTTTCAACCTCTAATGCCGTTGAAAGTGTTGATAATGCACTTATAGCAATAATGGGTATGTCAATATTAAATGATTTAATCCTATCAATAACATCAAAGCCATTTATATCAGGCATCATTATGTCTGTTATGACAAGATCAACTTTATTTTTCTTAACCCAATCCAATCCCAATTCAACTTTTGACGTTGCCATTACATTATATTCTAGTCGTGTAAAGGCCTGACTTAAAACTGTTCTGATCGAGGTATCATCATCCAGAATTAAGATTGTTGATTTTTTTATAACCATTTTTAATTAATTACAACTTAATATCTCAGGTTCGATTTGGATTGTTTGATGGGAAGATATATCTTAAAATCAGTGAATTTCTTATTTCGTTCAACATCAATCATACCTCCATGATTTTGAACAATTTTTTTACATAAAGCTAATCCGATTCCCAATCCATTTTCCTTGTCACTAATAAACGGATTAAAAAGATGATCTTTTATTTTTTCAGATACGCCTGCTCCAGTATCTCTAATAACAATCAATAATGGTAAAAAATTATAGTGATGACACGCCTCTTTTATCATCAAATCTGATTGATATTTAGTTATTATACTTATTTCATCTTGATTATCAAAATTTTGCAATGCTTCTGAAGCATTTTTGATAAGATTAAGAAATAATTGTATTAATGCATCTTTATCGCCCATTATTAAAGGTAGAGATGGATCGTATAATGCATTGATTCTGATATCTTTAGCAAAACCGTTTTTTGCGATTTGAATAACATGATTCAAAATAGCATGAATATTCAACTTCGAATATTTGATATGTTTATGCGTTTCATCAATATATCTATCAAGCATATTACTTATCCGCTCAACTTCTGTACAAATTAAGCCGGTTAGCTTTTTATCTTCATTTGCAACAGTTTGTTGCAGCAATTGTGCCGCACCACGAATACCCGATAATGGATTTTTTATTTCATGCGAAAGCGTTAGTGCCAGGTTTTTTTCAATCTGATTGAAATCAGTTGTTTCCCGTGAATTCCTGATTATATTGAGTAAGGAATGATCATGAAATGTAACGATATATAAATCATCATTATTTTCAACTGGGGCCAGAGAAAGAAAAAATTCTTTATTATTACTACCGTTTTTCAATCTTAATTTCATTCCGTATTGCGTAACAATACGTCTATTTTCTTTTACTTGCGAAAACAATGTTGAAAAAGATATATTTTCCAGAAAAAAATCATTCAATTCACAACAATGGGCAGATTTTCTGGAAATATTCAAAAACAATTCTGCCTGATGATTCAGATAAACAATTTTTCCGAATTGATTGATAATCACCAATGGAAAAGGTAAAGCCTCAATTATCTCATTACTATCTGTAAAAACATGAATATTTTTGCTCATCATAAATTTCAATTAACAAATTCATGCCTTATTAAAAATTCATCACTATGGATATCATAAAATTCGTTAATTGCATAAATTACATCCCTGGCGTTGTCCATTTTATTAATTGACGCTCTGAATGAAGCGGAATCAGGTAAGCCCGCACAATACCATGATAAATGTTTACGGGCCAATCTTAATCCAGAATATTCCCCATAATAGGTTAACATGGAATCATAATGAGATAGAACGATCTCTTTTTCTTCCTGCAAGGTTATAGGTGCTGGAATATCCTTGCATTGCAGGTAATGGATAATCTTGGATAAAAGCCAGGGTTTTCCGTAAACACCCCGTCCAATCATAATTCCGTCAGCCTTTGATTGTTGCAAAGCAATCACAGAAGTATTGAAATCAACAATATCACCGTTAACGATTACTGGAATTTTAACAGCTTCCTTAACATACTTCACAAAAGACCAATCTGCTTTCCCCTTATATAATTGCTGTCGTGTTCTGCCATGCACTGTAATCATTTTAATCCCACATTCTTCAGCAATTCTGGCCAATTGCGGGGCATTTAGGGATTGATGATCCCATCCCATACGCATTTTAAGCGTAACCGGAACATCAACAGCTTTAACCACTGCTTCCAATATAATTGATGCTTTTGATTCATCCTTCATCAGGGCTGAGCCAGCTTGTTGACCCACAGCCACTTTCTTGACGGGGCAGCCAAAATTAATATCAATAATATCAGCGCCTTTATCAACAGCGATTCGTGCCGCCTCAGCCATGGCTTGAGGATCTGAACCGGCCAATTGGGTAGAGTTCAAGCCCTTTGTAATGGGTTCAGCCATTTGCAACGTTGTCTTGTTTTCACGAATCATGGCCCATGAAGCTATCATTTCGGAAACAACCAGACCCGCACCGAATTTCTTGACCAATTGTCTGAATGGAAAATCTGTCACTCCTGCCATAGGTGCCAGAATAACAGGATAGTTGATTATTTTATCCCCAGCAAGGCAAATCGGTTTCAAATAAGGAATGTCTTTAGCGGTATCTGTAATCATTTTCGGTATTTTTTTCAATTTGATTTAGTAAAATTTATCACAATTGATTTATTATTTAAAACATGATTAATAAAGCCTTTTACTTTAATTATAGTTTAACAAAAATATCTTTTTTTATACAATTCAGTTATTATGCGCATCGCCCTTATTCTTCTATCTGCCGGTTCAGGTAAACGGTTCAATCAAAATGGAACGTTACCAAAACAGTATGTTCAATTGCTGGGTCATCCTGTCATCTTTCATGCCGCCAAAGCATTTTTACCTCATGTTGATCTTGTACAGCCCGTAGGTGATGCCTCATTGCTGTCTCCAGTTTTAAATGATCTAAAAAGTAATAAGATTTTACCAATCATTCAAGGGGGGGAAGAACGACAGGATAGTGTAAAGGCCGGTCTGGAAGCATTGTCAAAACTTCCCGAACCTGAACAGCCTGATATTGTTCTAATACATGATGGAGCAAGACCGAATGTATCATCTGAGATTATTACAAAGGTAATTGACGCTCTTAAACAATATCCTGCAGCTATTCCCGCCATTCCTGTTGCTGAAACACTTAAAAAATCTAAACAAAATATTATTGAGTATACAGTTTCGAGAGATGATTTATATCGTGCACAAACACCTCAAGGATTTAATTTTCGCCAATTACTTAAAATTCATCGCGGTTCATTCTCCAAAGGAGCGACAGACGATGCAGCGCTTTTTGAACAGGCGGGATTACCCGTTATGTTGGTCATGGGTGATGAAAACAATATTAAATTAACCTACAAAAATGATTTGAAACGATTGGAATGCCTTATGACTAAAGTGATGATTCCGAGAATAGGTTCCGGTTTTGACGTGCATGCTTTTGAAAAAGATCGTCCATTGATCCTGTGCGGTATTAATATACCCTATGAACATGGATTGGCAGGTCATTCAGATGCCGATGTTGCTCTGCATGCTTTATGTGATGCTATCTATGGTGCTTTGGCTGAAGGGGATATCGGCAGTCATTTTCCTCCCTCTGATCCTCAATGGAAAAATGCGGATAGCCAAAAATTTATTGTTCATGCCGGAAAACGCATAATAGAACGTGGTGGTAAAATAAGTAATCTGGATATTACCCTGATTTGTGAAAAACCGAAAATGCGTCCGTATATCGATTCAATGAGGCAAAAGATCTCAGAATTGTTGCAACTCAAACTTTCAGCTATATCCGTTAAAGCGACAACTACCGAAAAACTGGGATTTACAGGCCGCCAGGAAGGTATTGCCTGTCAAGCGGTAATATGTTTGCTTATGCCAGAAGAGGAAACTTGGTCTAAAATTTAACTTTCAATATATTTTTGAGGTTTGATAATCAATTTATTTAAACCTCAATTATTGATATATTCAAGATAATCTACACATTCATTGATTTCTTTCTGTATAAGGTTTAATCTTTGTTGTTGTTCTGCATCATAACCCCAAATTTGAGATTGAATATGTTCATCCAGATAAGCATACTCAAATCCTTCTTGTGCTGATAACTTTCTTTCAAAAATGGCAATTGATAATACAACACTTCCCAATAATGGTATAATTACAGCAAAAAAAGTCAATTCTTCATCAGAAAGCCTCATAATATATGTTTTTATCTTATTGATTGTTTGTTTATCCTGCACAATAGGCATAACCCCTTTTGTCACCCTAAAGGTTATATGTAAAAACTCTTCAATCCATTGCAAAATAGGTTGCCATAGCTGATTTTGTTTATTTACTAATTGTTTAGGTTTTTCCGCACGATAGCAAAGCAATTCACCATTTACATAGGGAAGAAGGACATCAATATATTTCTTACGATCAGGTTTGATTTTTTCAATAAGAGTACTGATTATTCGCGTAATGGGTAAAGAATCAAATGAAAAAATATCTCCTTTTTTACAACCGGCATTTTGCCATTCATCTACTATTCTTTTTGCTAGCGTTTCGTTAGATACTTTTAGTATCGATTTCTGCGGAAGACGTAATAATTGTTTATCAAGATATATCCTAAAACCATCATCATCTTTGATATAAGTTGCCTTATCCCAAAAACGGCGCAATTTTAATGGTTTGTTCATATAATTTTTCCAATATCAGGTATTTATAATTATTGTGCTCTAGCTTTTGATAAGGAATCTGAACAATAATCGGTGCGTTCAAGCATTTTTTTTATCGTATTAATACTTAGGGTAAAAACCTTATCTTTATTTTTTTCAAAGTTTATAATCGGTTTGTCAAGATTGCCTTTAATAATGATTGGCACGGAGGCACTGAATGAACCCAATGAAATATCGGGAACAATATGAAAATCAATTTGATGTGCGGGTATAAAATAATACCCTGTTCCATTCAGGGCAAATTTTTTAGCCTGAAGTGTAAATGTATCAAAATATAATTGATCATTTTTCAGGTTAAGATGTACCGCCAAGCATTGCGTTGAAAGATTTTTTTTCAATGGCAAAGTATCAGCCGCTTTACCTAGATAATGTCTTAATCCTTCAGCCTTGACGATTCCTCCAATTCCGGCCATTCCAACGCGTCCAACCATTGAATGAATCCACTGATCATAATTTGAACCTTTAGCTGAAATATTTCCAGTCACTTCAATAGGACCACTATACAATTCTGCCAACTTATATCTTTGTTCCAGCCACTCCATCGGAAAAACGGATGGATGGATCGTAACATACAGTTTTTGATCATCATTGTTATGATTATAGGAGATATCAAGATTAAGATGATTTTGTTTATTAATGAACTGTGCATTGTTAATTTTTAACTGATTGTTATTCCAATTAAAATATCCTGAAAAATTATTAAAATTATATTGATTAAATTGAAGATTTTTACCGTTTATATTACCTTCTGCACCCAAATTGTGCAAAATTTCATCACGAATATGATTGATTGACTGAATGTCAACTCTAAAAGGCAAATATATTTTACCACTATAAAATATATCATGTGCTTCAACAAAACCATTTTTAGAAGATTGATGGTCAATTTTTAATGCATTTAATTTTATTTTGAGAGATGGATTTTTTCCTCCCACTGTCCCGTGAATCTGTGCTGAATAATTATCTGATGATAAATTTCCCTTTATGGGTATTTCCTTGAGATTATCTGAAAACAATATTTGTTGAAAATTATTCAATGTTCCCAAATCGCCAGCCCAACTGAATATATTGTCATTCACTTTTCCCTTAAACTGGATATTTATATTTTCATTAAACTGATTGGCTATGATTTGGACATTCGTCAAATCGAAATCTTTGTATGATTCCCTAATTGGAATATAACCCATATTTAATTGTAACAGTTTTATTTTTGGTTTTGAATTTTTCTCCGTTTCTGTATCAACATCTTCAAGTAGCGTATTGAAGGTAATATTTTCAACCAATGGTAAATTGGCATGTGGGAATAACAAATTAAGGTTCTGCAGGTTTAGAATCGCGCCTCTTGCCGATATTGAGAAATTTTTCAAATTGATAGAATCTTTTACAGTTCCATTGACATGTATATTTCCGACATTTTGATTTTGAAAATACTCTGTTAAAACCATTTGGAATTTAACAGGAAATGAAGAAACTACATTTCTATGCAATAGCAAAGCATCCGCATGATTGATACGCCCAGATAATGAAAAATTCGCTTGATGATTATGTCCATTAATTTCAAAACGTATCTTATTACCTTCAAACTGATCAATATCAACAGTTTTCAAAAGAAAATGGGCATGTTTATTATTTTTAAAATTATCGTAACATGTCTGAACATGACTGAAATTGATTGTCCTGAAATTAACTGTCCATTTTTTCTTATTTTTTTTCTTATTTTTTTCAGACGGAATATCTGATTTTTTATAGGGATGAAATTCCCAGTTTTTTATACCTTCTTGATTTTCTTCCAAATTTAATTTTACATTTGAAAGTTCCAATGCATGAATATTGATATTTTTTTTTAACAAAGACAATAAATTAATTTTCGCTGAAAATTTCCCTGCATGAATGAAATAATCAGCCTTGCCATCTTTTATATTTGCCAAAGCAATATCTGATGCTTTGATTTCAGGCCAGGGAACCAATTGAAGAGACAAATGATTTAAATGGACTTTTCGTCCTGTTTTTTTTTCAATTATTTCTGATAATTGATCATTGATTTTTTGCCGGTCAATCATGTAATTGATTGCAAGGTTACTTCCCGCTATCAATAATACAGAGGCTCCCAAAACACCAATAAATATCTTTTTCTTTTTTAGCATCATTAATCTTTGGATTCATTTAATAATGGTAAGTTAAAAATATAAACTAATCAGAAATAACATGATGGTTTTTTTATGCAATCATAAAACAAAACTAATTTTTCAAATGAAATATTTTCAATTACATTTTTTATCTTTTATTAACTTTGACACAATTACCGGATGGCATATCAAATCCCAATCTCTTAAATGTTTCTTTCATATGGGATGACAATTCAACTTCAACCTCCAGATATCCACCCTGGGGATGAGGAATGATTATTGCGCGGGCATGAAGATGTAGTAATTCTGGAAAACCTTCGAGTGAGCCATTCACTTGATTATATTTTCTATCCCCCAATATAGGACAATTCATGGCCGAACAATGAACACGAAGTTGATGCATGCGTCCAGTAAGGGGATATAATTCGACCCAGGCAAATTTCCTGGCGGCATAATCTTTAACCATATATTCCGTTACAGCTTTTTGCGCATTTTTACTGTCTTCTGAAACAACGACATATGATTCGCCCGGACGTTCAACTTTCAATAATGGAAGCGTCACCCTACCACTTGATGAAATGGGACGACCTGATGTAATGGCCCAGTATATTTTTTTTACTGCCCTGCCTCTGAACGCAGCAGTTAGTTTTGCTGCAGCAGCTGGATGACGAGCAATCAATAATATACCGGAAGTATCTTTATCCAAACGATGAACCAAACAGGGACGATAGTTACTATTTTCCCTCAATGCTTCAAGCATTCCGTCAATATGATATTTTACATTACTACCTCCCTGAACAGCAATACCGGACGGTTTATTGATAACAAATAAATCACTATCTTCATAAATAATCCAGCTTTTAACTTTTTTTGAAAAATTGTAATCCATGTCATGATTTTTCTTGGAAAATAGAACATCTTTTTCAACAAGAGGAAGCCGAACAACTTTTCCAGTATTCAAATGTGTAGATGCCTGAATTCTTTTTTTATCAACCCTTATTTGACCGGTTCTGCACAATTTTTGAATCATGCCCTGCGTAAATTGAGGATAATTTCTTTTTACCCAACGATCAAGACGCACTTCACCATCTTCATCTTTAACTGTAATATTTAAAATTTTCATATAATCTATTTATTTCTAAGTTTATTCCACTGTTCAAGACGTTTTGAAATGATCTCTTCTGTTCCCCGATGTGTGGGAAAATAAAACTGTTCACGTTTCATACGATCAGGAAAATAGTTTTGTCCAGAAAATCCCTCTTCTGTATCATGATCATACTGATATCCCTTGCCATAACCAAGTTCTTTCATCACTTTGGTTGGCGCGTTCAATATATGGGCTGGTGGCATCAAGCTTCCCGTTTTTTTTGCAACCGCTCTCGCTTTGTTATAGGCTTTATAAACAGCATTGGACTTTGGTGCTGTTGCCAAGTAAACTACCAATTCAGCCAATGCGATTTCCCCTTCAGGTGATCCTAACCGTTCATAACTCTCCCAAGCTGAAATTGCCAGTATCTGAGCATTAGGGGAGGCTAATCCAATATCTTCCGATGCAAAACGGGTCAATCGTCTTGCAATATATCTTGGATCCTCTCCACCCTCCAACATTCTCGCGAACCAGTACAAGGCAGCATCGGGATCCGAACCTCGAAGTGATTTATGCAGGGCTGAAATCAAATTATAATGCCCATCCCTATCCTTATCATACAATACTGCTTTTTGGCTTAGTAATTCATTTAACGCATTTTCATCAATTTTATGATCAAAATTTTGTTTGATTAATTGTTCTACCATATTCAAGAGATAGCGACCATCTCCATCTGCCATGGCAATAAGAACATGTAAGGCTTTATCCGTAAGAGGCAATTTCTTTTCAGTATTAATTTCAACACGCTGAATGAGTTGTTTCAACGCTTCTTCATCAAGACGTTTCAGTACCATCAATTGGCAACGGGATAACAAAGCACCATTTAACACGAAAGATGGATTTTCAGTGGTCGCCCCTATCAGAACAATAGTTCCATCTTCAACAACGGGTAAAAAACTGTCTTGTTGAGTACGGTTGAAACGGTGAATTTCATCCACAAATAATAGGCTACCCTTACCGGTTTGTTGTCTATATTTTCTTGCCTCGTCAAAAATTTTTTTTAATTCTGCCACCCCGGAAAAAATTGCGGATATTTGAACAAATCTCAAATTTGTATACTGGGAAATAATCCGGGCAATCGTCGTTTTCCCTGTTCCAGGATAACCCCACAAAATCAAACTTGATAAAGTACCATGATTAATCATACGGGTAATAATGCCCTTTTTACCAACCAAATGATTTTGTCCGACAACTTCCTCCAATTCCACTGGCCGCAATTGATCAGCCAGAGGAACCTTATTATCAATCATTGACTTCTTATTTGAATTCTCACTAAAAAAGGTGTGATCGGAGGCAAAAAGATCCTTGTCATTCTTTGATGCGGAAAAGATCATGAGGAATTCCGAATTAACTTGTCAATTTTATTTATTTCGCGTGAACATTACCGTAGGAGGGCGCTCCTACACCAGGACAACTGCATGGAGAGCCCAGAGGAACTTGATATGGAGTATGACAGCTATAAATTCCTGCCTTGCAAACAGATCCATAACCAACAGATGATTGTGTTCCTGCCGGAACTGGTGTTTCAGCTGTTCCTGAACATCCATTAAGAAACAGTGCGGATGAAACTAAACAAATACCGATACAAAAAAAATGTTTGATATTATTTATTCTTAAATTTACCATTTTCTTTCCATTCATGTTCTTCAATACTATTTTTATCAACGTTATGATTGAATATTATAATTTTCTATCCAAGGATTGATTTTTATCCGACATAAAGTTATCCACAATTTGGGGGATAAACTTGAGGAATAGTTTGTGTGTTATTATAGGATAATATGCTAAAAAACTGTATAAATATATCATTTATGTTATAAACATATATAATATAAAGGTTTTTATCTAACTTTAACAGCTGGATAACATAAACTTTGCAATTATGAAATCAAGCCTTAACTAGAGACTAAATTGAAAAATAGAACAAGATTTTTAACTTTTATAATCACCCTATTTCCCTTGACTGTTTATGGACAATCAAGTGATGAAAAATCAATCAGTTTTTCATATGAACAATTACAACCTATTTTCAAAATTTTACGAACCCAATCAACAACAATAAGTCCCTCATGTATTGAAACCTTAAAAGATATACATGAATTGAAAAAACAAAAAGCCAATGACAAGTTTGACAATGACAGGGATGTCAACAGTAAAATATTAAGATCCCTATACAACAATGCATTGGAATTTTGCAAAGTGGACGCGAGAAATATATGCAGTCACCAAGTTCCCATTTCCATACGCATGGAATGTAGAAAACTTTTAAACTAACAATCCATACGCTGAAAAACCAAATCAATATATATATTTACAATTTTTTTATTTCCAACGCCAGTTTTTGATTTCTGGCATATCTTCACCATATTGGCGAATATATAATTCATGCTCAACAAGTTTGTCTCTCACAAACTGATCTATATAAGCTATTTTTGATTTGTAACGATCAACCCTGTTCATGATGTTTGATACCAAGTGATAACGATCAAGATTGTTCAATACAACCATATCAAAAGGTGTTGTGGTTGTTCCTTCTTCTCTGAAACCATGAACATGAAAATTTCTTGCGTTGCTTCGTTTATAAATAAGCGAGTGAATTAATCTTGGAAAACCATGATAAGCAAAGATAACTGGTTTGTTGATTGTAAACAAGGCATCAAATTCTTGATTTGATAATCCATGTGGATGCTGATCATCTGTCATAAGAGTCATCAGGTCAACAACATTGATAAAACGAATTTTGAGATCTGGTACATATTCGTTAAGAATTTTGGTCGCCGCCAATGCTTCAAGCGTTGGTACATCACCAGCGCATGCCACAATGACATCGGGTTCTGTTCCTTTATCGTTACTGGCCCATTCCCAAATGCCAAGGCCTTTATAACAATGTTTAATTGCCTCATCCATGGTAAGCCACTGGGGCTCTGGCTGCTTGCCGGCAACAATAACATTGATACGGTCCGAACTTTTTAAACAGTGACTCGTGACCAGCAACAGGGTATTAGCATCTGGTGGCAAATAAACCCTGCTCATTTTAGGTTTTTTCGAAACAACATGATCTATGAAACCGGGATCTTGATGACTGAACCCATTATGATCCTGCCGCCAAACATGAGAAGTCAAAAGGATATTTAAAGACGAAATTGGCCGCCGCCATTCCACCTTGCTCGCCTCGTCCAACCACTTTGCAAATTGATTGACCATTGAGTCGACAATATGGATAAAAGCCTCGTAACAGGAAAACAATCCATGTCTTCCAGTCAATAAATATCCTTCAAGCCAACCCTCAACCGTATGTTCACTTAAAATTTCCATCACCTGTCCCTTATGGGCCAAATGATCATCGTAATCATATATTTCGGCATTCCAGACCCGATCGGTTACTTCAAATACCTTATTCAAACGATTTGAATTATTTTCATCAGGGGAAAGAAGCAAAAATTTTTCAGGATTATTTTTAATGACATCTCTTAAAAACTCCCCCATTATCCTGGTTGATTCAGCAATTACATGACCATGTTTCGTCATTTTTACTGCATATTGTCGATAATCAGGTAACTTCAAGGGTCGTCTGAGCAACCCGCCATTCCCATTCGGATTGGCGCTCATACGTTTATCCCCCTTGGGTGCCAATTCTGCAATTTCTGGAAATATTGCCCCTTTTTCATCAAATAACGCATCAGGATGATAGGATCTCATCCATTTTTCTAATAATTTCAGATGTTTTGGATTGCTCAAATCCCCAAAAGGAACCTGATGTGCACGCCAATAATCCTCCACTTTTTCTCCATCAATGGTTTTCGGACATGTCCAACCTTTTGGGCTTTTAAAAATAATGGCTGGCCATAATGGACGATCGGTATCATTATTTTTGCGTGCATTCTGTTGAATTCGATGAATACGATTGAATGCAGTATTCATGGCTGAAGCCATTTTCTGATGCATTGAATCTGGATCATTGTCTTCAACAAAAATTGGATCATAGCCGTACCCCTTGATTAAATTGATTAATTCCTGATGGGATATACGTGCCAATATAGTCGGGTTTGCAATTTTATAGCCATTCAAATGAAGAATGGGTAAGACAGCACCATCTGTTTTTGGATTAACAAATTTATTACTGTGCCATGATGTTGCCAAGGGTCCTGTTTCTGCCTCACCATCACCTATAACACATGCAACGGTCAGATCAGGATTGTCAAATATTGCCCCATATGCATGTGAAAGCGAATATCCAAGTTCTCCACCCTCATGAATGGATCCTGGTGTTGGTGCACCTGTATGGCTTGGAATGCCGCCGGGAAAGGAAAATTGTTTGAACAATTTCTGCATTCCCACTTCATCCTGTGTAATCTCGGGAAAAAGTTCTGTATAAGTCCCTTCAAGATAGGTTGACGCCACAACCCCAGGAGCCCCATGACCTGGCCCAGCTATAAAAAGAATATCGTTATCTCGTTCTCTGATAATACGGTTGAGATGAAGATAAATGAAATTGAGGCCCGGGGTTGTTCCCCAATGTCCAAGCAATCGTGGTTTGGTATGTTCCAGTTTCAATGGTTCCCTCAATAAAGGGTTATCCATTAGATAGATCTGTCCGATGGATAGATAATTGGCGGCATGCCACCATTTATTAAATAAGTCCACTTCATGTTCAGATAAAAGCTTTTTATCAGTCATTTTTTACTCCTTGATAAATAGCTATTGTTAAACTCAATAAGAGTTATTAAAACCCCGGATTCATGCACGCTGTTTCGAATTTAATAAAAGCTGTTGTATTTCTTTCAATATGATGAACTCCTCATTGGTCGGGATTGTATATACCTTGATATTGCTTTCTGAAGTACTGATCAGTTCATTTCCATCTTTATTTGCCTGTTCATCAATTTCAATCCCTAGCCAGGACAAAGTCTGACAGACCACAGACCGGACATATGTGGCATGTGCACCGATACCAGCTGTAAAAATCAATCCGTCAATCCCTTTTAGACAAACAATTAGCCGACCTATCTCTCCAATCAGTTTATAAATAAACAAATCCAGTGCCTGTTTGGCAAATTTCGATTTTGGTCCATTTTGGGCAATTTCATGAATAAGACCTCGCATATCACTTGAAACCTCGGATACACCTAACAAACCAGATTGTTTCCAGATTATATCCTCAATTTCATCGGGAGACCTTTTTTCTTCACGAGTCATATATAAGACGACATTTGGATCGATCTGTCCAGTACGTGTACCCATCACCAAACCGTCCAAGGGCGTAAAACTCATGGACGTATCAATGGATTTTCCCTTATTTATAGCCGCAACGCTTGAACCATTTCCAAGATGCGCCACAACTATTTTACCCTTGATCAGGGGGGATTTATTTTTTTGCAAATAATGCACGATATAATGATAGGAAAGACCGTGAAACCCATAACGTCTCAATCCACTATCATAATATTTTCTTGGAAGGGCAAAACGTTTAGCTTTATCTGGCATTGTGGCATGAAAAGCGGTATCAAAACAAGCAACCTGAGTAATATCCGGATATTTATCCATTATGACTTTCATGGGAGCTAGGCTGGCCGGTTGATGCAAGGGTACAAATGGTGTCAATGAATCCAGATAACTGTAAATTTTTTGATCAATAACAACAGGACGGTAATATTTCATCCCACCATGAACCACACGGTGACCGATTGCCAGAATTCTATCTTTTTTCATAAAATCGAAAAGCCATTTCAAGACCTGATCCAACAATTCATCCCTAGCATCAAGTTTTGCATATTGACCATCTGTCCATTTTTTTTCATGAATGATTTTATCTTGACGATCGGTTATTTTCAAATGTGGTCCTGATCCAATCCCCTCTAGTAATCCTTTGGAATATAATTCAAAATCTGAATTATTTTGACCCCGATACAGAGAAAATTTTAGACTTGATGAACCCGCATTAATGATTAATACGACCGATGCCATACACGAAACCCTTCTAGAAAAATAACCTATATATCTAGAAAAGCATAAAGTTAAAAAACTGTTTTAATCAATCAATAGCATAAATAATTGTGGATAAATCAATTAATTCATAAATTTATATTCAGTTTCTCTTCAGCCTTTCACATACTTAATGATTAATCGTAATTCTTTTTTTGTCAAAAGGATAATGTTAAAATTTATTCCTTAATAATCTTGCCTGATCACGTTTCCAGTCTCGATCAGCTATTGCCTGACGTTTATCCGCTTTTTTCTTACCCTGACCTAGACCCAGTGTTACCTTGGCTATCCCCCGGCTGTTAAAAAAAATATCCAGTGGAACCAATGTCATACCATTCCTACTTATAGCCCCTAGCAATTTAAAAATTTGTTTTTTATGAAGTAGCAGTTTCCTGGGGGCGCGTGGATCAAATTTTGAAAAAAATCCGCCCTGATATTCAGGAATGTAGCTATTGAAAAGCCATATTTCCCCTTCCCTTTCCCCTGCATGAGCCTCGTTAATCGTGGCCCGTCCTAAACGCAAACTTTTTACTTCCGGACCCTTTAACATTAAACCCGCTTCCACCTTATCAACAATGGAATAGTTGAACGTGGCTTTACGGTTTTTTGCCACGTTTCCAAAAGAGATTAAAGAATTTTTCTTTTTTTCCGCCATTTAACCCAATAATCCCACTTTTTCCAAAGCCTCTTTAACCCTAATCCGCGTTTTCTCCGCAACAGGCGCAAGCGGTAAACGGCAAGTCTCTCCTGCCAACCCCAAAACGGACGCCGCAAATTTAACGGGGCCTGGATTGCTCTCAATAAAAAGGGCATCATGTAAAACAGACAAACGATCCTGCATAGCCATTGCATTGGCAATATGACCATCCTTCCAGGCCTGTTGCATTTCTGCACATAATTTTGGTGCAATATTAGCCGTCACACTGATACAACCATCACCACCAGCGGCCAAAAATGAAATCGCGGTACCATCTTCCCCCGACAACTGGTTAAAATTCTTTTTAACCGCCCGTCTTACCTGAATGGGTCGGACAAGATTAGCCGTCGCATCTTTGACACCAACAATATAGGGATTTTCTGCAAGTCTTGCCATAGTCTCCACAGACATGTCAATTACTGAGCGGGCTGGTATGTTATAGATATAAACAGGAAATTCCGTCGCCTCTACAATTGACATATAATGACAATACAATCCTTCCTGTGTTGGTTTGTTGTAATAAGGTGTTACGACCAAAGCAGCTGTCGCGCCAATTTCTTTTGCAAATTTAACCATTTCAATAGCTTCAGATGTACTATTTGATCCGGCTCCTGCCAAAACTGGAACCCTACCATTTGCAACCTTGATCACCACTTCAACAATTTTCCGATGTTCTTCATGAGATAAAGTTGGACTTTCCCCCGTTGTACCAACGGGAGCCAGTACAGCAGTCCCCTCCTGGATCTGCCAATCCACAAATTTTTCAAAAGTAGGAATATCCAGTGAACCATCCTGTTTCATCGGAGTAATTAATGCCGTGATTGAACCTTCAAACCATATACTCATGTTGTCATTATTCCTTATCAATCATTGATATTCAATTATATATAAATAAGTGTATCAAAATTTTATAAAATTATATATGGACTATACACTCTGACGATATTGTGAAGCAGGATACACCCCCAAAAGAACGTAATCATCTGAATAAAATTTCAGTTCATTCAAGGCCTGATTTAACGGGTCATTGTGAACATGTCCTTCCACATCAACCAAAAATTTGGTTGCAACAAACCCCCCTTTATCCATACAGCTTTCCAAACGTGTCATATTTACATTATTTGTCGCAAAACCTCCCAATGCCTTGTAAAGGGCGGACGGAATATTTTTCGTTTTAAATAAAACAGTCGTCATCATGTTTTCACGTTGCATTGGAATTTTCTTCTCACGTGAAACGATATAAAAGCGGGTTGTATTATAATTTTCATTTTCAACATTGTATCTTAATACATCCAGCCCATTCAATTCTGCCGCAAGTTCCGATGCAATTGCCGCATCTTCCCTGTTATTCATTTTTGCTATAATTTCAGCAGCACCTGCGGTATCAAATTCTGTTATCCGTTCAAGCGACAAATCATTGATTATTTCCGAAACCTGCCCCATTGCCACCGGATGTGTGTGAACCCTTTTGATATCAGAAATTTTTGCATTCTTGATACCTATTAGACAATGTTCAATCCTTTGGAAATGCTCACCAACAATGAAAAGTCCCGAAGAAGGCAAAAGATTATGAATATCAGGCACTCTTCCAACTAAATTATTTTCGCATGGCAACATGGCTTGTTCAGCTTTTCCAGACTGCACAGCTTTTATCGTTTCAATAAAATTTTCACAAGGTAACGTTTCCCATCCCCGCCTTGCCGAACGACAGGCCATATCGGAATAGGCACCTGGTCGACCCTGAAAGGCAATAATTTTGGCAGTCATAAAATAATCCTATTAAATAATTCGTTTTCTTATCCGTTCAAGATCGTCTGGTGTATCAATTCCCAATGGCGCTTCATCTATTACAGCACAACCAATATTCATTCCAGCTTCCAAAGCTCTCAATTGCTCGAGTTTTTCACGTTTCTCAAGTAAAGATTGAGGCAAGTTTATAAAACGGTTAAGAGATTTTCGCGTATATGCATAAATACCGACATGGTGCCATAATGGACCCTTTCCCCATGGAATTGTTGCACGAGAAAAATACAGAGCCTTCGCAAATAATAAATCCTCACTAAAACTGCAAGCCACCTTTACTACGGAAAAAGCCGTCTTTTCAAATTCATTTTTCACGGGAGCTATTAAGGTTCCGATATCTATTCCAGAATATTTCAGCGGTATCAGTGATTTACCAATATCTGATGGATCAATGAGGGGTAAATCGCCCTGAACATTGATAATCGTATCAATGTGATCATATTCCTGCAGTAAGGATAGTGCCTGATAAATTCGGTCTGAACCAGATAAAAGATTTGGATCCGTATCAATTGCCCTGCCCCCGTTCTCCCTGACAATCTCCGAAATTTCCCTGTCACCTGAAGCTACAACCACTGGTCCGATTTTCGTTTTTAAAGCCTGTTCCATCACCCTGACTATCATAGGTTTTCCACCGATATCAACCAAAGGTTTTCGTGGCAGTCTAGTTGAGGCCAATCGTGTTGGAATAAGGATCAAAGCAGGCTTCATCAACAATTCTCTATAAAAAATATATATCAGTTTTTCTTTATGTTGTATTATTAATAATAAGCTTTTATTCTATAATCAATTTAATAATCATAGTTGTTATTCAAGAAACCAAAGAAAAATAAAATGGATAGTTTTGACTGGAACCGTATAGCTGCAGCTTGTGTCATATCCTGTGGAATATTGTTTGGTAGCTGGTTGATAAGTAAGATTTTGATTCCTTACTCACCGCTTACATCATCAGTATATGCTAGTGAAAATCAAGAAACCATTGATCTCAAAACCGCCGATATAGGCAAAGGAAAAATCATTGCCTCACAACAATGCGGAGTATGCCACAGTTTCAGACAGGGTGAACCTGATAAAATAGGGCCTTCACTTTTTAATATCAAAAATAAAAAAATTGCCTCCAGTCCAAACTTTAATTACTCTTCCTCGCTTAAAATACATGAAAACGAATACTGGACTGTGGAAAATCTAAATAAATGGCTTGCCAAACCACTCGCTTTTGCTCCCGCTACTTTAATGGCTTATGGTGGTCTTTCATCAAATAAGGATCGGGCGGATGTTATTGCATATCTAAATTCTCTGACAGGCAATAATCCTCCATCAGGACAAAAATAAAAAAACTAAAATAAAGAACCATTTGCATATGCAATAAATTGTAACTATGCTTAACCCAAAAAATAATTTTTGAAAAATTATAATATTTTAAATTTTATTGATTTCAAACAATAGGTTTTATAATCTTTATGCTCCAACAATTTTAATGTTAAAATTATAAATCAATTAATTTTTTTACCCTTATCACCTATTGTCTAATCAGGAAAATATAGTGAAGAATTTAAATTCTTATCTTCAGATTGCTGAACATGCCCTTCAAGAGGCACAAAAAGTTATTCGTCCCTATTTTAGACATTCAATTCATGCAGATGACAAATATGATGAATCCCCTGTAACAAAAGCCGATCGTGAAGCCGAACAAACAATCCGACAAATCCTAAAACAAGAAACACCCGATTTTGGAATTATTGGAGAGGAATATGGATCAGATAAAATAAATTCCAAATTTCAATGGGTTATAGATCCAATTGATGGAACCAGGGCTTTTATAACAGGCCGTCCCTTATTTGGAATATTAATCGCCTTATTGTATGAGGGTAATCCTGTATTGGGAATCATTGACCAACCGATACTCAAAGAGCGCTGGATCGGTCTTGAAGGGTATGAAAGCCAATTTATTTCTGAATTTGGTGGTCATATAGGTACAAGAAAATGTATTGACCTTTCCATAGCCGAAGGTTCTTGCACTGCACCTGAAATCCTTGATCATTCTCCAAACACCCGTTGGAAATCATTATGCCAAAAAATCAAGAGAATGAGCTGGGGTGGAGATTGTTACGCATATGGTTTATTGGCATTGGGTCAAATTGACCTCATAATTGAATATGGCAATAAAATTTGGGATTGGGCGGCCTTGGTTCCAATCATAAAAGGAGCCGGAGGATCAATAACCGACTGGAATGGAAATTCCCTATCTCTTCAAAACAATAATAAATCTGTGCTAGCTTTGGGTGATCCGGGCTTAAAACAGGACATTATAAAAATTTTAAATTTTTAGTTTTTATATATTAAAGAGAAAATTAATGAATTCACATCTATCATTACCCAAAGACAAAATTCATATTCTTTTATTAGAAGGTGTTCATCAAAGTGCCGTCGATTTATTAAAAAAGAATGAGTATAACAACATTACCTATCTTAAGACAGCCTTGGAGGGTGATGCTTTAAAAAAAGCGATCAAAGGTGTACATTTAATCGGTATTCGCTCCCGTACACAATTAACCAAAGAAATCTTGGATGAAGCCGATAAACTGATTGCTATTGGATGTTTTTGCATAGGAACAAATCAAGTTGATCTTAATGCTGCACGCAATCTGGGTATTCCTGTTTTTAATGCCCCCTTCAGCAATACCCGTTCGGTGGCGGAATTGGTAATGGGTGAAATCGTCATGCTTTTAAGGCGCATTTTTGTTCGCTCATCCGAATGTCATAAAGGGCTATGGGACAAAAGCAGTATAAACAGCTGGGAGGTAAGAGGAAAAACTTTAGGAATTGTGGGATATGGATCCATCGGATCACAATTATCAATTTTAGCCGAATCTTTTGGATTACAGGTTATATATTATGACATAGTTGATAAGTTAAGTCATGGAAATGCGCGTCCTGTCCAATCATTGAAAGATCTTTTACAGATAAGTGATATTGTTAGCCTGCATGTGCCTCATAATAAAGGCACTATCAATCTGATAGGCGAAAAAGAGATAGCCTTGATGAAACCCGGTTCATTTCTTATCAATAACGCTAGAGGACAGGTTGTTGATATTGATGCCCTTGTACAAGCATTGAAATCCAATCATCTTTTAGGTGCGGCAATTGATGTATTTCCTGTAGAACCCAAAGTTAAAGGTGAGGAATTCACTTCACCATTACGCGGATTGGATAATGTTATCCTAACACCTCATATCGGTGGATCCACAATCGAGGCGCAAGAACGAATTGGTCGGGAAGTAGGAAATAAGTTTATTGAATATTCGGATGTCGGTTCAACCCTAAGTGCCGTAAATTTTCCAGAGGTTCAGTTGCCAATCCGTTTAAAAGGCACACGATATATGCATGTTCATAAAAACATTCCTGGCATCATGCAAAAAATTAACAACATATTTACCAAGGTCAACGCCAATATTTCCGCTCAATATTTACAGACGGATGGTGAAGTGGGTTATGTTGTCATTGAGGCAACAACCGATGGGGATAAGGAAGTTGATATTGAAATTTTGCGAGCCTTACGCAATCTCGAGGGAACGATCAGGGCTCGAATCCTTTATCGTCCAAATGAGTTGTAATTAATTAAAATTTTAAAGGCAGGATCCATATTCTATAATGTCAATAACCAGAATATCAACTTTTGCCTTTTCTGGTATTGATCCTATTTCTGTGGAAATTCAGGTTCAAATCTCTCGAGGCTTACCCGCATTTACAATTGTTGGCCTGGCTGATAAGGCCGTGACTGAATCCCGTGAACGGGTTAAGGCCGCCCTTATTTCAATGGGCATAGCCTTACCACCGAAACGGATTTTGATAAATCTTTCTCCAGCCGATATTATTAAAGAGGGCACTCATTATGATTTGCCTATTGCTTTGGGACTGTTGGTCGCTTTGGATATTATTCCTGAAGAAATGTTATTGAATTATGCAGCTGTTGGCGAATTATCACTTGATGGAAAAATTAGTGCTGTCAACAATGTAATTTCAGCAACTATTGGAGCTGTTTCTCAAGAAAAAGGTTTGATTTGTCCAGCCATACAAGGAAGCGAAGCCTTATTGGGTGGAGATATAGATATACTTGCTGCTCCCGATCTGCTTTCAATCATCCAGCATTTTTTGGGAAAACAGATTTTAACGCCTCCTAAAATGTTACAGTCTCCAAAAACCTCCCATGATTATGATTTGTTTGATATCAAAGGTATGGAAAGTGCAAAACGTGCCCTGGAAATTGCCGCTTCAGGTGGTCATTCAATGTTGATGATTGGGCCGCCAGGATCTGGCAAATCCATGCTTGCAACAAGATTGCCCAGCATTTTACCTGATTTAACCGCACAACAATCTTTAGAGGTTACTCGTATTTATAGTGCTGCGGGATTATTAAACGGTTCTGTCCCTATCAGACAACCTCCCTTTCGAAACCCGCATCATTCTGCCAGTCAAGTTTCATTAACTGGAGGAGGAATAAAAGTAAAACCGGGTGAAATAAGCTTGGCTCATCATGGAATATTATTTTTGGATGAATTTCCTGAATTTACGAGGAACAGTCTTGAAGCATTAAGACAACCGCTTGAAAATGGTAAAATATCTATTGCCAGAGCGATGAATCATATAACTTTCCCTGCGAAATTTCAATTAATTGCCGCAATGAATCCCTGTCGATGTGGATATATGGGCGATACAGAACGTGAGTGTCATCGTGTCCCCCGCTGTGGTGAAGAATATACTCGTAAGATTTCTGGTCCATTATTGGATCGTATCGATATTGTTACCTATATTGAACCGATACCACCACGCGATATCGTTTCCATACCGAATGGTGAAAAAAGTGTAAAGGTTGCAAAACGTGTAAAAAAAGCCAGAGAAAAACAATTTGAAAGACAGAACAATTTAAATTGTGAATTAAATAATAATCAAATATCATTATCTGCCTCGGTGGCGGAAATAGTAGAAAAAGCTTCAATGCAATTACGCCTTTCTGCCCGAGGCATCACAAGATTATTGAGGGTGGCTCTTACAATCGCAGATCTTTCAGAAAAGGATGAAATTGATATTTCCAGTATTACTGAAGCGTTGTCCTATCGAAAACGTAATCTACTTTAACGTTTTATCAAAAGCTTGTTTTAAATCTTCAATCAAATCATTTTCATTTTCTAAACCGATATGAAACCTACAAGCCGAACCAGTTAAAGTTCTGCTTTTATATTTCCTTCTTATTTCTCCATCAGTGAGTAAAACCAGACTTTCATATCCCCCCCAAGAAGCACCAATTGAAAAAATTTTAAGATGATTAATCATTTCAATAACTTTTTGCAAAATAATATTTTTTTTGAAAACCACTCCAAATACACTGCTTGCACCTGTAAAATCTCGTTTCCAAAATTCATGCCCATAACAACTTGGCAATGCAGGATGAAGAACCCGTTCAACATAAGGTTGCCGACTGCACCAGTGTGCAATTTTTAATCCGGTCACTGATTGTTTTTCGAGTCGCGCCGCCATAGTTCTCAACCCACGCAATGTTAACCAGCATACATCTGGCGCTGCCACCTCTCCCATGGCGACAGCATAATCCCTTAAAATATGCCAGTCATCATCACATTTAACTGTAATGGCACCAAGTACTAAATCTGAATGACCATTGGCATATTTTGTTAATGCCTGAACAGATATATCCACTCCATGCTCGAAAGGCTTAAATATACCTATACCCCATGTATTGTCTAATATTAGTTTAGCTCCATATCTATGAGCTATTTCAGCCGTACCGGCAATATTCTGAATTTCAAAACTATGACTACCGGGACTTTCCGTAAATATTAATTTCGTATTGTTTTGAATATAGGTTTCAATTTCATCAAGATTACAATCAGCGGGGTAGTAGCTGATTTCAACTCCAAATTTTTCCAAAACAGTCTCTGCAAACCGTTTGGTTGGCCCATAGATACTGTCAATTATCAAACAATGATCACCTGACGATAAAAAACCTAATAGAGGTATAGTACAAGCTGCCAAACCCGATGATACTACTTGACAATGTGATCCTCCTTCAATTTGGGCAATAACTTGCTCAAGCTGATGCTGATTTGGTGAACCCATTGCTCCATAAAGCGTTTCATGTTCATACTTACCTTTTTCCGAACGACGCATAGCCTCAACTGAAGGATAAATAACTGTCGATCCCCGTGCGAGCGGATCATTTACAAACACACCTTTCTCGGGTAATGAGTAGGTCTGTCTACCTATTTGGACCAAAAATGTTGACAAAATTTTCCATCCATAGGAAACGGCCAATTCTTCAGATGATATATAAGACATGCTTTAACCTTTTTGATAAAAAATCTTTTACTTACTGAAAAATCATTTTATAAAGATTTGTCATATTTTTATATTTAAATACTGTTAGCAATAATTGAAATTCATACTTTATAATATTTGCCAATTAGTAATTGTTATCGATAATTAATTATCCCAAAAATGTTACTAAAATTCTTATATATTGAAACACAAAGATTAATTCTTAAATTTGTTGGATCAGAAATAGGTAGTAATATTAATTATATTATCAGATAACTATCCAAGAATATCAATTCATGACCCTTTCAATTACGCCACATTACAAAATTCCTAACATTCCTAAAATATTTTCTCAAATGAAAATTATCAGCTGGAATTTGTTAAGAAAAATTGGAGCATCTCCATATGACGTTGCTTATTTGATCAATAATCACAAACCTGATTTATTGTTAATGCAGGAAGCAACAGAGGAAATTAATATTTTACCCGATCTTGTTGGTGGTTATTACAGTCGTTTTCCATTACCTGGCAGAATTCATGGTGTTGCTTGCTGGAGTCCTTACCCATTTTTTTCGCCACCCACGATTTGCGATTTACCCCGAGGCACGTTAATCAAACGTGTTGCCCAATTGATTGATTATGGAAATTTCTGGATAGCTAATGTCCACCTATCCCATGGTCAGATATTGAACCGTAAACAATTACAGGCTCTTGCCGGTATTCTACCTGATCACGCTGCAGTTTTAGGTGACTTTAACCAGATTGGTCCCGCATTATTACATGGATTCAGAGATGTTGGGCCCAATGAACCAACACATAAAATGGTCAATCTTGTGCCAATTCGTCTCGATCGTTGCTTGATCAAGGGTATGGAATGTATTGCAAGTCAGGTTTTATCCAGATTTACATCCGATCATCATCCAATAATGGTGATACTACGTCCAGTCTTATAAATATGGAAGCAGCAATCGAGTAGTAGCATCTCTTAATTTTACCAAAAAGAATCTTTTTTCAAGCTCTTTTAATTTTAATAGCTTGTTTTTATGCAATATAATGAAATCGTCAATTTTTTCTGAAAATTTTTCATGATAAACTTCCATATTGATTTCAAAATTCAATCTTAAACTGCGCATGTCAATATTTGAACTACCCACAAAGGACCATAAACGGTCAATTACCATCAGTTTGGAATGATTGAAAGGAGGTTTGGCCAACCAGATTTTACATCCATAACGTAAGGGTAATTTATTGTTTATGTTTCTGGCCCAATCAACCAAAAACTGATTGCTTTGTTCAGGGGTAATTATTTCAATTTCCACCCCTCGAATGGCAGCCATACATAACAATGATAGAAAACGGTCATCTGGCAAAAAGTAAGGGGTCATAATCCTTATTGATTTACGCGCCAAACTTATTGCCTGCATCATTGTATATTTGATTTTTTCCATATCTGAATCAGGACCAGCGGTTATAATACGACATACCATATCTCCTTCCTCTTTCACTTCTGGAAAAAATTTTTTATCATCCAGCTTTTCCGATGTAATAAAAAACCAGTCCTGCAAAAAAGCTTCGGTTAATTCATGAACAATGGCGCCTTTTACTCTAAAATGAGTGTCTGAAACCGGATTTTTAGGGCATTTTGATAACACGTTTACAGCAGCGATATTTAAACCTCCTATAAACCCAATCTTTCCATCTACCACCAAAATCTTCTTATGAGTTCTTAGGTTTATAAACGCCATTTTCCAGGGAAGAAATGTATGCATAAACCTGTCTATACGAACGCCATGAGCTTTTAAATATTTGGCAATGGGACAATAGAAATAACCGCTACCTATTCCATCGACAAGTACACGGACAACAGCGCCCCTTTCATGTGCCCTGATTATTGCATCGGCAAATTTCCTGCCAATATTATCACTTTTAAGAATATAAGAGGATAAGAAAACGCAACTTTTTGCAGAATTTATTGATTCCAGCATAACGGGATAGGCTTCATCCCCATTATGATATATATCAATATTATTTCCCTTTAATAATGCCCTTTGTGTAAAGCTTTCTACAACTTTAGCCAATGGATAAAAATGACCTTGAACTGTATAATTAAAATTGCTTTTGGTAAATTTATGATGCCAAGGCCTGTGTGTGGCCAATTTTTGTGCCTTTCGGGTAACACGATTTATACCAAACATAAAATACAGAATAAAACCCGTAATTGGCATTATCCACGAGAATCCGATCCATCCTATCGCAGCTTTGGTATCTCTCACATGTTTCAAAACATGATATGTAACCACTATTAATAAAAATAATCTTAGAACCGCCATTACCCAATCTTGCTTGACATCAATAAAAAACAGATAAGTATAAAAGGCAGTCATAAAATTCCATTCCAAATAATTAACAACATATATTTTTATTCTATTTTAATTATGTTATGTTTTAATTATGATCAAATTTAGTAATCGTCAAAACGATTTTAATTCTTATTCTTTCACCAATAAAAATTATTCTGCTGGATTATTTGCTGAAGAAAAAGTAGCGAGCTATTTAAAAAAACTTGACTGGAACATATTGAATCAAAGATACCGCTGTCCATTTGGAGAAATTGATTTAATTGCACAACGTGCTGACTATATATTGTTTGTGGAAATAAAAAAAAGAAAAACCTTGCGTAAAGCTCTTTTCGCTCTTACTAATAGACAAAAACAAAGATTGATTAATTCCGCGAATTGTTATCTTAAAACATATAACATGAATAATATCAACAATGTTCAATTTGATTATATTATACTAGATTCTCAAAATCGAATTGAACATCTTGAAAATATTACCGCTTATTAGCTACGATGACGACGAGCTTTAGATTTTTTATGGGATGAAACATTATATAGAGCGTTTCTTACCCTCATTTTTCCTAGATTTTTTTGTCTGTAGGAAATTTTATGAACCAATGATGAATAACTTTTTTTTGAACTCGTGTGATAGGCAACATTCCTTAACATTGGATGTCTTGATTTTCTCACAGTACGTTTGACAGGACGGTAATGATGTACTATAGGTGCAGCCGTAAGGGATGCAAGGGTTAACTTACCAGCTTCCGATTCCGTAACAATATGTTGTGCCTTAACAAAAGAAGGCGTTGAACATCCTAATATTGTAATCCCTAAAACCCAATAAAAAGTTTTTTTTACATTTTTTATCATTATCCCAGACCCTTAAACCAAATACAACCTAGATATCAAGAAACACATTAAAGGATAATTTAGCAAGAATAAAAAGAAATAAAATAGAATTTTTATTCTTGCGTTGTAAAAATTCTACTATTTACTTGCTGATAATATTTTCATCCTGAAAAAGGGTTTTCAATTCGCCAGTGGCATACATCTCGCGAATAATATCACAACCACCGACAAGCTTTCCCTTGACATAAAGCTGAGGAAAAGTTGGCCAACTGGAAAACTCCTTTAATCCCTGCCTTAATTCATCATTTTCAAGAATATTTACATCCTTGAAGGAAACGCCCATATCAGAAAGAATATGAACCACTTTTGCAGAAAAACCGCAACTTGGAAAGTCTGCTGTACCCTTCATGAAAAGAACAACAGGATTGTTATCGATTTCTTTTTGGATTTGTTGAAATAACGGATTACTCATTTATTGTATAATTCCTTGATTAGATTATTTTAATACAGACGTTTGTAAAGCCAAGGCATGTAAATCTTTATCCATATAATTTTCCAATGCCTTATAGACAAGCTGATGTTGCTGAACTTTGCTTAATCCATCAAATTCTTTAGCGCTGATCTTGCAATAGAAATGTCTTCCATCATTTTTCAATGCACCAACATCAATAATAGCATCAGGAAATACTTCGACTAAGCGATCTTTAATTTCTGAAATATTCATCTTTAAACTTTCATTAAATTTTCAAAGAAGGACTTGGACGCAGCTTTCATTCTTGCAATTGTAATCATGGCACCTGATGGCATGACAAGGCTATCCCCACCAGTATACCCTATTAATCTTGCAGCAACACCCTGTTCTTTTGCTTTTGATATAATTAAATCGGCATCAGAAGTCATGACAATATAACGTCCCTGATCTTCACCAAACCAATAGGCTTCTGGTCGCATACCACTTTCAGGAACATCAAGCGTGCAACCGGTATTTCCTGCCATTGCCATTTCAGCAATTGAAATAAGAAGACCACCATCAGATACATCATGACAAGCTGCAACTAGTCCATGGTTAATAATGGTGCGAACAAAATCACCATTGAGACGTTCGGTATTTAAATCAACAGGTGGTGGGTAACCTGCCTCTTGTCCCATAATTTCCCTGAGCCATAGTGTTTGACCCAAATGACCTTCCGTCTTACCGATTAGAACAAGTTTGTAATTTTTCTGTAAAGCGTTACCCACTGATTTTGAAATATCTTCAATAACACCTAAACCACCAATGGCAGGTGTAGGCAATACTGAAACATTTTCATTTTGTGCATTACGTGTTTCATTGTAAAGTGAAACATTTCCACTGACAACAGGAAAATCTAGTGCGTTACAGGCATCTTTCATACCTTCAATAGCAGCAATAATCTGTCCCATTATTTCAGGTTTTTCCGGATTACCAAAATTTAAATTATCGGTTATTGCCAGTGGTTTGGCACCTACTGCGGTGATGTTGCGCCATGCTTCGGCAACAGCCTGTGCTCCACCCTGATATGCATCGGCTTGACAGTAACGGGGTGTACAGTCTGTTGTTAACGCAAGACCTAAATGATGACCATCAACCTTTACCACCGCTGCATCACCTTGTCCTGGACGATAGACTGTCTGACCGCCAATCGTGCTGTCATATTGATCCCATATCCAGGAACGGGATGCCAAATCAGCACAACCCAGCAATTTTATGACGGATTTTTCAATATCGATAGTAATATTTAAAGGCGCGATAGGTTGTGGTGCAGGATAATTGGAGGATGGTCGTTTATAAAGTGGTGCCTCATCAGCCAAGGGTGCAAGGGGAATATCAGCTTCTGTCTGGTTATGATGTTTGATAACAATACGTCCCGTATCCGTCAGATGTCCAATAATAGCAAAATCCAACTCCCATTTTTCGAAAATTTGCTTGGCAATCTCCGTTCGATCTGCACGCAAGACCATCAGCATTCTTTCCTGACTTTCGGAAAGCATCATTTCATATGCTGTCATCTGGTCTTCACGTTGCGGAACGTGATCCAAATTCAGCTCAATACCGACACCACCTTTTCCGGCCATTTCCACAGCCGATGAGGTCAGACCAGCAGCGCCCATATCTTGGATGGCAACAATGGCATCCGTTGCCATTAATTCTAGACAGGCCTCAATCAGCAATTTTTCAACAAATGGATCTCCAACCTGGACGGTAGGCCGCTTTGATGCTGAATCCTCATCAAATTCCGCAGAAGCCATTGTTGCCCCATGAATGCCATCACGACCCGTTTTGGAACCAACATAAATTACAGGGTTACCTACCCCAGCTGCAGCTGATAAAAATATACGGTCTTTTCTTGCAATTCCAACCGTCATTGCATTGACAAGCGGATTGCCGTTATAACTTTCATGAAAATTGGCTTCTCCACCGACTGTAGGAACACCTACACAATTTCCATATCCTCCGATACCCCGAACCACTCCATCCACAATATGACGAGTCTGGGGATTATCGGGGCTACCAAATCGTAAAGCGTTCAGGTTGGCAATCGGTCGTGCACCCATGGTAAACACATCACGCAAGATACCGCCAACACCTGTTGCCGCACCTTGATAAGGTTCAATAAAAGAGGGATGATTATGGCTTTCCATTTTAAAAACCGCCGCCAAACCCTCGCCAATATCGACAACACCAGCATTCTCACCTGGACCGTGAATAACCCATGGAGCTTTTGTCGGAAGATTTCTTAACCATGCACGGGAAGATTTATAAGAGCAATGTTCTGACCACATGACCGAAAAAATACCCAATTCGGTCAGGCTGGGTGTACGCCCCATGATAGACAGGACTTTCTGATATTCATCAGCAGATAAACCGAACTGTTTTGCCAAAGCTTCATTTACAACCAATTTTTGTATCTTACTCATCAAGCCAAGGTCTCCATAATACCCTGGAATAAAGGTTTTCCATCTTCACTTCCCATTAAGGGATTCACCATATCTTCAGGGTGAGGCATCATTCCACAGATTCTTCCATTCAAACTTACAATACCAGCTATGGCATTAATGCTGCCATTTGGGTTTAACTGTCTATCTTCCGGATTTACAATTCCATTTGCTGAGCTATATCTGAAGGCAATCTGTCCCTCTCCTTCAAGCTGTGTTAAGGTTTCTGAATCACAAAAATAATTTCCATCTCCATGCGCAGTTGCTGTCTTGAAAACATCACCTTTATTCCACCCGCATGTAAAAGCGGTATCATTTCGTTCAATCTTTAAATGACAATCACGAGATAAAAATCTCAGGCTTGCATTCGGTAGCAAAGCACCGGGAAGTAATTTGGCCTCGGTCAAAATCTGAAAACCATTACAAATTCCAAGAATATATCCCCCTTTATTCGCAAAATCACAGATTTCTCTCATTATTGGTGAATGTGCCGCCATTGCACCACAACGCAAATAATCCCCATAACTAAATCCACCAGGCAAAACGATCATATCCAAAGAAGGTAAAGTTGTTTCACGATGCCAAACGATAACGGGAGTTACACCCGTTACCTGTTCAAAGGCAATCACAACATCTCGCTCACGATTGGTACCTGGAAAAACAACGATACCTATTTTCATTACCTTACCCCAACAGATGCGTTTTTACATGGATAAGATTCATGCAAAGCACTAAAGACAGTCGCTCCTGCTGGCTGGTTCAATTGATCTGGATGTGCCTTCATATAATCAATAACTTTTTGACGCATTTCATTGCCAGATACGGAGGGATCAATGCAAAAACCGGCCGGTGCCTTGGGATCGCCTTCATTTTTGGCATAGACTTTTGAAAATGCGACAGAATCAGCAATACCGCTAATATAAATATTACATGCCCTAACCGTCTGTGATTTTTGACATAATTGCAGAAAATCGGCAGCTTTAACTTTACTCACTCTTTGCGCCTGCACTGTTGTATTTGCGCAAGCCATTAACAAAGCGATACCGGATACAGTAAATAATATTTTCTTACCTATACTCATGATAAAACCTCGACTTCAAAATCTTCGATAACATTATTGGCCAATAAATTTTGAGCCATTTCTATTGCCTTTTTTTTGGCTTCACTTACTGACATTTCAGATAATTCAAGATCGACTACACGTCCAACGCGTACATCTTTTACTTCATTAAAAGACAGATTATGCAATGCATGGTTAATCGCCTTACCTTGTGGATCGAGCACACCCTGTTTCAACTGAATAATCAAACGTAATTTCATTCCATATGCTCCGGATTGCTACTTTCTATAACCTCAAAATTTTTTTCAGGAATAATTTTCAATCGCTTGGCGATTTCCTGATAGGCTTCTTCCACTTTACCAAGATCACGACGGAAGCGATCCTTGTCAAGTTTTTCACCACTTGCCATATCCCAAAAACGACAATTATCAGGTGAGATTTCATCTGCCAAAACGATATGAAATTCATCATCTTTCCATAAACGTCCATATTCAAGCTTGAAATCGATCAGCTTGATTCCTATACCCGCGAACAATCCTCTGAGAAAATCATTGATACGTAAAGTATAACTTACGATTTCATCCATTTCCTGCAAGGTCGCCCAATTGAATGTTGTAATATGATCTTCCAGAACCAGTGGGTCATTCAGTTCATCATTTTTCAAATAATATTCGACAATGGGACGGGGAAGTTTTTTCCCCTCATCCAATCCCAGACGTTTGACAATACTACCCGCCGCAACATTTCTGACCACAATTTCCAAGGGAATGATCTCAACAGATTTCACCAGTTGTTCCCGCATATTCAAACGACGGATAAAATGGGTAGGTATATTAATTTCAGCAAGCTGCAACATCAAATATTCGCTTATGCGATTATTCAATACACCCTTCCCCGTGATTGTACCCTTTTTTGCACCGTTACCAGCCGTTGCATCATCTTTAAAATATTGAACAATTGTTCCAGGTTCAGGTCCTTCGTAAAGAATTTTTGCCTTACCTTCATAAATTTTTCGCCGACGGGTCATTATGTCCCTTAATTTTACAATGTGATTAAAATAAATTGAAATAATAAGTACTTGAAATACAAGCAAATATTATATGAACTTAAATCTATAATATTGCGAGAATTACTGGATTTACAAGCTCTTTTATTCAATAATGTTTATTCTGGTACAGGCCCGGTTTCACCAAAAACATTCGCATAAATATAATCAAGATTTTTTGTATGCATACTGCCATCCATGGCTTTATCCAGAACCTCAGGACTGATTTTCCCCATGATTTCCGGATCATTTTCCAGATTTTCCCTGAATGTTTTTCCATCTGCTGTATTCAATTTTGTCCAGGTAGCCATGGCACACCGTTGAACGATACGATAGGCCGCCTCTCGTGATAAACCTGCCTTGGCCAATACCAGCAATACCTCACCAGAATGAACAACACCTCCAAGACTTTCAAGATTTGCCTTCATTTGGTCAGGATAAACGACCAGTTTTTCCATTACCCCTGCCAATCTATTCAAGGCAAAATCAAGAGTTACGGTTCCATCAGGACAAATCATTCTTTCCACTGAAGAATGACTGATATCTCTTTCATGCCACAATGCTACATTTTCAAGTGCTGGTATAACATGTGATCTTACAATTCTTGCCAATCCTGTTAAATTTTCTGATAAAACGGGATTGCGTTTATGAGGCATTGCGGAAGACCCTTTTTGATCAGGATGGAAATATTCTTCCGCCTCACGCACTTCAGAGCGTTGCAAATGTCTTATCTCGATTGCTAGACGTTCAATAGAACTTGCAATAATAGCCAAGGTTGAAAAAAAGGCAGCATGCCGATCACGAGGAATAACCTGTGTTGACACGAGTTCCTTTTGCAGTCCTAAATGCTCGGCGACATAAGCCTCGATCCGTGGATCAATATGCGCATAGGTACCGACGGCACCAGATATGGCGCAAATGGCAATTTCCTTACGGGCAACGGTCAAACGTTCCTTGTTCCGTTTAAATTCCGCATAATATCCAGCCAATTTCAAACCAAATGTTAGTGGTTCGGCATGTATCCCATGGCTTCGACCAATGGTCATGGTATATTTATGGTCATAAGCCTGCTTCTTTAAAGCTTCAAGAACTCGGTCAAGATCTTTTATCAAAAGATCAGCAGCTTGTGTCAACTGAACAGAGAGACATGTATCCAACACATCCGAAGATGTCATTCCCAAATGAACAAAACGACTATCCTCCCCTATTTTTCCTGCCAACCATGTTAAAAAAGCGATAACATCATGACGAACCTTGGCTTCGATTGCATCAATAGCCTGGACATCCTCTTTATTGAATGTGGCCATTGCGTGATCCCCATTCTGTCGAATTTTTTTTGCTGAATCCGCCGGGATATATCCATAATTCGACATTGCTTCACAAGCCAAAGCTTCAATTTCAAACCAAATACGATAACGATTCTCAGCATCCCATATAGAAGTCATTTCAGGACGGCTATAACGTGGAATCATTCTCTGGTTTCCTTTCTTCTTTCCGATAGCTTAAAAAAAGTTTATATCATAGATTTTATATAATTCGTCCAGCCTTATTTTGAATAAAATTAAGTTAAATCATCATGAAAGTAATTAATTCCCGATGCTTGATTATATCCTTTCCATTTTTATCGGTCTTATTCGGATAATCCTGCTTGATATAACGCTTGCCGCAGATAATGCCATTGCAATCGGTCTGGCGGTGAATGGATTGCCCGAAAGTCAGAAAAAGAAAGCAATATTCTGGGGATTGGGAGCGGCCGCAATTATCCGGATAATGTTTGCTCTTGTTGTACAGTATCTCCTAAAGATCCCGGGACTGAATTTAATCGGTGGTTTCCTTCTTTTATGGGTCTGCTGGGAGATAGTCGATGGAATAAAAAATTCCAATCATGATAAACACAATATCACCCCACCGATTCATAATACTTTAAAAAAATCCATAAGAAGTATCATTATTGCGGATATTTCAATGAGTCTCGATAATGTTTTGGGTGTTGCAGGTGCTGCAGGAAACAATTTATGGTTAATGGCGGGAGGAATTTTCCTGTCCGTTACCTTGATGGGAATGGCTGCTTCCTATATCGCAAAATTATTGAACCGTTATAAATGGCTTGCATGGATCGGTGCATTGGTTATTTTAAGTGTTGCTATCGAACTTATCTATAAAGGTGGTGTGCAGCTATACAATCTATTGGGTTAAATTTTAGACTTATAAGGATAATTTTAATGAGTTTTTTGATTAATAACAAAAGTAAAATACCTTTCATTTCAATTTTAACTTTTATATCCTTATCATCTATTGGCTGCAGCCAGAGTCATTCAGTGCAAACAAGATCCAGTCATGTCTCTCCTTCACAAAAACTGGCCGTTTCTTTATCTCACGAAACCGGCAAAAATCTCAAAATAAACGATAAGCTCAATCTATACTTACAATTACTTCAGACAAATGACTTTTCAGCAACAACCTATGCTGATTTCATAACCAACAATCCGACATGGCCCAATCAAAATGTTCTCTTAGACCTTATGCAAAAGCAACTTTTGAATGAGACAGATAAAAATGCCATTTCAAACATTTGTAAAACTCAACCCATAAAAAAGGCATCTGCTCTTAAATTTTGTGCACAACAAACTGAGGTGAAACCTGAATTAATTCAAAAAGCTCGATCAGCATGGATATTCTCCATCAATTTACCTGCTGATGAACAAGATATTTTACCTGCTTATAAACAATATTTCACCAAACAAGACAATTGGAACCGATTTGATAGGCTGGAAAACGCGGGTTTAGCACTTGCAGCGTCCCGTCAGGTTAAGTATCTTACTTCAGAACAAAGCAATTTGGCTTTGGCACGTCTTGCGTTTAGAAAAAAACAACTAGATGCGGAAAATTACCTGAGTAAACTTTCAAAATCCGATTTAAATGATACAAGTCTAATATACAATCGCCTAAGATGGTTACGGTTACAGAACCGCAAAGAAGAAGCCTTGAAATATTGGCGGTTTACAGGATTAAATGAAGAATTGAAATCAAACCAAAAACGTTTTTGGTTAGAGCGAAAC
Source organism: Commensalibacter sp. M0355 (assembly GCF_016101365.1). Classification (NCBI taxonomy): domain Bacteria; kingdom Pseudomonadati; phylum Pseudomonadota; class Alphaproteobacteria; order Acetobacterales; family Acetobacteraceae; genus Commensalibacter; species Commensalibacter sp. M0355. The sequence continues at coordinate 64,231 of NZ_JACFQQ010000001.1, forward strand.
AATCTTATTCGTGATTTTTTGAAAAATAATAATATTAAACAGGCGGCTTCATTAATTACGGATGCCAGTTGCAATCCATCCTCATGTCAACAAGATGAAATATTCTTGGGGGGGTGGATACAATTAAGAAAACTGAATAATGCTTTAAAATCAATAGATTATTTTAAAAAATTAATTCAATCCAATAACATATCAATTAAGTCTCGTGGATATTATTGGCTTGGACGTGCCTATCAAGCAAATAATAATAACGATGAGGCAAATCAGGCATGGAGGGCGGCTTCTAAATATCCTGTTACATTCTATGGACAGCTTTCCATTGCTCAACTACACCATTTGAATGTTCAGAATTTACTATTAAATCCAAATTCTCTACAAAAAATTCTTCAAACATATCTTACCAATATCAAGGAAGCTTCCTCTTCCAATTCTCAATATATTTTTTTTAAAAACAATGAGTTAATACAAGCGGCTCAAATTTTGGTTGAACAGGGTGATTATAATCATGCCCGTCCTTTTTTAGCAGCCTATAACAAATTACATTTTGATATTGCAAATCAGATCATTAATGCAAATTATGCCAATCAGATACATTTACCGGACAATGCTGTAACCATATCTCGTCAAGCTGCAGCAAAGGGTTATATATTTTTGAAAAATGGATGGCCAAGACCTTATGAATCACTTGCAAACGAAGGATTGCCTTCGGGTTTATCCTTGGCAATTATGCGCCAAGAAAGTAGCTTTAATCCAGTTATTGTTAGTCGTGCCCATGCATATGGTCTTATGCAGCTTCTTCCCTCAACCGCTCGTGAATTGTGTCATCAGAAAAAAATACCCCTCAATATGGGTAACCCTAGCAATCTTATTGTTGCTGACAACAATATTCGTTTGGGTACCGCCTATCTAGCAAAATTGATGGAAAGATTTGATAATAATCTCATTTTCACAATCGCGAGTTATAACGCTGGACCCAACCGTGTGAAAAACTGGTTAAATTCATCAGAAAACAATTCAGTACAAACTTATACTGATATGATAGATTGGATTGAAATGATTCCATATACCGAAACAAGAAATTATGTTCAGCATGTAATGGAAAATCTAATGATTTACCAAACCAATATAAATAAATAGAGCCTCTTAGTTTATCAATGAAGGGAATTTGTTTATGAATATGACATTATTGAAAAATAAATGTGATAAGCTTTGTCAGGATATCGCTTTGCTATCACAAAAATTTCCTTTAAAAATTGTCACAGCTGAAAGTTGTACAGCTGGCCTGATTTGTTCTAGTCTCACCAATTTAGCGGGTTCTTCGCACTATATTGAGGGTGGACTGATCACATACTCCAATGAAATGAAAAAAAATATTCTGGACGTTTCAGAAAACAGCCTTAACCAATTTGGTGCAGTCAGCGAACAAGTTGCCAGAGAAATGGTACAGGGGGCACTAAAAAAAACACCCAATGCCAATTGTGCTGTTTCAGTAACGGGTATTGCGGGACCAGATGGTGGTTCTTTTAGTAAACCTGTAGGATTGGTCTGGATAGCGTTTAAACAATCAGGTCATCTGCCTGTTGTGCAAAAAAACAATTTTTACGGTAATCGAAATGAAATTCGATTACAGGCCACCATAAACGCTTTGGTATTAATTAAAAAACATTTTACTTGGGTATAGATTTTTTATTTCTTATATCAGCAGATCATTTTAAAAAGATCTGCTGACAAACCAATTTTATATAAAATTAATTCGCAGGAGGCATATTATTTGGATTGACTGCACCCTGCGCATTCGCGGGTCCAACAGGTGCGCCCATTGCAGGAGGTGCCGAAGCGTTAATTGGTCCATTTACAGAGGGAGAGGACTGCATAGGAGGTTGTCCCACAACAGGTGTTGAGGGTTGTTGACCCGCTGGACTTTGTGGAGCAAGTACACCAGTGTTTGGATCACGATTTACTGATTGTGCAGTCTGCAAGCTACGGGCATTCAAATCACGCGTGGCTTGATTTTGGCTGTCTTTATCTTGATTATAGGCAGAATGATGATGTCTCGATTTATGAGACTTACCATGTCTTACTTTATGATTGGCAATATGAGAAGCACGATGACCATGCGTTGCCGCCATTGTAGTTGCAGGTAAAGCAAAGGCAAAAGCAGCAGCCATTAGAGATAATTTAAATGTAGAATTCATGATTCTATCCTTTAATATATATAATCAACATTTTAATTTTTATTTTTAATTAATAAAAATCAGTTCATGTTTATTTGTGTTATTAGTCACAGTTTCATTATACTTTATTATCGTTTAAATAGCTACAATCAGGAAAGTAAATAATCCCTCATAATGGGCTTAAACTGGCATCCATAATAAAAAATTATTATGCTGTTGCATAGATATCATCGGCGCGCTTGATAAAAGCGGAAACCATTTTTTGGACCGCTTCATGAAAGATCAACCCCATAGCTTTTTGCATTAGCTTTGACTTGAACTCGAAATCGACAAAAAAATCAATTGTGCATCCTTTTTCATCGGGTAGGAAAACCCAATGATTACTTAAATATTTCAAGGGACCCCGATCATAGGTCACTTCAATCTTATCAGGACGATATAACTCAACACGACTACCAAAAACCTCGGTAAAAGGTCCAAAACCGACTTTTAAATCAGCGAGTAAAAGTTCACTATCCTTATATCGAATATACGCTCCGTTACACCAAGGCAAAAATTCTGGGTATAAATCAACCGCGGCAACCAGATCAAACATTTGTTCGGGTGTATGGTTAATTAAACGTTGTTCGGTATGCGTAGGCATCAATCATCACTCCAGAATATTTTATTATAAACACAACAGCTTAATGCAATGCATACCGTTTACGTTTCAATACCGTAAAATCTGCATCGGCATGATAGGATGAACGTGTTAAAGGAGAAGCGCTTACCATTAAGAAACCTTTTGATTTAGCCAATTTTTCCAATTCTTTAAATTCATCAGGATGAACATATTCCACAACAGGCGCATGTTTGGAAGAGGGTTGTAAATATTGACCCAATGTTAAAAAATCTACCTCAGCACATCTTAAATCATCCATAACCTGAATGATTTCTTCCTTTGTTTCTCCCAGACCAAGCATTAACCCCGATTTTGTGAATATGGACGGATTCAGTATTTTTGCCTCATGCAAAATTCTCATTGATTGAAAATAACGAGCGCCTGGACGAATGGATGGATATAAACGTGGAACTGTTTCCATATTATGGTTGAAAACATCGGGTTTGGCTGCGCTGATAACAGCCATCGCCCCATCTTTTCTAAGAAAATCAGGTGTCAGCACTTCAATTGTAACAGTTGAAGAAATATTTCTTATAGCCTTGATAACATTTGCAAAATGGGAGGCCCCACCATCTTTTAAATCATCACGATCAACAGAAGTAATTACAACATGACGCAACTTTAATTTTTGAACCATATCAGCAATTTTTGATGGTTCATCATGATCAATTGGATCAGGTTTTCCCGTTGCAACATTACAGAACTTACATGCTCTTGTGCAAATGCTTCCCAAAATCATTACTGTTGCGTGACCCTCTGACCAGCATTCACCAATATTTGGACAAGCAGCCTCTGCACAAACGGTATTTAGTTTATAATTCTGAAGCAAGGTATCCGTTTCATTAAAACTGGAACTGTGTTTAATCCTTGTTTTAATCCACGCCGGTTTAGGAAGTTTCGCAATATTCTCACCAGATAAAACTGTCTGATGACGAACTACAATACGTTTTACAGTCATTTTATATCATATTCCCGATTGTAAAAAACAGATACGCAAAACAACATAAAACAATTTTATTTAATTCCTAATAGATTTCTGGCCGCTGCCCCTGCATTTTTTTGTGATAATAGGCTTTCACCCACCAATACTGCACCAGCCCCAACTTTCTGGACAGCCTGAATATCCTCAAACGTTTTTAATCCACTTTCTGAAACAATAATACGGTCAGGAGGAACCAATGGAGCAAGATGTTGAGTTATGGATATATCCGTTTTCAGGGTTTTCAAATTTCTATTATTGATGCCAATAAGAGAAACATCCAATGCCAGCGCCCTGTTCAATTCTTCCCTGTCATGTACTTCTACAAGCACATCCAGCTCCAAACATGTAGCCAATTCCAGTAAGGCGGCCGCTTCCTTATCTTTTAGTGCGGCCATGATCAATAAGATGCAATCTGCTTCAATCACGCGACTTTCGTAAACTTGATAAGGTTCAAGAATAAAATCTTTACGTAGAACAGGAAGGGAACAAGCATCTCTTGCAATTTTGAGATCCTCATTATTTCCATGAAAATATGCATTTTCTGTCAAAACAGATAAACAACAAGCTCCTGCATTTTCATATTGAACCGCGATCATCGCCGGATCATAGTCAGGACGAATAATTCCTGCAGATGGAGACGCTTTTTTACATTCAGCAATTAATCCAATCTGTTTTTTTGCCACCTGGTCTTTTATTATTTTAGCAAAACCGCGAGTAGGCGTATTTTTATTTTTTGCTTCTCGAATAATATCCTTGAAGGATTTTATTTCAGCCCTTTTTGCAACTTCGGCCCTTGTTCTTGCACAAATTCGCTCCAATACATCAGAAGGATGATTTTCAGATTGCAAAATGGCATTCAATACGGAATTGGATTTTTCTTCGTCATTCATGATATTGTCTAATTAAAAATGGTTTTCATTTTGTATGGCCCGAAGAACTGATAAAGCTTTACCGCTATCGATCGCTTCAGACGCTTGGTTTATAAGTCTCTTCAAGATACAAGGATCAATTTCACCATGTGAATTTATCAAAGAATAACCTTTTACAATATGTAGCGCAATAGCGGTATTTATCAAGACTGTGTCACGATAGGCACCTTTTTCACCATAAAGAAGATCCAGCAATGCCTTCGCATTTTCGGATGGTGTTCCACCCTGTATCTCTGTAAGAGGGGTATGTCTCAGACCGGCCGCTTCCATAGTGGATAATGTTAAATCAACCGGTACAATCCTGTTATTTTCCAGGGCCAGTATCGTTGATGGTCCTGCCAACGTAATTTCATCAACACCGTGTTCGGATTTATTGGGATCAATAAACCCATGAACAGCCCATACCCGTTTTGAACCCAGTTTTTGTAAGACCTTGATTAGAGGATACAACCATTTTTCATGATATACCCCAATCATTTGATATGAAACATTTGCCGGATTGGATAAAGGACCCAGTAAATTAAATATAGTCCGAATTCCAAGTTCTTTACGTACGATATTAATTTCTTTAAGAGCCGGATGATGAATAAAGGCTGATAAAAAAGCCAATTTATTATCACGCAAATTATTTTCAATAACTTCAAAATCATCCTCTGGCATAATACCCAGAGCAGATAGTACATCAACACCACCACTTTTGGATGACTGTGCCCGATTTCCATGTTTGGCAACCGGTATTCCAAGAGCGGCCAGAACAAAACTGACAGCAGTAGAAATATTCAAAGTGCTGCGTCCATCTCCGCCTGTTCCACATACATCAATTGTTTCATCATCAATCAGTTTTATGGACAGCATGCGTTGACGCATTGATTGAACAGCCCCTAAAAGCTCTTCAACCGTTTCACCCCGCATTCGTAATATTATTAAAAAAGCCGCTATTTGAGCGTTTGGAACATTACCAGAAAATATATGCTCGAAAATTTCATAGGACTTTTCCGTAGAAAACTTTTGTCCTTGTAAGGCTTGTTGTAAAATATGTGTAAAAGACAAAGTTAAATCCTGTTTTTCAATGACTTTTTTTCATTCCATTCATTTGATAAAAAAAGGAAGTTTTTCAATAAATCATGACCTTGTTCAGAAGCAATGCTTTCTGGATGAAATTGCACTCCATATAAAGGAAATCTTTTATGTTGCAAAGCCATTAAAATATGATCGTCGGTGAATGCCGTTAAATTAAAATCATCAGGGAGACTTTCCGTTTCAATAATTAAAGAATGATAACGAGTTACCTTTAGGGGATTGTGCAAATTCTTAAATATTCCTTTTCCATCATGTTTGATTTTAGAAATTTTTCCATGCATGGGATTTGTCTTGATAATTTTGGCTCCAAATGCCTGCCCAATAGCCTGATGTCCAAGACAAACACCCAAAGTGGGGATTCTTGATGCGGCACTTTTAATCAACTCACAACATATCCCTGCATCAGAAGGTGTACAAGGGCCAGGTGAGATAACAATTGCCTCGGGTTTTAATGATATGGCTTCACTTACAGAGATTGAATCATTTCTGTAAACCTGACAGTCACATCCCAAATCACCAAGATATTGGACAAGATTATATGTAAAACTGTCATAATTATCGATAAGTAAAATCATGATTTCTTCGAATTCCAAAAATTTGATTAAAGCATATGACTAATTTGCTTTTTTAGAAAAATTCTTGTTGGTAAACGTATAACGCCAAGCCTCTTCAGCGGCACGAAATAATGCTTTTGCCTTATGTTTTGTCTCTTGGTATTCCGCTTCCGGATCGCTGTCAGCAACCACCCCACACCCTGCTTGAACATACATGTGCTGATCCTTAATGAGAGCTGTTCGCAATCCTATACAGGTATCCATACTTCCATCCGCTCCAAAATAGCCAATACATCCGGCATAGGTTGTTCTGCGTGTTGGTTCTACCTCATCAAGAATTTCCATCGCTCTTATTTTGGGTGCTCCCGTCAATGTTCCAGCTGGAAAACCGGCAATCAAAGCATCCAGAGCGGTTAGCCCTTTACGCAATTTCCCTTCAACATTTGATGAAATATGCATTACATGGCTAAATCGTTCAATAACAAATTTTTCTGTTACTTTTACACTTCCAATTTCACTGACACGCCCAACATCATTCCGACCCAAATCAATCAGCATAAGATGTTCGGCCAATTCTTTTTTATCAGCCAACAATTCTTTTTCTAACTTGAGGTCTTCTTCATAACTTTTACCTCTTGGACGAGTACCCGCCAAGGGGCGAACCGTTACTTTTCCACCTCTCAACCTGACAAGAATCTCAGGTGACGAGCCAACCAGGGCAAAATTTTCAAGTTGAAGACAAAACAAGAAAGGTGCCGGATTGATTCGTCTTAACGCACGATATAATGATACTGGTGATAAAGCAAAAGGAACAGAAAAACGTTGACTGGGGACAACCTGAAAGACATCACCATCATAAATATATTTTTTGATATTTTGAACAATATCCCTAAACTGATCTTTGGTTAATGTTGATTGCGGTTTTGGTAATGTTAATGGATTGATATTCGAAGTTTTTTGCTCTAAAGGAAAAGGCTCAGCCAATGCTTCTTGAATTTTTTGCAAGTTTTTTTTTGCCTGAAATTCTGTTTTGTCTGACGTATCCCTTAGAGGTGCCGCCAAAATCAGTTCGTCCTTAACGGCATCAAAAATTGCAAAAACAGAAGGTCTGATCATGATTCCTTCAGGCAAATGAAGATCATTAGCCGGAGGATTGGGCAGATCTTCCATCTGTCTGACCATATCATATCCCAAATATCCAAAGATCCCACCAACCATGGGTGGAATATCCATATCAATTTCTAATTGGCTTTCAGAAATCAATGCACGCAGAGATTCCAGAGGCTTTTTATTTTCCTTAATGTAATTTTCCGCATTGTCTGATGGATTTCGATTAATATAGGCAATTCCATCTATAGATTTCCATATCAAATCGGGAAATAAACCAATAATGGAATAACGTGCTTTGTTTATTCCTCCTTGCACGCTTTCCAACAAAAAAATATTGGTCAGATTCTTTCCAACCAATTCGGATAATCTTAAAAACGCAGCAACAGGGGTCAGTAAATCAGCAGATTTAATTGAATATATTACTGTTTTTTGTTGATTAATCTGAAAATCTTCATTCAACACGAAATCTTAATCCCTTTTGAATTAATGGCTCAGCTGATCAATTAACGCATCAAGCGCTTTTTTATTGATTGTGGGTTTACTTGATTGTTCTAATGATAATGCATAACTAGCCTCAATATCGTTTTGTAAAGACTGAGCTAATTTATCTTTCAAAATTTGGTAGTTGTCCTGATCATTTTTCGATTGCGGTGTTTCAATCAAATTCAAACTTGCCACCACAAAACCATCATTTGATTCAATCATAGTGACATCACCAAGTTTCATTGAAAAAGCAGCATTCTGCAATACTGGCGATAGATTCTGGGCTGGCTTTTGTCTAGTAAATCCCTGACTTAACTGTAAGGGAAAACCTGACTTTACTTCTTCAAGTTTCTTTTTCTGAACAAAAACAGCTTTATATATGTCTGTAGCAGCAATATTTGCCTGATGATAAATATCTGCATTTTGCCAGGCTTTTATAACCTTGTTTTTTGCTTTATCATAAGGTTCCTCATGAGCAGGCAATATATCCTCAATTAAAAATGCATAATATGAATTATTTCCGCCATCTATCACAGAAGGATAGGTATTTTTGGCAGTTGAGAAAATTTTGATCAACATATTCTGTCTGAATTTTCCACTTGCTGGTATAGGTGCCTGTTCTCCATTAAGGGTCAATCCCTGTTCATTAATTGTTCCTTCCACTGCATCAGCACCTATATCAGATGTAATTTTATCAAGACTACTTCCTTCTGCCAAAATGTTCTGTAATTTGGAAACACGACTTCCCAATTCCTGTTTGGCTTGTTCATTTGCAATTTCAGCTTTCAATTGTGATTTGGCCTGTTCAAAACTAACAATTTTGGAAGGTAGTATCCGGGTTACTTTAACTACCGACCAACCTAAAGTTGTTTTGAATGGTTCTGTCACTGTTTCAGGATTTGCATTAAAAACCTCATTACCCAGTTCGGGCAGAGGAATTGCCGTTTTTTCTAGACCTGTCATTTCCAAAGCCGTTCCTTGATTATTATGCGCATACTCCTGTATTTTTTCCCAGTTGTTTTGATGACGCCAATATACAGATGCTGTCTGCGCCTGACTTTGCTGGTTAAAAGTCAAGACTTGAAAACTTCTGGCTTCAGAATGAACAAATTGCTTTTTCTTGTATTCATAGGCTTGATGTAAACTTTTATCATCAATCTCCAGACTTTTGGCTATTGTATCAGGCGATAAAATGACAATTTTTACCCTTCTATATTCAGGGATTTTAAATTCCCATAAGTGATTGTCATAATAACGCTTCAATATTTCTTCCTTTGGCGTTTCTCCTGAATGAAAATGACTATATGGCACTGAAACAAAGGATAATTTTCGCGTCTGATTCAAAAATTGATAATAGGGCTGCACAAAACTATCAGAAACTTTAACCCCCGATACAATTGGATCAATCATGTTTTGAATGGATATTTGATCCCGAACCATGGAAAGAAAATATTTTTCGGATATATTTGCCGCTTTTAACTGCAAATTGAATTTATCACGATCAAATTTTCCATCTGTTTGATATTCAGGCATATTCCAGATTGTATCTCTAATCACCGTATCAGGAACATTAAGCCCCAATGAATGAGCGTTATTAATCAAAATATTTTGCAAAATCAGCTGCTGCAACGTTTGATTAATTGTCATATTTTTAACTATGGGTGGAATTTGGGAAATATCCGAATATCCCTCTTTCATAGCCTCTTGGTATATTTGCTTTTGGGAAAGGTTATCCAATTCCATTACAGAAATTTTTCTATCACCAACCTTGGCAACAACATTAGGATCACCATTAAGGCCATTGTTCCAGACATTCATGAATATGTCACTGACGCCCCATCCAACAAATACAATAAATATGAGTGCGACGAGAATTCGCCCAAACCAGGAATCAATAAATAAATGCCTTAACCGAGATAACATGTGATATAACCCAACCGCGTTATTTTAATTGATAATGAATCATTCTATAATTGATAAGACCAAACTGATCCACAAAAACATTTGAAAATATTATTCATAAACAGCTTTAAAAAACATCCTTTCATAACATATCCACATTATATACTATAAGCTTTATATCTTATCTATCCTGATTATCAAACATTACCTTATTCAAAGGAGTATATTAAAATGAGCAGCCCGATTATTATTGGTAATTGGAAAATGAACGGATTAACCCAAGAGGCAAAACATATTGTTTCAACTTTGCTTACCTATGCAACAAATCATCAGAATTTTGCAAAGACAGTCGTGTGCCCACCGTTCACCCAGTTACAACTTGTTAAAGAAATGATCGAAAGCAGCCCTTTTGGACTTGGTGCTCAGGATTGCCATTTTGAAGATAAAGGTGCACATACGGGTGATATTTCCCCTGCCATGTTACAGGATATTGGAGTGAAATACGTTGTTTTGGGTCATTCTGAGCGGAGAAAAGATCATCAGGAGAGTGATCAACTGGTTTTAAAAAAAACAATCGCTGCACAAAACAAAGGGCTATTACCTGTTGTATGTATCGGTGAAACCAAACAAGAACGAGAAACAAACCAACAAGAAAAAATTGTAGAGGCACAGTTAAAAGGTTCCCTACCTCAAGATTTTAATGGGTTAGTCGCTTATGAACCTATTTGGGCCATTGGTACCGGATTAACAGCCAATAATGATCAGATTTCTGAAATGATTCAATTCATTCGCAAAAAACTTGTTGCTCAATATGGAGAAAATGGTAAAAAAATATCTATATTATATGGGGGTTCTGTAAAACCTGGTAATGTTAGGGATATTTATGCCACTCCTGAACTGGGCGGTGTTCTAGTTGGAGGTGTCAGCATTGTTCCTGATGATTTCATAAAATTAATTGACATAGCTCAAGAATTTATTAGGTCTTAATCATTATTATCCCTATCGATTGTGAAAGTATATATACACCATGATGACTGCTCTATTAATTTTGCATATAATCGTAACCTTTGCACTGATCGGAATTGTTTTAATTCAAAGAAGTGAAGGTGGAGGATTAGGTATTGGAACCAGTCAAGGCATGGGGGCATTTATGACCGGTCGAGGAACAACCAATCTTTTGACTCGCACTACAGCGATTCTTGCAGCAATTTTTATGATCTTATGCATTACAATGGCTGTTATGAACAAGGGGGCTTCGACCAAAACAAATGATATACTTGCACAACCAGTGCCCAATGAAAAAAACATTCCCCAAAAATAGTTTTTCCCTTAATTACTTCAACTCTTATAAAAGCTACTCCGTGTAAAGAAAGCTGCATGACACGATATATATTCATTACTGGTGGTGTTGTATCCTCATTAGGCAAAGGCATTGCCTCTGCCGCTTTGGCAAGTTTATTGCAATCTCGTGGTTATTCTGTCCGACTGAGAAAACTTGATCCCTATTTGAATGTGGATCCGGGTACCATGAGCCCTTACCAACATGGGGAAGTGTTTGTTACGGATGATGGAGCTGAAACCGACCTGGATTTGGGTCATTACGAACGTTTTACAGGAGTCAATGCAACTAAAAATGATAATGCAACAACCGGTCGTATTTATTCTGATGTAATCATGCGCGAAAGACGTGGAGACTATCTAGGCGCAACCGTTCAGGTAATTCCCCATATTACTAATGCGATCAAGTCCGTTATCCTTAACAATTCTGGAGATGTGGATTTCATGTTGGTTGAAATTGGGGGAACAGTCGGTGATATTGAAAGTCTTCCTTTTCTTGAAGCCATACGACAATTAAAAAATGAACTCGGAACAGATCATACATTATTCATTCATCTCACTCTTGTACCATGGATTGCTTCAGCGGGTGAACTTAAGACAAAACCTACCCAGCATTCTGTCAAAGAATTGCAGAATGTTGGAATACAACCCCAAATTTTATTATGTCGTTGCGATCGCCCTATTCCCAAAAATGAACGACAAAAAATTGCGAATTTTTGTAATGTAAAACCTGAAGCTGTCGTCCCCGCCTTAAACGTTGACACTATTTATGACTGTCCAATTGCCTATCATAAAGAAGGACTTGATACGGAAGTATTGAAACATTTCAATTTACCATATCAAACTGAACCTGATTTGAGCAAATGGCAGGAAATTGTCGATGCCATTCGTCATCCTCGTTCAGAGGTTAATGTTGCAATCGTGGGTAAATATACTGCCTTGCTCGATAGTTACAAATCCCTCATTGAAGCGTTAATTCACGGTGGAATTGCCAATAAGGTTAAAGTCAATTTGCAATGGATTGAAGCCCAAAAACTTGAAACAATGGATAATCTTTCCGGATTTTTTGAAAATGCAAATGCCATTCTGGTTCCTGGTGGATTTGGTGAACGTGGCAGCGAAGGCAAAATCAAGGCCATACAATATGCAAGGGAGCATAATATCCCTTTCCTTGGTATTTGCTTTGGAATGCAAATGGCGGTAATTGAATGTGCCCGTAATCTGGCAAATCTTACAAATGCTTCCTCTTCTGAATTTGGACCAACGGATGAACCTCTTATTGGTATTTTAACTGAATGGATTGATGCTGATCAGGTCAAACATCGATATTCAGGAAATAATATGGGAGGCACAATGCGTTTGGGATCTTATCAAGCTGTTTTGACCCCAAATTCAAAAGTTGCCGAAATCTATGGAGATGTCAAGATTCAAGAACGGCATCGTCATCGTTATGAAGTTAACATTCATTACAAAGATCAACTTGAAAAAACCGGCCTTAGATTTTCAGGACTTTCTCCGGATGGTGTTTTGCCAGAAATCGTAGAATATACCGACCATCCCTGGTTTATTGCGGTACAGTATCATCCCGAACTCAAATCCAAGCCATTTTCACCTCATCCTCTTTTTTCAAGCTTTATTAAAGCTGCAACAGAACAGGCCATTCCAAAATGATTCTGAATAAATCAGTCAATGTTCAATCCCTGACACTTGCAAATAATTTGCCTTTCATATTAATTGCGGGTCCTTGTCAAATTGAATCTCTAGATCATGCACTTGAAACGGCTGGTATTTTAAAAAATATTTGTCGGGAATTAAATATTGGGCTGGTTTATAAAAGTTCTTTTGATAAAGCTAATCGCACCAGTATTGAAACGAAAAGAGGGCTAGGAATGGATAAGGGTCTATCCATTCTTGAAGAGGTAAAGTCAAAGTTGAAAATTCCTGTTTTGACTGATATTCATCTACCAGAACAATGTGCGGAAGTGGCATCAGTTGTAGATATATTGCAAATACCTGCTTTTTTATGCAGACAAACGGATTTGTTGATAGCTGCGGCGAAAACTGGAAAAGTTGTCAACGTCAAAAAAGGTCAGTTTCTTGCACCATGGGACATGAAAAATGTAGCCCAAAAAATAGCATCTACAGGCAATGAAAATATTTTGCTATGCGATCGTGGCACATCTTTTGGATATAACACGCTGGTTAGCGATATGCGGGGATTGCCTATAATGGCGCAAACAGGCTATCCAGTTATATTTGACGCTACCCATTCTGTTCAGCAACCCGGTGGAATGGGAGGATCATCTGGTGGTCAGAGAGAATTTGTTCCATATTTATCCAGAGCCGCTGTTGCTGTGGGAGTTGCAGGTCTGTTTATTGAAACGCATGAGAATCCAGATCAGGCCCCGAGCGATGGACCAAACATGTTACATTTAAAAGATGTTGCCCCATTAATGAAAACCTTGATTAAAATTGATCAAATTGTTAAATCAGACGGGCAATAAAAACGCTTATCAAACAAACTTCAATCATGATTGTCAATATCCAGCGAATTGAATAATATCCACCTGGCAACTCGCTGGAAAGATAAATTTTTTTCTCATAAGAGAATAATAGCATATAACTTGATATCAAAAGAAAAATTGCGATCAGATCATATTTATAAATTGTCAGTACAATTGTTATTTCACCTATAATGCAGGGTGATATGGCCAGCAACATTCTTTTTTTATTTATTTCCTCACTCTCTGATTGCAAATAGAGAATTGGTTTTTGCATTGCAAGTATCCAGTTTATTCCCCCAGTGAAAGACAAAAGAATTACTGCATAACTGACAAAAGAAATTATCAATTTTTGAATTGAAACAGAAGCAGGATAAAATAGAATGAAAATTGTCATTAAGAACAAGGGTAAAGGCGACAGTATTCCTGTAATAAAAAATATAAAGGGAATACGATTCATAGATTTCTCCATAATGATCAATTATTTTTTTTAAAATTAGCTGAATATTGTAAATAGCTGGCAATTTGACCATTTCTTGATTATACTTGGTAATGTTTAACAAAATGTCCAATATTCTTGGCATTTTACTAAGTTATCAATCTAGTTAAATAGATTTGGAAATACAAATTTTTACTCTTATTAAAAATAAAAATGTAAGGATTAAATAATGAGTACAATTGTTGATATTCATGCTCGGGAAATCCTCGATAGTCGCGGAACCCCAACAATTGAAGTCGATGTAGAACTGGAAACAGGCGTTATTGGACGTGCCGCTGTTCCATCCGGGGCTTCTACCGGCGTTCATGAAGCCGTTGAACTTCGTGATAATGATAAAAACCGTTATAATGGCAAGGGTGTTCAAACAGCTGTTAAAAACGTCAATAGCGAAATATTCGAAGCAATCGTTGGTCTTGAATCCTTGGATCAGTTACAAATTGATCAAACCATGATTGAACTCGATGGTACTCCGAATAAAGGACGTCTTGGCGCTAATGCACTTTTGGGTGTTTCAATGGCTGCTGCCAAGGCGTCAGCAGAGGAATTGGGTCTTCCATTATATCGTTATATAGGTTCTCCATATTCACATATTCTTCCAGTTCCAATGATGAACATCCTGAATGGTGGTAAGCATGCCGACAATCCTATCGACATTCAAGAATTCATGATTGTTCCTCACGGGGCATCTTCAATTGCTGAAGCTGTGCGCATGGGTTCTGAAGTTTTCAATGCATTGAAAAAAGACCTTAAAGCAGCGGGACTAAACACGAATGTTGGTGATGAAGGGGGATTTGCCCCTAACCTCAAATCAGCACATGAAGCATTGTCCTATATCGTAAAAGCTATTGAAAAAGCTGGATACAAAGCTGGTGAGGAGATTTCCTTGGCGCTAGATCTTGCCTCTTCAGAATTTTTCAAGGACGGTAAATATAATATGACAGGTGAAGGGAAAATTTTCAATTCCAGTCAGATGGTTGATTATATTGCCGAACTTTGCAACAGTTTCCCGATTATTTCTGCAGAAGATGGATGTGCTGAAGATGATTGGGAAGGATGGACTGAATTAACACAAAAACTGGGAAATAAAATCCAATTGGTCGGCGATGATTTATTTGTAACCAATCCTGAAAGACTTGCAAAGGGAATTAAAGCCCATGTAGGTAATTCATTGTTGGTTAAAGTCAATCAAATCGGAACATTATCTGAAACTTTCAAGGCGATGGAATTGGCACATCGTCATGGTTATACAACCGTTGTAAGCCACCGTTCTGGTGAAACTGAAGATGCTACTATTGCTGATTTGGCTGTTGCAACCAATGCAGGACAAATTAAAACCGGTTCCCTTTCCCGTTCTGACCGCATGGCAAAATATAATCAATTAATCAGAATTGAGGAAGATTTGGGAAATACAGCCAAATATGCTGGTCGTAACGCCTTTAGAGCTTTAGAAACCTTGTAATTCTTTTTCAATTGATAAACACGGGGAGAAAATCAATGCATATCATACATGCAATCAAAAGATTTGTAAAAGCAACGATTCCTCCCCTTTTCTTCTTGTTACTGACAGCATATTTTGTAAAAAATACCTTTGATGGGGATCATGGCCTAAAAAGTTATCATATTCAACAGGAACAGATGATAAGAGCACAGCAAAGTCAGCAAGATGCAATTTCCGAACAAGCAGCCTGGGAAAGAAGAGTAAAAGGATTAAAAGAAAATGCCCTTGATGCAGACCTTTTAGATGAGCGAACACGGGTTATGTTAAGTTATTCAAACCAGGAAGAAATTGTTATTCCTTATAAAACAAATGAACATCTTTATTAATATAAAAGATTATTGATTTATTGAAACAAATCTGAATAAAAAAACCCTGACTAAATCAATAGTCAAAGTTTTTTTTTGATCCATAAATTAATTTAAGATTAATTACTTAATTTTTGCTTCACGGAAAACAACGTGTTTACGAACAACTGGATCGTATTTTTTCAATTCCATCTTGCCGGTATGGGCTCTTGCATTTTTTCTGGTTACATAGAAAAAACCAGTTTCCGCCGTTGAAAGCAATTTAATTTGTATTGTGTTACTTTTCGCCATTCTGTCCTCATTTTGATCAGGCTGATTTACTAAAATATAACTATATATTTAAGGGTTATATTTTACATATAAAAGCAAGTCTATTCTTTAATTCAACTTACTTACAAAATTTTAAGATTTTGTCAAATATTATTTGTTCATAATATTTTACGGATTCTAGACCATTTCTTCAGGAATGGAAATACATTCACATAACGTGGAAAGATTATCTGGATTTACATTTGATAGAAAAGGCACTTGTCCCAAAATCTTGACTTTTCCATGACTTATTATAGAATTTTTACAATCTTCGTTCAACGGGCCATTTAAAATTACCCCTGAAATTTTTATATTTCTATTTCTTAAAGCCTCGATTGTCATTAGGGTATGATTCAATGTTCCCAAAATAGTTCGGGCTACAACTATAACAGGTAAATTAATTTTTTCAATAAGATCAATGATAAACAAATGATCATTGATAGGTACAAAAATCCCACCCGCGCCTTCAACTATGTATTTGTTTTCTTGTTTTAAATCAGACACATTCACGTAATCAAGGCTTAATTCACGATTTTCCAGTCTTGCAGCATCTTCAGGAGATAAAGGTGCTTGCAATTTTATAATTGGGGATAAATATTGTGTCTCGGAAAGTTCGGCTAAATGGCAAACTGTATCTGTATCTCCAATATCACAATTTAAACCTGTTTGAATAGGTTTCCAATAAACCGCATTTAGCAATTTTGTTAAACATGCAGAAATTAGTGTTTTTCCAATATCTGTATCAGTTCCCGTAACAAAAAAACCTTTAGCGGAAAATTTACGGAAAACACCGTAGGCTATATGATAAGAACAATAATTGTAATTTTTACTAAAATCAGAAAGAACTTTCTTAAACTGAGATAACTTCAAGGGTTTTGAGGTTTCGAGAGGAACAGAAGCTCCTATAGAACGAAGTCCTTTGAAAAAATCAATTGCTGTGTCAATTTGAACAATGATCTCATCAGTTTCCCAACGACCGGTTCCTGTTTCTGGCCAAACTGATTGAATAGATTCAATTGATGGATAAGTCTGTAAATTACAGCTAAAATCATTGTCGTTATAGATAGAACGCCATTCTTTAAACGTTTCAAACGTTAGGGTAGAACAAATCAAATAGCCATTTTGTTTCAAATAATTTGTAAGAGTCCTGATTGCACTTGCAACATTATCAAACCATTGGAAAGTCAGGCTTGAACAAATCAAATCATATTTTTCATCCAATTCTGGATATTCACCATCCATAAGCTTAAATGTTAAATCGTATTTATGGTTTTTGAACTTATTTTTTGCACGATTCAGCATTTCAGGTGATATATCCGTCAATACAAAATGTGCATCAGGAAAAAAGTCGATAAGATATTGAGTTAATAATCCAGTTCCACAACCAATTTCAAGAATTGATATTTTTTCTTTACGATCGACTGAAGTTCTGAACTGTTTCCGAATACAATCAGACAATTTTTTCGCAACAATTTTTTGTATTGAGGCAAATTTTTCATATTGATCCGCCTGATCAAAAGCTTTGATTATTTTTTCTTTATAATTTCTAGACATTATTTATAAGTTCTCTGATGATTTCCGCACAGGCATTCGTTTTTGATAAAGGCAATATATGTGTATCATCGTCAAGCCACAAATAGTTGCATTCTTGAAATGATTGTATGGTCATGGTTTCATTAACAACAGGATCTTTTTTTGAAGCTATAACTGTGAGTTTATTTCTGATCTGTGGAATGATACTTCGAACATCCCCAAATTTAAGAAATTCAAGTCCTTTTTGCAATTCTTCAATATTAAAGCTGGGCAAAAAATTTACTACTTGACCACATTGCTGATAAAACTGTTTCATTATAAGATTTGAATCAGTGGATAATCCTCTGGACATACGATCCAGAACCCTTAATGCCACACCTTTCGGAAATGTAGGATCTCTGGAAAATCTGGCGAAACTGTTAATAGCCACGTAATATTTGAAACGAAAAGAAAAATTTTTTAAGAGATATAAAAAACCTAAAGAGTGTCCTACAGCAATATATTTCTCTTGTAAGTTTAAAATTGAATTAAGATTACAATTTTTATCCGTGTTTTTCCCTATAAAACCCAAATCAATTGTTTCCGAGTGGTATTCTTTTAGATTATTTTGTAATTTTTGCCAAAATGATGATGAATATCCCCATCCATGGACAAATAGCAAACGATAATTATTTTTCATGATCAATGAATTGAAATTAGATCAATTGAATGAAAAGATTTTAGTAAATATTCTATTTCATCCTCTCGATGACCGGCACTAAGGGTCAATCGTAAACGACTTCCATGAAAGGGAACGGTGGGTGGACGAATTGGGGTAATCCAGATATTTTTTTCCTTCAAAGCATTTGCTATTAGTTGAGCCTTTATTGGTGATCCGACAATAATGGGAATTATATGTGAAATAGACTGACCACATTGATATCCCATTGACTCTAATTGTTTTCTAACCTTTTCAGCCTGTTTAACCAAAAAGGCACGTTGGTTTGTTAATGAAGGCATTAATTCTAGTGCTGCCTCAATGCTACCCATTATGGCGGCGGGCAAAGCAGTCGTGTGGATAAAAGCAGAACAAAAATTCACCAGCCATTCACATAAATCTCTGGATCCAGCTATATAGGCCCCAAAACTTCCCCACGCTTTACTAAATGTTCCCATCGTTAAATCAGCAAAGGCAGGAGCCAATCCCTCGCCTTTACTTCCAAATATTCCGGTTGCATGTGCGTCATCTAGAAATAAAAAGGCATTAAATTGGTCGGCAATTGATCTTAATCTTTTCAAGTCACAGACATCGCCATCCATACTGAATATGGTTTCCGTTAAAATTATTCTTGAACCTTTTTCCCCCTCAATTTTTTTCAACCGTGTTTGTAGATGGTCAAGATCATTGTGATTGAAACGGATCTGCCTAACTTGACCAGCTTTGCATCCATAATGCAAACTGGCATGATTCAATTTATCCGTAAATACCCATACTGGTTTTGGAAAATTTTCAATGAGGGAAGCAACAACTCCGACATTTGCCTGCCAACCTGATGGAAATATTAATGCCGCTTCAGTTCCTAGAAAATTAGCTAATTTCTCCTCAATTTTACCATAATATGAAGCATTGGACGTAATTAATCTGGATGCCCCACTTCCAGTACCATATTGTCTTAAAAACTCATCACCTTTAATTTTTAAATTTGCATTGTTTGATAATCCCAGATAATCATTACTAGAAAAATTTATATAACTTTTACCCTTATTTTTTATATGTAATGAATCAATTATTTCAAATGTTGGCAATTCTCTTTTTAAATCCTCTTTAGCTCTTTTGTCTAATTCCCGAGCAAAAAAAATATCAAATCGATTCATTAAGTTATTCTTTTCAAATTTTTGTTTAGTTATGCAAACTCTACCATACAATTATAGGCAAAATCCCGTGTTTCATTCAACTTTAAAAAATATATGGTTACCCTATACACAAATGAATAATTGTAATGCCCCAATTGTTGCAAAAGCCACGCATGGAAGTACAATTATCCTAAATGATGGCGCTAAATTGATTGACGGTATTGCTTCATGGTGGACAGCCTGTCATGGGTATAATCACCCACATATTATCAAAACGGTAAAAAAACAACTTGAACTAATGCCTCATATTATGTTTGGTGGCATTATTCATCAACCTGCAATTGATTTGGCAAAACATCTGGCAAACCTGTTGCCTGGAGATTTAAACAAAGTTTTTTTTTCTGAATCAGGCTCCGTATCTGTGGAAGTGGCACTAAAAATTGCAGCCCAATTCTGGTTAAACCAAAATAACAATATCAAAAACAAAATCATTTCTTTTCATGGTGGATATCATGGTGATACCATGGCGACAATGGCGGTTTGTGATCCTGAAGAAGGAATGCATAATTTATTCAAGAATATTATTCCCCACCAATACAACATTCCTTTGCCTGATACCTCGGAGAAACAAAAAGATTTCATTCAGTTTCTAGAAAAGCATCATAAAACCATTGCTGCAATTTTAATTGAACCTTTGATACAGGGAGCTGGAGGCATGTTATTTCATTCTCCAGAAATTTTAAGATTTTTGCGAAAACAAGCTGATCATTTTGAAATTTTATTGATATTTGACGAAATTTTTACCGGGTTTGGCAGAACGGGAAGTTTTTTTGCCTGTGAACAGGCAGATGTCATTCCGGATATTATTACACTTTCGAAAGCATTAAGTGGAGGCACGATGGCATTGGCTGCAACCATTGCGAAAGAATATATATTTGACGGGTTTTTATCTGATATTGATCAACATGCCCTGATGCATGGACCAACATTTATGGCCAATCCCCTGGCCTGTTCCGCTGCCAATGCATCCTTGGAAGTTTTTGATCAATACAATTGGAAGAATGCAGTCAGTTCCATTGAAAGACAAATGAAAAAAGAATTAACACAATGTAAAAATTTAAAAAATGTCAAGGATGTTAGGATAAAAGGGGCCGTTGCCGTTGTTGAGTTATACAATATTTCAAACTTAAACCGTCTAAAGACAAAATTTATCCAACAGAATGTATGGATACGTCCCTTCAGAAATATCGTTTATCTTACACCCTCTTTCACCATAACACCTGAAGAATTATCCTTGTTAACTAATTCAATATATGATGTGATCAAACATGAATATTAATTTTCACCATCATTTTTTGATGATTTATTTTTACCTTTTTTACTTTCATTTTTAGATGTCGGCAATTGGCTATCCGGGATAATCTTTACAACACCCCTGGAATTGATAATGGTACTGGTTCCATCCCCATTCGGAACGATTACTGGAGCGTCCTTACCTTTTTCAATATATTTCGCTCCCTGATCCTTAATTGAGTCAGGCAGCCTTCCATTGATGAAATCCGTCATTCCATTTTTGATCTGATATTGTTCCCCAACATTCAGATTACCATCTTCTGGAAAATCAACAGGAACAGATTGCTTATTGATTTGATCATGCGTTACGCTGTCTACATCACCACCTGCCGCTCTACTGTAATCTGATAGGGAGAAACTTTTATCATCACTCGCAACATCACTCAACGTAGGTAATGCAGGAGGACGAGAGGGCCAAATATTTTCACTTTGAGGTAACAAAGGGGTTGTAGCTATCGCCATATTGCCTTTTACCCTTTGCATATTTTCCGCATATCCTTCTGGAGCCTCGGGATTATTTCCTGGTAAAGAAACGGTATCATCAAAAAATTTATCTATCCCGGAACACCCACTTAATATCAAAAATGTGGTAATAAGTGCAGCATAATTCCGCATGATTGTTCTCCATCCGTTTTAAAAATTTGATGATACATAATTTAAAAAAATACATATCCAACAAGATAAAATTCAAATATAAGTTTTTTAAAAATCCGTTTTATTAATAAATCTGATACCCGTATGAATATAACTCCAACCCGTAATCATAGTTAAAATTGCCGCAATCCATAATAATATCGATCCGATAACATTAACCGGAAACCAGTTAATGTTCAATAATTCTGCACTGCTATCTCCAGCAAGTAAAAAACCAATAGCCACCATTTGAAAAGTTGTTTTCCATTTTGCCAGTTTTGTGACAGGTAGGCTGATCTCGAAAGAGGAAAGATATTCTCTTAATCCGCTGACCAGTATTTCTCTTGCCAAGATAATCATTGCAGGAATCAGTCCACCGTATGGAAGACGATCGTAACCAGCCATAACAATCAATATGATACCTACCAGTAATTTATCCGCAATGGGATCAAACATTTTTCCAAAGTCGGAAAGCTGTTGCCATGCACGGGCAAGCTTACCGTCTAAATAATCCGTAATACCAGCGATAATAAATAGTATACAGGCCAATAAATCTGTTACCGGCTTATGAACCATTACAAGAACAGCCACCAAGGGTATTATAATTATACGGGACAAGGTAAGACAATTAGGTAAATTATAAAACATTTCTATTTAGGATCACGGCTGAACATTTATCAAAATAGTTATTTAACATTTTATAAAAAAAATGGAATAAAAAATATATATTTTCTTATATTTGTTACTTATATACACCAGGTCTAAAATAATCATATATTGATTCAGCCAATACTCTATTAATACCTGGAATATTTTCTAAATCCGAAACACTGGCCTCTTTAACGGCGCTGGCAGAACCAAAATGGTTTAGTAGATTACGTTTTCTCTTATTACCTATACCCGGAATTGAATCCAGTTCGGATTTTTCTATGCTTTTTAATCTTCCCACTCTATGAGTAGTAATGGCAAATCGATGCGCCTCATCTCTTAATCGTTGCAGATAATACAGAACAGGATCTCTTTCGGACAATTGAAAAGGATTTTGATCACGTGTAAAAAACCACTCTCTCCCTGCATTCCGATCCGGTCCTTTGGCAATACTGACCAAGGCGACATTTTCAATCCCGAGCTCTTTCAAAATTGCATCAACAGCCGAAAACTGTCCCGCACCACCATCTATTAACAGTAAATCAGGGAAATTCTGCCAATCAGCAATTTTACCCTTGTTAAAACGTCTGAATAAAACCTCGCGCATCATACCAAAGTCATCTCCAGGGGTAATATCAGATTTAATTGAAAATTTACGATAACCAGACTTAATAAAACCTTCAGGTCCAGCCACAACCATTGCCCCATATGCATTGGTACCCATTATGTGACTATTATCGTAAATCTCAATTCTTTTCGGAATATCAGACAGATGAAAAATATCACGAACCTGTTCTAATAATTTTGTTTGTGATGCAGTTTCAGCCAATTTTCGATCAAGCGCCATATGGGCATTATGTACCGCATGATCAACAACTGCCCTTTTCTCCCCTATTTTTGGTACATACAAGCTTACCCTTTTCGATGCCCTCATACTTAATGCCTTACTCATCAGCGCTTGGTCAGATAATTTAATATTCATGTATATTTGTGATGGTGGCGGTTTATTTTCATAGAATTGTCCCAAAAAGGCGTCCAAAATTTCTTCGGGGCTTTGATCCTCTGTTTGTATCGGGAATAAAGCACGATTGCCATTATTTCTTCCCCCTCTAATAAAAAACACCTGAATACAGGTCAGATAACCTTTTTGCGCAAATGCTATTATATCAGCGTTGTCGATTGTTGCAGGATTAATTACTCCATTTGTTTGAACATAGGTAAAGGCCCGAATACGATCACGCATCACCGCGGCACGTTCAAAATCCAATTGTTCTGACGCCTTCTCCATTTCGGTAGCCAATTGCTGCTGAATAATGTTTGTTTCTCCAGAAAGAAATGATTTTGCTTGATTTATGAGATCATCATAATCTGTTTTACTAACGCGATTATCACAAGGACCAGAACATCGTTTGATCTGATAAAGCAAACATGGTCGCTTTCTGGAATTGAAAATACTGTCTTCACAACTTCTTAGCAGAAATATTTTCTGTAAAAGTTCAAGAGTCTGATTGACTGCCCCAACCGAAGCAAACGGCCCCCAATAATAATTTTTCTTGGATATTTTTCCCCGATGTTTATCAATTCTAGGCCATTTTTCTTTTGTAATAACTAACCAGGGGTATGATTTATCATCCCTCAACAAAATATTATATCGTGGTTTAAGACTTTTAATCAGATTGGCTTCAAGTAGTAGAGCCTCAGCTTCCGTATAGGTGGTTATAATTTCCATGGAAGTCGTTTGCAAAATCATTTTACGTATACGCTCGGTCAATTGTGTCAAGCGTGTATAGGAGGATACACGTTTTTTTAAATTTTTTGCTTTACCAACATATAAAACTTCCCCTTTTTCATTAAGCATACGATAAACCCCTGCCGTTTCAGGCATTGTTTTCAAAGCATGCTTAATTGCTTTTGTTCCCTTATACGAATCCAAAGGTTTGTAATCATGAAGTTTCATTGCATTTTTTTTACCATCATCACAAATAAGTTCTGTTATCCTTTTATTTTCTAAGACTTATCTTACTTCTCCACTGATCTTGTGGATAACTCTATGGATGAATATCTAATATATGGATGTAAAAGGCAGTTTATCAAGCCCTTATATGTTTTGCCTAATTTTTAAGCAATTAATATAACTCATTGATTTTCAATCATTTTTATTGTTACATGGAATTATTCAATATTTATAACTAATTTATCACAAACCCTAAAATCACTGTCAAGTCCAATAGTGGACAAAATGAAAATTTTAATTTCAATAATGTAATTATCCACAATTTTCAATATTAAGATTTATTTATTTTTTACTGGACATTTTCTGATTAAATTCCTAAATTGACCTTCTTCTCTTAATTTGAATTTATTTTAAATTATAATCAATTTCCCTTTTCAAATTTGAAATTTCTATATGCGTATAATTAGTTGGAACATTAATTCATTAAGGTTACGCTTGCCTTTGTTAAAACAACTGGTAGAATTAGCAAATCCCGATATTTTATGCCTTCAGGAAACAAAAGTCCCTGATCCTCTTTTTCCCCGATCTGAAATAGAATTGCTCGGTTTTCACAATTGTCTTTTTAAAGGAATGAAAAGTTATAACGGCGTTTGTATTTTATCAAAACATCCATTAGGATATCATGTTTCCAATACCAGACAATGGTGCGGTAAAAGTGACTGCAGACATATTTCAGTTCAATTCAATTATAAAAATAAAAAAATAAACCTTCATAATTTCTATATTCCTGCAGGTGGGGATGAACCTGATCCAACTATAAATCCAAAATTCAAACATAAATTAGATTTCCTGACAGAAACAAAAGAATGGTTTTCTCAAAATAAGGAGACCAGTTCAATTCTTGTAGGAGATTTTAATATTGCACCCTTGGAAAATGATGTATGGAACCACAAACAATTATTGAAAATTGTCAGTCATACACCCATTGAAACTGAAAAACTCAATCAATGGTTACATACGGGTTATATTGATGCAATGCGTGAAATAATTCCTCCCCACGAAAAACTATATACCTGGTGGTCTTATAGAAACCGTAACTGGGAAAAGTCAAACCGGGGAAGAAGATTGGATCATTTATGGATTTCCCCAGATCTACGATCACACCTAAAAACAATTCAGGTTTTTAAAGAGGCTAGAAACTGGGACAAACCTTCTGATCATGTCCCAATCATGCTTGAATTAAAATAAATAACTAATCTTCATTTTTATCAGAAATTGAGCTCAGCCGATATCCACCAGCCTCAGTTATCAGAAGGGTTACATTCGAAGGATCAGGCTCGATTTTTTGGCGTAGACGATAAATATGGGTCTCAAGTGTATGGGTTGTCACCGCTGAATTATATCCCCAAACCTCATTCAACAAGACTTGTCTTGGTACTGGTCTTGATCCTGACCGATATAAAAATTTGAGTATGGCAGCCTCTTTTTCAGTTAAACGGATCCGACGATTTGAATCCTGTTCCTGCAACGACTTTGCAGACGGACGAAAAATATAATTGCCAATTGTGAAAACAGCATCCTCACTACTAGCAAAAATACGCATCTGTGCCCTTAATCTTGCCAGTAACTCGGCAATGCGAAATGGTTTTGATACATAATCATTACCGCCTGCATCAAGCCCCCTTACAACATCCTCTTCATTATCTGAACCTGTCAGCATAATAATGGGTGTTCTGCAACCTTCCTTACGTAAATAGGCACATAGATCACATCCATCGCCATCTGGAAGCATTACATCCAATATGATTGCATCATAATGCTTATCAGAATCCAGAATTTTGTTTTTAGCCTCTTTTACCGTTAAGGCACTTGAAACCTCAAATTCTTGATTTTCTTGCAATTGTTCGGTTAGTGTTTCAATTAACTTTGGATCATCATCAACCACTAAAACAGGATGAATGCCTGTCATTGAATTTACCCTTCTTTTAAAACCATATCCCTATTACAAATATAAGGATGAAGTTAGAGATTAGTATCTTTATACTCAAAATTACGTTAATTTTTAATAATTTTTAACTAAAAATTACAAAAATTTTCAATTTTATAGCTCAAAAATAATTTACTTAAACTCAAATTACCCTAAAATTAACCTAGATAATAATGGAAAATTAACATGAGTATCCTGACCCTTATTTCTTTATTGTTTCTTCTCACCGCAATTTGCGGGGCAATTAATCTGAAATATCTCAAACTTCCCATGACCATAGGGATCATGATTGCCGCATTCATATTTTCAATAATCCTGTTTATCTCGGATTATTTCCTTTCATTTGTTTCCGGATATTCATTTGCACAGAAAATTATCTCACAAATCAATTTTCCCACTTTGCTTCTTAATGGTGCTCTAGCATTTCTGCTTTTTGCAGGAAGTTTGCAAATTTCATTACATGAGTTGTGGAAAGCTCGCTATAATATTGCTTCCTTGACAATTATTGGCACTTTATTATCGATATTATTTCTCGGTCTTGTTTTTTGGGTTTTTTTTTATCTATTTTCTATTCCCATTTCTTTACTCTGGTGTCTCACCCTAGGCGCTATTATAGCCCCGACCGATCCGGTTTCAGTTATCAGTATGTTAGGTAGACTAGGCCTTTCCAAACGGTTACAAGCAATTTTTGCTGGAGAAAGTCTTTTCAATGATGGTATAGCTTTAATTGTTTTTACAACATTTTTATCCATAATCATTCATCAAAAGACCCCATCCACAACCAGTCTATTCTTGATTAGCATAAAAGAGATTGTTGGCAGTGGTCTTCTGGGTATTATAACCGCCACCATTGTTATTTTTATAATCAGACGATTGTCCCACAACGAAATTACCATATTATTTTCACTGGCTTTGGCGGCAGGTACCTTTTCTATCGCAAGTGATCTTAACATGTCAGGTCCCATTGCAGTTGTGGCAAGCGGTTTATTGATCGGTAACCATCTTCAAAAACAGCCTGCGGAAAAAAGTGATTCGGTTATTTACTGCTGGCATGTAATTGATGAAATCCTCAACACCATGCTATTTTTGATAATTGGGTTGCAGATTGTCATCATCCCTTTCAGTTATCATATTCTGGTTATCACATTCCTGGCTTTTCCATTTCTGGCAATTACACGTTTCATAGCCCTCAGTCTAAGCGGTTTTGTATTATTATATCAGGATTCAAACCCGAAGGGTTTGATTTCCATTCTAACATGGGGAGGACTAAGAGGAGGCATTTCCCTGGCAATAGCCTTATCTCTCCCCAATATATTTCCAAAAAATGAAATCCTGCTCATCTGTTATGGGTGCGTAGTGTTAACCGTTTTAATTCAAGGATTAACCATGGAATATGTTGTTAATTATTTTTACAGGAAAGAAATAAATTAATTCTTCACCATAACCGTGCAAAAGAAACCATCCGTTTGATTTTGCGCTGGTGTTAATTGAAAACTTGTTTTCTTCATGAATTCTTCGGGTAACAATTCTGGAATCGTATCAGGCTCTACGAGTGAAAAATTGTTATTTCTTTCCAGAAAATTATTGATTTGATCTTGATTTTCCTGACGTAATATTGAACAGGTTGCATATATCAACCTTCCACCTTTTTTTACCATTCTGGCTGCAGAATCAAGAATGTGGGCCTGTTTTTCAACAAGTTCCAATAAATCATTTTCCTTAAACCTTAAACGCGCATCAGGATTACGTCTCCAAGTTCCGGTACCGCTACAAGGTGCATCAACCAAAACACGATCGAAACTTTCAACACGCCTTTTTAACCATTTTGCATCTTCAGCAAAAATATGGGTTTCACAATTAAAAACACCTGCCCTTCGCAAACGACTTTGAGCGGCATTTAACCGAGCGGGAAAAATATCTGATGCAATAATATGCCCCTTATTTTCCATCATCATCGCCATAGCCAACGTTTTACCTCCGGCTCCCGCGCAATAATCCAGGACACGCATTGACGATTTAACACCGGTCATGAGTGCAATTAATTGGCTACCTTCGTCTTGAATTTCAACCAGACCATTTTTGAAAGCATTTGTGGATGTTATGGATTGTCTTCCTTGCGCTCTCAATCCCCATGGAGAAATATTCATTAATTCTGTTTGTATATTTTCAGATACTAGAATCTCCCTGGCCTTATATCGATCTTCCACTTTTAGAAAATTGACGCGCAAATCAAGAGTAGCTGCTTCCAACAACGTTGAAAGTTCTTTTTCTGTCTGATCCCCGTATTGGCCATTTATGATAGGATATACCCAATCTGGAACTTCATAAATTACCGCTTTGGACATTTCATCGGAAACAAACGGTTTGTTTACCAAAGATTGCAAATATAAAATTTCGTTACTATTCAACAATAATGGCGCATATTTTTCACCCGAATAAAAATTATGCACTTTAGGTATAGAATTTCCTGACAAAACCAAATAAGCTGCGACCATCATACGAGGATTGATCGGACTACCTATTCTTTTCAGCCACCATTCCAACTTTCGGTAACAACGTAAAATTTCCCAAACTTTGCCTGAAACAAAACGACGATCCCCTCCTCCAATATAACGGCGCCGCCTGAAAAACCGATTGGCTGTTGAATCTGCCGGGATATATTTTTCTTTCTGAATAGCTAAAAGCAGTTCAATCACTGCCGAAATTTGTGCTGAAGGGGTCATACGTCTTTACTTAAATATCTGATAGACAAATTTATTATTTAATTATGATGATAGTTAGGCGCTTCACGCGTAATTACAACATCATGAACATGGCTTTCCCTCAATCCCGCTCCCGTAATTTTACGGAACTGAACATTTTTTTTCATTTCTTCAATCGTCGCATTGCCAGTATATCCCATACCTGCTTTCAAGCCGCCAACCATCTGATGTATAACTCCTTCTGCCGCCCCTTTGTATGGTACCTGCCCTTCAATGCCTTCAGGAACAAGCTTATGGCTTTCCTTGATATCCTGTTGAAAATAACGGTCAGCAGATCCACGAGCCATGGCACCAAGACTTCCCATTCCGCGGTATGATTTATAGGAACGTCCCTGATATAGAAATACTTCACCAGGGGCTTCATCAGTACCTGCCAGTAAAGATCCAATCATGACAACATCTGCACCCGCACCGATAGCTTTAACAATATCGCCAGACGTGCGAATTCCACCATCTGCTATTAAAGGAATATCGGCAGCATGACAAATTTCAGACACTTCCATTACTGCCGAAAATTGGGGAACTCCTACCCCTGCAACAACACGGGTTGTACAGATTGAACCTGGACCAATTCCAACTTTTACTGCATCAGCGCCAACATCGATCAATGCTTGAGCACCTTCTGGTGTCGCAATATTTCCCGCAATAATTTGAACGTCAGCATAATTTTTCTTGAGGCGCCCTATCGAGTCCAAAACACCCTGGGAATGTCCATGTGCCGTATCTACGACCAAAACGTCAACACCAGCCTCTATAAGCGTGACAGCCCGTTTATATCCGTCCTCACCAACACCTGTGGCAGCAGCACAACGTAAACGACCATATTGATCCTTGTTGGCCAAAGGATAAACGACTGATTTTTCCATATCCTTGACAGTCATTATTCCGACACAACAATCATTTTTATCAACGACAAGCAATTTTTCGATACGATTTTGATGAAGCAGTTTTTTAGCTTCATCGGGACTCACACCCTCTTTGACTGTAACCAGGTTATCTTTTGTCATTAACTCCGCAACAGGTTGTTTTGCATTTGTTGCAAACCGGACATCACGATGCGTGACAATACCAACAAGCCGATTCGTATTTTTTTCAATAACAGGTAGACCACTTATGTTATGGCGTTTCATTGTTGCAATGACTTCTTCTAAAGTCTGTTCAGGATGAACAGTTACCGGATCAACCACCATTCCCGATTCAAAGCGTTTTACCTGCTTGACCTGATTGGCCTGTTCCTGAATGGATAGATTTTTATGAATAACCCCTATTCCTCCATTTTGTGCCATAGCAATGGCCATTGCACATTCGGTCACTGTATCCATGGCTGATGAAATCAAGGGTATATTCAAACGGATAGATCGGGTCAAATTGGACCGAACATCAGCCTGATTAGGCAATACATTAGATTTTGCTGGAATAATCAAAACATCATCAAAAGCAAGGGCTTCTCGAATATGTTTTTGGGAAATAGATGAATGTGCCATTATGGTACCCTTTATTAAAAATTAGAAAATTAAAGATAAAAAGGGATAACCGAAAAAAATCGGGTTCCAATTATTGGCAATTCTTCATACCTAAAAAATTGTGATTAGACAAGTCAAAAATCAATTTTGTGTCAAATAGTGACAAAATCAAATTATCCTTGAAATTTTATCAACACATTCACGATTTATCTTCGGAATTATTCCCTTTAAACCCTGTAGCAATCACATATAACTCTCTGGATTCCTTACGACTTGCTGGAGGTTTTGCATGTTTTACAATTTTAAAGGATCGCTTGAGGTTATTTAACATCAATTTTTCACTTCCCCCCTGGAAAACTTTGGCAATGAAAACTCCATTCAAATTTAAAATTTTTATTGCAAAGTCCAAAGCCTGTTCTGTCAAATTAACTATTCTTATATGATCCGTTGCTGCATGTCCTGTCGTATTAGGGGCCATATCAGACATGACCAGATCCGCCTTACTCTCTAATTTATCCAGTAAAACTTCAAGATTATGGGGCTCTGTAAAATCTCCCTGAAAAATATCAGCTCCCATAACTGGTTCAACTTGCAACAAATCAATACCCACAACTTTGGATGCCTTGTGATATACCGCAACCTGAGACCATCCTCCTGGCGCTGCACCCAGATCAACAACCTTTATTCCCTTTTTTAAAAAATGAAATTTATCATTTAACTCTATCAGCTTATAAGCGGCACGGGACCGCCAGCCATGCTGTTGCGCAGCTTTTACATAAGGATCATTCAACTGACGCGTCAACCATCTTTGTTGAGATGTTGAACGTCCTTTTGTTTTTTTTAAGGTAACCGTCAATCCAGTATCAAAACGCGATTTCTTTTTTTTGCGCGAATTCGAATTCGCATTATCTTTATTCATAGTTTTTACTTTAATTATACTGATTAATTAAATTTATTACTGGTTTAACAAATAATGATGATTTTTATAATAGTTTCTTAACTTGTTTGTCGTCATTTTGGCAATTATTCCATCCCGAATACCCCGATCGGCAACGACAATGTCATTGGCGGGCCACAAGGTATGTATGGCATCAAATATTGCGCATCCAGGTAAAAGATAATGAATTCTTTTTTTATATCGGTCGGAAAGAATTTCAGTCTCTTTGAATTTCTGATCTAGCAAAGTCCTGATTATTTCCTTAAGTTGGGCTGTTTGCAAAGACAAACCATCAATCGCCGCACGATTATACTTGTTTTGATTTAACAAAATGCTTGCAAGGGTGGTTATAGTTCCACTTACCCCTATGAATTGAACCTGATTTCTTACAATCTCTGCCTGAATACGGTGAATGGCCTCGAATTCCATGACCTTGGATAAAACAAAATCAAACATTTGATAGTAATTCTGCAAGGTAACAATATTGAATTGCTCCCTTAACGTAAGAATGCCAACAGGTATACTGAAACATCCAATCAAAATATATTTTCGTCGCGCAAAATCAATTTTAACCCATGCAATTTCAGTGGAACCACCTCCAATATCAAATAATAGTGCCTTGGTTTTATTACGTTTCAACACATTGTCATATAAAAATGAATTGCAGCCGGCCAAAGCCAGCTCAACCTCTTCCCGTGGTGAAATAACCTTAATTTTCAGTCCTGTTTCATATAAAACCTGACTAAGAAAATGATCAGCATTTGAGGCGCGTCGACAAGCTTCGGTAGCGACAGCATAAAAGGCGGAAAATCTTTTACCTTCAATTTTGGATGCACAATGTCGGAGCGCGACCATTGTACGTTCCATGGCAGCTTGACTCAACTGACCTGTTTCATACAATCCCTCACCCAATCGAACTACTCGATTATAATGGTCAACAATTCTCAACCTGCCACGATCAGATGACACGATCAGCAGACGACAATTATTTGTGCCTAAATCCAATGCCGCAAACATATTTACGCCCTAATTACTTTATCCAGTCAAAGTTAATTCCTTATTTTTTGTATAGCTCCTTAATATTAACACAATTTATTATTAATTTGGATTTTTTTATTAAAATAACTAAAAATTTTTGTAATTAATTTATTTTACCATACCCTTGTTTTATAATTTTTTACATGATATAAGCATCCACATTAAATATATTGGGAGATAGTTTAGCGGTAGAACTACCGGCTCTGACCCGGTCAGCCCTGGTTCGAATCCAGGTCTCCCAGCCAAAAATGTTTCCGTTATGACATTCAAAGATAATAAAATGGAATGGAAAACATTTGCTTTATACCCAGAATGTTCCGTAAAACTGATAGATTATAAAACTGAATTATCTATAAATCTTGAAAAACGGATTGAAAATTTATGGGTTGCCAAAAAAAGATTATACCCAAAATTGTTTAATGGACGTGTATTTACCGCTACTTTGATATTACCCCATCAAATAGCGGGATATTGGACAGAATATAGATATGTTTCGGCCCAAATGGAAAATAAGGAATTCAATGAATTTCTTTGTCTTAAACCTTTGGCTGTAACAGGTTTGATTTTTTGCGATGATGGTTTTATTCTTGGAAAAAGAAACAGTAACAGCGTTTATCTACCCAATTACTGGCAATGTGCCCCTGCGGGTAGCGTGGAATCACGTCATGAAGAAAAGACTGTAAATTTGCATGAACAATTATTTGTGGAGGCAAGAGAAGAACTTGGATTAAAAAAAGATTTTTTTTCAAATAGCCGCATTCTTATTGCAACTCAACATCCCGAAAAAGGAATAATCGATATCGGAATAATGCTGAAAACACACTTGAATTTTCAACAAATATATAATTATTGGCAAAAAAAAGGCAACTCAGAATATGATGAACTTATATGCATATCCGATTTAACCCTTTTACCTAAACCAATAATTCCATCCACCAGATATTTAATCAAGGCCAGCTATAAAGATAATAATAGGATATGACTAGCTGTTTTTAACAATGCCGATCTGTTTGATATCATGAAATTTTAAGTCTTTTTGCATTTCAACAGTCCGTTGCATCATGAATTCAGAAGTGGCCAGAAATACTGGATCTCCGTCTATGTCATCAGCAATGGCACTTCTGTTGGAATTAATAAATTTCTCAATTTTGTTTTTTTCACCCTCAAACCAACGGACCTGTGTAAAAGATACAGTATCAAATCCTATTTCAACGCAGTACTCATGTTTCAAACGCGTCTGTAAGACATCAAGTTGCAATATTCCAACCACACCAACAATAGGCGAAGACCCGTCCTGTGGTTTAAAAAGCTGGACAACTCCCTCTTCTGCAAGCTCAATTAACGCCTGTTTTAATTTCTTGGCTTTCATCGCATCAGCAAGGCGAACCCGTCGCAATATTTCAGGGGCAAAATAGGGTACTCCTGTAAATTGAAGCTCCTCACCTTCCGTCAAGGTATCTCCAATACGTAATGTGCCATGATTGGGAATTCCAACAACATCTCCCGCAAAAGCCTCCTCTGCCAATTGTCTGTCTCGTGCAAAGAAAAACTGAGGCGTATGTAACGCAAAAATTTTTCCTGTACGGGTATGTTTCAATTTCATACCTCGTTCTAAACGTCCAGAACAAATACGGGCAAAGGCGATACGATCCCGATGATTTGGATCCATATTTGCCTGAATTTTAAATACAAGGGCAGTCATTGATGGTTCATTTGCCGCCACCAGACGTTGATCACTTTCCTGATTTCGTGGACTTGGGCCAAATTCAACCAATGCATCCAAAAGATCATGAACCCCCAATTCCTTAATCGCACTTCCAAAAAAAACCGGAGTTAAAAAACCTGCATTAAAATCATCAATATTAAATTCCGGCAGAGCAGCCTTAACCAATTCCACTTCTTCTTTTAATGCTATAACACGATCATCTGTTTCTGGAATTCCCTCTTTTAAGCGCATAGTTTGTTTCCGAACATCATAAGCACCCAAAAATTTGGCAGCCCGTCCCACAGGCCATGTTAAAGGTGTTGTTTCAAGAGCCAGTGTAGAGGCCACTTCATCAAGCAATTCAAAAGGATCCTGAGATTCCCTGTCCATCTTGTTGATAAAGGTTACAATCGGTATATCGCGCAAACGACAAATTTCAAAAAGTTTCCGTGTTCTTGCCTCAATCCCTTTTGCCGCATCAATAACCATAACTGCGGCATCAACAGCCGTCAAAGTCCTGTATGTATCTTCAGAAAAATCTTCGTGGCCAGGCGTATCCAACAAGTTAAAAATGCAACCACCATATTCAAACGTCATAACAGAAGTT
Source organism: Commensalibacter sp. M0355 (assembly GCF_016101365.1). Classification (NCBI taxonomy): domain Bacteria; kingdom Pseudomonadati; phylum Pseudomonadota; class Alphaproteobacteria; order Acetobacterales; family Acetobacteraceae; genus Commensalibacter; species Commensalibacter sp. M0355. Next base: position 99,009 of record NZ_JACFQQ010000001.1, read on the forward strand.
ACAACTGAAATACCGCGATCCTTTTCAATATTCATCCAGTCCGAACGAGTTCGACGCTGTTCCCTTTTAGCACGGACATTTCCCGCCATCTGTATAGCCCCACCAGCATGCAATATACGTTCAGTCAAAGTCGTCTTACCCGCATCAGGATGGGAAATAATAGCAAAAGTGCGACGACGGGAAATTTCTTTATCCAGACTCTGAACTATATCTAACATCAAGCAGACCTAAATTTATATTGAAAACAATAAACGCACAAAAGCCGAGCAAAAAAATTGCTCGGCATTTTTGTATAAAAATAAAATGTGATTAACGAGAATAAAACTCGACAACCAAATTGGGTTCCATAGTTACAGGATATGGAACATCATTTAATTTTGGCGTACGAACAAATGAACCCTTCATTTGACGATGATCAACCTCTAAATATTCAGGAATATCCCGTTCTTTACTTTGAACTGCATCCAGTACAATGGCAAGTTGTTTTGATCTTTCCCTAACTTCAACAACATCATTATCTTTTAAAGAATATGATGGGATATTAACACGCTTGCCATTTACTAAAATATGTCCATGGTTAATGAACTGACGTGCAGCAAATGGAGTGGATGCAAATTTTAACCGATAAACTACAGCATCCAAACGACGTTCCAACAAATTGATCAAGTTTTCAGAAGTATCACCTTTACGACGAGATGCTTCAGCGTAATAACGACGGAATTGCTTTTCACTGATATTTCCGTAATATCCCTTGAGTTTTTGTTTAGCCATTAACTGAACGCTAAAATCGGAAGGCTTTGCACGGCGGCGTTGACCGTGTTGACCAGGACCATATTCACGCTTGTTAACCGGTGATTTAGCACGTCCCCACAAATTAACCCCTAAACGACGGTTAATTTTATATTTGCTTTGTAAACGCTTACTCATACGTCTAAATATCTTTCTTTATATATGTTAAAATATCGCATTGAGGTAAAGCAATATTAGATTTTATTGTACCAGTAGTTCTTTAACTCGCATCAAAGACGGGTTTATATTTGATACAAAGTAACCTCATCACTTCTTTGGATAAAAATAAACCACTTTTCTGGCAGTAGAAGCCTATATATTCAAACTTTAATGAATTGTCAAATAATTAACAGTTTGAATAATATTAAAAAAAATTTAAAATTATTTCGTATTCAACAACCTATATTTGTCGCAGCCTTTTTGAGATCTATTTAAACATGATTGTTTAAAATACTCTTTTGCCGTGGCCTCATCTTGAGGAACCAACTTCCCTTCATGATATATTTCCCCAAGTCGCAATTGGGCATCCGTATTTTCTTGATCTGCAGCTTTATGATAATAGAAAAGAGCCGTCTGAAAATCCTGTAATACACCGTGACCCGCTTCATACATTTTTCCCAACTTGTATAAAGCGCCTTCATATCCCTGATCAGCTGACTTCTGATACAATTCTTTCGCCTTGAAATAATCTAAATCTGTGCCCTTACCTGTATCATATAATGATCCCAGGATATACTGGGCAAAACTATTTCCTTGTTCTGCAGATTTACGGGTCCATTGAAAGGCTTTGGAAAAATCTTGTTTACATCCCTTACCTTCTAAATACATAATTCCAAGAGCGGATTGAGCCATTAGATTCCCTTGCAAAGCAGCCTTATGAAAATAATCAAACGCCTTGTCATAATTCTGCTCAATCCCTTCACCATTCTGATACAAATTACCTAAATAAAACTGCGCTTCAGCATTCCCCTGTCCTGCGGAATAGTTAAACCATTCAATCGCTTTATTATAATCTTGCGGCACAATAACACCCAAGGCATAAAACCGACCTAAAACAAACTGTGCTGGCGCAAATCCTCCGCTGGCAGATTGTGTAAAAAATATAAGGGCTAATCTATCGTTTTTCTGAACCCCTTTACCTGTTAAATAATTTACACCCAACCTGTAACAATATTCAGCAGAGGGTAGATAGAGAATTTTTTCAAATTGACCGAACCAGTATGATAAATGGCTTTCATATGCATGGGAACGAACAGGATATGTACATATAAAAAAAGTAGCGGCAAGAATAACAATAATGTTTTTCATTATGAACCTTAATGATTTATAAAATGAAATAAAAAAATATCGTTAACTATCTGTTCATACCAAATTATGACTGATTTTATTAATAAATAAATAGATTAATTTCATAAAAAAAATTAAACTAACTACAATTAACCGCTTTACAAAATTATAAAATATTTTTTCGGAGATCATAATGGATCAATTAATAGCCCAAAAATGGAAATGGTTCGTAGGATTGGGAATATTGTGTTTGATTACCGGCATTCTGTGCCTAATTGACACGGTTTTTGTAACAATTGCAATGGTTATAATTATTGGAATTTTATTAATTATTACAGGTTTGGCCCAACTCATTCACGCCTGTTATCTTAAAGATTGGAGCAGTTTTCTCTGGTCAGCCCTATGCGGTATCATTTATTTTATTGGCGGTATATTATTGATTCGTGAACCTGTTAATGGTTCGGTTATAATTACCATTTTTCTTGGTATTTGTTTTTGTTTTGGTGGAATCATGCGTCTTATGATTGCCTTTAACAATAAAAATACCAAAGGATGGGGGTTGTTGGTATTCAGTGGTATTCTTGGCTTGATTTTAGGGTTTATTCTTTTTGTCAATCCAATAAACGGCCTGTGGTTTATCGGATTCATGGTTGGTTTTGACCTTATCTTCAATGGAACTGCATGGTTGCAACTTGGCTTTACGCTCAAATCCCAAATCAAATAATTTAATTATTTCATGGGGCCCTTAACCAATTCCGCCACAACACCATGAAGGGTTCGTAATTCCTGTTCTGTCACTTCTCCCCTTTGAAAAAGATGATACAGATTACGAATCATTCCTGGCCGTTTTTCCTGATTGCGTAGAAATCCACAATGATCAAGCTCTCTGATCAAATGATTCATAAAATTATTCAGCTCTCCTTTAGTAGCGATATGCGTTTTGTTGGTCTGCAACTGGCGCTCCGGTGTTTCTTCAGTGGACATCCACCACTCATAAGCCATAATCATAACCGCTTGTGATAAATTCAATGACATGAATCTTGGATCCAAGGGATAACGGATCCAATAATCAGTCTGAACAAAATCCTCATTTTCCAACCCGGTTCGCTCTGGCCCAAACAAAACACCGATTTTCAATCCACGATTGGTCATTTCCCGCATTTCACATGCGCCACCACGCGCCGTTAATAAAGGTTTGATAATTTGACGAGGTCTGGGACAGGTTGCAAAAACATGCTGTAAATCCGCAACAGCGGCTTCTACCGTATCGAAAACTTTTGTATGATCCAATAAACGGTCTGCACCAGATGCTGCTCTCCAGGCTTTTGGCTGTGGCCATCCATCTCGCGGGGCCACCAACCGCAAATGGAACAATCCCCCGTTCGCCATCGCTCGAGCTACACTGCCAATATTATCAGCAAGCTGTGGGCGAACCAAAATAACGACAGGTGTATTTCCAACTGGAATCAAATCAGCACCACCATCACGACCTGTCATATTTTTCTCCATGTCGTACCTTGTGGACTGTCTTCCAATAAGATCCCCTGAGCTTTGAGCTGGTCACGTATTTTATCCGCCTTGATAAAATCTTTCGATTTTTTTGCATTATTTCTTTCTTGAATTAAGATCTTAATCTCATCTTCATTATCAATATCTTGAAACCATTGAGTTGGTAGACTATTAAACAAGCCAAGCTGTTGACCCGCCTGTTTCAATTTTAAGGCAGAATGTTCATCACCTTGTAAAGCTTTATCTGCAAATTGATGCATAAACACCAAAGCTTGGGGTGTATTTAAATCATTTGCCAAAGCATCCATGACTAATTCTGGTAAATCCATTTCTGAATTAAAATTCTGTTCATAAGGCAATAAGGCGCGATAGAAACGATCCATAACCTTTTTAGCATCTTTTAAGGCTTCATCAGTGAAATTCAAAACAGAACGGTAATGAGATTGCAATAATAATAACCGTAATGCTTCTGGATTATGCTTTGTCAATATTTCCCGTATTGTAAAAAAATTGCCTAGAGACTTGGACATTTTTTCACCATTTACCAACAGCATGGCATTATGTAGCCAATAATTGGCAAACTGACTGCCTGGAAAACAACATAGACTTTGTGCACATTCATTTTCGTGGTGGGGAAAAATCAGATCCTGACCACCGCCATGAATATCAAAATTTTCACCGAGGTAACGATGGGACATTGCAGAACATTCAATATGCCAGCCTGGCCTACCCTTTCCCCAGGGACTATCCCATCCTGGTTCATCCTCATTTGAAGGTTTCCATAAAACAAAATCACCGGGATTTTTTTTGTAAGTCGCGATCTCAACTCTTGCCCCAGCCAGCAATTCATCTGGATTGCGGCCTGATAAACTCCCATATTTCTTGTATTGATGGACAGAGAAAAGAACATGACCATCAGCTTCATAGGCATATCCCTGACTGACAAGACTGATAATCATCTCTTGTATGTCTTCGATATGTTCTGTAGCTTTTGGTTCAATATCAGGGGGCAAGATAAACATTGAAGCCATATCTTGATGAAATTCTTCAATCGTTCGACAGGTCAATGCTTGAATAGATTCATGATTGGCTCTGGCACGGGCATTTATCTTATCATCAACATCCGTAATATTCCTTACATAAGTCACATTAGGATAAATTTTCCGCAACAATCTTACCAAAATATCGGCTGTTAACATTGCACGCAAATTGCCAATATGTAAAAAATCGTATACTGTAGGGCCACAAAAATATAAACGGATATTTAAAGAATCTAATGGTTTAAAAGGTAAAATCTTATGATGACGACTGTCATATAGGGAAATTTCTGGCTTATTCATTGTTTTACCTTGTTCATATCCTGTATTCGATTGTGTCCAAACAACACTCAATAAATTAAATCTTTATTCTTTATTAGTCATAAATAAATATAATGCAACTTTCTCAACCAGCTTTTCTGAAAAAAGAACTTTCTGCGATCTTTTTTATTGCCATACCAATCGCATTTGCCCAACTATGTCAAATGGCTATGGGTGTAACCGATACGATTTTATTGGGAAAAGTCGATAAAGAAACCTTAGCAATCGGTGGATTTACAACACAGTTATTTTTTACTGTTTGTGTTGTTTTGCAATCGGCGTTGAGTTCAGCTGCAATTTTAATTGCTGAATATATAGGATCAAAAAGAATTTCACAGATATCCAAAATTTATTGGACAACCTATATATTTGGATTAATTCTCTGTATTCCCTGCTATTTTCTTTTGAAATCGACAAACTTTATATTGATGTGGACAGGTGAAAATCCTGATATGATTGCAAAATCCAGTCATTTTATGGATATTCTCTTATGGGGTATGCCCCCTGTTCTTGTTGGAACAGGTCTAATAAGAGTTGTTTTACCAGCTTTTAATGCCTCGAAAATTCTTTTGCAAATAACACCTTTAACAACAATTATCAATGCCTTGTTAAATGCAGCCTTTATTTATGGTTTATGGGGCGCCCCTAAAATGGGCTTGTATGGTTCAGCAATTGGCAGCACAATTACTTTGTGGGTTTCAACAATTTTATTTATTGGAGTAACACATTGCAAAAAGAATTTAAAACAATATCTTTATCCTTTTAAAATTGATTTGTCCTTGCTTTTACCCTTGATGCGTCTGGGGTTGCCCATCTGTGTCAGTTCAGCAGCTGAAATGCTTCTTTTCCTTGCAACTTCTTTCCGGGCAGGACTACTAGGAACCGATGCACTTGCCGCCCATCAAATTGCCAACAGCTTTGCCACTTTTACGTTCATGATACCCCTTGCCATTTCTCAGGCCGCCAATGTTCGGGTAAGTTATTGGGTTGGCGCTCAAAAACCTTTGTATGCTAAAAATTCAGGTTTTTTATCTATCGGTCTTGGTTCTGTTTTTATGGGGCTGATTGGTATAATCATTTTCATTTTCCCGAAAACCATTGTCAGCCTTTTTATTGATATTCATTCAGTCAGTAATCAATCAACAATTGAAATTGCGATCGTTATATTGAAAATTGTTGCTCTTTTCCAGATTGTTGACGGTATGCAAGGCGTTGCGATGGGTGCATTACGCGGATTGAAAGATACCACAATCCCGATGATCTTTGCTTTGATAAGCTATTGGGTAATTGGATATACACTGAGTGGTTGGTTTGCATTTTCATTGAACTATAAAGCACCAGGATTGTGGACAGGCATGGCTATTGGCCTTGCTGTTATTGCTGTATTGGCAACAGCACGTTTTTATTATCTTACCTATCGCCCAAGCAGAATAATGGAACGTGCCTTACGTTAGAGAAAAATCAAAATTTAAAGGATACGGAAACAGATCCATAATTAAATAATCCACTTTTTTGTCCTCTGAATTCTTGGGTCTGCCAAGTTTGAGTATAAGCGATTTTATATCCTTTGATAATTAATGCGGCCCCTGCAAGAATTTCGCCAACATCTGATCTTTTTGAAACATGTTGCGCATGTGATTTAGAGGGATCCCCTTGCAAAGTGGCATTATAGGCTACAGCCTGACCATCTACACCACCAAATAAATACCAGTTAACAAAACGGGTTCCAACATAGGCATCAGTACCGTCATTTCCCGAACCAATTCTTGTAGGTCCGAAATCACTTTCAAGACCCTGTCCAAAACGGAATAGGGAACCGATTTGTCCATAAATTCTATAAATCCCCATTGCACCATTAGCTGAAGGTAAGATATCAAAATCAACCGATCCAGCGTGCCCTGCGAGAAATCTCCATGTTCTACCCATTTGAACCTGAAAAACGGGCACACTTTTTAACTGGTTGTGCCAGCCACGGTTTTTGTGATCCCCAGTAATGGCATGAAAACCATTTTGAACCTGACGTCCCATAGCTCCGGGGCCTAAAACACCGGCTTGAATACCAAACACACTCCTCGTATCATCCGTGTCACTTATAAGATTAACGGTTGTTAATAAAACCCCAGCATAAGGTCGATCATGTGGCAATCTTTGGCTCGATTGAGTATCACGTGGTGTAAATATCGACTGCTGCAATCCCCAATGAATTCGTTGCATTCCCTTTCCCAAAAGAAACGTATTCATATCCGCAACAGGTTGAGGCAACGTGTCAGTAGGAGATGTCCACCCTATTCTAAGTCCGTTTGTATAATATTGATCAGACGTTCCTTTCAAGGTTGAGGCTGCATCATTTTCCCATTGTATTGTTAGGGTATTATATGGATCTTGTTTCGGTGTTGAAAAAGAAGGATAAGAATAGAATAAACCCATTGAACAGATGGAAAAACATGATAATAAATTTGTTAGTGACAAATGATCCCGTTTGCCCATTTTCAACCTTTTGACTCTAAATATTCTATTTAATCTAAACTTATAAAATCAAACAAAATTTGAATATAGTATATCAAAATAAAAGATTATTTTCTCAATATGCAACCTATTCACAAATTAAATTATTTGAATAATCAATTTTTATCCATAAAATGATTCCATAAGGCATTTGGTATTTTCTCATTCAAAAATTCCTTGTGAATCTTCAATTCTTTTTCAGTGGCTTTCATGAAAACGGGTTGATGAATATGATTTTTTTTATAGGTTTTTCTTATTTTTTCCTTTGTTTGATTATTAAAGCTCAATCCTCTCTGACGGCCTCCCGTAAGCTGAATATACACCTCTGACAATAATTTACAGTCCAACAACGCGTTATGTGTTGTGCGTTCTGACAAATCTATCGAAAACCGTCGACATAATGCATCCAGGCTATTTGGCGAGGATGGATATTGAGCACGGGCAATTTGTAAAGTATCAACCATTCTGTCCAGAGATAATGTTGGACGATTGATATATTTCAGTTCTGAATTTACAAATTTAAAATCAAACGGTGCATTATGCGCGATCAGGGGATCATTTTGAATAAAATTCAGAAACTCATCAGCAATATCCTTGAATTTTGGCTTACCTTGCAGATCTTCAATTGTAAATCCATGAATTCGTGTTGCCTCAACAGGAATATCTCGCTCTGGATCAATCAAAACATGATAAAAATTATCTGTTGGCAAATCATTGATTAACTCTATTGCGGCAATTTCTATAATTCGATCGCCATTATCTGGATTGACACCTGTTGTTTCCGTATCAAAAAGGACAGACCTTTTTTTCATAATTGATCTTTCTTCATTAATATAGCCAAGCGCTTTACCTGAATGTAAGTATATGCCCTATTCAATCCTGTTTGAATAACCCTATCCGCCCATTGACATTTCAAACTATTGGGAAGCTGATGAGAAATTAATATTTCAGCTTGTTGCCAAGACATGCCACCTCGATTGATAATGCGTATTTTTTGAATTTGCTTTGGTGCATTAACCAAAAGAGTTTTGGTGCATACTTGATCTATCTTTTTTTCGAACAACAAGGGAATATCCAATACACACCATAATTTTCTTTTTCCCTGCCAAAATTGGATGAATTTTTTTCGTTCCATATCAACCAATGGAAGGATAATGTTTTCAATTTTTTTTAGATTATTCCGATCCTGTGAAATTAATTTCCTCAAATAGGATCGATCAAGTATATTGTCATGCACTGACCCGGGAAAAGCTTTGGCAAGAAATGGTAAAGCTTTACCATCAGATCCCTGTAATTGATGCACAACATGGTCTGCATCAAAAACTGGGAAACCCTCTTTACGCAACTGGGAACATACAGTGGTTTTACCCATACCCATTCCACCTGTTACGCCCAATATCTTCATAATGAAATATTATTCTCTAATTGTTTTGGCAACATATTCGATTGTCTCGGAATCAACCTTGGGATCCACACCAAACCATTCACGAAAACCGAAACGGGCCTGGTGAAGCAGCATCCCCAATCCTTCAATGGTCTTCAAATTGAATTCTTCTGCCATTTTTAACAGAGGGGTTAAGCGAGGAACATAGACAATATCCGTAACAACCAAATCTGATTTTGCTTTGGATAGATCAAAATCAAAACTTTCTTTCCCTTCCATTCCCAAAGATGTTGTATTTACCAGTAAGTCATATTGACCCAATAAAGATGTCCAGGTATCCCATGCGATGACATTACCTGTCCCAAGATCTTGAGCAAGCTGCAATGCCCTGGAATTTGTGCGATTTGCTATTGTAATCTTCGCTTTCTCATGGGCAAGCGATGAAATAACCGAACGTGCAGCCCCACCCGCTCCAAGTATTAGTACATTACAATTTTTAATTCTGATGTTATGATCCCTAAGGGATTCTATAAAACCAGCACCATCTGTAGAAGTGCCAAATATCTTACCGTCATTTTTAAAAGTCAAGGTATTGACAGAACCTATTTTCCTTGCGATTTCATCAACCTCATCACAACAAGAAAAGGCAATTTCTTTATTGGGGATGGTTATATTGCATCCTTTAAACCCCGAAGCTGACAGGCCAATTATGACTTTTTTGAAATTTTCAGGCTTAACGGCCAGAGGAATGTAAACCCCGTCAATTCCATACCGTTTCAACCAAAAATTATGAAGCAGGGGAGATCGGGAATGTTCAACTGGCCACCCAAGAACCGCAGCAACTTTAGCTTTTCCTGTAATAATATTCATCGTTTTCCGTATTCCTGTAAAGTCAGTGGCAATAAGTAAGACAGACGATCCGCCCATTCCCTTTGCTGAATTTCCGATCTTATTAAATCCTGTCGAATCTCCAGTTCCAAATATGGCAATTTTCTTCCAAACGCATGACAAGGTACAGAATAATCGTTCTTCTCATTTAATCGATAGGGTTCATTATCTCCAATTGGAAATTCATAATATCGCTCAAGATATTTTTTGAATATTAATCCGAATTCCGGATAACGATCATGCAAAATACCCGCATGCCAGGGTCTTTCAATATTATCCATTTGAGGTGTAAAACTGTGCAGCGCTATTAAACAGGTTAAAATCTGCGCATTTTGTCGACGTTCAATATCCTGTTCAATACAAGCATGATAGGAATTGTAAATTGATGAAACACGTGATTTTTTTTCCTCGTCAGACAAATCAAGATTACCTTTTATAACTGTTTTATCGCTAATTTCAATAATCAGGTTTTCATGATTGGGATTTCTGTTGCAATCAATGACAAGTCTTGAATAGTTTTGAAGAATTAACGTGGCATTTAATTTTTTTGCAAGTTTTTTCCCTACCCCTTTTATTCCAATATCAAAAGCAATATGTCGCTCAAGATCATTTGACTCTAATCCAAGGTTATTTAGTTTTTCAGGAATAAATTTCCCTGCATGATCACAAATAATCAAAAAGGGTGAAATCGAATGCCGGTTTATCATATTCACAGGATCAGGATCATTGACTGATAAAATACTGGATGATTTTGAATTGTAAAACATAAACGCAGTCAGTTTGTTGGGTTCTGGATTATTTTAATATACTAACATAATGATGATTAACACAAAATAAATGTTCACTGAGATTCAAATCAAAAAAACCAACCTTTGATTGCAACATTTTGGAGAATTGTTCAATCTTATATTTCATATCAGGAGTTATTTCTTCATTAACATAATGTACCAATACAATTTGAGTCGCATCATTTTCAATTGCTTTCTTTAGTATAGTCGCAACAGAATTTTTTGATGGATACACCATAAAATATTCTTTAATGAAATTATATTGACTGTTTAAATAAATTATCCTCAAGGATTTAAGATTGATTTTATCCTGTTTTGGAAAGTTTTTTTCCAAAAAAACAACCATTTCATTCAAGCGTTTAAAACTTGTTGGCACAATTAAATCAGACATGCATAGACGCAAAGCCACCAATTGAATGAATTGAATCAATTCAGTAAATCTCTCACTGTATATGATCTGATCAATACGATCTGTATTTGCTTTAATAACATGCCCCAAAGAACCATGCTTATTAATCAATTGTTTTGCCAAAGGTTTTGTATCCTTTCTGGGAATGAATGAATATAACAGCATTTCAAGGATCTCGTAATCTTCGAGAACATCTGTTCCCCTGGATAAAATTTTTGAACGCATACGGTTGCGATGCCCCCTACCGTCCAAATTTTTAAAAGGTTTGCTTCCTTTATAATTCGAGGGTAAAGAAGAATTATGATCCATTAATATGTTCAACCTGTTATCATTTGATTTCATCAATCACCTTATCAACAATATTGAAAATTAATTCAATCCTGTAAAGCGTAATGACCCAATATCTAAGCCAACTTAACGAAACGCAAAAAAAAGCTGTTGAAACAACAGAAGGTCCTATTCTAGTGCTGGCTGGTGCCGGAACCGGTAAAACTCGTGTTTTAACATCACGTTTTGCCCATATTCTCCTTTCAGGAAAAGCGTATCCCAATCAGATTTTAGCGGTGACTTTTACCAATAAAGCTTCAAGAGAAATGAGCGAAAGAATTGCCAGCCTCATAAATAAACCAGTCGAGGGATTATGGTTGGGAAGTTTTCATAAAATATGTGCAAGGATGTTAAGGCAAAATGCTACACTTGTCGGATTAACCTCTAATTTCACCATTCTGGACACAGATGATCAATTACGCCTAATCAAGCAAATTACACCCGCTTATTCAATCGACACAAAAAGAGTATCCCCACAGTTAATTCTTGGTACAATCCAGTTCTGGAAAGACAAGGGTTACTCACCGGATAATTTGCCTAATGATGAAATAAATAAATCCGGAAATTCCCTAATCAAGACAATTTATACCCATTATCAAAAACGCCTGCGGGAAATTAACGCATGTGATTTTGGCGATCTTATGCTGCATATGTTTAATATTTTTAGCCAGCATCAACATATATTGGAAAAATATCAGCGTTATTTTAGGTATATTATGGTTGATGAATATCAAGACACCAATATGATACAATATTTGTGGTTAAAATTATTAGCCCAAAAAAATGGACAAGAAGCCAATATTTGCTGTGTGGGAGATGACGATCAATCCATATATTCCTGGCGTGGGGCAGATATAACCAATATTTTGAGATTTGAAAGGGATTTTCCAGGGGCTAAAATTATCCGTTTGGAAAATAATTATCGTTCAACCTCCTCTATCCTTGGTGCTGCGTCAGGCTTGATATCATTTAACTCGCAGCGATTGGGAAAAACTCTTCACGCTGCCAATGCTACCGTTGAAGGGGAAAAAATCAAAATTCTCTCAACCTATGATTCCGATGAAGAGGCAAGAATCATTTGTAAAAATATTATTGATTTTCACAAAAAGGAACAACAATTTGGCGATATGGCAATCCTGATGCGTACCAGTTCCCAAACCCGTCCTTTTGAGGAATGCATGATTAAATTGGGAATACCCTATAAAATCATTAGCGGGGTAAGGTTTTACGAACGTGCTGAAATACGCGATGTCATCGCTTATATGCGCACTGTCGCCCAGCCGTCAGATGATTTGGCATTTGAAAGAATCATTAATGTTCCGAAACGCGGAATTGGCAAAGCCGCCCTTCAGAAATTGCATCTACTTTCCCGAGAGTCCAATATTTCCCTAACGATGGCAGCACAGCAAGCATTAAATCAGGGAATAATCAGGGGTAAGGTAGCGAGTGAACTGAATCAACTGATGCTTCAACTTGAAATGGCAAGATCCACGAGTGAAAAAGATGGTCATTTCAAAGCGATTGATGACCTGATTCATCATTGCGGCTATATTGAGATGTGGCAGCAAAACAACTCTGTTGAATCAGAAGGTAGACTTGAAAACATCAGGGAACTTTTCCGGGCGATGTCCGAATTTCAATCTTTGAATGAATTCTTGGAGCATATCTCTCTTATAATGGATAATGATGAACTGAGTGGAGATGACAAGGTCAATTTAATGACACTTCACGCCGCCAAGGGTCTTGAATTTGATACTGTTTTTTTGCCGGGATGGGAGGAAGGCCTTTTTCCCTCACAACGCACACTTGATGAAAATGGATTGAATGGCTTGGAAGAGGAAAGACGTTTGGCTTATGTTGGCATTACCCGTGCCAGGCGAAATCTGGTGATATCCTATGCCGCAAACCGCCAGATTTATGGAAACTGGCAATCAGCAATTCCCAGCCGTTTCATTGAAGAATTACCCAACCAGTTTATTGTAAATCCGTCAATCAGAATCAATAGAAACCATAGTAATCCAAATTATTTTGATAATTTGAATTTTGGAAAAAAACAGAAAGGAACTCGAGACACCATTTCTTTTGGAAATATTTTTACACCGAATAAACAACGTCAAAATTTGCCAAAATCTAAAAATATTCCTGTAGGTGCCCGTGTGTTTCATCAAAAATTCGGTTATGGAACTGTATTAAAGACTGAACAGAATAAACTTGAAATCAATTTCGATAAAACCGGAATTAAAAACGTTATAGACAGCTTTGTGACGGAAACATCATGACATTAAAAACTAAACGGCATGCCAATGCGCTTGAAACCATTTCACTAATTGTTCCAGAAAAACATATTGCAATATTCGAACAGGCCCTGAACACGGTTTGCCCGACCGTAGGAATATTTGAGGAAAATGAAGACAAGAATCTTTGGCGATTGGAAGGAATCAAGGATACAGGCTATGGAGATAAAGAGCTTAACAGTGCAATTACGTTAGCAGGCGGCCTTACCCAGTTCTTTCCAGAAATCCAAAAACATTCCACTGAAACAGAAGGGTGGCTTGCAAAAACATATGAATCTTTTCCTGCTCAAAAAGTGGGTAATATGTTCATTATTCGTGGCACGCATTTGAACGATCCAATCACTTCTTCACGTGTTGTTTTAACCCTTGATGCAGGTGTGGCTTTTGGATCTGGTGAACATGGTTCAACTCGTGGATGCCTAATTGCCCTTGAAAAGATCGCTTATAAAAAACCTCGTAAAATTCTTGATCTTGGATGTGGTTCAGGAATTTTGGCAATGGCTGCAGCTGCCTTATTCCATCAAAAGGTTCTGGCTGTTGATATTGAACCATGGTCCGTTCGAGCTGCCCGAGAAAATGTTAAAAGAAACAAACTGGGGAATTTCGTCCATTGTGAGGTTGGTAATGGTTGGCTGACACCTTCAATTCGAAAGCAAGCCCCATATGATCTTGTTTTTGCCAATATTCTTGCACGTCCCTTATGTAAAATGGCCAGAAATCTAGCCAGAAATTTACAACCTGAAGGTATAGCAATATTATCGGGTCTACTTGTATCCCAAACAGCAATGGTATTGTCCGCACATCAAAAACAGGGTCTGAAGCTTGAAGACAAAGTTACACAGGGACATTGGGCGACATTAATTCTTAAAAAACCGAGAGAAAAATGATTCAAATCCGCCATGCATTAATTACGGATCTTAACAGTATCCTCCAGATCGTTAATCGAGAGATTATTTATGGAACGGCTTTCTGGATGACAAAAGTCCGCACCTATGATGAACAGCTAGTATGGTTCGAAAACCATGAAAAAGAGGGATTCCCGATTTTTGTTGCCGTCAATGAACAGCAAAAAATCCTCGGTTTTGCCACATATGGACATTTCAGGGCCTATGACGGATATAAACATACTGTTGAGCATTCGGTTTATCTGATTCCGGAAGCCCAGGGTCAAGGACTTGGCAAAAAACTGATGAAGCATCTTGTGAATTATGCCTCCCAAAATAATGTGCATGTCATGGTAGCTGCCATAACCGCCAATAACCAGGCCTCGATACGATTACATGAATGGTTCGGATTCAAACATGCAGGTATCTTACCGCAAACAGGAATAAAATTTGAAAAATGGCTGGATCTATTGTTCATGTACAAAATAATAAATTCAGATCATTAATAACCTTGAATAAAATCATCTTATGCAACATACAGAAAAACTATCTTCGCTTCGTTTCATACTAAAAAAAAATCATCTTGACGGATTTATAATCAATCGCGGGGATGAATTTCTCAATGAATATGTCGCTCCTTATGCCGAACGCCTTGCGTGGTTGACTGGATTTACGGGAAGTGCAGGCATGGCTATTGTATTGACGGATAATGCTGCTGTATTTTCAGATGGACGCTATATTCTTCAAATGCAACAGCAGCTTGACCAAGAATTATGGGAATATCACCATATTTCCCATAAATCACCTCTTGCATGGATCTTAGATCACAATCATCTGCAAAAATTAAAATTAGGATATGACCCAAGATTAATGAGTCAAAAAAACTTGGAATCACTACAAAATAATAAAATAATACTTGTTCCAATCACTGATAATCCAATAGACACAATTTGGCTGGATCAACCAGGCTATCCTAATCAACCTATTGAACCTCATCCTCTGGAATTTTCTGGTTTATCACATCATAATAAAATCGAAAAATTGCAAAAAGAACTACTTTTCAACAATGAAGATGCATTTATATTTTGTGATCCAGCCTCTATATGCTGGCTTCTTAATATTCGTGGTTCCGATGTTCCATATAGCCCTATCCCACTTGTTTATGCAATTTTATATAGAGATCACGTATGTTTATATGCAGATCAGGAACAATATTCCGAAACACTGTCAGATTTTCTCGGTCACACTGTAAAATTATGTTCACGAAATGATATATATTCAGATTTAAGAAAAATCACATCTTTTGTTATAGGATTGGATAAAAATCAGACATCGATAGGATTTATTCAACTTCTAGAAAAACAAGAAATATCAATTCATTATCGTACAAATCCCATTCTGTTGCCCAAGTCATGCAAAAATCAAGTTGAACAAAAAGGTGCCATAAATGCCCATATCAGGGACGGTATTGCAATGTGCCGTTTTTTATTCTGGCTTGAGAAACATGGTATTGATAAATCTGAAACTGTAGTGGCAGAAAAACTCAACCAGTTCAGAATAGAAACCGGGGGAAAATTTTACAAAGAGGAAAGTTTTCCCGCAATCTCTGCTACCGGTTCCAACGGCGCGATTATCCATTACCAAGCAACAAAAACAAACCACTCGATTATAAGGGAAAATCAGCTTTACCTTATTGACAGTGGCGGACAGTACAAAGACGGAACCACAGATATCACCCGCACCATTTGGATGGGGAAAAATTTTGCCCCCTCCTCAATTCGTGAACAGGCAACAATGGTTCTAAAAGGTCATATCGCACTTTCATCAGCCATTTTTCCAATTGGAACAACAGGAAGTCAACTTGACGTATTGGCACGTTACGCTTTATGGCAGAACGGTTTGAATTATGATCATGGAACAGGTCATGGTGTTGGAAGTTATCTTTCCGTACATGAAGGTCCCTGTCGAATATCATCACAACCCTTTCCTATTTCCCTAAAAGAAGGAATGATTCTTTCCAATGAACCAGGATACTATCTTGCTGGACATCATGGTATCCGTCTTGAAAACCTTTTACTTGTTTGCAAGGCTCCTTATGATAACTTTTTGAAATTTAAACCCTTAACGCTTGTCCCTTTTGACTGGAAAATCATAAATTCAACTTTGTTAACCCCACAGGAAAAAAATTGGTTAAACAATTATCATAAACAAATTACCGATTTGATCTATCCTCATCTGAATAAAAACGAGCAAACATGGCTCATGAAAATGTGCACGTTCATTTGATAGTTGATGCCTTTATTAACCCCGAGATCGATGATAAAAAATATATGAAATTAACATAGATTTAATTTTTATTTAGAATCATTCAAAGGTACAATCATGTCAAATCTATCTCTAATTCCAGCCACCCTTATCCCAGGCGATGGTATAGGTCCCGAAATTGTTGGTGCAACTATCGAAATTCTCGATGCCATTCAGGCACCATTCAAATGGGACAGACAACTTGCGGGCATGGCTGGCGTGGATGCATCAGGCGATCCATTACCTCAGTCAACAATCGAGAGTATTCACAAAACTGGCCTGGTATTGAAAGGACCCCTGACAACACCTGTAGGTAAAGGTTACCGTTCAATCAATGTTACCCTACGCAGGGAATTCGGACTTTATGCAAATGTTCGTCCCACCAAAACTCTTATTCAGGGTGGCAGATTTGATAATATTGACATTGTTGTAGTACGTGAAAATCTCGAAGGTTTTTATGCTGCCATGGAAAATCATATCCCTGTTGATAATGATCTGAAAGCTATCGCCACATGTGCAGGTTACACCTCACGTAAAGAATGCCGGAGAATTGTTAAATTTGCCTTTGATTATGCAGTGCAAAACAATCGTAAAAAGGTTACACTTGTTCACAAGGCCAATATTCTTAAAGAATTATGCGGTCTGTTTCTTGAAGAGGGTCGCAAGGTTGCCAAGGAATACGAAGGCAAAATTGCCTGTGAGGAACGTATTGTTGATGCCTGTTCGATGGAACTGGTTATAAAACCCGAAACCTACGATGTAATCGTTACAACCAATCTCTTCGGGGATATTTTATCAGACCTGACATCAGGTTTAACAGGTGGGCTGGGTCTTGCACCAGGCGCTAATATCGGTGAAAAAGCGGCAATGTTTGAGGCTGTTCATGGTTCCGCTCCAGATATAGCAGGTAAAAACTGCGCCAATCCTATCGCTGTGTTGAGAGCCGCAGCCTTAATGCTGAAACATGTTAAACGTGATGATCTTGCAAAAAGAATTGATAAGGCAATTCATAAGGTTGTTGTCGAGGATAAAATCAGAACCCGTGACCTGGGAGGTAATGTAACGACAAAAGAAATTACGGCGGCATTAAAACAAGCTGTAGCTTAATTTATCATAATCTTCGATTTATATAGATTTTCTTACAGGCATTTTGTAAAATATATTTACAGTTTTAAATAAGTTCATTTCAAATTTATTTACTTAATTTCTTGGAATGGTAATTGTTACACTTATTTACAAAATATTCATATTTAGGAGATTATAATTATGGCTAAATGTTGCAAAAAAATCTTTAAAACCCTTGTTGGTTTGGGATTTGCTGCATGTGGAACAAGCAAGGTTTTAGGCGCTAGCATCCAAGAAAAAAGATTTTCTGAAATGAATTGGTCTCAAACCAATATGAAAATAGTTGGTGGCCTTGAAGTTGCTGGGGCATCAATGCTTTTATGCAAAAAAACCTCTAAATTGGGCGCTCTTACCCTATTGGCAGCTGCAACATGCATGTTTGCTGCAGGTCTGAAACATAAAAGAAAACAGGATCTCGCTCTTGATGGCGTTGGTATCTTTGCCGCTCTCTCGCTTTTACGGTGTAAAAAAAATTAAAATCTGAATCTTAATGCCCCTTTTATTTAAGGTTAAATTACTTTAATAAAAGGGGCTTTAATGTATATCTCAAGGATTTTGATGCGAATTTCTCCTAAACGTCCGATAAAATCAGTCATTTCCATTTATTTTTTCTTGATACTTGCAAATATACTTGCATGGATTTGGGCGCTGAAATCATTTTACCAATCACCACTTCTTCTCAACACAGCATTTTTGGCTTGGGTATTCGGTTTACGTCATGCAGTGGATGCAGACCACATTGCTGCCATTGATAATGTTGTCAGACAATTTACCCAACATAAAAAACCTTCCCTTGCCACTGGATTATGGTTTGCTCTTGGTCATTCAAGTATAGTTATTCTTTTTTGTCTGCTCGTTGCAGTTTTTGCCAATCGGTTCAAAACACAAATTGATGAATTCCAATTAATTGGTGGCACCCTAGCGACTTTGGTATCCGGCAGTTTCTTGTTGATCATAGCATTTATCAATTTTTTTATATTTTTGAAAATTTGGAAAATATTCAAAGATTTTCGTGCAAATAAATCCTATTCAATCGAGGATATGGATAATATACTCGCTTCAAGAGGATTTTTATCGAGAATTTTAAAACCCGCCTTTCGCATGGTGTCCAAGGAATGGCATATGTTACCATTGGGTTTTCTTTTCGGTTTGGGATTCGATACCGCAACCGAGATCGGTTTATTGGGAATTGCCGCCATACAGGCAGCTAAAGGCATGGCCACGTGGGATATTATGGTTTTTCCGCTTTTATTTACTTGCGGAATGACCTTGATTGACACTACAGACAGTATTGTTATGACAGGTGCCTATAATTGGGCATTTAAAGAACCACTAAGGAAATTATGGTACAATCTAACCATGACTGGCCTTTCAATTTTTATAGCAACAGTCATTGGTGGGATTGAGATACTAGGATTGTTACAGGAAAAATTCAAGCTTTCCGGATTTTTTTGGGATCAAGTTCAAGAATTACAAGAAAATCTAGGGTCGGCAGGTTTCATAATTATCAGTATATTTATACTCTGCTGGATCTCATCCTTTACAATATTTCATAAATTTAGGAAAGCTACCTAATTTTCATTACATTTTACCCAAGATTGCTGACAGAGCATTTAGATCCTGTTGTGAAGGATCATCATTTACCCTGGATCTTCTTGCATTGTAATTATCCAGCAATTTTTGTTTCTGATTTAACTGCTGTTGCGTCAAACTATGATTCGCTCGAGCATCCTGCAATTTTTTCCGTACAGCCCAAGCCTGATTATCTATTTGAGTCAATTGATTGCGTCTTTGTTCTAACCTGGACTGCAATTCAATGGATTGTGAATGAGCCTGAGCCGCATTCTGTTGCTGGTTTACCGCATTTTGCTGTTCATATTGCAATTGATTATTCAAATTCTGGGAGCGTTTATTATAACCATTACCAACAGAACATCCCAATCCGCTAAAAAAATTGGTTTTATCAGGATCACAACTTTGAGGATTGGAACAGTTTGTCAATATCATGAATGAAGTTAAGGGTATGATAAATTGATAGAATTTCATTAATAAATCCTTTTGAAAATTTATTTTAATCAACCTGCAGGTTGATTGTTCATGCCATTCACTAGAATATTTTCAGCATATTTTAAACGGCTAACTGCTGCATCTGTTGATTGTGCTTCCTGCTCAAAACGATTATCATGAGCTATCTGAGCGTATTGGTGCATTTGTTCACTTTGTTTAGAATAATAATTTATCTTATTGTTTAATTGGGCTTTTTGATTATTAAAATGAGATAATTGTTGTTTATATTGTCTAACAGTAATTTTTTTTGACGCTATCTGTTTATTAAGGTTTGCCAGTTGTCTCTGTAACTGAGCAACCTGCAGCGATGCCTGTTGCGCGTCATTACTTGCATTCAAAGCTATCTGATGAGCAGCGGCAATTTGTTTGTTTAATTGATCTTCCTGTAACTGCTGATTTTCTGTACGATGTGCAACAGCATATCCAGCACCGGTTCCCAATGCCGCTCCACTTAATGAACCAATCAAAGCCCCCTTACCATGACCAGCCAAACCTCCCACCAAAGCCCCAAGAGCTGCACCGCTCAATGCTCCTGTCCCAAGCGTTTGATTGAATTGGGAATTTCTTTGCATTTGTCGATTTTGTTCGGGAGATAGATTTGGATTATAGGCAGGTGTACACGCCATTAATGAAAAACAGGAACAGCCAATAATAATTTTAGTAAAATAGGATCTGGACATACGTTACCTTAATATTTTATTAAATACAAATAATCTAAACCAAATGGGTTCATGATCCAATCCTTTAATAAATTTTGGAATCACGATAATTGTTGTAAGGTGATAATTATATCATAAAAGAGATATTTATTTATACTATTTGAGTTAACTGACCTATAAACATTCAGATTTGTTCATTTCATATAAAAGTACAATACGCATGTATGAATACCCTTTTTTAAAAAAAGTAATATTTCAATTTTTTCTCACATTTTTATCATCTTTGGCACTTATTACAATGACTTCAGCATCAACATCACATCCTTTTATTGAATTAAATAATCAAGGAAAACTTCAGGGATATTTTGATAACCAACTAGCTATTTTCAAAGGGATTCCATATGCCACGCCTCCTGTTCGTTCATTCAGGTGGTTTCCCCCACAGCCTGTTCAGCCTTGGCAGGGAATCAAAACAACCACTGAATATGGACCAAATTGCAGTCAGTATCCCAATCGATGGGATAAGAAAGAAACCTTTCCTATAACAAGCGAGGATTGCTTATATCTTAATATCTGGATGCCAAAATCCTTTTTTGAAAAAAACGAAACCCAAAAAAAATATCCTGTAATGGTCTGGATTCATGGCGGTGGTTTTGTGTCCGGCGGAAGTAATCAGGAAATCTTCGATGGCAGTTCAATGGCAAATGAAGGGGTTATAGTTGTCACTTTCAATTATAGACTTGGACGTTTTGGTTTTTTTGCACGTCCGGACTTGCAGCAAGAAAATGAGGAGAACAAATGGGCAAACTATGGAATTATGGACCAAATTGCAGCTTTACAATGGGTACAGAAAAATATTTCCTCTTTTGGGGGGGATAGCGATAATATCACCTTATTTGGCGAATCTGCCGGCGGCGCCTCAATTATATCCCTAATGACCATTTCAGAGGCAAAAGGTTTATTTAATAAGGCCATTATTCAATCTGGAACAGGGCATTCACGCTTTTTCTCACCCAGAACCATTAATGACGCAGAAAAAACAGGCCTAAATTTCGCAAAAAAAAATAATATCCAAAACGATGAATATGCTTTGGAAAATTTACGTAAGCTACCTGCTGAAACCATTGTCGATAAATTGAATTTAGATGATCTACAACCTGACTATTTTTCAGGATTGGTTATTGATGGTATCATGTTGAAGCAATCCCTTGATAGTGCTTTTGAAAAAGGTGATTTTTACCCTGTTCCTACATTAATCGGTGATACGAGTGGTGATGGTTTTATGATTAACCAATCCGGTTTGAAAGATTTGGCAGAAAAGCTGGGAATGAATATAAAGGATCTCAATAAAATTTATAATCCGGATGGAAAACTATCCGAAACCAGAATTTTGCATCAATTTATGGCCGATATTCAAATTCTTGAACCGACCCGGTTATTGACACAACAAATTGCCAGTAAAAATGTTCCTGTCTATCGCTATCGTTTTTCCTATATTACCAGTTCGGCCCGTCCTTATACTTCCTATGGGGCACCACATGCATCAGAATTACCCTATGTTTTTGGAACGTTGAACAAAGTATACTCATCCTTGACACCTCAAGACAATGCCATGTCAGAAGCAATAAAAAAATACTGGGTCAATTTTGCAAAATATTCAAAACCTAAAGTAGACGGATTATCGGAATTTTCCGAATTTAAAATTCATCCTGATAAATTACTCAATTTTTCAACAACCGGTATCAAATTTGAAACTGATCCATTTCAATCGAGATTGGATTATATTGAAAATGCATTAAAAAATAAAAAAAAACCTGACTAAGAGATCAAATCCGTATTGTCTTATAATTCTTTCTCGAGGTCTGTAAAATTAAATTTATAGACTTCAATTATTGTTTTTATTATTGATGTTCACAGAATCTCTTGCCTGATTTGACTGAATATTTTTCATATCTTGCAGCACATATACATTTGTCCACTTACTCTTTGGTAAAGAGAGCAATACCTGTATTCGATTGGCAAAAAACGCCAGATTATTGAGTTTTCTAGCTTTATATGCTGTTTCAATCATGGTGAATTGTTTTTTTCTATCAATAATCGATGATGAATCTGCTATTTTACGGATAGTTTCCAAATACCCGTCAATTGAATTATTTAAGATTTGTTTATGATTGATAATATTTGATTTTATATCGTTTTTTTGTTTTTGGCTCAACATATTCAAAAGCGATAATTCCTTTTCCAAAATCAATATTGTATGTTGATTCTCCCAAATATTTAATGCCAAAGCGGATGCCGCTTCAATTTGGGCACGCATGGTTGCCGCCAAGAAATCATTACGAGCTCTGGCATCCTGATCCAGTTGTGTTGATATCTGTTCAAGCCCAGCCTTTAAGGATGCCTCTGTTGTCTGTTTCTTAAGCTTATCAATCAGCTGATGCGTATTGGCTGTCACTTTTTGGGATTTTTGCAATAATTGATCAAACTCAGATGAAGCCTGATTGGTTTCTTGCAGGCTACCCAATGTAGGTGCGGAAATAACAACTCTAAAACCCATGGTTGCGAGATGTGTCGGTTGATTGGTATTTTGGTCATACAAAGGGATCTCCTCACGTAATGCCGTATTGAGATCCGATGGATTAAATGTATAATTTCCACCTTTTACTATTATTCCACCTGTTAATCCATGCTGACGTCCCACACGATTCAAATGATAATAATCCTGCATCATTTGCCCCACTTCTCCCAACATATCATATAACCCCAAAGGATTTGGTTTCATGCTACCTACCGTTTGAACCTGACCATTTGCCAGTTCCGAACCAGCCATAACATATTCTTCAATTCCTTCTGGCATTGGCCATGTTGGTGCAAGAAAATCCGTTTCGCTAACCTTGTTGCCTCCCTGAGCAGCATAATACCATTCCGCTTCTGTAGGTAAACGGATATAACCATATTTATTACCACGTTTTGGCAATGAATTTTTAGCATGTTGCAATAGCCAAACAGACCAATTTTCCGCAAAATTTTGAGCCTCAAACCATGAAATATTATTGACTGCTTTCTGTCCTGACTGATCGGGTTGTTTACATGAATCCTGATCTAGAATGGCATCATATTGATTTCTTGTAACGTCATATTTCCCAATATAATAGAAATTACTTCCATTCACCCTGCTAGAAAATGGTGCTGCAAGCTGCGCTTGCCTTATATAATCGCTATAACCTTGCTGGGTTTCAGATTGTCCTATCTGAATTGGTAAATCATCCAAAACTCCACCTTCTGTCGGCACTTCAACCTTACGAAAAACCATTTTACCTCCACAAGGCAATGGCAAGACAAAATCATCCTTCATTGGATGGATATCTATAAATTTACTTGGCCATGATGCGTTTATTGCTTTTGAAATAGTAGGAAAAAATCCAATACCAAGTCCAATAATCAAAACAATTTGTTTCATAAAGCAATTACCCCTTCCCATGGCTGTATTTTGGCTGCTCTCTTTCCCGATAAAAAACTGATTATTAAACTTGCCCCAAAGGTTAAACAGATAGTTGCCAAAATCAATTCCTTATTCAACAAAAATAAAACATGATTTTGTGGTAGAATATTTTTAAATAAATGATTGATCAGTTCTCCTGCTCCTATCGCGGCAACGAACGAAATCGCCAGACCGCAAAATGCAAGAATAAAAGATTGAAAAAGTGGAAAAAAAATTAAATCCAATGAACAAAACCCAGAATAGCGCAATAAAGCCAGAGATCTGTGTTTACGTTCGGTATTTGCCCAAAGGCCAGATCCCAATGAAATACATAAACCGCCCCCTCCTAATGACGCAATTAAGATGAAAAGATATTGCAAGCGTTGTGTTAACGATAATAATCCAGAAACATCTCCTGCTCTTGATATGATATCTATATTGTTATTACGTAGATTCCTGTCTAATTTTGGCACATCAGTCAAATTTTTGGCATATAACCGGAAACCAGAATACACGATATTTGGCGGTATTTTGAAATTATTAACTTGAACGGGCCAGTTTTCAATACCATCCTGATAGGTTTCAACTGCAACAGCCAATGACAAGGATACAAAGGCGCAATCCTTATCTGTAACGGAGGGTGGCAATACAGATACGACTTTCAAAGGAAAATTTACTTGCTGTTTAGTATTATGATATATTCTTTCAAGAATGGCATTTACTTGGTCTCCCTCATGAATATGCAAATAGCTGGCCGCTGAGGCTGATAAAAAAATTGCATCATTTTTTTGCATAAAAGCAGAAATATTACCTAACAAGGGGTCACCTTTGGCTGAAGGTACTAACATGATATGCCTGCCATCACCATTATTCTTGTCAGCCATATTTTCCATAAACAAACTTGCTGCCAATGTACGGGTTCGAGGGATGATAAATGCAATATCGTTATTTGAATTAATGTTCTTTATATCACCAAGGGAAAAACTACGATTGGATATTGTGACTATTTCCCTGACATGAGGATCTTCAAGCAATGATTGCCTAATACTGGTTAATACACCACTTCTTAATCCAGCAATGACAATTAAAGGGGCCAAAACCGCGACAATGCCCAGAATATGGCATAATGATAAAATTGGTTCATTTTTCAAGTCTTTCCAGGCAAGTTTAGCGGATAAAAATAAATGCAGATTTTTATGCATGGATCCGTAACCGAGTTATTTTCGTTTCATTGTCAATATAACACGCCATCTCCTTTAGACCATATTGTAACGCCCTTTTAACATCATGTGAGGTCATGATTAAAACGGATCCAGCCTCTGTTACTGTCTCAACCAATAAATGTAAAATTTCGTCGGCTAGAGTGGGATGAACAGAAGCCGTGGGTTCATCCGCCAAAACAATCATGGGTCTATTGATTAATGCTCTTGCAACAGCCACCCTTTGACGCTGGCCAACAGATACCTGACATGGCTTTTTAGATAAAATTGGTCCAATTTCAAGAAAGGTAATCAACTGATCAAACCAGATTTTGTTCTTTTTTCCAATAATCGATAAGGGTAGAGTTATATTTTCCTTTACAGTTATAAAAGGAATTAGGCCCGCTGTTTGCGGAACAAAACCAAAATATGCTGACCTTAAATAAGCCAATTGATCCCGTCTGTAATTATTCCATAATTTTAAAATATCATTTTGTTCAAAATAGAAATTACGTCCTTTTGTCGGTTTCAAGGATAAGGATAACATTCCCAATATCGTACTTTTACCACATCCTGAAGGACCGGAAATGATTATACGATCACCATGTTTAATTTCTGCATGATCAATATTGATTTTGATTCCGTCAGAAAATTCATATGCAACATTATCAAGAAAAATAAAGGGATTTCCCGAAAATTCTCTCATCAAGGCAAGGCTTCCAAGGGAACAGGATAAACCGCATCACCAGGATCTTTGCTTCCAGTTAACTGTACCCAAAGATCAGGATGAGACTCATATTCCTGATAAAGTCGTAAACGGCTTTCAACATTATTCAGAACTGTTCTCTGCGCAATTGCTCCCATTGCAAGCCAATCCTGTTCCGAAATGTTCATGATATCCGACTTATAAGGTAAACCTTGCAAATATTCTCCCAGTAATCCGCCAATATTTTTAGATTGGGAAATTTTTTGCGGATCACGGGCTGCTGTTGCAAAAGCTGAACGAAGTTGGGTAAAAAACGTCTGTGGTTCGGTTCTTCCCGCTAATCCTGTTTTCAAGATGATCTGTAAGGATTGGGCTAAATCTGACAACTGGTTTTTGGTTAAGAGAACACGTACTTCAATGGCCTTTTTAACTGGATTAGTCAAATCCCGATCTGTTGTATAACTTGAAATCACATCAGGAACGGAAGTATTTTCCTCCTTACCCATATAGGCAAGACGCATAGCCTGGCTGACAACTTTGATTTGATCCTCTGCTTTTTTAGATTGAGCATTTTTCTTTGACGGATTCAATCCTGCTATAGGTCTACCTGTTGTATCCGCCACCTGTTGCAATAATGCCATTGTGAGGGTCTGAATCACTTCTGAAAAAGCCTCTGGTGTCCCCCCCCTAACAGGAAAATATAAGGATCCAGCCGTACCAAACTGACTTAGCTTTCTATATTGGCTTGCGGCCCTGGTATGATTATTGATTTTCTGACCTGCAGGCGTTAATAAATGAACAACAAATACAGCAACACCTTTTGATTCAGCAAGCTGTTTGATTTCTTCAATTCCCAGTTTAGTTATACTGTGAGGATCATTTGCCTCCCTTGCACCTGCATCCGTCACCAGAATAATATATTTACCAGCTGATTGATTCCAGTCAATTTCATCAAGTGCGGTTTTAATTCCAGCGATAGCATCCTCGTCAAAAGACTTTGACGAAACTTTTGCATCATGAACAGAAGCTATGGCATTGTTAACACTATCCACAGGTTGCTTGAAATCAGGTCTTGCAAAAACCTTTGTTTCATATTCCAGTGACGGATTATCTTTTAAACTGTCCCGAAAGGCAACCAATCCAAAACGAAAATTATTTTTAACCGCTGTATTTTTTATTGAATTAATCAATGATTTAACCGCTGCCTGAGTTTGTTCAATATAGGGTTCCATACTTACAGTCGTATCCATAACAAACACCAAACTGGCCTTGAAATTCCTCAAATTCGCTGGCGATGAATCAGGTTTATTTTTTTGTGACGGAGCGGAAACAACATGAAGCAAACGTAATGGAGGACCACTTGGACGATCTATCTGCTGGGCATCAAGAATTGGCAACAAATAGAAATTATGAGTGATATCTACATATGTTTCAGGTTCCATGGCTATCACCGGGCCAGGATTACCGGCCAGCGCATTTTTTGCTAATTCCTTGGCTTTATCCCCACCAGATTGATCCAGCAATATCTGTTTTTCATCCTGCTCATTTTTCATGAACAATGAACGCTCTCGTCCAGCCGGATTGGTAAAGGCACCAACCATTGTATGCGCCCAGTTAATTACTTTATCAGCTGGCACCCATCCTACAATATGACCCTGGGTATCGCTTCCAACCTGCAACCAATCTTCATTTCCCTGTGTATCTTTCTGACGTTTATAAACATAAAAAACCTTAAAGCCCTCAATCGGTTTCGCATTCTGATTTGAGGGTGAATCTGATAAGACAACACCAGGTCTAGTTATGATTTTTTGATAAAGATTATGTTTTCCTTCCATAAGCAATGGTGTGGAGGATGGGGAAACAGCAGGATCAGCAAAAATAACTGAGGAACTTTCTATTGCTGAAAAATACAATAGCGAAAGAATTAATGATTTATTCAGAATTTTTCTCACTGCCAAAAATCCTTTAACGTAAGACGAGCCATTTCATCCCCAGTTTCAGCTTTTTTACTTAACCAGTCGTACAATGCCTGACGTGGGGCAACAACTTCTCGAGAGCCTTTTTGGGCAGCCATCTGGAAATATCGTGCCGCTTCACGCATATCAGGACTGGGAATGGGACCATCCACCTTGAAATTTACAGGACTGTAAAGTAAACCCAACTTGACCATTGCTTCACTTTCCCCCTTGGATGCTGCATTTTCCAGTAACAAAATTCCATCATCAGCCTGCTTATTTTCTAACCGCCTTTCCCCCTCTTTAGTAATAGCCAATGTGCTGGGTGCTTTGCTAAGAACATCCTGTAGTGGCATTACTTCCAAATTTTCCGCCTTGTTTTGGGAATTGGATTTGGTTGATTCAGGAAAAGATTGCTTCTGGGAATTTTCAGATTGTTTTCCATCATCATTATTCTTTTTATCATTACTCTGTTTTATTACAGGTTTGTTTTCTATAGTTTTTTCCTTAACAGAAGGATTTTTATTGGGAACATGATGTTTTTTTATATAAATTCCTGTTCCAATGCTGAATAACGACAAAAGACCCAAACCTGATCCTAAAATTATCCAGGGTAGTTTGCTTCTGGTCTTGTTTGATTCTCCATGCAGATTTTCACTATTCAATAAATCCTCTTTCTGTGGAAAAACGGAGCGTTTCTTTTGTATCTCTGGATTTATAACCGGTAAATCAGGTTTGTTTTCATTCTGATTAACTCGATTATTTTCAGTATCCATTACAACAGTTTCTATATCCGGTTCAGCTCCCGATTGATCCAGGGAAACAGTGGGGTCTTCTTGTTGCCCATTTATTTTATTAACTATTTCTAAATTTTCTTTCTCTTTCCCGGGACTGCTGACATCATCTATTTTTTTATTTTCAACAACTTTTCTGGAAACACTTCGTTTGCCGATAATGGGAGGCCAGATTACGGTTTGGACAAGATCCAGTTCCGGAACCTTGATCTGGCATGGGCTCCCCGCCTCCAGTAAATCACATAAACGGTCAGCTTCAATAAATAAAACTAGATCATTTCCTTGTTGTTCCTGACGTATAACCTTTTGAACAGGAATTGAGGGAAATTGTGGAAACGTAATATTAAAATTCTGTCCCTTCAAATCTGCCTTACTTATTACGGTAATAGCGGCTTCACCTGGTCCTGATGCTGAAATTTTTAATACCGAATTCATTTTATAAACCTTTTAATACGGTTATGATACGCCCCAGGGCTTCATTTGCAGCTGGATCAATTCCATCAAGACTGGACGCGCCAGCATTTTCTTCAAATCGCTGTACCATGGCTGAAATCCAATCTCGAACAAAACGTTCGTGATATGGAACGGGATGTTCAGGTAAAATCAATATATCATTGGGTGCCTCTCTTGGTTCGAATACATGATGCTCACCCTTTAATCCTCTTGTCATGGGTCTTTCGGATAATGGTACGGAATGATAACCCAAATAATAAACAAAATTACCAATTTCCATTTCTGCCAACAAAACCTGTGTTTCACCCTTTAATGAACCACTGGTGAAAAGCGCCGCATTGCGTCTTAATTGTTCAGCAAGCCTATCCCTGAGATTTAACCGTCTTGCAAGCAAGGATATCTCTGCCGTTAATGCGGTTAATTGTTCTGTTGAAATATAAAAATGCTGTTCAACCTGATCATTACGAGAAAAATCATCCATAATATGATTCCATTTGGACAATACTAAATCGGCATATTGTTCATGACGATCTTTTGCCTGTCCCGTATCCACTTCTTTTTCCTGTTTTTGATCCGATAAATCGGCATCTGGAAACATATCCTGAAAAAGATCGTCTACATCACTTGTTCGACCGATCAACAATCTCTGGTTGGAAAGCTGCATTTCCATACTATGCCATGCTTCCATCATATCCTCTCGCCTAACCTGGAGTGACCGTAACAAAGATCCAAACATTTGTGATTTGACTGATTGCATCAATGATAGAGCTATTGATTGAGCCTCCGATGAAGCCTTTTTAATAGCTTCTTCCGTATTGCCACTATGATAATAAGGTGAAATAAAACGTGCCAGGTTAACAGCAAGATGTTCGATCTGTCCATTAATCTGTTCAACTTTTAACCGTGCGTCACATACTTTTCCCAATGCACCGGCAAGATAGGTGATACCTCCATCATTTGGCTGCAAAACAGCATTCCATGCCTTTTCAGGATCAGCCACATAACGCTTGATTTCAGGATTGCTCAAATAAGCCTGTTTCATCGTTTCAACTAAATTTTTTGCCCGTTCAGCAATTCCAGCTTCTTCCTTATGTCCGTTAACGACCGTATAATCCATAACAGCTGGGAAACTTATAGAGGGACTGCGTAACCAGTAAAGATTATTGAAAGGATGATTATCTCTCCAATTCTCAATCCAACTGCACGTTTTAAAAAAGTCAATTAGACTTGCATTAATTCTGGCTGTCCATCTTGTGCTTGATGAAGGAGATTCTCCTGCTTTTTGTTCAAACTCCCGATCAAATTTTGTTAAAACAACAAACAAATTATCTCTTTGTTTATTACGTTCTTCTTCCGTCGCACCTATACTGTTTTTTATCCATCCATCAATCATACCTGGCAGGGTTGAAACATTCTGTATGGAATCACCAATACACAATAACATTGCCGAAATTTCACGTTCGGCTTCATAGCGTTGAAAAAGATAGGCCACCTTTCCCCGAAGAAATAAACGCCCCAAAGCTTCTGGTGCCTGGAGAAACGCTTGTGGATCGTAAATCATTTCTCTTGATCTTGCGCCAGGAAAATCAAGCAAATCCGTTTCCTTGAGAAATGCCCATGGAGCATCACTTCCTATTGGAACGGTTAATTCTGCCGTCAATGCCGTTACAATTGAACGGTCAATTGATTGTCTTTCCCCTTTTGAAGTCAAAACGGTAATTTTATCCTGGGAATTCATTCCAAGCG
Organism: Commensalibacter sp. M0355; assembly: GCF_016101365.1. Taxonomy (NCBI): domain Bacteria; kingdom Pseudomonadati; phylum Pseudomonadota; class Alphaproteobacteria; order Acetobacterales; family Acetobacteraceae; genus Commensalibacter; species Commensalibacter sp. M0355. The sequence continues at coordinate 129,920 of NZ_JACFQQ010000001.1, forward strand.
TGAATAGGGTTTCAACATTCAATATACTTTTCTCTCTTGGCTTCAGTGCTTCTGTAGAGCAATAGACATTTTCCGTTTTTCCCAAATTTCCTAAAACTGTAAATAAATTTCTTCCTAAATTAGTAAATTGTCCCAGATTGTTCCATAATGGTGAAAACAAGACAGCCGATTCATGAGCTGGAATATACGGAACGGTTTCCCTCAGTTGCTGCCAGTAAATTTCTCTTAATTTTTCAAATCTATGATGGTCGGGATATTGTTTTTTTAAATATTCGTATAGAACCTCTATATCATCAATATCTATAATTGAATTAATGATCTTGTCTTGCATAAAAGGTTTCATGGACTGAAACAAATTCTGTAGTGACTGATCGTCAATTTCGGCATCTTTTGTCTTAAAATCCTCAATTGATGTATTGGTCAATATTTTTATGACATCAACCGCTGACAACAATCGTAATGGAACAGGCATATTTTCATCAATAACGTCAATTTTCCGCGTCGTAAAACGAGATACAAGCCCCGTTGATTCATTACCCCCTTGTGGATTCATATCTGTTAAGAAATTAAGATTCTCTTTTTGATAATACGCTATCAATGCCTGTCCTGGTTCTGTCGCCAAACTTGAAACAAGATAGGATTTACCTGCCTGAGACGCTCCAAAAACCGCCACGGCAGGTGGCTGGTAAGCTGCATTGTCAAGTTGTCTGGCCTGCCGACGAAATCGCCTAAGGGTATATTTGACTGCATCCCCATCTCCCCTAATGGCTTTTGGATTATCTTCAAACCAGTGTAAAGCCATATCAGCAGAACATAATACATTCCCGGTTCTTTTTTGCAGATGCCTGGTCATTTCTTGAATATCGTTTGGCATATTAAATAATCTTTCTCTAGGCTAAGGTAAAGCGACCTGTATCACGCCAATAACCTTCGGAATTCATCATGGTTTGCAATCTCAAGACCAAAAGCCGGGTGGGATATTGCTCGCCATTCCGATCTGTTATTTCAACAATCCTGAATTGTTCGCGATCTGAATAATCATTTTTTAGATTTTCCTTTTCTTGATCGATATCCTGACGCTTAATTGTTACCGTCAAAGGCAGGGCAATTTTATTGAGAGCATTGAAATTATTTATTTCCAAAACATATAATGGCGACGCTGGCCATCTTTCAATTCCAAGCTGACGAAAACCAATCTTGGTGGTATTTTCAAAATCATCAATCTTGAAACCTACATCTTCTTGAGGCTTCCTTTCGGGTAAATCTATATTTGAAAGCCAAACATTTTTATTCCTCAACTGACCATTTTTTTCCAAACGACCAATAAAACGTACAGTGGAATACATATGCAAATCACGTGATCGTAATACAAAATTCTGTAACTTCCCTTCCGCCTGTAAACATAAAGATGCACCAACTACAACGGTGGTTTTTGGATCACTTATACGGTTCTGAGCATCACGGAAAGGATAATATGCACCAACGCGATAATGGTACATACCTATAATACGGTGAACCGGAACCGGCATGGCGGCCATAATCATATCAACAATTCTGCGTAATCTTGAAGGTCTACCTGAAATCAACAAGACATCACAATCATAGGTCCAAATTGCTTCGCACAATTTCGCTATGACATCACCCATAACATATGTGATCGAGGCCTCAACCTGTTGCACCTTGGCTATGATTTCCAAGTCGGTTATTTTAAAATTTTCTGCTCCTGCCTTTTTGGCAAGGGTCTGAATGTAATTTTGGGATCGCTCGATATTTTCCTTGTCCTCACCAAGAACATCGCCAATATGGAATGCATCAAGTATATCGATTGTTCGATCAGTTACATTTTCATAACGGGACAATATTGCCAATGCAACCGGCTCCAAAACATTATTGACAAAAAGCTGTCTTAAATGACGCTCCTGTTCTGATTGCCCTCCCCAGTCCTGTCCAATGGCGGAACTAAAAAATGCCTGGGTGTCAATTACGCCCGCTTTACGTAGGGAATTTTCCATTATTGGTAAAATGATATGCGTTATGATATGTTCAAGAATATCATCCCCTGCTATTTTAAAGCTTTCCCTAAATTCCTGATGTGGACAAATTGTCTCACCCACAGGCACAGAATAGGAACTTATCATCAAGTCAGTCGTTCCACCTCCAATATCCAAGCTTGCTATCCTAATTTTCGGTATCCGGTTATCAGTTTCCCTATCTTTATCGACATGACCGTTTAATTGCATGAACTCATCCACATTTCCACCGAGACGTTCGGTAATCTCGTTATATAACCAAACGATTTGGGTTGCTGTTGCCTCATCAAGATGCGTGTGAATTTTTGGCCGTTCATTTGTAGATATACCCAGCATTTCGCAATATAAATCAATGGCTGCAATCGCACGATTACGTAAGATTTTCTGTTCCGCTACCGGCATACCGGGAGGTAAAGTCAATGTTACAGACCGAAGATGTCTCATTAAAGTTTTATTTTGTCTTTGTTCACGATTTTGAGGCGAATTCATCTGTAATCTCGCTTGAAACAAAATTTCCACAAGCATAAAGGTAAATAATGAACTCCGTGAAAAATTTGGTTGTGTGGTGATATTCTCCCCTATTAAACGTTCCTCCTCAGTCAAAACACGACCATCCGGTGAAATCATTGCCATAAATGCCCCCGTAACTGGAGGATCGATTATTCTGCCCGAAATACCCATGGAACGGCTATTGTAACGCCAGCTTTGCAAAGATAAACGCGTGTCCCATATATATCTTTTAGGAGATGTGATACCGGTTATACCTTCATTTCCAATTCTTGTCCCTGCCAAATGTGCCGCCTCATAACCGACCCTGACCGGACTTGGCCAATAAAAGGCAGACACCCTTCCGGAACGACGGGAGAGAAGATCACTTCCAAAATTTGCACGAGCAAATTCTATACAGCTTGGAAATGGTTTGTCATATTTAAGATTGGGACGTGAAAGATCTCTAAGAATCAAAGGATAGCTATTTGAAAAATTAACATCCTGTCCCGGATGATCCTCAACTAAAATTCCACAGCTCCTTGAATTTCCCAAATCCAGAATTAGGTCTACCTCAACCGGGACTTGTGATGTTATTCCCTTACCACCATCCAGCAAATGCACTGATGGTATGATTTGCAAGGAGGTTAAAATCTGCAGGAATGCCTGATAGACAGCGTAATGCCAACAATATCGTTCTTCATATAAAGAGCTATTGACAACATTTTCCTGTTTGATTTTCAAAAGCCAATCACCAACCCATCCTTCATTCAAAAACCATGCCACATCAGTAAAATTAGAAACGAATTTATAACAGTCCTGTCTTTGGCTATCTTCTATAGTGGGTGCATTATAAATTTCATTATTATCCTGTGTTTGCAAACTTGTATCAAAGACAAGATCAAATTGATACAAATCCTCCTTTATCTGTGTAAGATATCCACGTACCCAATTTGCCGGTCCATTTCGAAAATGCTCATCACCTGTTTCTTCACCCGATATGAGCGCAAAAAAAGGCAGAGGTATCCATTGATGCAGAAACATTTGCATCATCCCTTTCCAGGAAACCTCATAAATCTGATTTTCAGGAGGAACCTGACCGGATTGAACATCCCTCAACACACCTGTTTCGGGATCCTCCCTAAGGGAATGCAAGATATAACGTGGTGTACCATCATCATATTCACCATTACGCTCTTCCCAAAACCAGCAACGAACATTTTTTAATTGCGCAACAGGAATTTTAATAGACCAAAACTGTATTCCACTGTCAGGAATTAAAGTGATGATACGAGACATATGATTCTCAATCCCCTGAGAAATATTAGGACACAAATTGATAGATTAAACTATAACAGCTATTATAAAATAAAAAATAAATAATTGAATTGTTTTAACGACCGAGTTTTTATGAAATAATTTTGAAAATCTATTTAAATATAAATTTCAACCAATTAAAAAATAAATAATATTCTGAGTATGATTGAACACTATATTAATTGAGCTTCATATCTTGACTATATAAATCAAATACCGTACCTAAATAACTAGGTATATTAATAATCATGAACATTCCGATTGAAAACAATCAAAAACGGTTTTTACCCATTGTCGCAGCAATATCATTTTTCATGGCTGCACTTGATTCAACTGCCGTCAATACAATAATTCCCTACTTATCCAATTTTTTTAACACACCTTTATTCAAAACAAAAAATATCATTATTTATTATATGGTGGCTGGGTCTCTTTTCATTCCCCTTACGGGATATCTATGCCAAAAATATGGATGTCGCATAATTTTTTGTCTTTCACTGGCAATTTTTACATCTGGTTCTCTTTTATGCGGACTTTCCCATAACTTGAATGAATTGTTAATCGCAAGGATTATTCAGGGTTCTGGAGGAGCACTTATGCTGCCGATTGGTCGATTGGCAATTATCCAGACCTTTTCCAAAGACGAACTGGTAAAAGCATTAAGTATGGTAACCCTTCCCGCTTTGACTGGTCCCTTGATCGGTCCCATAATTGGGGGGATGATCACTTCTTATTTTCATTGGTCCCTAATATTTTTAATCAATATACCCTTCGGTATTCTTGGAATTATATTTGCCTTACGAATTTTCCCCGATATCAAGGATAAATCAATTAAAATGGATTATACAGGGTATGGAATATTTGCCATTTCAATAGCCTTTCTTACCTATGCGCTCAGTCTATTTAGTGAAACCAAACAATATAAAATTCCAACCCTGATTCTCGTTCTGGGCATTCTTTTAATGATATTTTACTGGATAAAATCCTATAATCATAAACACCCTCTATTTCATCACAACCTTTTTAAAGTAAGAAGCTTCACAATTGGAATTTTCGGTAACATCGTTGCACGTATCGGATGCGGCGCCGTGCCATTCATGCTGCCATTGATGTTACAAATTCTATTGGGACTTTCACCCGTAAAATGTGGTTTTGCAATGTTACCATTGGCCATTGCTTCTTTTGTAGGAAAATCTTTCATCGATCAGATTATAAAACAGACCGGTTACCGACGTTTTCTGTTTATCAACACTATACTGCTCAGTTTTTCATATATTTCGTATGTAGCTGTAACAAGTTCATCCAGCTGGACATTACTGGTTGTTCTCATGCTCATTACTGGATTTATAAATTCCATTCAATTTACAGCCATGAATACAGTTACCGTTATTGATCTATCTTTTCGTAAACAACCTTCAGGAAGCGGTCTATTATCCACAGTCATGCAACTTTCCATGGCTTCTGGTGTTGCCGTCTCTGCAATACTTTTAAATGTAGATCAATCTTTGCATCCCAATTCCGCTCCTGCAATGCATTTTCATTTTACATGGTTTTGGTTGGGTATAACGACACTTTTCAGCTCTTTTATCTTTTGGTTTTTGCCAAAAGGAAAATAATTATTCTTCCCTATTATTTATAAAATACAATTTTTCACGTTTATAGGATATCCATATTTTATTTAGTGCAAACCAGTCTGAACCAATCAGCATATCTGCTTCATCATGCAATGGGGATACGGTCAATGTAGGTTTGATTTCAACCTGTCCACCAATTTCGAAACGCTTAAATTGATACCAGTGATAAACAACCTCTTTTGAACCAATCGAGCTTGCCAGTCCACCCGGACGTGTGGCCAGCTCATCTTCATGAATTCCCATTTCTTTTACTTTTTGAAGGGCAACTATTCGGGATCGTGCACCACTGTCAATTAGGGCTTCTAGGGGAAACTGATCAATTCTTACCTTTGTAAACACACGAAAACCTTTTTTGTCCAAATCAGTAATATGACCTTTTTCTTGCCAAAAAGGTGGTACCATACATAATAATGAATGGCTGTTCACCTCCCATAAATTCAGCTTTCCTGTTTTTAATGAAAATTCAACATCAAAATTTGATAATATATCTCCACCGATCAATCCTGTAATGGCAGGTTTAATTCTTGGAAATTGAGGTAAATTACCAACTGGTATAGATAAAGCGCCCAGATTGTACGTTCCTATGTGCATATTTCGGATAAAAACATTTTGTACTGTTTTACTTCCCCCTTTTGAACCCAGTATTACTGTTTTTTGGCCTGGATCCACAGGTAAATGCAACCTTGAAGCTTCATCCAAAGAAATAAGACTTCCTTCTGAACCTGTGTCAATAATAAGGGAAACCATTTGTCCATTAATTTGAAAATCCCCTATTATATAACCTCCTATATTTCTGAGAGGAATTTGCGCAATTTTTTCATAACTGCATAAATTCCTTTCGGCTTTGGCAGAATCAAAAGACCATAAGCCTGTAAAAAAATAAAATGTCAGAATGAGTTTTTTCATATTTTTCTATTTATATTCGCTTTGGGATGGGCTTTATTCCATACTTCCAGTAAATGAGATTCATCCATCAATGTATAACGCTGCGTTGTAGACAGGCTTGCATGTCCTAACAACATCTGTATTGTTCTTAAATCTCCTCCGTTTTGTAAAATATGGGTGGCAAATGAGTGACGTAGGGCATGAGGTGTTGCCAATTCTGACAATCCCGTAATGCGTCTGTATTCACGCATATTTTTTTGGGCAATCGATGGATTTAACCTTTTGCCTTTAACACCGACAAAAACTGGTGATCGAGATTTAATCATAAAAGGGTAATGTTTTTCCCATTTTATTAATGCGTCAGCCACATAGGACAAAATCGGCACAAGTCGTTCCTTGTTTCCTTTACCGGTTATCCTTAGGGTTGCACCCTCACGGGTCAGATCTGCATTTCTGAGATCCCCCCAATTTAAGGATAAGGCTTCAGACAACCGCAAACCACAACCATACAACAATGTAAATAAAGCGATGTCACGATTTTGAGTCATTGGAGACTGATCAACAATCGCAATATTCCTAGTCAACTCTGAAGCCTCTTTTTCCGTCAATGGATGAGGTAAAGGTTGATTGACCTTTGGAATCTTTATTAATGAAGCAATATTATTCTCAATATAATAAAACCTTGCCAAAAAGCGATAAAATGACCGCAATGCGGATAAACGTCTTTTACGTGTACGGATTGCGGCATCTTGCGTATGTCGACCCTGACCAAGATAATGACTTTTAAGGGCTTTGTTATTTTCGTCCGCCATCCATGCCCTGACATCCTTATATGAAAGATCGGCAAGATCATGCCCGGTTATTTCTTTACCCCTATAATTTGCAAAAAATTGTAAAAAAAGGGTTAAATCTTGTTGATAGGCAATAATACTATTAGATGAGGCTCTTTGACTGTCCCTCATCCATTTCAAGAAATGCTTTAAATAATCTTCTGCCAGCATGATTGGATCCTTTTCAACACGATTCTGTCACTGAAATGATAATTTATTATAAATTCCATATTCTGTAAAAATGATTGACCGGCCCATGTCCCTTACCCACTTGCAGCTGATTGCCAGCCTTAAGTGCATGCCCTAGATAAGTCTTGGCCTCTCTGACCGCATCAGGAATTTCCATAACGGGAATCAAGGCTGTTATGGCAGAAGACAACGTGCATCCTGTACCGTGATTATTATTTGTCAGCACTCTTTCATCCTCATAATTGAAAATTTCATTCTTATTACATAATACATCTAAACAGTTAAATCCCTCGAGATGTCCCCCTTTTAACAAAACCCAATGAGATCCAAATGAAAGTAATTTCTGTGCCTCCTCTTTCATTTCCAGCATTGTTATTGGATCATCTCTATTCAATAAAACACATGCCTCCGGGATATTTGGGGTAATAAGGGTGGCAAGAGGAAATAGTTCGTCTTTCAATGCATTAACTGCCGCATCATTGATCAAATGATCACCGCTTTTTGCCACCATGACAGGATCAATAACGACCTTGGCAACATTATATTCTCTCAGTTTCTGGGCTACAATCCTGACAATAAGCTCATTGCCAAGCATTCCGATTTTGACAGCGTCAACATGGATATCCTGAAAAATCGCATCGATCTGATCTGCAACCATATTAGGATCCATAATCTGAAAAGATCTTACCCCTTGGGTATTTTGCGCAACAACCGCCGTTATAACTGACATTGCATAAGTTCCCAATGCGGAAAAAGTTTTGATATCAGCCTGGATTCCCGCCCCTCCACTTGGATCGGTTCCAGCAATTGTTAAAATATTTTTAATCATGTAGATCCCAATTTATGTCTAATATTTTATGATTATAGTTTTAATTCATTCTAGAGATATATTTTATCTTAAATCCAGAACATATAGTTTCAAACAATGCTATACTATCCTCGTAAAATAAGATTTTGCCTCAATTTCAATTGAGTTTGTCAAATGAATCCTGATATTTTATCTGATATGCCTCTATCTTACCGTAAAATAGTCCCGGTTCTTCTTCCTTACCCATTCAAGGAACCTTTTGATTATATAATTCCACACGACCTAAAAATAGAAAAAATCATTCCTGGTACCCTGGTTATTGTACCGCTCAATCAACGTAAGGAAATAGGGGTTGTCTGGCAAGATCACGTTCTATCAGGCAATTTGTCTTTATCACTCACCCCAAAAAAAGAAAAAAGAAAATTAAAAGAAATTATTTCCATTTTACCCATTCAGCCCCTACCGAGAGTTTTAATGCAATTCATTGATTGGATGGCAAATTACAATTTTACAGAATCAGGTTCCGTTCTGGCAATGGCAATCCGTAATATCAGAACTCTCACCGTTCCCTTAAAAAAAGAATATGGATGGATAAAAACTTCACCTTTGCCAACAAACTTGAAAATTACCGAAAAAAGAAAGAAAATTCTGGATTTCATGAATATTCCAGATCAAGCCTATACAACAAGGGAATTGACAGAAAATTTACATATAAAACCTTCGGTTATTTATGGACTGGAAAAATCAGGGGGCATTTTCAAACAACCCCTTACCAATTTTACGCAATTTTCAAAACCTGATCCCAATTTTCATCAACCTAGCCTTTCCGAAGAACAAACCAAAGCAACAACTTTTTTAAAGAAACAAGTCGATAAGAAAAAATTTTCTGTTACTTTACTGCAAGGCATTACCGGTTCAGGAAAAACAGAAGTTTATATGCAAGCCATAGCTTCCTGCATCGAACAGAATAAACAAGTTCTGGTTTTATTGCCCGAAATCGCTTTGTCAGCTCAATGGACCAACCGGTTTTACAAACGTTTTGGCGTAAATCCTGCACTATGGCATTCCGATCTAGGTTTGAAACACCGTAAACAAACCTGGATGGCTATATTAAAAAATGAAGTTTTCGTGTTAGTTGGCGCGAGATCCGCCCTATTTCTACCTTTTTATGATCTGGGATTGATAATTGTGGACGAGGAACACGAATCTTCCTTCAAACAGGAGGAAGGTGTTATCTATAATGCCAGGGATATGGCCATTGTCAGGGCTAAACTATCCTCGTGTCCTATTATTTTGGTTTCCGCCACCCCTTCAATGGAAACCCTGATAAATGCGCATCAGGGAAAATATTTTCATCTCACCTTAACCAAACGACATGGTGGGGCTATCATGCCACGAACCGAACTGGTTGACATGAAAATACATCCACCAGAAAAAGGACATTTCCTGTCACCACCTCTTGTAAAGGCAACACAGGAAAAACTTGACAAAAACGAACAGGTCTTGTTTTTTTTGAACAGGCGCGGTTACGCCCCTTTAACTTTATGCCGTGCTTGTGGTTACCGTCTTGAATGTCCACATTGTTCAGCATGGTTGGTTGAGCATCGCAGCACTAGAAAACTGGTATGTCATCATTGCGATTATTCTATACCCGTTCCGCTGGAATGTCCCCATTGCAATACCAAGAATAGTCTGGTTCCCATTGGTCCTGGAATTGAACGCATTACCGAAGAGGCAAGAGTTACCTTTCCTGACGCAAAAATCCTTGTCATGTCCAGTGACTGTTTAAACAGCCCCAAAATGACAGCCGAAGCCGTTCGCCAAATTATGCGAAAAGAAATCAACCTTATTATCGGCACCCAAATTGTTGCCAAGGGATGGCATTTCCCTGATCTTACTCTTGTTGGAGTTATAGATGCCGATTTGGGATTAACCGGCGCAGATTTACGTGCGGCTGAAAAAACATTACAGTTATTGCATCAGGTCGGGGGTAGAGCCGGTCGAGCCAGATTTCCCGGTACAGTTATAATTCAAAGTTTTTTAACAGATCATCCCGTAATGGAGACGTTAATCAAAGGTGATTTCAATCAATTCATGATCGAAGAGGCGCATGAGCGTAAAGCCGGATTTTGGCCTCCTTACGGTCGATTGGCCGCCATAATCGTAAGTGCGGATACAAATCAGGATGCTTTGGAAACAGCTCAAGAACTCGGTCTAAATGCACCCAGCAGAGATGGGGTCATCGTTTTGGGACCTGCCCCAGCTCCCCTATCTCTGCTTCGTAACCGTTATCGACAGCGTTTATTGTTAAGAACACATAAATCCATCGCCATACAGCCGATCCTACATCAATGGTTGGATCCAATTAAACCCAAAAAAAACGTAAAAATAACCGTGGATATCGATCCAATATCGTTTTTGTAAAATCGATTAAGATTTATAGTCTGAATATTTTCATAATTAGAATTCATATAAAATATTCTGTATGAAATCCTAATTAATCGCTCGCATCCAATGATGTTTTTATTTATTATGTTTTTTCGTTATTAATTTATTTGTACTGATCAGGAGATCCCATGCCTAACTCCCCTACAATTCATTCTGATTCTCTTACAGAAGGATTGATGGATTATTCAAAGGAACTTTTAATCGTCACACATAACGGACGTTTTCATATTGACGATGTTTTCGCCTTTACAACCTTATTTCTTGCATTGGATTTAGAAAATAGACCCTTTCGGCTGGAAAGAACACGTAACCCTGAAATCATTGAAAAAGCTGATATTGTTTTTGATGTTGGGGGAATTTTTGATGGTAAGCGTTATTTTGACCATCACCAGATTGGTGCTCCTGAAAGAGATATCAAACAGACACCCAAAAACATGGAAGGAACTATTCCCTATAGTTCTGCCGGTCTTATATGGACCGCTTTTGGCTTGGATGTCATTAAAAAACTAGCCCCTGACCTGGATGAGAAATCACATCGTGTTGCGCATAGTGTAATTGAAAAAGCGCTAGTCATTCCCATAGATGCAATCGATAATGGAAAAATGCAACCTGAAAACGGATTAAATTTTTCATCAATCATAAATATTTTCAATCCTGCGTGGGATTGCGACGACCCGTCAAACCAGCTGGAACGTTTTTTTGAGGCAAGTAAAATCGTTCAAACTGTTTTGATTTATCAACTTAATATTGAATTTGCTCGTAACAGAGCCATCAGCTGTTGTGAAGAAGCATACAAGAACAGCCCCGATAACCGTATTTTGATGTTGCCTCGCTGGATGCCACATATATATCCGATTTTTGCCAATGGTTGGAATACACAACTGGTAATTTACCCTGCAGAAAATGAATGGCGTGTCGGGACAGTTCCGATCCGTATGCACGGAAACGATCGACGAAGATTGTTTCCTGCCAGCTGGGGAGGACTAGAAGGAGAAAACCTAGAAAAAGAAACAGGAATTCAAGGGGCGAAATTCGTTCACAAGGGATTGTTCATAGCTGTTGCCACATCAAAAGAGGCAGCAATTGCACTTGCGCACAAAACCCTGGAATAATTTATAAAAACTATAATTAAGGATTAGAATTCGTGTTAATCCTTAATCTTGTCTAGTCTGATTTACAGGTGAATACCCAAGCATAAATATTTGATTTCAAGATAATCATCTATACCATATTTGGAACCTTCCCTTCCAAGACCTGATGCCTTTATTCCGCCAAAAGGTGCCATTTCATTTGAGATCAAACCAGTATTAATTCCCACAATCCCGTATTCCAAGGCTTCTGATACACGTGTTATTCTTGAAATATCATTGGCATAAAAATAGGATGCTAAACCAAATTCCGTATCATTGGCCAGATGAATAACTTCTTCTTCAGTTTCAAAGCGATATACAGGCGCCAAAGGTCCAAAAGTTTCCTCTTTCGAAACCAGTGCATTAAATGGTACATTCGATAAAATTGTCGGCTCGAAAAAACATCCTTCAAGAGCTTTACCACCCATGACAACAGTTGCGCCTTTATTTACAGCATCATCAATATGTTCTTTCACCTTTTTCAAGGCATTTCGATCAATCAAGGGGCCAATGGTTACATCTTTATTCAATCCATTGCCAACCTTGAGCTTGGTAACGGCATGTTTAAATTTTTCAATAAATTGATCATAAACTGAATCATGAACATAAAATCGATTTGCACAGACACAAGTTTGACCCGCATTTCGGTATTTGGACATCATTGCCCCTTCCACCGCCGCATCAATATCTGCATCTTCAAAAACGATGAAGGGTGCATTCCCCCCCAATTCCATTGATAATTTTTTTACCGTACCGGCTGATTCCTGTATTAATTGAGCGCCAATTTCTGTTGATCCTGTAAAGGTTAGTTTACGAACTATTGGATTTGAGGTCAACTCTCCACCAATTTCCCCTGAGGATCCTGTAATGATATTGAAAACCCCTGGCGGTAATCCAGCTTCTTCAGCAAGCACACCCAGGGCCAAGGCAGAGTAAGGGGTCATACTTGCGGGTTTAAGTACCATTGAACATCCAACTGCCAATGCTGGACCAGCCTTGCGGGTAATCATCGCGTTGGGAAAATTCCAGGGGGTAATTGCTGCCGTAACCCCAATTGGTTGTTTGATAACCGAAATCCGTTTATCTGCCGCGTGTCCGGGAATGGTATCGCCATAAACCCTTTTTGCCTCTTCGGCAAACCATTCCAGATAAGACGCGCCATATTGAATTTCCCCCTTAGCCTCCGCCAAGGGTTTCCCCTGTTCAAGTGTGAGAATTAATGCAAGATCATCCTTGTTTTTTTCCATTAATTCATACCAACGACGCAAAATGACAGATCGCTCTTTTGCGGTTTTTTTTCGCCACGCAATCTGGGCGGTTTGTGCGGCATTGATAGCCTTTTTTGTTTCGTTACCACCCATTTTCGGAACAGTTCCAATAATTTCATCAGTTGCAGGATTGACAACCTGAATTACTTGACCATTATCTGCATTCAACCATTGACCATCAATGAAACATTGCTGTTTGAACAATGACTTGTTTTTTAAATCGTCAAGACTTTTTTGAACCATGCCTGTTGCTTTCTATCATATGGAATAATTAATGTTATTGAGATTATAACAAAGCGAATTCTGTTTTGTTATAATTTACATTATCATAACAAAGAATTGTTTTTGATTTATATTTTATAATAGATCCATATTAAAATTTTACTGAAAACAACTTGCATAACAATCTATTTTGCTGTTGTATATTTTGTAACAAAATTACTTAAAACTAAAGATAAAAGAAAGATAAGAAAATGAATTCCGGAAAACAATTTCCGATTAAATTCTCCCAAAATCCAAACAGCCTGTCAAAAAAGGAACGTGAGGCAATTTTAAAAAAACCTGGTTTTGGGCAAAAATTCACAGACCATATGTTGGTAATTCATTATAATGATGAAAAGAAATGGCATGATGCGGAAATCAAGACTTACGGACCAATTAGTTTGGATCCTGCCGTTTGCGTTTTTCATTATGCACAAGAAATATTCGAAGGCATGAAGGCCTATAAGGCAAATGATGGTCGTATTCTTTTATTCAGACCAGAAGCCAACGCAAAACGTTTTGCCAATTCGGCCAAAAGGCTTGCCATGGCCCAACTTCCTGAATCACTCTATTTACAAGCCATTAATGAATTTGTTAAAGCGGAAAAGAACTGGATCCCAGACCAGGAGATAGGTTCTCTATATCTCCGTCCTTTCATGATTGCCAGCAAACCTTATCTTGGTGTTAAACCTTCCCCGGAATATCTATTTATGCTGATTGCCTCGCCAGCCGGTTCCTATTTTTCCAAAGATGCGCAATCTGTATCTGTATGGGTTTCTGAATTCTATACAAGGGCGGCCCCCGGTGGAACTGGAGAGGTTAAATGTGGTGGAAATTATGCCGCCAGCCTTGCCGCCCAACAGGAAGCTACGAAAAATCAGTGTGACCAACTTATTTTTCTTGATTCTGTAGAGCATAAATGGATTGAAGAAATGGGAGGGATGAATATCTTTTTTGTATTCAAAGATGGAACTTTATTAACCCCCCCCTTAAGTGGAACCATTCTACCTGGAGTAACCCGTGATTCTCTTATTACCTTAGCAAAAGATAAGGGACTGACCGTTAAACAGGAAAAATATTCAATCCATCAATTGATTGACGATATACAATCAAAAAAAATCTCTGAAATCTTTGCCTGTGGCACTGCCGCTGTCATTACGCCTATTGGAAAAATAAAAAATTCAAAAGGCGAATATATCATAAATGAAGGTAAATCAGGAAAAATTACCCAAGACCTTCGTAAAAGTTTGATTGACATTCAATTCGGAAATGTCATTGATCCCTATCAATGGGTAAAAATAGTAAAATAAAAACTTTTTATTTTTCTTATCTTTAATAACCATTTTCCAAACTAAATAGATATATATTTTAGGGAAAATGGTTTTCGTATTCTGAAAATCCGAATTTAGCCTGGCTTATACAATAATTAAACTTACTTAACATGGATGGCAATCCAAGCAAATCAACAATATTTACGGGTTGTTGACCATATTCAACAACAACCAAATCTGCATAGGATAATTTTTGCAACAAATAGTTGAAATCCTTTAAATTCAAACGATTCATCAACATATTTTTATCCATCGCTTTCATCGTGAACAAAAAATGTTCCTTATTAATTGTCAAGGCTATATTTTTATTTCTACCCGGAATTTGCTTACCTTTTGAATCCCATAAAATCAAACCAACATTATTTGCATCCCTTTCAAACCCAAGAACCAGATCATTTGAAAGAACATGACATGAATTAATTTGCTGTTTCATATGTGAATAATGAAACGCTGTCCAATTTCCTTCATGTCCATCCAGATAATATGTTTGTTCCGCAGCATTCACTTGCAAGCAAAATAAAAATAAACTGTAAACTAGAAATAAATAATTACGAAACATCATCTTGATTATCGTTTAAATATACCTGTGGACTGATGACCATTTGCGTCTATATATGTACATCTTGCTTCGCGATCATTCAATCTTGTACAAACATTTTTACCACTGATAAGATGAAAATCCCCCTGACAGTCCTCTGGTTGATTCAGTACAAGCTGTTCGCCCTGAAACCCGGCATATAAAGGTCCCTGACATGTCCCACCATCACGCCTTGTTAAAACCTGATGACCCGCCGCGTTCGGATTAAAACACAAGGACCAGTTTGTTACAGGTTGATGAGAATTGAAAAATAAACCGTGCGTATATAATTCTAGATGTGTTGTCAAATGCCAACATCCCTTTAACATTGTCGTGTCTTTCTTGTTCCATGATTCCTTTGGAAGATCAACATTGTTATTGGATTTATCATCTGTTTTTGATGGAACAGTTGAATTTACGGGAGGTTTTGGAACATTTTTTTTCTGCAAAGTGTCTATATCAGGTAAATTCGAATTATCTTTCAGGGATGGTATTTCAGGTAATTGTTCAGGAGGTGGTAAAGGGTCAATTTTTGTTGGATCAATAGGTACCAAGGGTTTTACCGAAGGAATTCGACATTGATTTTGTAAAATATTCCACTGTTCAAGCAACTTATTTCGTTCATCCGCCAATTGATCCTGACGTTTTTTGTCATTCATTACATGCCTGACTTTATTTTCCGAAGGATAAATGATTTCACATTTTTTTCCATTTAAATCTTCATCCGTCCAAAATATTGACGTCAATAAACCTAATGCAAAAGCACTCAATGCTGTAATCCAAGGAAATCTGTTCCAAAAAAACAAATGATTTCTCTTTTTTCTCACAACACCCATCAATGGATCATAGGTTTTCTGGTCACATGAAAAACCCCATGCAGTGATTACAGGTTTTCCATCAACGGCATACAAAAAATCCAAGCCAGGAAATTGACGGCATTGATTGAAAAATCTTGAAAGCGTGAGACCAGGATAATGTTGAGTTAATTCCTCAATATCCAGCAAAATTGAACGTGTTGCCTGTAATAATTTTTGCTGCTGATTTTGATCAAGTTCTTTCCATGAAAAACTTGTTTGTCCCTCCGCATTCCAACGAACGATATCGTTATTGAATTCTGGCTGAGCAAAAATTCTTGCGTGATCCGCATCACTATAGGTTAATATTTCATTATATATCTGATGATAAAAATTCTGCTGTCGATTAAAAAGAGGTTTTAACCGATTGATTTTTTGTCGACTTAATACCAAAACCATCAGGTTCATTCCTTATTGACCAAAGAATGAAGATCATTTTGTTTTTTTAGTATCACGCCAACAACAAGCAATGTCAAAAAAAACAACACCAAAGGTAAAAGCCAATAATAACGACAATAATTTATTGATATGATTCCTTTCCACCATGGCAATATCATTAATAATAGTAAAATGAGACCACTTGTTATCCATGGCCAAAAATTTTTGTTCTCAATGCGATTATTAAATGGTGAAACTGGAGGAGAAAGAATTGTCATAACTTTCATATTCCTCTCCTTTCCCTTGGCGGACAAAACTTCCTTTTTTGAATAAGGCTGATTTGATTCATGTCCCCATTCCAATATGGCTGGTCCATGAGGGGTTGCGATTATGAATTCGTCATTGGGAAATTGTAATGCATCCAAAAGAAGCTTGCCTCTTTGCTTTTGCAATGAATCTGGAGAGTTTATCAAACATTGAGCGTATTTTTTCCCTTTTTCGATATAATCATACGCCTCTTTTAAATTCTCCTCTTTTGATAAATGTTTGACAGGGAGATTTTGGCTGTCGACAGGCAAATACCAATCAACCTCTCCTCGTCCCCGATCCAATTGAGGTTCAAGCAATAAAGCGGCACATTCAGGACCGACATTCTTCTTCAAGAGGTCATACAGAATATGCCAGTTTTCCAATATCAACTGACCATTCATTCCAAGGGGTTTTGCCTTATTGAAATTGGTTGTAACAATCGGTCTTCCTGGAATAAATTGTAGTTTCATTTTGAATTATCCTTTTTAGATTCAATAGGATCAGAAGATGATTGATTATTATTTTGCTCGGATTTATCAGTTTTAGATGCGGGCTTGTCAGCCGATTGGTCTTGCTTTACAACCGGTTCAGGCTGGCAAGCTCCCAATTGAACCTGGATAGGAAGATTTGAGGATTGTAAGACTCTAACAATCATGTCGGATTTTTGGGCATAATTACCATGGGAGGATGTATACTGATCCATCGTTACAAACGTGTTTACTCCAACTACCCTTCCACAAAGATCAACCAGTGGACCTCCAGAATTACCCGGAGAAACCATTGCGCTATGAGGCATTATTTTTTCTCCATTGTGATTATTTTGAATTCCGTTAATCTGTCCCTTGGTCAATATAACACCAGGAATTGCTTGTAGATCACCCTTCATCAGCCTTTGCATCGCATCATCCTGGCTTATCATGATTCCCGGATAACCTGCAGCGACAACATCCTGTAAGGGTCGTGCATCTAATGAAAAACTCAGAGGTTGTTGCGGTGGCGCATTTTCAACCTTAAGAATTGCCAGGTCCAGTCCTCCATTTTCTGTAGTCTGACTTACAGAAACAACATGAGCAAGTTTCAACTGTCCCAAGGACTTATTGGTAACCATTACAGAATTGTTCTTGGCATTTTCAACCACATGTCGATTAGTCACGATTGTGTCGGATGTAACGAAAAATCCTGTACCCGAAGCGGCAGATACATCATCGTCCTTTAACACCATTATAAAAACAGTACTTTTTTCAAGCAGTTCCGGTAAACTACCTTCAAAAATTTTTCCGGTTGAAGTCATTGGTGTAAATGGATGTTCTAAACTTTTATTTAATGATGGATCTGCACGAGATTCCCTTATGTTACAGGGTGGATTTTTTAACCTATCCTTCAAAATCTTAATTTCTGTTTCCAGATCATGATTGGATTTCTCTATTTGCGGATATTGTTTAACAAGATTATGAGCTTCCCGAACTGTAATTCCATTAATTTTGATTGGATGTTCAGCAAAAATTATTCGCCAACCCAACAATAAACCTATAAAAAAAAACAAAATCGCCGCTATTAATCGAGATAAAACAAATTGATTATTGAAATTTGTCAAAAACCGAAAACGTAATGATATTTTAGGATTTACCGTAGAATTTTCTCGTGATTTAATAGATGACTTTATTTGTCCATTTACCTTTTTTTCATCAGAGAAATGTGAAATAGCGTCTTTTGCAGGTTTGGGCTCAGATGAAAATTGAAACAATGATGGTAAATATATTCCTGATTTTTTATTGTCCTGAAAAGAATTTGCTCCCCAATTCTTAATAATTATCTTATCCCCGCTTATAAGAATATCCCTAAAATCCGTAATATGTAAAACAGCTTCAACAATTTTTCCGCTCGAACTGTCCCTGGATATATTTTCAAACAAATTTTTAAATGAAATAGCCATTTTCTGATAAATTTGCTGCTTTTGCGGCCCAGTTATTATTTTTGGCTCTTCAAAGGTATCCACATACCAGGAAATCAATAACGTATCTTTATTTTGATTTTCTGTAACAACAGGTTCAGCCAATTGTATATCTGGACAATACTGAGAAAAAATTTTGATGATCAAATCGTATTTTTCATAAATAATTTGATCATTTATAGTCATTATTTCTGATTTTTTTAGATTCTGTTTGTCAAGAAGAAATAATGTCATATTTGCTCGCAAATTTTATGAAATAGCTTTTAAACTTAATGATAGTAATCCAATGTTATATTCTTGCCAAGTATGGCATAGCAAAGCCAAGCTTTGAGTCCCGTATAACAAGTAATTATCAATAAAATAAAATCAGGCAAAACTTGCCAAAACTATTCATTTTTAAAGACAAAAAACAAAAAATAATTTAAGATAATTGAAAAAATCAAATTGAGATTTTTAAATAAACCTTTTTACCAAATTATATTATAATAATTTCGTATGTAAAAAAATAACGGAATGATTTTCCAAATCGGATACACCAATGCTAACTATCAAAAATTATTTGAATTTGAATATCATTATCGGAATTACATTGGCATTAATCCCCTTATCTGTTCATGCAAAAAATGACAAATCTTTGACAACAATGGAAATTCGGACTTTACAGACAAGGGAATTCCCGAATTTATCTTCTTCTCAAGCCTATCAAATTGCTTTGTCTACCTTTCAGGATCTTGGATTTATTATTACAGAAACTTCACCTGCCATGGGGCTTGTCGCAGCCAACCAGACTCACCCTGATTTAAATCAGGTTATTTTGGCAACTTTAACTTTAAGTTCAAAAAATGATTCTGTTCATACAATCATTGCACGCCTATCCTTAAGTGCCTATCCACTTTATAATGGTGAAGAAGGTGCAAATTTAAACGGTGGTCCTCCAAGACAATCTGAAATCATTCGATCCCCTGTAACATATCAACAGTTTTTTGATGCCTTTTCCTATTCACTATCCCTTCATCAAAATTACACATCTCGATGAAAATGACACTTAAATTTTTTCTTTGCATATTAGGGTTGTCATGTTTCTCACTGACAGCTTGTTCAAACAATAATGAATCTGTGCTTCCCGCCACTCAAAAACGTGTAAATGAAACGCGTACATTCGAGGCACCTAATCGAGATATTTTGTTGAAAACCATTATTACAACACTGCAGGATCAAGGTTTTAATATTGTAAAAGTCAATTTGGACAGTTCCGAGGTAACGGCACAACAAAACAGCAATATAATATTAAGTGTAATGACATATTCCATTGATAGAAATGAATTTGCTGTAAGAGTCAATGGACAAATTTACAATAATTTCAGCGCTTCCTCAACCGGATATGAAAATATAGCAGACCCTGTTTTTTATCAAAAGAATTTTTTTGAACCACTATCCCGGTCACTATTCTTGCAAAACCATCCATTTTAACCTTACTGTAAATAATGGCTTCTCTATTTAATAATGGACAAACATCATGCGCTTTCTCAAATATGTGATTATTCCCACCACAGTTTTACTCATGGCTGGTTGTGAATCAGCATCAAAACAGGCCCAAGATGCTCAGACGGCTCAAAATACAGATGCCCATCTGACTCTTGGAACCATTGAAAGCCAACTTCATAAAGGTATGAGTAATGCCTCGGTTATTGAAATTTTTGGGCCACCCAATATTGTAACTTCCGATGATCAACATCAGGAAGTATGGGTGTATGATCGAATTTCAACCATGCGTACACATTCCAGTTCTGGAGGATGGGCAACCATTGTTATCCTCGGGTTGGGAAACAAAGCCAATACATCCAGCACGTCACAACGAACACTCACCTTGATTGTTAAATTTGACCATAATCAAAAAGTTAGAGATTATTCTTATAGATATAGCAATTTCTAGGAATGCAAACACTTTCTCGTATATATATTTCTATATCCCTTTGGGGCCAAATCTTCATTGGGATCATGGTTTTATTAAATCCGCTTCAAACTGTTTTAGCAAAACCGCAACAGACTCTTGCACTAAGGGCTGTTCAGAGTCGATCATTTGAAACTACGGATCAGCAAAAAATGATCCAGGCCATTTCATCTACGCTGCAAGACATGGGATATATCATTGTGAGATCAAATGATCAAATCGGTTTTGTCACGGCAACCCATTTTACAGATGACATAATTGAAATTACCGTTACGACACAACCCAATAAAGATCATATTATCGTCAGGGCTACGGCTCGTATGAATAACTTGCCATTGAACAAAAACCCTGAATTCTATCAAAATTTTTTCAATCAGTTATCTCAAGCCACATTCTTGAACACCAACGCCATTTATTAGAGATCAGGATAAATTACGTGACAACGTATCAAAAAATTCCTGATAAACTTGGGGTGACGTTACAGGATATTGATTGTAGCGCAAAGCTATACGAACTGTCGTACCATGGTTCACCATTGATATTATATTTGCCTGCATGATATGTCCGTTTTCCAGACGTATGACTTCAATCAGATGGCTTAGATCATCCACCCTGACAATTTGAAAATCCAGACTGACCAGTGTTTTAATTACGGCTTGATTAACCCTATTTATATCTGACTGATCAAATTGCCGCATTTGCATATTACGAAGCTGACCTGTCGGTAAATCAGTTAATCTCAGGCTTGTTGGTATGGAATTCCCATTACATCCTGCCAACAATAAAACCACGACCACAGAAAATAAATGAAAAATTTTCATTAGGATTGAGCCTGTAAATAAATTGCTTTTGACAAAGCTTCAAAGAAATTCTGATAAATTTTTGGATCCCGGACTAACCAGATTTCACCGACATGTCCGTCATTGTAAAAATCACGCATTTCAATTGAAACATGAATTTGAAACCCTTTTTTATTATTTTCCAAAGGTAAAAGCACAACAGAAACAGAACTGTTTTTCTTGGCAACATATAAACTATTTTGTCCACCAGCCAGTTCAAACGGTCCCAGCTGAATTGCCAAATTTCCACCCGCCCACGGTTTTTGATGAAAATGAGTGATCGGAATTCCAAAAAAACTCAAAGGCTGACCAATATCATATGTCTGGTCTGCATATAAGGTGCCAACCCCCGCATTCACCTCTCTTATAACATAATGCTGATCTTGGACAACATTCATTACAGCACGCATAAGCTCTGATCTATCAGTTATATCGAAATCCCTGCTTTGCATCGAAAAACGAGCGACCCTGTCTGAAGTTAACCTCATACTATTTTGAGGAGGTGTATCAGAAGCTGAACATGCACTTAAAAAAATTAAGATGACAACCAAACTGTCTAGACAATAAGAAATTAGGTTTTTCTTATTCATATTCACATAATCCGTCTTGACTTCTGAAATCTTGAAACGAATTTCCAATATTTAAAAGCCTATAGTTAATATCTGTAACAAATATTGTAATAATAAAATATACAGTTTCATTCTACATTAATATTTTCCCATATTAAAATAAACAAGATATATTTGTTTGGATCGTTTCGTTATAAATTCTTTACCGTTTAACCAAGGATAACTCCTAACAATAAGCAGGGAAGTTTTCTTTTAAAAATTGATTTTGATTCAATCATTGGTTCCAAAAATACTTTTTTACTTAATTAACCCACTCTTTTGCCAGAATCCCTCTTGGAAAAACATGTTTGTGCCATTATTAATTTACCTTTCAACAATCAGGGATAAAATGCATTCGACACGATAGTGCTTTTTATGCCTGATTCCAAAAGTTATTACATTCCTATTCGGCCAGATTACTCAATTCCAAATGGAGGTTCTTTATTTTAATGGCTACCAAATATATGACCGTTTCCTGGGATCAATTACACAAAGATGCCCGTATATTATCTGAACGCTTGAGCAATTTTAATTTCAGAGGAATTATCGCGATAACCCGTGGTGGGTTAATTCCCGCGGGAATTATTGCACGTGAATTGGAACTTCGTTTGATTGATACAATATCAGTTGTCACTTATGATGAGGAAAAAAGAGGTGAATTAAATATCATTAAAAATCCCTCCATTACCGAAGATGGTAATGGTTTTCTAATTATTGACGACCTCGTTGATTCGGGAATTACTGCCAAAGCTATTCGTAAGTTGTTACCAAAAGCTTATTTTGCCTGCCTTTATGCCAAACCTGCCGGCAAGGAATATACTGACCAATTTATCATGGAAGTTCAACAGGATATGTGGATCCTGTTCCCATGGGATATGGCCCCCGCCTTTGCACCCCCTCTTATCAAATCCCAAAAAAAATAAAAAAAAGCATATTTTATAAAAAAATAACTTGCCTTATAGCGCAGAACAGGATAGCTATAGGGCCATTCGGGGTGTGGCGCAGCCTGGCTAGCGCGCTTGTTTTGGGTACAAGAGGCCCCCGGTTCGAATCCGGGCTCCCCGACCATTAATAAAGACCTTGGGTTAAAATCCTTGGGTATTTTTTAATAAGCAAAAGAGGTTTTCATGACACGGGCGCGAATTTATAAATGCCCTCAAAAGGCTACACAATCTGGTAAAATTCGCAGTCATAGATGGATTCTTGATTATGGACAATCCTCCCCTCGATCACACGATTCCTTAACTGGATGGGTAGGATGTAGTGAGACACAAACTGAAGTAAAACTCAGTTTCCCTACAAAAGATCAAGCAATTCAATATGCAGAAAAAAATTCAATTGCTTATGATTTGGAAGAACCAGGTAGTCATCATTATGTTGTCAAAAATTATGAAGATAATTTTCACAACAATCGGAAAATGAACTGGACTCATTGAAATTATTTTTTGCGCCCTTAGCTCAGCTGGATAGAGCAACAGCCTTCTAAGCTGTGGGCCGCTGGTTCGAATCCAGCAGGGCGCATTTCCAATTTTTCGCAAAACTGCTTAATCATTTTTTATAGATGGCAAATTCCAAACCTGTTGTTTCTGATGATAAACAACTTTAGGTAATAATACATAAATTGGATGATAATCAGGATCAAGCCATCTAAGAATTTGTGTCATATCCTTTTCATCCATTGCTGTACAACCTGAAGTCACCGCATTCGCATTTTTTCTTAAATGTGCAAAGATACAGCTTCCATAATGAGGAATATTCTTCTCATTATGTTCAATAACAAAACCTAATTTATAAAGTTGGTCCCCTTTAAAATGAATATCCCTACGCATAGGTTCAGACAAAATAAATTTTTCTTTTAAAGAAAAAATTTGTTTATCAATAATTTGATTATATTGAGACGATGTAGGATCATCAATACAGTAGTCATATTGTGTCATGACATGGTAAGGATAATTTATAGAAAGATTATTCCTATAACCAAATGCAAAACCTATTTTGAATATTCCAACAGGACTGCGCTTATCACCCTCTTTTTTGTAAAGACCTTCTTGGATAAATGGATGCAATCCCCTGCCCCAAGCCAATCCTTGACTACCTAGAGATACCGAAACACCATTTCCTTTTTTGTGCCATTTTGAATGCAAATATTCAAATTTGTATAACTTTCCCCTATTACTATACCATCCATCAGTTATAACAACGATCATTTGCTGTTTTTTTTGCCAGTGATACAAAATTGATTTTTGTGAATGATTACAACTTGAAAAAAATAAACAACCTATTAATGGAATGATTTTTTTTGAAAATAAATTAAACAAATTATTCAATATCCATTTTTGATGAACACCATATTCTCAAACAGAATCGAAAACAATTTTTACTATAAAAATACAATAATAACGTATCACCAAATATACGATTCATTAAGCTGCCACTTTCAATCAATATCTCAAATAATATGTAATATTTTCAATTATTTCCCTAAGGTAAAGCTAACCATCTCCGATTAAATTACAATATAATAATTTCGTTGCAGTTAAATACATAATTACGTAAACATAGTTCATATCCTGTTTTTTTCATTATTAAATTAGAACAATATCGCAATAAATAAACATAAAATTTATAATAAAATTATCATATTTATATAATTCTTGTTTTATTCAATGGATAAATTATGTAAGAAGCGACATAATCTTAAATATTATATTTTCAGTTTCGAGGATTTTTATGTCTGTTTTTTCTCAATTTGACAATAATATACGCACTCAGAACTCTTTAAGAGATAAAATTACGGCGACAATACGACTTCCAGAAACGGAATGTGTCAAAACCCTACTTCCACAAGCTACCCTATCTGATGAAATGAACAGACAGATATCGGAACATGCAAGATCATTAACACAATATTTAAGAGAACATCGCAACCTGAAGGGTGTCGAGACTCTTGTTCAGGAATTTTCATTATCTTCCCCCGAAGGCGTTGCACTTATGTGCCTTGCCGAAGCTCTTTTACGCATTCCTGATACTGAAACACGTGATGCATTAATCAGGGATAAGATCAGCACTGGTGACTGGATATCACATGCAGGTTTCAAGAAACCTATTTTCACCAATGCCGCCGCATGGGGACTTGCTTTGACAGGAAAACTCGTTACACCTGTAAAGGAAAAAAATCTTGCAGCAACCCTTACAAAATTGGTTCAGCGGCAGGGTGAAAGCATAATCCGTATCGCCCTTGATCGGGCTATGCGCATGATGGGTGAACAATTTGTTCTTGGCCAAACAATGGAAGAGGCTTTAAACCAAAGCAGAAAAATGGAGGATATCGGATTTCGTTATTCGTACGATATGCTTGGCGAGGCTGCGATAACAGAAGAAGATGCGGAACGTTACAGGGTTGATTATGAAAATGCTTTGCATGCAATCGGCCGTTCAACACATGGTAACTCGGTTTATGAACGTGCTGGATTATCCATTAAATTATCCGCTTTACATCCTCGTTATTCTCGTTCCCAATATGACCGAGTCATGAAAGAACTCCTTCCGACTTTAACGAATTTGGTTCTTCTTGCACGCCAATATAATATTGGCATCAATATTGATGCAGAAGAGAGTGAACGCCTTGAAATCTCTCTTGATTTGATGGAAGCCTTATGTAATCACCCAGATCTGAAAAACTGGAACGGTATTGGTTTTGTTGTCCAAGCATATGGCCGCAGGGCTCCCTATGTCCTGGATTATTTGATTGATCTGGCTCGTCGAACAAACCGCAGATTGATGGTGCGTTTGGTAAAGGGTGCCTATTGGGACAGTGAAATTAAAAAAGCGCAGGTTGAAGGTCAATCCGATTTTCCTGTCTATACACGCAAAATTCATACAGATATTAGTTATATTGCATGCGCGAAAAAATTATTGTCCAATAGAGACGCAATTTTTCCACAGTTTGCCACACATAATGTTCGAACACTTGCAACAATTTATGCACTTGCAGGAAAAGATTATGATATTGAACAATATGAATTTCAGTGTCTCCATGGTATGGGTGAACAGTTATATAGCAAAATCGTACAAGCGGGTGATCTTTCACGACCATGTCGTATATACGCCCCTGTAGGAACACATGAAACTTTGCTTGCTTATCTTGTTCGCAGATTATTGGAGAATGGAGCTAATTCTTCATTTGTAAACCAGATTGGCAACAGTGACATTTCAATTGATCAACTGATTGCAAACCCTGTGGATGAAGCTCTGAAAATAAATCCTGTTGGCAGTCCTCATCCAGCCATCCGTTTACCACGCTCCATTTATGGTCAGGAAAGACTGAATTCAAGAGGCATTGATTTCAACAATGAATTTATTCTAAATGATCTTTCTAAGGCCCTTAAAGATTCTCCAGCATCTTGGGAAGCATTTCCAATTCTTGCAGGAAAGAAAACTAAGTTCAAAAACAAACCATTGGATGTTTTAAATCCTGCTGATCATAACGATAAGGTAGGGACAGTTATCGAGGCATCACAAGCGGAAATTGATCGTGCGTTCAAATCGGCAGTAAAGGGTGCCAAGGACTGGGCTGGATTGGATCCTGATAAAAGGGCCGTTCCCTTGTTGAAAGCTGCAGATCTTTTGGAAGAGCAATTGTATCCTTTATTGGGATTGATTATTCGTGAAGCGGGAAAATCTTTTCCCAATGCCCTGGCTGAAGTAAGAGAAGCGATTGACTTTCTCAGATACTATGGTTCAACAGTTGCCAGAACTTTCAATAATAATACTCACGCACCATTGAGTGGACCCGTTGTTTGCATCAGCCCATGGAATTTCCCACTGGCCATTTTTATCGGGCAAATTTCTGCAGCTCTTGCTGCCGGAAATCCTGTTATTGCCAAACCAGCCGAGGAAACGCCTTTAATTGCCACTAAGGCAGTTCAAATTATGCATGAAGCGGGTATACCGGAAGAAATTCTTCAATTATTACCCGGTAAGGGAGATATTGGAGCATCTCTTATTTCAAATAAGGAAGTCCATGGAGTAATGTTTACAGGATCAACAGCAGTTGCCCGTGAAATTTCTAAAAATCTTGCCAGCAGAAGATCTCCATCAGGCAACATTATTCCTTTTGTGGCTGAAACAGGCGGCCAAAATGCACTTATCGTTGATTCCTCTGCCCTCGCCGAACAAGTTGTTGTTGATATCATCAGTTCTGCATTTGACAGTGCCGGTCAACGATGCTCTGCCCTAAGGGTATTGTACGTTCAGGAAGATTGCGCGGATCGGGTTATTACCATGTTACGGGGTGCAACCAAGGAGCTTATTATAGATAATCCTCTTTCTCTCAAAACCGATATAGGTCCTGTAATCAGTCAGGATGCATTAAATCGTCTAAATAATCATGTCGAATATATGAAAAAGAAAGGATTTAAGATCTGGTCCCTACCTTTACCTGAAAAAACAGAAAATGGTACATTTATGATGCCGACCATAATCGAAATCAATCAGATATCCGATATTCCTGATGAAGTTTTTGGTCCTGTCCTTCATGTTGTTCGATTTAGACGAGATCAGATTGACCATATAATTAAATCGATAAACCAAACAGGATTTGGGTTAACGTTTGGTATTCATTCCCGTATTGATGAAACCATTGAGGATGTAACAACAAAAATTAATGCAGGTAATATCTACATTAACCGTAATATTATCGGGGCGATTGTTGGCGTACAACCTTTTGGGGGAAAAGGTCTTTCCGGAACAGGTCCAAAGGCAGGTGCACCCTTCATTCTAAGAAGGATGTTGCAACAAAGCCCCGTTTTCGATGAATTCCCCAAACAATCTCTACCCCCCATTGCACAGCAGTGGCTGGACTGGTTGACTAGCAATCAAAAGAATTTTGTTTCTACAGCAAAAAATCTGTTATCCCATACAATAGTAGATTCAAATATTGAATTAAATGGACCAGTAGGTGAAAAAAATATTTATTCTCTCTCACCACGAGGAACAGTATTATGTATCGCTAAAACACGAGATATCTTATTGAGACAAATTTCCTTATCCCTGAAATGTGGAAATTCAGTCCTGATTTTTGCACCTGATCAGATCACAGAATGGTATTCACAATTGCCCCATGAATTGTCATTACACATCAGAAAGGTAAAATCAATGAATGAGCAACCTTGCACGATCATTCTGGGTGAAAAAGATGTTCCCGAATTTGAAGAGGCTCGTCAGAACATGGCATTTTCAGACAATGGAATTATTTCTGCACTAGATGTAGATGAAAATTTCGAAAATACGGATCTTCTCATGGAAGAGATCTCCATAAGCAATAACACGACTGCTGCAGGGGGAAATGCCTCTTTAATGACAATAGATTAATATCAATTTTGATTTATAAAACACAAACCCTTATCATTTTATATAATAGGGGTTCAATAAAGACCGACCCTATTTACAGAATAAAAAAGATAGGGTTTTCATTTATTAATGTTTTCAATTATTTACCATATCCAAAACATTAAAACCCATGCCCCAACAACGGGTATTACAGATACAGTATAAAGGGTAAACGATAAAAACATTTGATAAAAATATTTATTATATTTCCGAAGAATTTTATAGCCCAAGTATAAACTCCAAATACTGGCGCCCCCCAGAATAATCGCACGCATATCCTTTAGCCACCAAAAGACAACCCCCTCATATTGAAGTAATTTGACACTTGTTGCGTTGAGACCGAGAAAAAGACCTGCCGCTGCCAAAGGTATGAGTGCTTGGGAAAAATATAGATAAAAATCAGGTTTATGATAAAGTCTGGCCAAAAATTTGTAGATCAATGTTAACCACACGCCATAAAGGATTCCGGATCCAAGAATGTAGAAACTGACACAAAAGCCATCCAGCAAATTGAAACTATCATTGTTGGCAGGGTAATTCGTTAAAATCCACCAGGGGGCCGTTGCATTCAATGGCCAAAATATTTCATGATTAACCAACCATTCTGCCAAATATTGTTTAAAATAAACGAACCAAGGCGAAACCGTCCACGTAAATGCTCCAATAGCAACGCCAATCATACCGAATAACAATAGTCTGATCTGCCAAATATTTTGCTGTTCATTACCGTAAACAAGAATTTCTTCATTCACGGACCTCGTCTGCAAACTGACAGCATTTCTATAGCCTGCACAACGTCCACACATATGGCAAGCTGAAACGCCATGAAGCTGTCGAATATTAATCATTGGTGGACAATGCGGATTTGAATGCTCTTTTTCTTGAAATTCTGACCATTTTTGCTGATCTGTCTTAAAAGTAAAAGGAGAAAGCCGAGAAAGAAGATTAAACACACCATTAACCGGGCACAGATAACGACACCAGACACGGTTACCATTTCCATATAGATAGCCTATAACTATTGCTGCTGCTGTTGAACCTCCCAGTATCAATAATGCAGGTATCGCATAATCATAAACACTTATAAGTTGTCCATACAAAGTGGTTAATATAAAAGCAATCGCTGGCCAACCTCTCCATTTGAGTAAACGGGGGATTTTCTTGTTTCGTCCGAAATTTTTGGATGTCCATTCCGTCAAAGTTCCCTCTGGACAAAATACACCACACCAAATTCGTCCTATAAATAACATTGACAATATTACAAAGGGCCACCAGATCCCCCAAAAAACAAATTGGGCAAATAAAACAATATTGTTAAAAATATGCGAATGTTTTGGGGGTAAATGCATTAAGGCGGGAATAATCAGAAGCAAAAAATAAATTGCAACAACAAACCATTTAATTCCCTGAATAATGGTTTGATGACGTTGCATAGCAATTCCCGTTTGATTAATTGCCTTTTTCAGCAAAACCCTCATTATTTGTTCCAATGTTATTTATTGTATTAATAAGTTTTTTTAAAAGTTACGTTGCACAATAAAATGGCAATGAACCAGTAAATAACAAGAGCTGAAATTTGCATTAATGAAGGTTCCGCATGATAACCTGTCAAACCTGTTAAGGTACTGTTGTCAGGAATAAACCCTGCTGTACTCCATACAGGATTATCCATAAAATTATAAATCCATTCCGGAATATCATAAGCGGCAATCTGGACAGAGGCTTTATCAATGGCGCTTATAAAAAGTCCACCACCAATTAGAAGCAAAAGAAATTCACTGACAATGAAAAACCATTTCCATGAAATGAATTTAAATGATTTCTGTAAACACCAAAATGTTAGCAATGCCAAGATTAATCCCAAAAAACCGCCCAGTATAAATAATCCCAATGAAGATCCCTTTTGTTCCGCACCAATACCTGCCAAAAATACAACTGTTTCTGATCCTTCTCTTGCGACTGCCAGCATGGATAAAAGAAGAATCCCTATTCCACTTCCGGATTTCTGTACACTTTCGGCTGCCTCCTGTTCAAGATGCTTTTTCATACCTCTACCATGATGATGCATCCAGATTACCATTTGCAATATCAAACATGCCGCGACAAACATCATAATGGTAAAAAACCATTCTCCACCTGCACCGGCAAACCAAGTGCTGGCGATCCAAAATGCAACAGCCAATAATCCTGCAAGCGCCAGACCAAGTCCCGTCCCAATCCATAGCTGTCTTGTCAGGGATACCAGATTTTCCCTTCTCAGCCATGCATATAAAATGCCTATAACCAGTAATGCCTCAACGCTCTCACGCCATACAATAAACAAAGGCGCACCCATAATAAAAACTCCTATTTGGAAATAATGTCAAAGCCTGGCATATTGACGTGAAAATCATCGATAAAATGATATTTCCCGGTTTTAAGCGGATGTATAACCACGAAAGAGGTCACATCAGGCCCCAAGACCTTTTCAACCCTTAAAGAAAGATTTTCAAATTCAGCCGGTACTTTACCTGTATTTTTAATGGTAATTTTAAAACGCTGGTTTGCCGGCACTTCTATTGATGAGGGTTTAAAAACACCATCCGTGATGGTGATATCATAATTTTGAAGTGGTGCACCGAAAACGTGTACTGGCCAAATGGAAAACAATGACAAAACAGCATAAAATTTTTTCATTCTAAATATCCGAAAATATGCTTTTAATGATTGGATTATCAATAAACAATCTCAAATTATTAAGATGTAATATTTATTTATAAATATGTTGAACGTCTTAATAATTTATATTTAATCGCTGGTTTAAATATTAATATCCACCCTTTTTACCAGTTCCGGCATATGTAAAGTCATATTGTGTGACACATTCCCCAAACCAGGGTGCAACACCCGTTTCCTTGTCAACATGACGACCAAACATGGATTCTCTGGCCGGTGGAAGAAGCGTGAGTTTTAAATGATATTTTCCCGCTCCCAGAAGTTTGATATTCTCGCCATAATGCGGTCCATCATTTGCAACCATTGGATGAAGTATACCTTGTAATTTTTTCTCATCACCAATTTTGGTTAACTCATAAGATACTTGTAGATAAGGCATCCAGCTGCCTTCTTGAAAACCATTTTTATTATTGGCTGTTGCATGAATATCCGCTTCAAGATGAACATCAGATTTTGCCGCTGACAACATGATACCGTCAGGCTCCATTTCAATTGGCTGCAGATAGACAGCCGCAATTTCCATATTTCCACATATCTGTGGTTTGCCAATGGGATATTCTACGGCAAAGGCTGGTGTTGACAATAGGATCGTACAACCTATCAAAAGATATTTCTTAAACATTATAAATTACTTTCCTTAATCAAATATGTGATCGAATCAATGAGTTAGAGCATAAAATGAGAATAGAAATCAATTTTATATGCAAATAAAAATTAATAGCAACTGTTTATATTAAAATATCAATTTTATTCATAAAAGTTTATAACAATGCATTCATATGGAAGTTTGACCAGAACTGTATATTCAAAAAGAATTGCCTGATTATCAGAAATCTGGGAACAAATACAACCTAACATCTTATTTCAATAAGAAAACAATTATTAGCATTTTACAAAATATAAAATGTGAATTACTTAATAAAACTGATGTAATGTAAAAAAATTATTTAACAAGATATTTATGTAATTTTTTATTATTGATATTAGGAAAATATTTTAATTAATTTATTATATATAATTAGGAACAATTTAATTGTTTTTAAAATTTATTATCAGGGATTTTTTATATTTCCATGATAATAAATTTATTTTCTGGTAGAATCATTCTTTATTTATATTTGAAATCAGTTTTTGAATGACTTGAATAACAAAAGTTGAAGTTATTGATTTCGTACATTCATAATGTCTGGGCGTATCACGATGTCGCGGACACCACGTATAATTATCATGTTCGAATTCATATTTCATATCATTCCAGCAGGAATTACAGACATGCCAATTTATAATCCGATAAGGCGTATAGAATTCGTTCATGGGATGGGTAAATCCGGAAATCATGACAACAGGAATATTCATTGTCCACGCCATCCAGGACAATCCTGAACTCAATCCAACAAAAAATTCGGCATGTTTCAACCACCTTGCGCGTTCTGATAAAGGCCGGTTTCCTGTTTCATTTTCCGCATTGTAAGGTATGGAATTAAATATTATACCATGTCCCGAAATGGTATTCTGATCAATGCAGATCACCCTGTAGTTTTGACTTTTCAAATAATCAACAACAAGTTCCCAACCTTTGGGATTGTTCCAATATTTACATTGAGAGCTTGCTTGAACGGCAATACATACATATTTTTCTTTGATAGGCCTGGATTCATCAGGTAATCTAAGGGTTAGTTTCTCATCTTTTTCTGTCGATAACCCCAAAATGTAAGCTGCTGTTTTATGCAACCCCACTAACCTGAAATCACATGGCTGATATAAGTTTTGCTCGTCCTTGAAAAACAGACCAAAATAATAACAGGCATAACTATCAGAAAATATGTTATTTTCCTCGGCCTTTTTCATTGTTGTAAAATTGATTTCTGGATATGATCTTTTTAAAAGATCAATAAATTTTTCATCAATTATACAGTGCAGCTTACACGAATGTTTTTTCTTGAATTCAATGGCGTAGGGTAACCAGGCAAAAGTATCACCGATTGTTCCAACCGGACATTGAATGACAACCTTTTTATCTTTTAGATCAAGTTGATGATTGAACAATTGTCTGGTTACGTTATTTTCTATTTCCTCCACAGTAATTTTAAAATTGACATAAAAACGTTTGGAGGAACTGACCGTTCCCCCAGCGACTTGACCTTGGAACAGGATATTGCCGGTATCAAGATCTTGCAATGTAACTTTCCATAATCCCTTTTCTCTTTTGGGAAGCATTACTCTGGCACCCAAATTGAAATCATATCGGATTTCTTTGGGTGCCGACTGAGTAGGTACAGGTGTCACATTTACATAGGATTTTTTATCCTTTGATGATGCAGACGTCATGTAAATCCGATTTTACTGTTGTACCGCTTTTTTGTGTTCTTCATTTTCCTCAAGAACATAGGGACCTGCAGAAACAATTTCCAGAACGAGAACACATTTATCGTCTTTGCAATAATCCTCCAAAGGTAAAAAGGCATTGCCATTTGTCCATCTGACTGAATCACTGTCCAGTGCATGCCATCCATCAAGATTTTCTTCACTGAGATGAATATCAATATCAAAACTCTTATTTTTATTGAAAAGCTTAATGCTCTTGATCAATAGACCGAGATAGCGTCTATCATCAACAAATGGACCAATAACATCACTTGGTCGGCTTGCACGGGAAACAATCCGGACATTCTTGGTATTTTTTGGAATAATGAAGGTTACTTTTCCATTATCAATTCGTTTTTCAATAACATTGCCATTATCGGCTATAAGGCAAATATCATGATCATTTGTAATTAGGGGTTTTCTGCCTTTTCTATCAATATGTTTGGCCAAAGCCTGATCCAAGAGGGAATTATATACTTTTTCCACACTATCACGATCAACGTTTAATGGAGCCGCGGCATCATTTACCCAATTTTTAGGCAACCGGATAACATTATTTTCAATATCCTTGATGGTGTCCCTAGTATTCAAATAACTTTCAGTAAGCATTCCATTGGCCGTGATGACAGAATGTTCTCCTGTTTCAATATGATAGTATCTGTACATTTTTTGTGAATGATCATAATAAATGGAATGATTATTGACCAACATACGCACGGGTATAAATTTACCATCAATAAACAGGCAATGTTCAGGTGTTACATAAGTATCTTGATACGGAATATTCTCGGAAATGGCATCTTTCAAAATACAGACAGGATATCCACCCTCATCATCGGGCAAATGCGTGTTAACAAAATGTGTATCACTGACTATGGAGGTTATGGGCTGTAATTGCAACCCGTTTTCTGTGTGAATATAAACTCTGTCATTCACTCCAAGATTTTCAACCGCGATATCACCCCTATCAGTTTTGATTAAAGTTCCGGCTAAAAAGCATGGATATGTTTCATCACCTTTAACAGGTAATGTTACATTGGCTACACTATCATTTTGTGAATTATCAATATGAGGATTAATAAACCCTGCGCCATTTGCTATATTTAAAGGACCTGGTCCGTCTGTTGTACGAAAAGAACTTGAACCATTTGCTAAATGGCGATTAATTAACGTGCCTCCCTTTTCTTTATCTGCACCATTTTTAGGATTATAGAAAGTATCATTATCAGATATTCCACCATTTTGAATTGTGGTTTCTTCTGATATATAATGATTGTTTTGTGAAATTCCCCCACTGGATACGGTAAGATAACCATTAAAAACTGTGGAATTTGTTAATTTGCCACCCGACTCAATGATTATTATCGGATTTGATTTACCATCAAAGCCACTCATATTAGCTATTTGATAGAGACCATCCACGATTGCCCCGCTATGAATAGTCAAGATGCCATGAATCATATCTACAGGACCATAAATCTTTTCGGAGTTGGGCTGTCCTTCCCGTTGAAAATAGGTTTTACCTTCTTCATCCACATCCGCGATCCATTTTTCCCCTGTTAATAGAGGATAGTCATTTTTTATCTCAATATTTGCAAAATCTGGCGGGTCATAGTTTTCAGGTTCATTATATACAGCCCCACTTGCTATATGTAATTTAACATTTTGAGCGCCTGAATTAATGGAGGTAATATCAGGCATATGATGATCGGTCATAACGGCACCTGACGCGTAGTAAATGTCTGACCTGTTTGCCGCAGTTCTGAAAGAGCTTGATCCCCCCTTCAAATTGCTATTAATTAATGTACCGCCACTTTCTGCTGTATCACCTGGATTGTAGAATGTATCATTATTTGAAATTCCGCCATTATCTATCGTCACTTTTTCTGATACCATAGAGTTATCGGATGAGATACCGCCATTATAAATATGAATATCACCATTTATAAGATTGGAATCTTTAATCACACCACCTGACTTAACATTAATTAATGGATTAGCATGATCACCATTGAATCCACTCATATTCGCTATTTCATTTAACCCACTTACGACAGCACCACTTTCAATATCCAATATGCCATGAATCATGTTTACTGGCCCCTTGACACTGATACCACCGCTTACATAGACAGTATTCCCGGCATCATCTAGTTTTGCGGTCCAATGGCCACCGGATAATATTGGATAATCATTCTGAATAACAAGATGCCTAAAATCCGTATCACTTGAAATAATATTATTACCAGCCATAACAGTTTTATCCCTATAAAATAAAAAATTAAATATTCTAAATCAATCTTTCCAATTGTTTAATATTTCACTTAAGCAATATGAAACCAATTTTCAATATATAATTATAATTTTACCACAATTATAATTATGATGTAATTAATGAAATTATTAACATAATAATTATTTTTAAGATACTGATTTTATTCAGAATTAAAATTCAACTTAAATTTATATAGGTAAATCGGACAAATTCTGTATAAATTTAACAAATTCATGACGTTTTGAAAACGTAAATAATCCTAAACAAAAATAATATGTGAATAATACATATATATTATTGATAAATATGTAAAAAATTTAATAATCGATCATATCAAAAAATTAGTTAGCATTTTTTAGCCTAGAATATATTAAAACATCATTAAAAAATTTTATTCTTTTTTGAATTGTAACATTTCATGGGGCTAATTAATTTCTTTATTTACAAATCCCAGTACAGTAATATGCTGACCGATTTAATTTGAATAGTAATATACTTTAATTTTTAAATATAGGGCCATATTCATGACAATATTAGTTACAGGTGGTTGCGGTTATATTGGAAGCCATACTTGTATTCAACTAATAAAACAAGGTATTGATCCAGTTATCATTGACAATCTTTATAACGGCAAGGAAATCGTTCTTGATCGCATTAAAAAGATTACTGGAAAACGACCAAGATTTTATCAAGGGGATATTAGAAACAAAGATCTTTTAGACACCATATTCAAAGAAAACAATATAAAGGGAGTTATTCATTTTGCAGGACTGAAAGCCGTTGGTGAATCGGTACGCAAACCATTGGAATATTATGATGTCAATGTTTATGGTACTATCAATTTGCTTGATGCCATGAAAAAGGCCAACGTCAAAAAATTTATTTTCAGTTCATCCGCAACTGTTTACGGAACCCAGCCGATTATTCCATATATCGAAACCATGGAAACCGGAGAGCCAACCCAACCTTACGGTCGCAGCAAGCTCTTCATTGAGAAAATTCTTCAGGATCTATCAATCGCGGACCAGGACTGGTCAATTACAATATTAAGATATTTCAATCCCGTAGGAGCGCATCCATCAGGATTGATTGGCGAGGATCCTCAGGGTATTCCCAATAATCTCATGCCTTATATCACTCAGGTAGCTATTGGAAAATTGGCCTCCCTCGCAGTATTCGGCAATGATTATGAAACCAGAGATGGAACGTGTATCAGGGATTTTATTCATGTTATGGATTTGGCTGAGGGACACTTGGCCGCACT
Organism: Commensalibacter sp. M0355; assembly: GCF_016101365.1. Classification (NCBI taxonomy): domain Bacteria; kingdom Pseudomonadati; phylum Pseudomonadota; class Alphaproteobacteria; order Acetobacterales; family Acetobacteraceae; genus Commensalibacter; species Commensalibacter sp. M0355. The sequence goes on from NZ_JACFQQ010000001.1 coordinate 167,012, forward strand.
CAACTTTAATGACACCCAATCAGGAGTGAATATTTTCAATTTGGGTTCCGGTCAGGGAAATAGTGTACTGGAGGTTATAGCCACTTTTGAAAATGTGTTCAGAAAAAAATTGCCATATCATTTTGCCCCACGCCGTGATGGAGATCTACCCGCATATTGGGCTAATGCTGATCGCGCCAAAAAATTATTGAATTGGGAAACGAGATTGAATCTGCATGATATGGTACAGGATTCTTGGAACTGGCAAAGTAAAAACCCCAACGGTTTTGAAGGATAGCTTTTAAATTAGCGATATATTGATCAAATTATCACAATCTGTAAAACAATGATTGTGATAATTCATTCAACCTTTTAAATGACAGATCAATTGTGCAGAAGCCAATGAATGATGATGCACGTTAAAACCGACGAAAGCTGGGGTTGAGGAAGGTGTCACATCTATTCTTGCTATATTTAATGCATGAATCGTAATTATATAACGATGCGGTTTTCCAGGTGGTGGTGCTCCACCCCCGTATTCCTTTTGACCAAAATCATTTCGAATCTCGATTGCACCTTCAGGCAGCAATTTATTGGAGGAAGCCCCTTCAACCAGATGTGTTATGTTGGGTGATATATTGACAACAACCCAATGCCACCATCCAGACCCGGTTGGAGCATCAGGATCGTACATGGTTATAACAAAGCTTTTTGTATTATCTGGAGCATCCTCCCAAAATAAAGAGGGGGAAAGATTACCTCCATTCTGTCCCATGCCATGATAACGTTGGGCATTGGGCATTTCATCACCTTCTTTATAGGAATGGCTCCAAATTCGGAAAACCATATCAATCTCCTTAAATATGTCATTATATGACAGTTATATTTTATTTTTCTAAGGCTGTATATGGTTTTAATTTTGCAGAGATTACAAATAATTTGATATTACATGCAAATTCTTCTCATTTTTTATTTCATAAATCTAAAAAATGAAATTGAATATCAAAAATTGTCAATATTTGCCGCCACTCTTTCTTCAAAATTTTTTCTTGCCCTGGGCAAGTCTTTATTTATTAAGGAAAACACATTTTTCTCTAGAAAATAACGGGATAATTTCAAACCATTCATCCAATCTTTCTGATTGCCATTTTCTTCCTCATTCAGAAAAAAAGATGGAAAAGGGAATAATTTCGGCTTCCACTTTCCTGCCATAACTTCCGTAACCACTTTTCCCGTACGTGGAGACACAAAAAAAGATTGACACTTGTCAGATTCATAACAGATTGATATATCCAACGCATACCCCAGTGCCGCAAGAAAATTTAATTCCCATCGTAATAGCCGAGGAACAATTTCTTTATTTGAATCTGCAGGGTTTTCCGCGACAAAATCAAGATATTGAAAAGATGATTTTGCAATATATTCCACCGGTTGACGCTCGAGTAATCCACTTTCGGCTACAGCACATAAGGACAGCATGGCTGAAAATGCCAATGGACAAGGCGATAGAATTGCAAAATTCGAACGTATCAATTCGCCTTTGAAATATCCCAACTGATCTGATAGTTTCGCTGACCAATCGACATTGACAAAATTTCCCGTCTGCCAAATGGAAATTTGACGACGGGAAATCATACCCTTGACAAGCCCCCTGAATAATCCCTGCTCTAGCGAAAGAACAGACACTATTCCATCAGTTTCTCCATAAGGGCGTGTATTCAAAACAATAACCGGGGAAGACCATTCCTGCATTCTATCTCCCCCACCCTGTTAATTGTAATCAACCCTTGGCAGCTTGGGCAACTTCAGCAGCAAAATCGCTTTCTTCTTTTTCAATGCCTTCACCCAGATGGAAACGTTCAAAGGCAACAAGTTTTGCTCCATTTTTGTCAACAACAGCCTTGACTTTGCTTTCACCATCATGAATCCAGGTTTGTTCCAAAAGAACAACTTCTTCATAGAATTTACGTAAGCGACCTTCAACCATTTTTTCAATGATATTGTCCGGTTTACCTGATGCACGCGCCTGTTCAATAAAAATGCTTTTTTCACGTTCAACAGCGGCAGGATCAATTTCTTCAACACTTAATGCAATTGGACGTACAGCGGCTACCTGCATACCAATTTTACGACCGAGATCCTCAATTTCATCAGATGCTTCAGGTGCCTCCAAAGCAACCAGTACACCAATTTTTCCTAAACCTGGACGCAAGGCGGAATGAACATAGCTTGCTACAACACCAGAAGAAACTTCAAAAACACGCACACGTCGAATGGTCATGTTTTCACCAATTGTGGCAATCAAGTTGGTTAGATTTTCTGCAACAGTTTTTCCATTTTCCATTGTGGCATTTTTCAAGGCCTCGACATCTTCACCCACTGTCAATGCAACTTTGGCGACATCCTCAACAAATTGTTGAAACTGTTCATTTCTGGCGACAAAATCGGTTTCAGCATTAATTTCGACCATGGCGGCCTTGTTACCCGCTGTCGCAATTCCTACCAATCCCTCAGCAGCCACACGGCCGGATTTTTTTGCAGCAGTAGCCAATCCCTTTTTACGTAACCAATCAATAGCTTCCTCGATATTGCCAGCTGTCTGATTAAGCGCCTTTTTGCAATCCATCATGCCGGCACCGGTTTTTTCACGTAATTCTTTTACTAATGCAGCTGTAATCTCTGCCATCATTTTTCCCTTTTCTTAACACACGAACGTCTCGATCAATATCGAGACGTTATGCTTGTATCATTTAATATAAATTGATTTTTTGACGAATTTCATATTGAATCGTCAACAATCAGAAAACTTATTGGCAATTAAGCTGGAACGTCTGGTGTCTCTTGTACAGAAACAGATTCCATAATAATTTCAGGAGGCAATTCCTCTGCCGCACCAATATCTTCACCTGCGGCACCTAATTCCTTGGAAATACCATCCAACACAGCACCGGCAACCAAATCACAATATAAATTGATTGAACGTAATGCATCATCATTTCCTGGAATTGGATAGGTAATCCCATCAGGATCTGAATTGCTATCCAGGACAGCTACAACAGGAATACCCAATTTGTTAGCTTCCTGTACAGCCAATTTTTCCTTATTCGTATCAATGATAAAGAGTATGTCCGGCAAACCACCCATTTCCTTGATACCGCCAAGTGAACGTTCCAATTTATCTCGTTCACGGGTCAACTGAAGAATCTCTTTCTTGGTCAACCCAATTGTATCGCCATCAAGCGTTTCTTCGATCTGGCGTAAACGCTTGATAGAATTGGTAATGGTCTTCCAGTTTGTCAGCATACCCCCTAGCCAACGGTGATTGACATAGTACTGCCCACAACGTTTGGCTGTTTCCGCAACAATCTCAGAAGCTGTACGTTTTGTGCCAACAAACAATACTCTTCCACCATTGGCAACTGTATCACGAACGGCATGCAATGCGCGATCCAACATAGGAACCGTTTGTTGAAGATCAATAATATGAACCTGGTTACGGACACCAAATAAGAAAGGTGCCATTTTAGGGTTCCAGCGACGTGTATGATGTCCGAAATGAACACCCGCTTCCAATAACTGACGCAAAGTAAAATCTGGCATTGCCATAAATATTATCCTTATAACTGGTTAAACCTCCGTAAAGTACCGATTACCTTTTTCAAGCACCAGCGGTCGAACCTTTACGTGTGAATTGTCGAACAATTTCGATCATATCGTATATGATAGATTTTTGATAAAAATTCAAGTAAATCTTTAATAAAGTAACATATGCAAAAATATTGATCTTTATGAAAACATTTTTTAAATTTCTTTATTCTTGATTATCAAAAAAAATAATGAATAATTAGTGTAAAATAAATGACTTCATTATCGTTTAGTCTTATGCGTAAAATCATCCAATATAAATAATCATTATCTATTATTTTGAAACTCCTTGATTATTTCTAATAATTTCAATCCATAATGTTCCAATTTCATATTCCCTACACCTTTTATATCCTTAAAATCTTTCAAGGTTTGGGGATTACAAAGAGCTACTTCCCTTAACACCGAATCATGAAAAATGATATATGGAGGAACCTGTTGTTTACGCGCCTCATCTGATCGCCATTTTTTTAATTCATCAAATAATTTATGCCGGTTTTGTGTTATTAGCAATGTATCGTCTGTATTTTGACATTTATATATTTCAGATTTTTCAATATCTTCACGCAGAAATAAACTCTTTTTCCCCCTTAACAACGGACGGGCTTTTTCCTGGTTTAGAAACAAATTTGAAAATTCCTCTCCCTGACGCAAAACATCTCGGGCCATCAATTGGTGAATAACAGAACGCCAAAAATTGTGTGATTTATCTTTCCCAATACCAAATAAAGAAAGTCGATCATGCTGGAAATTTTCAACTTGAATATTATATTTGCCTCGCAATACATTAATAATATGCATTGCTCCAAAACGTTGTCCGGTGCGGTATACTGCAGAAATCACTTTCTGAGCCGCTATAGTTCCATTTAACAGTCTTACAGGATTTTTACAATTATCACAGTGATTACAAGACTTATCCAGGTTTTCTCCAAAACAATGCAACAAAAGTTTTGTTCGGCATTCAGCCGTTTCAGATAATGCCACCATCATATCAAGTCTTGAACACGCGATTTTCTTCTGTTCATCTGTAATCGTAGAATGTTCAAGAAAATATCGCGCCTTAGCAACATCAGCACCATTATAGAATAAAACGGTTTCGGCAAGATCACCATCCCGTCCAGCTCGACCTATTTGTTGATAATAATCTTCTGGTCCCCTGGGCATATCCAAATGAACAACCAATCTGACATCCGGACGATCGACTCCCATTCCAAAAGCAACCGTCGCAACGATAATTAAAGGCTCTCCTGATCGAAACCTTAATAGGATACCTCTTTTTTCAAGTGCGGATAAACCGGCATGATAAGCCACAGCGGTAAAACCATAACGAACAAGATTATAAGCTATCCGTTCAGATTTATTACGACTTCCACAATACACGATACAAGCCGCATCACGATATTTTTTTAATAATTCCCTTAGCTGTTTGGATTCGGTATTTTTTTGTATTACACGTATAAATAAATTAGACCGATGAAAACTGGATCGCAGAATTTTGGCTTCAGGCATATCCAAAGCCTGAATGATATCTTTTTGCGTGACTGGATCAGCTGTTGCTGTAAGGGCAATTCTTGGAACAGAAGGAAATATCCGAGGTAAATCACATAAAAGGCGATATTCCGGACGAAAATCATGCCCCCATACGGATATACAATGGGCTTCATCAATTGCAATCATGGAAATTTGAATTTTTTCCAAAAATTTCAATGTATCGTTTTGGAGCAAGCGTTCTGGGGAAACATATAAGAGCTTGAGTTTTTTTGAAGCAATATCATGACGGATATTGTATGCTTCCTCATTTTCCAATTCAGAGTGTAATGCACCTGCACTCACACCTAATTGCCTTAAAGCTGCTACCTGATCATCCATCAACGCAATTAATGGTGAAATTACCAAGCCCATTCCAGAACGACACAAAGCCGGGATTTGATAACAGATACTTTTACCTCCCCCGGTGGGCATCAATAACAAAACATCCTGATTTTGCATTACAAGATCAATCGCCTGTTTTTGCAAACCACGAAAACACTGATACCCAAAAACTGTTTCTAGTATTTTTTGGGGGTCTCTCTCATCATGTAATCTAACTTTATCAAACAAGTTAAAAAAGATTATCCAGATAGAATTTATTGAACTATAATTTCCACACGTCTTGCCGCCACTTGACTTTTACGATTTTCTGGCGGACGGGGAATATCATGAACACGATTTGACAGAACTCCATCATCCACAACCTTTTGTGCAACAATTTTGGCACGCTGAATTGCCATCATTTCATCTTTGGATAAATCGCCATAAATTGCTGCATAACCTTTGACATAAACCTGTTTTTCAGGAAATTTTTTCGCATAAGTAGCAGCTTGAGAAATGGTTTTGTTAGCCGAATCATCCAGATCCGTGGAAGCAAATGGAAAAAATACAACATAGGTTCTGTCATTCTTTTGCGTTAAAGAACCGGATTGGGAACATGCCCCCAACAAAATGGATGCTAGTAAAACAGGAACAAATCGACGCATTTAATTACTTTCTTTCAAGGCAACATTTTCAAATCAATATATAATATCAACAAGTAATAAAATATATAATTTTCTTTTATTCCGCAACTAGTTGTCCATTAGATAACCGCCATACCTCATCTATGTTTTCAACACCCGTTAAACGGTGCATTATCAAAATCACCGTTCGGTTGCCTGTTATCTGATTTAGGGTTTGAAAAAACGCTTTTTCAGTATCACCGTCTAATCCTGATGTTGGTTCATCCAAAAGTAAAATCGGGGCTTTTAGTAACAATGTACGTGCCAATGCAATCCTTCTTCCCTGTCCTCCGGAAACCTTTACACCACCCTCTCCAAGCCAGGTATCCAGTCCATCCGGCATCTCACGAACAACATTTGCCACTGCAGCATCAGAAAGGGCTTGCCACAAATCTTCCTCTGTCGCATCAGGGTTTCCAAGCAAAAGATTCTGACGAATTGTATCATCAAATAAATGGGTGTTTTGAGAAAGCCATGCTATTCGTTTGCGGACTGATTCATTATCAAACCAGTCAAGATTTTGATCAGCCAATGTTATTGAGCCCTTTGTTGGCTGAATGACCTTTAATAACAAGGCCGCCAGAGTGGATTTTCCCACACCGGATGATCCTATAATGGCAATTTTTTTTCCTTGTGCAATCGTCAGGTTCAAATTCTGATAAAACCATGGTTGTGAATCTCCCCAACGAAACGATACATTCCGAAACTTGATATCCCCGGTTTCAGGTGGAACTTTACCAGATTTAGAATTGTCTTCAACTTTTTTATTGTCATTAATATTTACAACTCTTATGGCGGCATTGACGATTTGACCTGCCAAACCTCCTGCCTTGCTCAAAGGAACGACCAATTCAAATGCTGTAATAGTCAGAAAAAGACAGAAAACCGTGTGAAAAGCGTTCAATCCATGAAAACCAATGTTCAATCCGCTCATCAATACAAATAAAACAGCAACTTGACCAAAAAAATATGCGATGACTCCTATTAACGCTACTTCCCTTGCCTGAATATATTGTTGATCAAAAAGTTCATTCTCATTTTTTTTGATTAATATGGAAACTCTACGTTCTGCTCCAAAGGCTCTTATTTCCCTTAAACCATGAATAAAATCCAGAACTGTTATTCTCAGCTGTGCCGTATCCTGAACAAGTTTTTTCCCTCTTTTCCGGGTTATAAAGCCCGCACCAAATGGGCATAAAAATGCAGAAATTCCATAACAAATCACGATAGATACAGCCAATGCCAAATTATAATGGGCTATAACTGTAAAAAGCACAAAAGATGTCAATATGGAACCGAAAAACGGTAAAATAAGACGCAAATATAATCCGTCCAATGTTTCAATATCAGAAACCAATCGGGATAATATATCCCCACTATGACGGAAACCCAATCCTGCCGCACTCCCCATAGCAAGTGTACGGAAAAACCATATCCTTAAGTCTGCTAAAGCATGAAACATGGCATTATGGGTAAACAATCTTTCCACATATCGCATAATCATGCGGGAAACCCCGACCATTTTTAAAAACAGTGAGCTGGTTATGATTGCACCCATAGCTGTCAAGGCAACCTTGCCCCCGGCAAAGCTCATTAAAGCCAATCCCAATAATACGGCTATCAAGGAGATAAAAATTCCAAAAAGTAAAGCGGGCAACCGTTTATACCATATCGAAAATATTGTTTTAAACGCTGCCGTCACGGAGGATTTTTCAGATCTGGTAATATCTTGAATATTTTGCATATTATCCTTCCTTCTGACAGGAAATTATAAATCCATGATTTAAATTGATGTGTATACCAGGCAATTTTTGCCCCTGTTCCGAATGAGTGGCCATAATGACTGTTCTATTTTCGGTCAGTTTCAACAATTGATTAAAAATATCCCTCTCCGTTTCGGGATCAAGATGAGCTGTAGGTTCGTCAAGCAATAATAATGGAGCGTTTTTCAGATATGCTCGTGCAATAGCAATTCTTTGGGCCTGACCACCCGATAACCCATAACCGTTTTCACCAATTACCGTATCAAGCCCATGCGGTAAATCTAACAAATATCGATCTATCGCCGCCGCTTCAATGGCTTGTTGAAATTCTTGCTCGGTTGCGGAGGGTCTGGCAAACATAATATTCTCACGAATAGTACCGCAAAAAATAACAGGTTTTTGTCCGATCCATGCCATTAATTTTGACAATGAAGCAGCCGAATATTCGGTAATATCCAATCCATTTACCAAAACCTGCCCCTCATTCGGCTTTATAAATCCGAGAATCATTTCGATAATGGTTGATTTTCCTGCACCAGACTGACCTATCAATAAAGCTCTTTCCCCTGCCTTGATGTCGAAATTCAGAGAATGTAATATACGACCTCTTTGAGCGTCCCAATGATAGGAAACATTTTTAAAGCTTATTTCCACTTTATCATTGAAAGGAATATCCTTTACATTGGTTGAAAATTCATTTTTGACAGGCAATTCAACAATAGATGCAGCCGTTCCGCCAAGTCGTGCCCTGTCCTGATAGGCCAGAGCCAAACTGCGTAGAGGACCAAAAAACTCCGGAATAATCAATAAAGTAAAGAGAATATGCGTGACAGGAATAGATTGTATTGAATGAATTTGGACAAATTGACTTCCATCCATCAACACTACCAGAATAATCGCGATAATCATCGCACAATCAATAGAGGCAGACGACAAGAAAGCTACCCGTAATATTTTCATCGTTATCTTACGCAATTCATCTGCTGATAATGCAAGTCTATTGGCCATGTCATCTGATCGACCAGCCAATACAATCGTTGCAATCCCTCTTACTCTATCAAGAAATTGAGCCTGCAAACGGGTCATTGCCAAAAATTGCTTTCTTGCAGCCATGGCTGCTCCAATTCCAAAAATTGCCTGTGCAATAGGAACCATCAAACCACATAAACCCATAATCAACGCTGACCATGGTTGAACTAAATACACGAAAAAAAGAATAAGTAGTGGTGAGACAATCCATAGAACCGATGCCGGCAACCATCGTGAAAAATAACCATCCAAAGATTCAACCTGATCAACCGCCAATGCTGTCAAAGCGCCACTTGATTGTCGCCTTAATATTGAAGGACCGATTTGCATAATATGATTGATAATCAAATTACGTAGGCGATGTCGTGCTTTAAGACCGATTTTGATCGTAAAGTCACCTTCCAAAAAAAATACGCATCCTTTGAGAAGCGATAGTAACAGATAAAATAATATCAGTATTGAAATTGGAAATTGTATTGGTATGGATGGGACCAAGATTTTTCCGATAATTTCAGCAATCACCCATGCCATACCGACAGCAATCAAACTTGAAAGCAATCCTAAAATTACAAGAGGGAAAATTGCCTTTTTGCCAATTTTCGTTTGTAATCTTGTCCAGTTTTTAATTTTTGTTTTTTTATCAGGCATATAATCCACTCTTTATCACGATAAAAAGATGCATTGGCAATTCAATCTGGGTAATTTACAATTTAAAAAGTAAAAAAAAATTATCAGATTATTCAAAATTTCAGTAATTTTATTTATTCCCAAATTTTTAAAAACAAAATCACTTTATTATCAAAATTTTGTCTATTTAATAAAAATATTTACATCTTCATATTTAATAAATATGTTTTAATATACAAATTTACTTATATAGCAAACATTCTGTAAACCACATTATCTCATTATATGTCATCCCCACTTTTGCTTATACAAAATCTTTCTTACAGTTTTGGAGGTCACCCCCTTTTTACCGACCTGAATTTCAATATTGCAAATAATGAAAAATTATGTCTGGTCGGTAGAAATGGATCAGGGAAATCCACCTTATTCAAAATTATAATGGGATTGCAAAATAGAGATTCAGGAAATCTTTTTATACAGCCTGGCACTACCATTCAATGCCTATCCCAAGAACCTGATCTTTCTTATTTCACAAAAACCATTGATTATGTTTGTTCAGAATTACCCAGTCCGGATGATTATTTTCGTGGGCGAATTCTGCTTGAGGCACTGGGATTAACTGGTAATGAAAATCCTGCACATCTATCAGGGGGTGAAACAAGACGCTGTGCACTGGCCAAGGTTTTAGCTCCAAGACCAGATCTATTACTGTTAGATGAACCCACAAATCATCTGGATCTTCCAACAATAGAATGGCTGGAATCTGAATTAAAATCTTTATCTTCTGCGGTTTTAGTGATCAGCCATGACCGTCGATTTCTGGATAATATGGCAAAAGGCATTATCTGGCTGGATAGAGGACAGGCAAGGCAACTTTCCATGAAATTTTCCGAATTTGAATTATGGAGGGAGAATTTTTTCGAACAGGAAGCACTGGAGTATCATAAGTTAAATCGTCAAATTGCAAGAGAGGAGGATTGGGTGCGTTACGGCGTTACCGCCCGACGCAAACGTAATGTTAGACGAATGGCGGAACTTTCAGAACTTCGTCTAAAAAGAAAAAACCATATACAGAATCCTTCCTTGGACACCCTACAATCAAGTGATGCAGAAAATTCCGGTAAAATTGTCATAGATGCAAAAAACATAACCAAATCCTATAATTCAAGAACAATCATAAATAATTTAAATTTACGTATTGTACGTGGAGATCGGCTTGGCATTATTGGTCCAAATGGTGCCGGCAAAAGTACGTTGCTGAAATTATTGACAGAGCAGGAACTGCCTGATCAGGGAGAAATCAAACTTGGAAGCAAACTTGAAATCAATTATCTAGATCAACACAGACAGATCCTTGATCCTGAAAAAACATTGGCAGAAACGCTTACACGTGGACGTGGAGATTATGTAGATATCGGAGGGGAAAAAAAACACGTTATCGGATATATGAAACAGTATCTTTTTCAACCAGAGCAAGCTAAAACACCCGTGAAGGTTTTATCTGGTGGAGAAAAAGCTCGATTATTGCTTGCTTGTGCTTTGAGCCAACCTTCAAACCTGATGATTCTGGATGAACCTACGAATGATTTTGATTTGGAAACGCTTGATTTGTTACAGGAAGTGTTGTCCACTTATAAAGGAACCCTTATTCTGGTCAGTCATGATCGAGATTTTCTTGATCGAATTGCCACTTCAGTTCTTGTAGCTGAAGGTAATGGTATCTGGACAGAATATGCCGGTGGATATTCTGACATGATGGCACTTCGTGAATATAAACAGGAAAATCTTATCAGGAAAACACAAAATAAATCGCAAAAACCAACATATTCAAAAACACCCATTAAACCAAAACCAAAAAAACTTTCATACAAAGACCAGTATGAACTGGATCATTTGCCAGAAAAGCTTCAGAAACTTCAAATCTCTATAATGCAGCTGAACCAACATCTCAATGATCCAGGATTATATCAGGAAGACCCTGATTTATTTGAAAAATTCACACGGCAATTACTGGATAAACAAAAAAAACAAGAAAAACTTGAGGAAAGATGGCTTGAATTGGAAATTTTGCAGGAGAATTTGAAATCAAATGATGAATAAAGTAATCCATTTAATCAGTAAATCCTGTAATTTTAAATTATTTGTTTTACCTGATTGAATTGTCTGTCATGACAGCCATATATTTTGTAATATGTTGTAGGAATGACATGAAATATCAAGCGACTTCCGGCTTTAAATATCAACAATTTGAAAATCACGTATAATTATAAGGAGGAACCCTGTTCATGGAAAATCATAGCCATCCATTTTACAATCCAAGGTTAAGTTATGAGGAAAACTACCAGAAAGGCCCTTTTGGAGATTTTACACAAAAACCGGAAATTTCTATTGTAAACCAACCTACTGTTCATTTTCTGGGAAATAAGATTAATCTACCATTCGGTATTCCCGCCGGACCTTTACTCAATGGCAAATATGTAAAGGCGGCACTGGACTGGGGATATGATTTGTGCGTTTATAAGACGGTCAGAACAAAAAAATATAAATGCCATCCCCTTCCCAATGTCTTGGCTGTCCATCCGGAACATAGACTTTCAGAAAATGTTGATACAGTATTAGCTGATCAAAATTATGATTTGCCTTTATCCATAACAAACTCTTTTGGTGTCCCTTCTTTTGATCCAGATATATGGCAACCTGACATGGAGGACGCAGTTAATTATGCAAAACCTGGACAGGTTGTAATCGGCAGTTTCCAGGGCACATTGGGTGTTACCAATCATATCGAGGAAAATTATGCAGAAGCGGCCCGTTTGGTCGATGAGACAGGTGTTCCCCTTCTAGAGGCAAATTTGAGCTGTCCCAATGAAGGGGTAAATAACCTTTTATGTTTTGATATTGATAAGGTTGAACGGATTGCCCACGCGATCAAGAATGCCGTACCAGATAAACCATTGATGCTTAAATTGGCTTATTTTAAAGATAACAAACTTCTTTATTCTTTTCTTGAAAGATTGGCTCCTATCGTTGACGGCTTTTGCGCAATCAACACCCTTTCGGCAAGACCTGTGACCTCTCAAGGTAAACAGGCTTTGGGAGGGGATCGTCCAACAGGAGGAGTTTGTGGTGATGCAATTCGTTGGGCCGGTGAAGAAATGGTTTCCCGCCTATATGAATGGAGAGCCAATCATAATGAAAAATTTGTCATTATAGGTGTTGGGGGAGTCAATAGCCCAGAACATTATCAAACATATCTTTCCCTGGGTGCTGATGCTGTCATGAGTGCAACCGGCGCAATGTGGAATCCTGCGCTAGCATTACAAATAAAAAAGGCGCTTCAATAATTTTTTACATTAAATCAAGTTATCAAAATAAAAATATTTTCGATAACTTGATTTAAAGGCTTCTCCTGTTAATTTTTCATTTATTTCAAAAACAACAACCTTGTATTATTATAAATGTCATTTAAGCTATATTATGACGATTTTACAGTTCATTTTTTAGTAAATGATTATGTAATATTATCCTGTTTAAAAATTTTAAAATATAATCCTAGATAGCATGAAATCATTTGCCACTGGATCATATCATTTTCACATCAATATTAATTTTTATGGAAAATTAATTGTGAAACTTCAAAAATTAATACTGCAAAACTTTTTATCATGCTGATCATTTCCGTCGATATGAAAAACACATTATTTACCATTTCTTCATAACAATTAGCACAAACCATCAAAACTGCTTTGTTAGATCATGATAAATTACAGAACTATATCCCTTTAAAGATATATTAATATTAAAAGCTATTTGTTTTAGAATTCAATAATCCAGAAACCTGCATTCGCTCTCTTGATTCTTTTATACTTTTGATCACCGCCAATGCTGCATTCAAAGCTCTTCGCCCCGCAACCCCATCCACGAGAACTGGTATTCCATCAAGACAGGATTTTACAAAAGCATGATGCTCAGCCTCCATATTATCATGATCTTTCCATTTCACCACTTCTCTTCTAAATCCATTGGTACCAGGTAAAGGCATACCCTTTTCTTTTCCAATCATGACCAATTGATTTTCCACAAAATCAGCCGATAAATACCCTTCTTCGGAAAAAATTCGCATTTTACGCTCAGTTTTTAAGGAAATACGACTGGCTGCAATGGTCGCAACGCATCCATTTTCAAAAGTAACCCGAGCATTTGCTATGTCTTCGAATTCTGATGTCACGGATGCACCCAACGCATCCACTTTTCGTATATGAGATGGTACGATAGCTAGAACAAGATCGAGATCATGGATCATTAGATCAAGAATAACAGAAACATCAACCCCTCTCGGCTTGAAAGGTGCAATTCGCATGGTTTCAATATATAAAGGCTTCTTTATACGTTCATGTATAACTTTCTGTTCCGCTGAATAACGTAAAAGATGCCCAACTTGCAAGACAAGTCCACGACTATTTGCCAGATCAATGAGATGATCAGCCTGATCAAGCGTTGAGGCAATCGGTTTTTCTATTAGAACATGCCTACCTTTTTCAAGGGCCTCAAGGGCCAATTCATAATGAAATTCGGCAGGTGCGGCAATAATCAAGGCATCACAAGATTGTAACAGCTGGTCAAGTGGCATATAGGGAACATTACCGGCTTCTTTTCCAACTTTTATTGCATTGCCAATTACTGGATCATAGATACCGATCAGATTTTCACGCTCTGCTTTAAAAGATTTTAAAGCATGAAAACGACCAAAATATCCCGCCCCAGCAATACCCACACGCAAAATCGACTGTTCTGCCATTTGTTTTCTCGCTTTATATTAAATTTAAACTTACAATTTTTCTTAAATTTGGATAGAAAATAAAATATTCTTAAACGTATTTAAACATTGTTTTTATTTATAATGCTATATATACCTTGCCATATAATAGTATTATAACCAAAACATATTGCATCGAATAACATGACAACGACCCTGTTGTTAAACGTTCCCTTTAACCATTTTCAGTCCATCGGGACAAAAAGGATTTAGTCGTTACTGCGATGATGTATTACAGTCGAACAAAACTTGCCCTGGTTTTCGCCACTTGTTTCATGGGGCTATTATTATGTTTACCCAATTTTGTTAAACATCCATCTTTTAAGATACCTTGGCATCAGATCCATCTTGGCCTTGATTTAAAAGGAGGATCCTATTTACTGATGCAGGTGGATGTGGAGATCATCAGCAAAAACCGTTTACAGACGTTGAGTGACAATGTTCGGCAAACCCTTATTTCCAAAAATCTGGGTTATCGCAATTTACATATGGTTCCCAAAGATCATACCATTGTTTTTAATTTGCGTGATCCAAGTGAAAAAGAGGGTGTTATATCTGCATTGAGATCAATGCCAAAAGCGGTTCCCAATGAATTTGAGGTTAGTAATAACAATGATCAAATTAGAATGGAACTTTCAACTTATGCAATGCAGCACCGCGCAAGCGAGGCGGTAACTCAATCCATTGAAATTGTTCGCAAACGTATCGATGCAACAGGTGCTGTCGATCCATCCATAACCCGTCAGGGTACAGACAGAATCATTGTTCAGCTACCGGGCGTCAGTGATCCGAACCGGATTAAGCAATTACTTGGTACAACAGCTAAAATGACATTTCACTTATTGGATGAAAATGCAAACCCAAACCTACCTCCACCTGGTGTAACATTTCTCCCAATAGCTGGAAATGAAAATGAAAAATTACCAATACGTGATCATATTGAAGTTGACGGTGCCGACCTAACAGGAGCAAGTGCTGGATTTGATCAGCAAAGTGGCGAATATGCAGTAAATTTCAGTTTTGACAATGCAGGCGCACAATCTTTCGCAAATGTTACCCGTGCCAATATCAACAAACGTTTCGCTATAGTGTTGGATAATAAGGTTATAGAGGCACCTGTCATTCGGACTCCAATCACAGGCGGGAATGGTCAAATTACAGGCGGATTTGATGCGCAAAAAGCCACTGATCTTGCCTTACTTTTACGAGCAGGTGCCTTGCCTGCTCCGCTAAAAGTGATGGAAGAACGTTCAATTGGTCCATCACTGGGGGCTGATGCTATCAGGGCTGGAGGATTGAGTCTGGTAAGCGGTTTTGTCCTTGTGATTATTTTTATGCTTCTATTTTATGGTCGTTTTGGTCTCTATGCGAACATCGCTTTATTTGCAAATCTCGTATTGATGAGTGCCATTTTATCTCTTTTCGAAGCGACACTAACCTTGCCAGGTATGGCGGGAATGCTTCTAACCCTTGGAATGGCAGTTGACGCAAATATTCTTATCAATGAACGCATTCGCGAAGAAACACGTAATGGCCGTACGCCCCTTAACGCTTTACAAACTGGATTTGATCGTGCTCTCAATACAATCATCGACAGTAACGTCACCGCTTTCATTGCACACGTCATGTTATTCATATTTGGAACGGGTGCGGTCAAGGGATTTGCATTGACTATCACCATTGGTATTGTTACGACCCTTTTCACCACCTTATGCCTCTCCTGGATGCTGACAATTCGCTGGTATGCTGTCACCCGCCCTAAAGAACTTCCGATTTGAAAGAAAGAATATGCTTGGTCGTCCTTTATTACATCTCGTCCCACATGGCACAAAAATTCATTTTATGCGTGGACGCTTTGCCGGCCTGATAACATCAGCGGTTTTATCTATTGCATCAATTATTCTTTTCTTTCATCCCGGCTTGACATTGGGACTGGATTTCCGTGGCGGTATTGTGGTTGAAGCGCAAACTCCTGAACCTGCTGATTTTAGCAAATTGCGCAAATTTTTATCTGATGCCGACATTACAGCAGCTGGATTACAACAATTTGGTGGGAAAAATAATGTCCTGATCCGGCTTGACGCACCCAAAGAAAATAATGGCGATGCAACCCAGATATTGATCAGCAAAGTCAGATCAGCCGTTACAAATTATGAAACTGGTACAAAAATTGTACGAGCCGATGCTGTTGGTGCCTCTGTTTCCTCTGAATTATTCAGAAATGGGCTTTTGGCACTTGGAATCAGTCTTTTTATGATTATGATTTATATCTGGTTTCGATTTGAATGGGAATTTGCACTTAGCGCCATTATAACCTTGCTTCTTGATTTAACAAAAACAATCGGATTTCTTGTAATCACACATTTTGAATTCGATCTGGTCATGGTGGCTGCCATCTTGACAATTCTAGGTTATTCAACAAACGATAAAGTTGTCGTATATGATCGAGTAAGGGAAAATCTAAGAAAATATCATTCCATGCCATTTCAAGAATTGCTTGACCTATCAATTAATGAAACGTTAAGCAGAACCCTTGCCACTTCGTTTACCGTGTTTTTAGCCGCCTTACCTCTTGCTCTGTTCGGTGGTGCATCTCTTTCCGGTTTTGCCTGGATAATGTTATTTGGTATTATAGTGGGAACTTCTTCCTCCATCTTCATTGCCGCTCCCCTGCTTCTATTTATGGAAGAGGGAAGCTTGAGAAGAAAAACCAAAAGATCATCCTAGAATTATTTCATGAGCAGTTTAAAAGAACTGCTCAATTTTTAACGAATATTATTTTTATTCAAAGACTGTATCAGTATTTCCACAGAATTTTTTGCATTTTTCAAATTATGATTATTCGGTTTCGATAATGCCATCATAACGTAATGTTTTGCATTTTGATCCTTTAAAAAAATATCCTGGAAATCAGTCAATGAAACAGAAGATAAACTACCTAGATAACCAATACACATTCCATGAGTAAATATGTAATTGTAGGCAATGGAATGTGGGGTTAAGCGTTCAGATGACTTTAATGAATTCTCTTGTGATTGACAGGCACTCAAGGGAAACAAATAAAGGGTTAATCCTAATAAAACATATCGCTTAAACATTTAAAACTTCTTTGTTCCCATAGACTTGTAATCAATTTATCAAAAATTGATCTAGGATTGTTTTCTGTTTGCAAGAATGTCTCTTATTTCCTGCAGTAAAACTTCCTGTTTTGTTGGTTGTGCGGCTTTAACTTCTTGCTGCGTCTTGATGCGATTATAGATATCATTCAACCCTCTGACAATCAGGAAAACAACAAATCCGATAATTAGAAACTGAATAATCGTGTTGAGAAAAACTCCAAAGTTTAAAGTTACCGCACCTATTCTTTGTGCCTCGGCCAGTGTTTTAACATGAGGTCCCTTTAAGGTGATAAATAAATTACTGAAATCGACACCACCTAGAAACAAACCAATAATGGGATTGAAAATATCATTCACCAAACTTTTAACCACACTTGTAAAAGCGGCACCAACGATAATACCCACAGCCAGATCAACAACATTACCCCGCATGATAAAGGATTCAAATTCATGAATCCATTTAATGCTCCTACTTTTTTTAGCCATATTTTCATTACTCATTTTCATTTCCATTCAATTGCTCTAAAAAATAGTTACGTATCAATTATATTTGAAAAAAGAATTTTAAATAAGAAAAAAATGTCAAACAGTAAAAAATAACAAAGAAGAGATTGATTTCGAGCAGTAAAATGACTATAAATACATTTTCTTTCTCCGTCTGTTAACGGAGTTTTTTTTACAATCTGTTAAGAGAAAATCATGAAAAACGATATCCATCCAGATTATCACGAAATTACAGTCGTCATGACAGACGGTACTGAATTCAAAACCCGTTCCTGTTATGGCTCTAATGGCGATACATTGCGTCTTGACGTAGATCCTAAATCTCATCCTGCATGGACCGGAGTTCAGCGTATCAATGATACACGAGGTCAAGTTGCGAAATTTAACAAGCGTTTTGCTGGTATCGGACAAAAAAAGGTTTAAATAATTAGATTATTTTATTAACCTTATTGATGTAAGGGTGACTTCATCACCCTTATCTCAATCAAATAAAATTACTAAATTACAGCTTTTAAAATAGTCTATATTGTTTTAACCTAAAATTTACAGTTTTAAGTTTTTAATAATATTCTACTCTATTTTTATCATACAGGATTGTCATGACCTTACCTCTTATGCCTAAGGCTACCGCAGTATGGCTTATTGAAAAAACTGCTTTAACCTTTAATCAAATTGCAGAATTTTGTGGCATGCATCCTTTGGAAGTCCAGGCAATTGCCGATGGCGAGGTAGCTCAAAGTATCATTGGCTATGATCCTGTTGCCAATGGCCAGTTAACCCAGGAAGAGATTAATCGCTGTGAGGCTGATCCAGATCGAAAGCTAAAACTATCAGCAAATCGCATGCAAATCGTCAAGCGATCAAAAGGCGCAAGATATACTCCCATTTCAAAGAGAAATGATCGTCCTGATGCAATTGCCTTCCTGTTAAGAAACTATCCCCAATTGCTAGATCAGCAAATTGCCAAGCTTTTGGGGACAACTAAAGATACAATTGCCAAGGTAAGAGATAAACAGCATTGGAATTCCGCCAATATTAAACCACGTGATCCAATCATACTGGGATTATGCAGTCAAATGGATTTAAACAGTGCTGTTGCCGAAGCGAACAGACGTGTTGAGAAGGATGAGACGGATACCTCTTCCCTTAATCCCTCAGAAACAACAGAACATCAGGAATCTTCAGAAACAAAGAAAGAAGAGCTAGATATCAATCATATATTTTCCAATTATTCTGAAAAAAACAATCAATCCGACGATCTAAATTAATTATGCCATTACCCCATCCCTCTTCATCAAATATCTCCCTTGCTGTTGGTGTTATTATGGGCAGCCAGTCGGACTGGGATATTATGAGTCACAGTGCTGATATATTAAAAAAACTTGATATATCACATGAAGTAAAAATTGTATCGGCTCATCGTACACCCGATCGATTAAGGGAATATGCAATATCCGCTGTTGAACGGGGAATCAGGGTTATTATTGCTGGCGCAGGTGGCGCTGCACATCTTCCCGGTATGGTTGCCGCCTGGACACATTTACCTGTTCTTGGTGTACCAATGCAAACCCATGCCCTAAACGGTAAGGACAGTTTGTTATCAATTGTGCAAATGCCTGCAGGTATTCCGGTTGGTACCCTTGCCATCGGAAAAGCTGGGGCCATTAATGCGGCACTTTTGGCAATATCTATCCTATCTATCGCTGATCAGTCAATCGCCCAACGCTTAGTTTCCTGGCGCAAAGCACAAACAGATTCTGTCGCTATTTCTCCACTTTAATTATACATTATTAATAAGAGGGACTTATGCTCTTACCTAATTCAACCATAGGAATCGTTGGAGGCGGACAATTAGGCAGAATGTCTGCTGTAGCGGCGGCACGTCTTGGATTTAGAACACATATTTTATCTGACATTATGGATGCTCCTGCCGCTCAAGTGGCTTCTGGCATTACGGTTGGATCTTATCATGATCAATCAATTTTAAAACAATTTGCTGAACAGGTTGATATAATAACATTTGAATTTGAAAATATAAATATAGAAGGAATAGAATATCTTGCTACTGTACGACCTGTTCATCCTTCCAGCAATGTCTTAAAAATCAGCCAAGACAGGTTTCTTGAAAAAGACTTTTTAAATCAACATGATATTCCAACCACTCAATGGATTTCTATTTTTCAGTTAGAAGATGGCATAAATGCGGCAGAAAAACTGGGATTTCCTTTTATCCTAAAAACCACTAGATTGGGATATGATGGTAAAGGTCAGGCCGTTATCCGTACCGACGAAGAATTCAAAAAAGCCTTTAAAAATTTGAATCCTCATCCTCTAATTGCTGAAAAAAAAGTAAACTTTTATAAAGAAATTAGCGTGATGGTTGTTCAGAATGAACATGATGAATTACAAACATTCGATGTTACTGAAAACCGACATAAAAATGGAATTCTTGACCTCAGTATCGCACCAGCCCGAATTACCTCAGCATTGCAAAATAAAGCCAAAGAGATCGCAGTTAAGATAGCCCAGGCTCTCAAACTTGTTGGTATCTTGGGAGTTGAAATGTTCATTGATGATCAGGATAATATTCTTGTCAATGAAATAGCACCCCGTCCTCACAATTCAGGACATTGGACAATGAATGCCTGTCCCTTTGACCAATTTGAAATGCATATTCGTGCTGTCGCAAATCTTCCCTTACCGCCTATAGCTCGACATTCGGATGCCATTATGAAAAATCTTATAGGCCCCCAAACACTGGAATATTGGCCAAAGATTTTAGAAAATGATCGAATGATAGGACATTTATACGGAAAAAAGGAAGCAAAACCGGGTCGAAAAATGGGACATGTCAATATAAATTTTCCATATAATGGTTTACCCGGAGAATTCGGAATTAAAGCGGCATTATCATTTCTTTGTTCGGGGGATTAAGCAATCCACTTTCCACAAAAGAAAAATAGATACCATTCCCGATTATTATATGATCGGCGATATCAATATTAACTGCTTCCAAGGCTTCAACTAATATATATGTTAACTTTTTATCCGCTTCCGAAGGTAACGCTATTCCACTGGGATGATTATGTACCAGAATCAAGGATTCAACATCGAATTTAAGAGCATATTTCGCTATTTCACGGATATGGATGGATGTGGTACTCACGGTCCCTGAAGCTTGATGACTGATTGAAATGATATGGGCATTCCTATCGAGAAGAATAATATAGAAATGTTCAATCGTTTCTCTTGATAAGAAAGCAATTAGATAATCGGTTAAATATTTTTTAAACCGTAGAATATTTTTATTATAAATTTCTGATTTCAAAATACGTATGCTTGTTGCATATATAAGGGAAATAAACGCTATATCCTTTTCAGATAAATTGAATTCCTCAATTAACTGATTTTTGTCATAGGTAAAAAGATGCGGAAAAGATCCAAGTTTTGTTAGAATATTTTCTTGCCAATTTTCATTATGTTGTTCAAATTTTATCCATTGGGATAACAAAGTTAAATATTGTGAATCAGATTTTATATTATCTTGTTTTTCTTTCACAAAACTGTGCATTTTCATATTGAAAACATCCTCAATTCTCAAAATGTTGATTCCTTATGTTCGAATAGGATAAGTTCTTTATTAATACAGTTTAAATATTAATTACGTAAGATTATTAAGATTATATATACCAATAAATTAGGAGATTGAATTCTTGAATCAAAAAACTGCCAACAAACAGTGGGGAGGACGTTTCACCTCTGGACCTTCAGCCATTATGGAGCAAATAAATGCCTCTATCGGCTTTGATAAAAACTTATGGAAACAGGATATACAAGGGTCAATAGCTCATGCAGAAATGCTGGCCAAACAGAAAATAATTTCCGAAGCGGATAAAAACAGTATTCATCAAGGTCTTAGGGAAATTGAGCGAGAAATTCAATCTGGTCAATTCGAATTTAGCAGAGCTCTTGAGGATATTCATATGAATATCGAAGCCCGTTTGGCAGAACGTATCGGTGAGGCAGGAAAAAGGCTTCATACAGCACGCTCAAGAAATGACCAAGTTGCGACAGATTTTCGTTTATGGATCAGACAAAATATCGATGAATTAATTCCAATGATAAATCATCTGATGCTGACCCTTGCTTCCCGAGCTCTGGAATATGCGGAAACAGCTATGCCCGGTTTCACTCATTTGCAATCTGCCCAACCGGTGACGTTCGGTCATCATTTACTGGCTTATACAGAAATGTTGAATCGGGATCGGGGACGATTGATAGATGCACGCAGACGACTAAATGAAAATCCCTTGGGTGCGGCGGCTTTAGCTGGCACCTCATTCCCAATTGACCGCCAATTGACTTCTAAATTATTGGGATTTGACCGTCCCATGGCAAATTCACTTGACGCAGTCTCTGATCGTGACTTTGCCCTGGAATATCTTTCCGCTCTTTCCATCATGTCGATTCATCTTTCACGCATGGCGGAAGAAATTGTAATTTGGTGTTCATCTCCTTTTTCTTTTATCCAGCTTTCAGATGCCTATACTACAGGTTCATCCATCATGCCACAAAAACGAAATCCAGATGCCGCCGAACTGGTTCGGGCCAAAGTTGGACGAATTTCAGGGGCACTTACAGGACTTTTGACCGTCATGAAGGGTCTTCCTCTCGCATATGCTAAAGATATGCAAGAAGACAAGGAACAGGTTTTTGCTGCAACCGAAACTATTATTCTGTGTTTAGCCGCTTGTTCAGGAATGATTGCAGATTTAAAGGCCAATCAAGACAATATGGCCTATTGGGCAGGGTCCGGTTTCTCTACAGCCACAGATCTCGCAGACTGGCTGGTTAAAGAATTAGAATTACCCTTCAGAACAGCTCATCATGTAACAGGAAAAATTGTCAGCTATGCCGAAACACATAATCTTGCTCTTGAGAATGTGCCTTTACAAAAAATGCAGGAAATCGAACCTTTGATTAACAATGATATATATTCAGTTTTAGGAGTTCAGTCCTCACTTGCCTCTCGAACCAGTGAAGGTGGCACCGCTCCCAAAAATGTAAGAAAATCTGCAAAAATATGGATCGATAAATTAAAGGATATATCATGAAACGTTTTTTTTCTCTTTTTTTCGCTCTTGGTAGTATTGCAATCCTCACAATCACACTGTCTGGATGTGGCAAAAAAGCATCTCCTAAACCGGTTGGTCCCCCCGAAAAAGTAATTTATCCCCGAGCCTATCCACCTCAAGACTAATCCATTAATCCCTGGGTGGAGTGGTGAGTAACACGGCCATGCCACCGGGACGATCTGAATAAGCGGCAATCTGAATGGCTGTTATAACCCATTCCTTATTTTTATTTACTGTAAACAAAGGGGCACCACTACTTCCATATGTGGCTTGACAGTCATGCGCAAGAATGGTTTTACCCCCATTATTTTTTAATATATCGGTTACATGACATTTTTGATCAGCATATAAGACTTCCTGACGGTCCTGATCATAACCAGCCAGATATATATTCATACCGATATAAGGTTGATCTTTATTAAAACCGAAAAAATCCTCTTGATTTGTTTTTTTATCATTAAGAACAAGATAGGCCCAGTCATGGTGAATATTGTCCAATGTGGCTTTTTCCGAACCCTCTCCCTTATAATTTTCTGATTTAATAATATTAAGGACATTATAAGCTGATCGATAAGTTTGTCGCTGGTATCCCAGAAGAAAATGAACAGAATGTGGGTTGACAAAATGATTGGTTTTTCTAATCCATAAACAATGAGCTGCAGTTATCACCAATCTTGAACTGACAAGAAATCCCGTACAATGCGTACCAAGCTCTGTTTGTACACGTCCCAAAATCTGCCAAGGTTTCTCTGCAGCATTTACCAATTGTCGATGATTGTTTTTTTGGCTAATGCCTGGCAAATCTTTTGCGGGAACGGAATAGGATAAGGTTGAAATCGATATAAATATCGTACATGCAAATATCCTGATAAAAATATTCAATTTTCCATCCCTTATCGCTATTTCTTTTTTCCTTAATAAAGAATAATTATATTATTCTATCCTACTGTTTTTTATAGATTGTTATAAAATCAGTATAATATTATTTTTTTCCGACTAAAGGCTTTTTGATTAATGTCATCTTCTAAAACCGAACCTGAAACAAATTATCAAACCCTTTTACAAACGCATCCAGACTTTATTATTGATGAAAAGAAGGGGCTCTGTTTTGGTAAAGTTCCACTTCAATCTCTTACTGATCATTATGGTAGTCCTGTATGGGTAATCAATGCAGATATATTAACATCACGTTTTCAAAAACTTTCTAAAGCATTTCTGCAAAACAAAATGGACATTTCTATTCATTATGCCGTGAAAGCAAATGATCATCTGGCCATACTTGATCTTTTGGCAAAAGAAGGAGCGGGAGTTGACATTGTCAGTCTGGGTGAATTAAAGAGAGCACTAAAAGTCAATATCAACCCACAAAAAATTTGTTTTTCAGGAGTGGGAAAAACAGAGGAAGAATTAAAAGCCGCCATTCAATTAGAAATAGGCCAAATCAATGTTGAGAGCCGTGAAGAGCTTCATCTTATTTCTAAAATAGCAATGGATACAGGAAAAAAAGCCGCAATTTGTTTAAGAATCAATCCTGATGTCGATGCCAGAACGCATCATAAAATTACTACAGGTTTGGCGGAAAACAAATTTGGTATCGCTTATGAGCAAGCTCTTCAGGTTTACAAAGAAGCAAGCCAACTGGATAATATTCTCCCATTAGGATTTGATGTCCATATTGGTAGTCAGATTTCATCTGTAGAACCCTATAAAAAAGCTTTTTTAAAAATGGCGAAACTTGTTAAACAAGCACGTAAAGAAGGATTAGAGGTCTCTGTTCTAGACTGTGGAGGTGGTTTTGGCATTTCTTACTATGACGAAAAAGAGTCCGACCCATATGCTCTAGCTAATTTAATGCAAGGAATTTTCTCTTCCCTTAATATCCGTATTTGCATTGAACCTGGCCGCTGGCTGGTTGGTCCGGCAGGCATCCTGATCAGCAAAGTCGTCAGAAGAAAAAACAATGGGCCTGAGGCGGCCCCTTTCATTATTCTTGATGCTGCCATGAACGACCTTTTGCGCCCAGCGATGTACGATGCGTGGCACGGTATCTTACCTATACAGGCTGAAATATATAAGCGTCCCTTGGAAAAACAGAATATTGACGGTCCAATATGCGAATCCAGTGATATTTTTGCTCGCCAACGGTTACTTCCCCAATTAAGGGAAAATGATGAAATTGCCATTCTGGATGCCGGTGCCTATGGACACGTCATGAGTTCCTCTTATAATGCCCGTCCCCAAGCTTTACAATTGATGATCAAGGATAAAAGATTATTTGTTATCAAACCACGACAAACATTTGAATCCTTATGGAATAATGAAACTATACCCAACGGATAATTGATTTATATTATACCGAACATGTAAGCACAGTCAGTCATTATGGCATTCAGATTGGTTTTCTTTTATTTATAAAGGTCAATAAATAAAAATATATTTAATAAATATGTTTTTATTTCATTAGGTTTTAATCAAAAAAAGCACTTTATTTTTTTAGTGCTTTTTTAAAAATTATTTCAGTCTATAGCTCACACCATAATCGCATCAAATTATGATAAACATTTGTCAACTCTAAAATCTGAGGATCATTATCATCCATTCTGGTTCTTAACTTAATAATCGACATATCCAGATCAAATAAAACCCGCCTCTTGTCAGAATCTCGAATCATTGACTGGGTCCAGAAAAAAGATGCCCAACGACTGCCACGCGTTATTTTGCTGACAGAATGCAAGCTGTAGGTTGGGTAAACAATCATGTCGCCAGCAGGAAGCTTGATTGATTGCGCACCACTTGGATCATGCATGATCAGCTCTCCACCATCATAATCCTCAGGATTATTTAAAAACAAAGTCGAGGATACATCCGTTCTGATACGCATATTGGCTTCATGAATTGGACGTAACGCATTATCAACATGATCGGGAAACTCCATGCCTTCATCATAACGGTTGAATAAAGGCGGGCAAACCCGATAAGGAACAACTGCGGAATTGAAAATCGGATTACGTCCCAGAGCTTTCAATATAATTTCTCCCAATTCTTTACTTTCGGATGATTTCTGGTCAATTTGTATATTACGCTTGACCTGGGCAGATTGTTCACCTGCTGTTACCTTACCATCTACAAAAGGCGCCCGTCTATAAACAGACTGAACGTAAGCCAACTCTTCTTTATTTAAAACTTGAGGAATATGAATGATCATCAAACTAACCTAATTATATTTTGAAGTTATTCTAACATGTTCAAACTGAACATGAATGCTCTACCATTAGATGGTGTCACACGATTACTGAATAAAGAGTCATAATTCAAACGATTGGTCAGATTGTAAATATTGAACGACACTTTCCAATGATCGTCGAATTTATGAGAAAGCATGGCATCAATCGTTACATTTGATGGTACTTTTGCATTGTTTCTGTTATTCAAATAAACTGGTCCACGCCATGTTACACCTCCACCAATCAACAGGTTGTATGGTGTATTGGGCATTATATTATACGTTGTCCATAAATTTCCCTGATGAGAGGGAACATAGAACATGCGATTTCCCTTGATATTAGGTGTTAAAGAACCTGTAACTTTGCTATGATATGCAGCAAAGGCACCATAAACGCTCCAATTATTCGTGATATTACCGGATATACCCAATTCAATCCCCTGATTGTAACCTTTGTCACCCGTACTTGTCACCGCTCCTGACAATGGATCACTAACCATCTGGTTGCTTTTTTCAAGATGGAACAAAGATGCTGTCAGTCCCAGTCGCTGATTCAAAAGGCTCCATTTTCCACCCAGTTCATATAAATGGCTTTTTTCCGGTTTCATTCCATTTTGACCATCCTTCATCGGTGCATACGAATTCGTCAAATACATACCCAATGGCGTTGTAGAGGATGACCATGTGAAATAGTAAGCCTGATTTTCATCTGGATTGAAGAGCAAGCTTACTGTCGGGTTGAACACATTATCGTTCGTTGACATACGGTGCGTTGTAAAGGATTTGCCCCCTTGGGTATTATAAAACGCTTCCCAGTTGTCATAACGGAAACCACCCTTAATTGACCAGGCTTTGGTGAACCATATCTGGTCATACAAGAAAACACCAACATCACGGGAATGCCCATATCTACGGGATGGATCCCCTACTTTACTGTTGGGATCACCAGGCATGATATGTATTGGATAATCAATCGCATCCGTTGGATGAACAAGATTGTTGTTTGGCAGGGATGCGGAAAATTGTCCGTAATGACGGCTTTCATGAGCATAGGCAATATCAACACCAGCCGTTAATTGATGTTTGATAAAACTTGTATTGAAATTGGCAATAGTTGATAAAACATTTTGGAACGACCAGGTGCTCTGTTCATATGGACTTGGACCTGCCGTTTGAATAATAGCGTCCTGAGGACGACCATCAAAATATGGGTCACTACAATCTGCTGGCGTACATTTAGGTCGTGTAACAGAAAACTGACGTTGATAATTACCATATCGAGTATCGTTATGGATAACAATATCAGGAGTAATGTTATAGGTTAAACGTCCCGTAACCTGGTTATCCTGGGTTTGGTCCTTATCCATTTTGTTACCATACCAATTTCCCCTTCTTATTCCATATTCGGTCGCAGGTCTACCAATTGTATGACCAGGTTTTGTAATTACAGGAACGCCATAATCGGGAATGCGATCATCCTGTTGATGTACAAATTGCAAAACATAACTTAAATCTGTTCCCAGACCAAAAGCTATGGATGGCGCCAGACCCCAACGATGGGAATATAAATTATCTCTTCCCACAACATTATTGCTGTTGGCCATACCTTCCATACGAACAGCAATATTATCATTAATCTGCTTGTTCAAATCAAAAGTGCCACGGTAATAATCACCGTTTCCACCAGTAAATTCAGCTTTATATTGATCTTTCAAAATTGGTTTTTTTGTTACAACATTAATGGCACCACCCGTAGTTCCATTCCCAAATACAGATGAAGATGGACCCTTAATAACCACAACATTTTCATAATTGAAACTGTCACGGCTATAGACACCGAAATCTCTCAGGCCATCTTCATAAATATCATTCTGGGCCTGAAAACCGCGGATGAGAAACTGATTTCCGGACATGCCGCCACGTCCCTCCCCAACGGAAGAGGTTACCCCCGGTACATTTTTTAATGCTTCATCAAGAGATTTGACATTTTGCTCTTCCATAATTTTGGCCGGAACAAGATTGATATTCTGAGGGGTATGCATGATATCCTGTGGCATCAAACTGACACCTGTATTCTGCGTCAGAATATTATCATTCTTTTTTCCACGAACAAGAATATGCTCATTCGTTGTTGACTGGTTATCTGTTGTTTGATCTTTTGTTATTTGTTGATTTACTTTATTTGCTGATGCTGCAACAGCATTGTTCGATTTTTCTGCATTTGCAGATTTGGTGATAGCGGCATTCCCTAATAATCCGACCATTACTGCCAATGATACAGGTTGAAGCGTCCTTTTTATTCCTGACAATTTAAAAATCCATCCAATAAAATACTGATAATGATAATTAATAACATGAGATATTGAGAATCATTATCAGTATACAGATACAATTGCAACTGGCGGAAATCAAATAAATCATGATGGTTTGTAAATGATTAAATAGACAACAAAAATTGTAAAATTATTTTTTACATATTTTTAAAGAGTTATAATAAATTTCATCCGTTTGAGATTGACTGAATTTTAATTCAAATTTTCAAAATATGTGATAATAATACAATAGGTATAAAAATAAATGTTTTATAAATATGACAAATTATTGGTTAATTAAATCGGAACCTTCTGCTTTTTCATGGCAGGAACAATTGAAAAACAAAATCGAACCCTGGACAGGGGTGAGAAATCATCAGGCAAAAAAAAATCTACAATTAATGAAAAAAAATGATCTGGCTTTTTTCTACCATTCCAATGAAGGTAAGGAAATTGTTGGTATTGTCAGAATTGATAAAGAGGCCTATCCCGATCCGACCGATACAGAACATAAATGGTTTTGTGTTGATGTAGAGACAATATGTTCGGTACCTGTACCCATTACCCTAAAAAAAATCAAATCCATTCCTGAACTGGAAGATATAGCACTTATTAAACAATCCAGATTGTCAGTAATGCCAATCAGTTCAAAACATTGGCAAATTTTATGTGATCTTGGAAATGTGAAATTATAAGTAAATTCATTTTTCTTGCTAAAATTTAATAAACACTTGGACAAGTTATGAAAAACAACAATAAACAAATTCCCGATCATATTCATCTTTACCAGCATGACATACCTTCCGGACTAGATCTTGGAAAAATAGTCGCAATTGACACTGAGACCATGGGATTAAATCATGATCGAGACCGGCTTTGTTTGATTCAGTTAAGCAAAGGGGATGGACAGGTTCATATTGTCCAGTTTGTACCCGAACGGCTTGGTGGTAAAGGGTTCAATTCCTGCCCCAATCTAAAAAAATTACTTACTGATCTCTCCATTGCAAAATTAATGCACTTTGCCCGATTTGATGTCGGGATATTACAAAAAACCTTTCAAATAAGTATGAAATCCGTAATTTGTACAAAAATTGCAGCTAAATTGGTCAGAACTTTTACGGATAAACACGGACTGGCTGTTCTATGCAGAGAATTACTTGATATTGAATTAAGTAAACAGCAACAAACTTCAGATTGGGGTTCACCAACCCTGAACATTGAACAATTGACCTATGCAGCTGCAGATGTTCTTTATCTTCATCAATTGTGGGAAATCTTGAAAGTTTTATTAATCAGGGAAAACCGTTTGGAAATTGCAGAATCCTGTTTTTCATTTTTACCAACAAGAGCCACCCTGGATCAGCTCGGATATCTAGATCCTGATATATTCGATCATCGCGGTTAAGAATTTAACAGTTTCATTTCATTTTGAAACTCTATATATATTATTATATCTGTTTTAATAATAATTAAATTTAATCAAGTGCATTGAAATGACCAAAATTGCCTCATCAGAGATTGATACAGCTCTTGAAGCTCTATCTATAGAATCTAATGGCATCCTGGATTTGATTAATGCACTTCGAGACAAAACCGAACTTACTCAATCTTTCTTGGAAACCGCCAATCTCATATCTGAAATTAATGGTCGGGTGGTATTAACCGGAATTGGCAAATCTGGGCATATTGCAAAAAAAATTCAATCAACACTGGCCTCCACTGGTACACCATCTCTCTTTGTTCATCCTTCTGAGGCTTCCCATGGAGATCTGGGAATGATTCAAAAAGATGACATCATTCTGGCTGTATCCGCTTCTGGTGAAACCCAAGAATTATTCAATATAATTATTCATGCAAAACGATTCAGCATCCCATTGATTAGCATAACAACCAATCCACAATCGACCTTGGCAAAAAATTCCAGCATAATTCTTTCACTTCCCCATTCAAGGGAGGCATGCCCACTGGGTTTGGCACCAACGACCAGCACGTTAATGCAACTGGCAATAGGAGATGCCCTGGCAATAACATTATTGAAAATGAGGCACTTCACCGCATCAGATTTCGGTATTTATCATCCTGGTGGTAGATTGGGCAGCAGACTTAAGATTGTTGAAGATTTAATGCACACAGACAAGGATATCCCCTTGGGGCATTCAAGGATGCCTATCACCGATGCAATCATGGAAATGACTCAAAAAGCCCTGGGTTGCATTGGTATTATTTCTGAAAATGGGAGGCTGATCGGGCTGATAACAGATGGCGATCTAAGGCGAGCATTCAACAAGGATATAAGAAAATTGACAACTCAAGAAATCATGAATCCCTCGCCTCTTACCATTAAATCCGATATGCTGGCTGCTGAAGCGCTGAAACTCATGAATAATGATAATCATCCCATTACCTGTTTATTTGTCGTGGATTCCAGAAATCATCCAATAGGGGTTTTGCACATTCATGACCTTTTACGAGCGGGCATTGCATGAATATGTCAACAAACAGTCAACCAAATGAAGAATCTAGTTCAAAAAACAAAATTGAAAGAACCGATTTTCAGGACAAGGAAAAATATTTAAGTCATAGATCACAAAATATCATTGAAAGACGGCATATTCCTAAACCCGCAGAAATGGAACGCCGGAACACCATTATGAAGTGGGTTAAATGGGGCCTACCAATTACAGCCCTTGTTTTGTTAAGTTCCATTGCTGTCTGGCCGGAGATTGATCGGGCTTTGCATACCAACAAGGAAGTGATGAAACAGCTTTCCCGTATCAAGATTGAAAGTGGAACCATGATCGATGCTACTTTTCATGGCTTGGATACACATAATCGACCCTATACCATAACATCTGAAAAAGTTGTTCAGAAATCTAACAATAGCAATCTTATCCATCTAGGCAATCCAAAAGCTGATATTTTATTGCAGGACAATGTTTGGATGATGGTCACAGCAGACAAGGGAAATTATACACAGCATGAACAGGATTTAGGATTGATTAAACATGTTGTTTTATACCGAAATGATGGAGTTTTCATGTATAGCGATATGGCAGACGTTGCTTTAAAGTCTTCTGTTGTGACTGGCAACAATTGGATTCATGCTGAAGGACCCTTTGGCATCTTGGATGCCCAAACCTATTTCCTTGACTTGCATGCCGGAATTGCCCAATTTAAGGGACCAGGTCGATTGGTCTTGAATGATGATAAAAAAAATAATTCCTCCAATCCTACTCAAGCTAAATCATCGGAATAAAATTGATGAATAAACGCAATTTATTACCTTTTGCCATTTCTAGTATCTTTTATGGCTTTTTCAACATCCATACTATCCATGCTCAAAGTATTGATCTATCACATGGTGGACAGATTACGGTTACAGCTCTTGGAGGATTTGACTGGGATCAAAACGCCAAAAAAGTGACCGCCTATACTCAAGCCAAGGCAGTTCGTGAAAATGTAACGGTTACAGCAGACAGACTTATCGCCTATTATCGAAAAAAAGCTGGCGATACAGAACCAAAGTCCTCTCAAAACCCCAATCCTCAACAAAAAAGCGGTGATATAACTCAAAGCGATTCAGGTTCAAATGAAATATATCGTCTGTACGCTTATGGTCATGTTCATATTTATACGAATACCGATCAGGCCTGGGGAGATAAAGCAGTTTATGATATTGATCAGGCAACCCTGGTTTTAACGGGTAAACATATGAAATTAACCACCCCTCAAAATGTCATGACCGCAAAAGATGCCATGGAATATCACTCCCAAACCAGAATGTCAGTTGGTCGGGGTGATGCAACCGTAATTAATATCAAAGATGGTCGACAAATCAATGCGGATGTACTGGTTGGCTATAGCAGCGCTGATGATCAAAAAAAACCTGAACAAAAAAATAACGTGACTGACAATAAAAAATCTGATGACCTTACCAAATCCGGAAAGTTGGAAAAAGTCAACGCATTTGGTAACGTTGTCGTGCGAACCCAATCTGAAACTGTTCGTGGAGACCGCGGTGTTTATGTTCCCAATACAGGAATCGCCCGCATCGTGGGCAATGTTCATATCACAAGAGGCCAAAACCAGCTAAATGGTCATGCTGCCATTATCAACATGCATACCGGTATTGCTCACATGACAGAAATGCCTGGTCAAAGAGTCCAGGGACTGGTCGTTCCAAACCAAGCAAATCAAAATAATCAACCAAGCGATAAAAAATAGTTTTTAATTTTTATAAGTGAGTTTCAAATTCCATGCCTGAAACCGAATCTGCTTCCAATAATACATCATCAACCAAAAATTTACCTGATAATGAAGGGCTATTTGCAGACAACATAGGAAAAACCTATAAAAAACGACAGGTTGTCAAAAACGTGTCATTACGCGTTCATCGAGGAGAAGCTGTCGGTCTTTTGGGCCCAAATGGTGCTGGCAAGACTACAAGTTTTTATATGATTGTTGGGTTAGTTCAGCCAGATACAGGATCAATTCGCCTTGATAACACAGATATTACCAAATTGCCAATGTATCGGCGAGCAAGACTTGGCATTGGTTATCTGCCTCAAGAGGCAAGTATATTTAGAGGGTTAAATGTAGAACAAAATATTATGGCAGTTCTGGAAGTTGTTGAATCCAATGCCGATAAAAGACATGAAACGCTTGATGGATTATTGGCAGAGTTCGGAATTTCACATTTACGACATTCCCCCTCCCTTTCCCTATCTGGTGGAGAAAGACGCCGTTTGGAAATCGCCCGAGCGCTTGCCAGCGATCCGAATTACATTCTTCTGGATGAGCCCTTAGCTGGAATTGATCCAATTGCTGTCGGAGAAATTCGTGATCTTGTTTCCCATCTCAAAGATCGTGAAATTGGTGTGTTAATTACGGATCATAATGTAAGAGAAACCCTGGAAATTATTGATAGGGCATATATCATGAACAGTGGCCAGCTTCTTATGGAAGGACGTCCTGAAGAAGTGGTCGCTCATGAAGATGTACGTAGAGTTTATTTGGGGGAAAAATTCACATTATAATTCACCTTAACGGTTAAAAATTAACTATAGATCTTACCATTAATCAAAATAATAGAACAATTACCACCCACGCGTTGATAAAGCTTTAATTTTGAAAAATTAGATACTAGAATAGTAAGGAATATAACTAAGGGAGAACCGTAATGGATATTTCCATCTTTGGTAATAAAATTGATATTCCTGATTGGTTTAAAAACAAGATTAATCAAAATCTTCAAGAAATCACGCAAAAATATTTTAAAAATATCGTTGATTGTTCAGTAACATTTAACAAATCCCCATCCGATTATCGTTGTCAGATACATATCCATGCTTCTCGATCCCTTTCATTACGTGGAGAGGCAAATGCAGATAATGTACAAGAATCTTTTAATATTGCCCTTGAACATTTACATAACAGACTAAAAAAATATAAGGGAAGGTTGATTACAAAAAGAGATCATGCCTCTCCCGCTCATGAATTATTCGAAGGTAACCAATATATTATTGATAATGATATCCCCTTGGAAACATCGGTGGAATCTCAAAAAGATGCAAAAATCATTGATAAAAAAACGACTCATATAGACACATTATCGCTTCAAGATGCCATCATGGTTCTAGATTTATCAGAAAGACCGGTATTGATGTTTAAAAATCTGGATAATAACCGTATCAATGTCATATATAAGCAAAATGAAGATAGGATAATCCTACTGGATTCAGGAATGATATCTTGAACAAAAAACAGGGAGTTATCCCTGTTTTTTATATTGAATATTATCTTGTTATTATCAATTAATGAACCATGATAGGCATCATTTCCTGCTGCAAGATCGCAGCATATGCTGTCTTGGCATTATCCGTCACTGCCATAGGTGTCCCATCAGCCGCATGAATGGCAAATGCCTGTTCACCATTGATCGTGATTTCCTTTACGTAAGCCAATTGGGACACACCCAAGGCTTTTAGCTGATTGTCTGTTAAATGACGAACATCAACAACGTCACTACCTTCCTTGGTCGCAATTAATTTAGATTTTTCTTTGATGTCGAAATCTTTCATAATTGATCAAGACCTCCTTTAAAAACAGATGGCAAGATAATCCTGCATCTTTCAATATAATATCATTCTTTTTCTGTAAGTTGCAAACTTCGTATCGCACCAGAGCGATAGGCATCTGATGTGCCAACTTTCTGTGACATAACTTTATTATATGATTTACGCCTTGCATTAGAATTTTGTACTATTTCAATATGGCGAATTCTTGTCTCCGGTTTGGGACGGATAATATCAATATGAAGCAAACCATTATCCAGCCATGCTCGTTCAACCTTGATACCCTCAGCCAAAATAAAAGCTCTCTGAAATTGCCTTGCCGCAATTCCTCGATAAAGAAATACATGCTCTTCATTATCTTCAAGCTGCCTGCCACGAATGACCAGCTGATTATCTTCCTGCGTTATTTGCAAATCTTCCATCATGAAACCAGCCACAGCCAAGGTAATCCGTAAACTGGAAGATCCAATTTGTTCTATATTATAGGGCGGATAACCATCAGAAGTCGATTTTGCCGCTCGTTCTAAAATCTGTTCCAAATGATCAAAGCCCAGGAACATAGGCGATGTAAAAAGCCTTCCTGACATGAAAGCCCCCTCCTTTAATATATTGAAGCGAGACATATAACTAGGCCCAAAATGGCACCTGTCTATTTTATTATATGGAATAATCGCCAAGGACTACAAGTATTATATCTTTTAAAATTAGATTTCGCACTATAACAAAATATTGTATTAATATATTAAATCTTTATATAGACAATGATAGAATAATTTAAACTATGGCACAAATTTAGAAAATGAATGACGATATTGAAACAAGACCTGTTTTACTTGCAACCAACCCTTTTTTACGTAAAAAAACCAAAATCGTTGAAAAAGAGGATTTGAAAGACGTAAAAGAACTTTTACCCATGATGTTTGAAACCATGTACAAGGCAGGTGGTATCGGTTTGGCTGCTCCTCAGGTTGGAATTGGGCTGAGATTTTTCGTTATTGATCTCATGCATAATAATCAGTCAGAAAAAATTGTCATTATAAATCCTGAAATTATTGAGAAATCAGAAGAATTGGAAAGTTATAAAGAAGGTTGCCTGTCTTTTCCAGATCAATATTCCGATGTAATTCGCCCTGAAAAAATTAAAATCAACTATATGGATATCAATGGAAGTCGCCAAGAAATGGAGGCTGATGGATTGCTTGCACGTTGTATTCAACATGAAACAGATCATCTTGATGGAATATTGTTTGTGGATCATATTTCAAGCCTTAAACGTAACATTATTATGCGTAAAATTATCAAAGAGCAAAAAAGACACCGCTAATTATATATACGAGAAGCTAGGATGCGTATTGTCTTCATGGGAACACCGGATTTTGCTGTTCCCGCTTTACAGGCACTTTATCAAGCCGGACATGAAATTGTTGCCGTATATTGTCAACCTCCCCGCCCTGCTGGCAGAGGGAGGAAAATAACCCCCTGTGCCGTGCAAAATATTGCCGAGCAATTGGATATTCCCGTCTTTTCACCAATCGAATTAAAAAACCAGCCAAAAGAATTTGAACAGTTCGCCTCTTTTAATCCTGATATAGCCATTGTTGCAGCTTACGGACTTATTCTACCTGAGGAAATACTTACACTACCTAAATTAGGCTGTATCAATATCCATGCAAGTCTTCTTCCACGCTGGCGAGGAGCCTCGCCCATTCAGACGGCAATCTGGTCAGGTGACCAAAAATCAGGTGTCAGCATAATGCAGATGGACAAAGGTCTTGACACAGGAGCCGTTTATATTGAAAAGTCTATTCCAATTACAAAAAAAACGACAACTCAAATCCTTCACGATCAACTTGCGCAATTAGGGGGTGAACTCATACTTGAAACCCTTTCAGAATTGACAAAAAATCCAAATTCAAAACCCGCTCCACAATTATCAGGGCTCGCAACCTACGCTAGGCAATTGACAAAAGAGGATGGCAAAATTGATTGGAATCAATCAGCTGAATCTATTGATCGACAAATTCGTGCCCTGACACCCTGGCCTGGGACATTCTGCTTTCTAGAAGGAAAATTACTTAAGATTCTTAAAGCTGAGCTCAGCTCTCAATTAAGCATGGCAGAATCTGGAACAATTATACATCCTGATTTTTATGTGGCATGTGGTAAAAATCAGGTCCTTAAAATTCTGGAATTACAATTGGCTGGAAAGAAAAAAATGCCAATCAATGAATTTCTCAAAGGTTATCATCTCAAATTAAATACAAAACTTGTCTAATGAATTTTACCATACAAAGATGGGCCGTCAAAATCGAATATGATGGTACAGGTCTTGTTGGATGGCAACGGCAGGATAACGGCCTTTCTGTTCAGCAAATATTAGAAGAGGCTGCCTGCAAACTATGCAACGGTCAATTTAAAATAGCCAGCATTACCGCCGGCCGGACAGATGCGGGTGTTCATGCCTTGGGACAAGTGGCCCATCTTGATTTTCCGGCACATATACCCTTAACAGCCAAAAAAATTCGCGATGGCTTAAATTACTATATGAAACCTCATGCCGTTACAATCTTGCAATCAGGGCTGGTTGATGCAGAGTGGAATGCACGTTTTTCTGCAATAAAACGAAAATATATTTATGTCATCCTCAACCGTCAGAGCCGTCCTGCTTTGGATATTAAGCATGTATGGCATGTACGAAAGAAATTAAATGTCGATGCTATGAACGAAGCTGCTCAAACCTTATTGGGAAGCCATGATTTTACATCATTCAGAGCTACTGCATGTCAGGCAAAGTCACCAATCCGTATTTTGGACAAATTTAACGTTTATCAAATTGATGATAAAATTTATTTTGAAACACAGGCCCGTTCATTTTTACATCATCAAGTACGTAATATGGTAGGAACCCTTAAAATGATTGGAGACGGATATTGGCCAATAAAACAGGCCTATGCAATTTTACAGGGTAGAGATAGAAAATTGGCAGGAATCAAAGCTCCTGCAACAGGTTTGTTCCTCAAGGAAATAACCTATCCGGATGACCCTTTTCAGTGAACAGCTGACAATTCATGTGATAATCTGACAAGTGTATCACTGTTACAAATTGACAAAACAAACAACAATATTACTTCTGAAAAAAACAAACTGATAACAACGATTAGAGATTGTCTATTGTTAATCTGTAATCCCACTTTAATTGTCATCCATGATATCCAGATCATGTAAGCCAGATATAAAATCATTAAAACCGCCATAAAGCCCAATATAATTGATGGCGTAAAACCAGGTAACGATACAATCATCATACCTATAATCAAATCTAAAATTGGCATCCATTGACACCAACAATAACTTGAAACTGTTCTTTTCCAAAATCTTTCCTTATGCCAAAGAACGGAAAAAGAATGAATCAAAATCGGTATAAGTAATACTGTACATAATTTATACAAAAATAATGATATGGTAAAAATAAATAAATATGCTTTTTTTGCCTGAACAACACTTAATATATTAAAACCATCAATGACCACCAATAATGCTATCCACGGTGCCAGAGCACTTAACACTCCATCTGTTGAAGAAGGAAACAAATTTATCCCTTCTTCCTTACCACCACCCAGAGCAAGCATTCCCTTGAAAATATCTTTGAGCTTTGAATCAGAAGATTTTTTTTGATTATTTGAATTAAGTGTCATAGGAAATAATTTTTCAAAAACTGTGTGTAAATTGAACTTAATTTTTTTAAATCTTCAGTGGGTACAGCTTCATTCGCTTTATGCATAGTTTGCCCGACAAGACCAAATTCAGCAACATTACAATAATTTGAAATAAACCGAGCATCGGAGGTTCCCCCCCCTGTATCCAGACGTGGTTTAACAGATGATATTTTTTCAATTGCCAAACGAATTGCCTGCACTTCATTTCCTGGTTCAGTCAAAAAAGCCTCACCAGATACAACTATATCTATTTGACAATGTTCTGCAACACGTCTGGCTTGAGTTTCAATCCAGCCTATTAAAGAATTCCCATTATGTAAATGATTAAAACGAATATTTAATCGCGCTGTCGCAGTGGCAGGAATTAAATTTGTCGTTTTATTCCCTACATCAATAGATGTCACTTGAACAGATGAAGGCTGAAACCATTTATTCCCCTTATCCAAAGGTAATATTGTTAAAGATGTTAATATTTCCATCAATTTATGAATTGGATTATCTGCAAGATGAGGATAGGCGACATGTCCTTGGGTACCTTCAACAGTAATAACCGCATTCAAACTACCCCGACGCCCAATTTTAATTACATCGCCCAACTCCTGTGCTGATGTTGGTTCACCCACCAGACAAAAATCAGGAATATGATTCTTTTTCTTCATCCACTCAAGCACTTTAACAGTACCATTAACACCAGGCCCTTCTTCATCCCCGGTAATCAAAAAACTTAATGACCCAGTAAAATTAACTTGAAGAGATAGGAAATTTTCAACCGCTGTCACAAATGCAGCAATGCCACCTTTCATATCACAGGCACCACGTCCGTAAATGATATTATCTTCAATAACGCCTTGAAAAGGATTATGTTGCCAATGATTATTTCCCGCAGGAACAACATCTGTATGACCAGCAAAACATAAATGTGGCTTTCCTGTCCCGTAACGCGCAAAAAAATTCAAAACGTTGTCATTACCTTCACCATAAGGCAAATCATATATTTCAAAACCAATCTTTTTCAGTCTTGTTTTTAAAATATCCTGCGCTCCAAGATCTTGTGGTGTAACTGACGGACAACGAATCAGATCTTGCAATAGCTTCACGGGATCGTGCATATTAAATGGAACCAATCTTTTTCAGTATTTAACTTCTTAACAGCTCATTGATTGAAGTTTTTGAGCGTGTCCTTTCATCTACACGTTTGATAATAACCGCGCAAGCCAATCCAGGTAAAGTATTGCCGTCTTCACTTATCGCTTTTTTAGGCGGAAGGGTTCCGGGAACAACAACTGAATAAGCTGGTACCCGTCCCATGAACACTTCTCCGGTATTACGATCAATTACTTTCGTTGACGCACCTAAAAATACACCCATTGAAAGGACACTGCCTTTTTCAACAATAACTCCCTCTGCCACTTCACAGCGGGCTCCGATAAAACAATCATCTTCAATAATGACTGGAGCAGCCTGCAGGGGTTCCAATACTCCACCAATACCCACACCACCACTGATATGACAGTTTTTACCGATTTGTGCACAGCTCCCAACCGTTACCCAAGTGTCAATCATGGTTCCACTATCCACATAGGCACCCACATTGACAAAACTTGGCATCAAAACGACATTTGAAGCAATATAGGCTGAACGACGTACAATTGATCCTGGAACAGCACGAAAACCGGCTTTGGCAAAATCGGCATCCCCCCAGTTGTTAAATTTTAATGAAACTTTATCATAAGCGGCAATGCCAATTTCACTTTTCATCGCATGATTATCGTAAAGACGAAAAGACAAAAGTACCGCCTTTTTAATCCATTCATGTATTGTCCATTTTTGATCGGCTTGTGTTGCAACCCGTAACTTGCCAATATCAAGAAGATTTAATACTTGATCGACCGTTTCCCTTGCAACTCCCTGTGTTGTGGGCGATAATTGGGCCCGATTTTCCCATAATTTATCAATTTCATTTTGCAAGGCATCTATATCTGTCATAAATTTTTTCCCTTATCAAATAATAAAATAATTTATATTATAATACTCTACCAGAACGAATTAAGGTCCCTGATCCACCCTCAGTAAATAATTCCAGTAAACAGGCATGTGGTACTCGTCCATCCATAATTACTGCAGCTTGGGCGCCAGCTTTAACTGCCTCTAGACATGTTTCAATCTTTGGAATCATTCCACCTGTTATAATTCCTGATGCTATTGCTTCCTTGGCTTCCTCTTCCGTTAATTCAGAAATAAGATTTCCATCTTTATCCAAGACACCCGGTACATCAGTTAACATAAATAATCTTGATGCCCTGACTGCCCCGGCAATTGACCCTGCGGCAATATCGGCATTAATATTATAGGTTTGCCCCTGTTTATCGGTTCCAATAGGTGCGACAACAGGAATTAGTCCAGAACCAGATAAAGCATATAAAACCCTAGGATCAATATGAACAGGTTCACCAACCAGTCCCAAGTCAATTGTTTTCTCACACTGGAGAGTTTCATCCCAGACATGTTTAACAAGCTTGTGCGCCTCGATTAAGCCGCCGTCCTTACCTGATATACCCACTGCCAAAGCGCCAGCCTGATTAATGAGGGTCGCAACCTGCTTGTTGACTGTCCCGGCCAGAACCATTTCAATCACATCAATTATAGCCTCACTCGTAATACGCAAACCATCAATGAAATTCGATTCAATTTCCATCCGCTTCAGCATTTGATTTATTTGGGGACCTCCCCCATGAACAATTATTGGATTGATTCCAACCTGTTTCAAAAGCGCAATATCATGACCGAAATCGTTTGACAAGTGATTGTCAACCATGGCATGACCACCATATTTGATAACAATCGTATCACCCGTATAGCGTCTTAAATATGGCAGGGCTCTTGCAAGCGTCTTGGCTTGTTCATGCGCCTCTTTGGCAGCTTCCTTAACTGACTCTAACGATTGATGATTACCCATAATAGTTAAATCCTGATGATTCTCTTAGATAAGCTGAGCCAAATCAGCCCGAAGTTCTTGAATACCTATATTTTTTTGACTGCTTGTAAAACGTATATAAGGATAGGCAGCAGTATGTTTTGCAATCAAGTCCTTTATCTCTTGTTCTTTTTGTGAAAATTGAACCGAGCTCAAACCATCACATTTTGTCATTACAATCTGAAATGTAACAGCCGCTCTATCCAATAAATTCATAATCTGATGATCACTTTCTTTTAGCTCT
This sequence comes from Commensalibacter sp. M0355, assembly GCF_016101365.1. Classification (NCBI taxonomy): domain Bacteria; kingdom Pseudomonadati; phylum Pseudomonadota; class Alphaproteobacteria; order Acetobacterales; family Acetobacteraceae; genus Commensalibacter; species Commensalibacter sp. M0355. Next base: position 208,706 of record NZ_JACFQQ010000001.1, read on the forward strand.
ATACGAGCGTCAAGCAAAAGCATAACCCTTAAAAGCGTTGGTCTTCCCCTTAAAAAGGAAAACATCATCTTTTGCCAATCTTTTTTAACGGATTGAGAGGCCTTGGCATAACCATAGCCTGGCATATCAACAAAGACCAAACAACCACCAATATTGAAAAAATTCAATTGTTGAGTTCTTCCTGGCTCTGAAGAAGCTCTTGCCAGCGTTTTTTGCCCTGTTAACGCATTAATCAAACTCGATTTACCTACATTTGAACGTCCGGCAAAAGCAACTTCCGGTAATAAGGAAGGTTCAAGCTGATTTAACCGTTGTGCACCAAAGAAAAATTTTGCTTCTCGAGAAAAAAGAAGCCGCCCAGCTTCAATAAACTGGGCATTTTCATCATTTTGATGAGTGGATATGCCATTTTTTGAAAACATGGCTACCTATCCTTTTTTTGATTTAGAAATGGCTTGTTTTTCCTTGATTGCCATATGTTTTTGAATAACAAGCTGCTGAATTGCTGTTAACAGGTTGTTCCAACTATAATAAATTACCAATCCAACAGGTTGCGTAGCCAGTACAACCGTAAAAATAACTGGCATCAATTGAAACATTTTCTTCTGGACAGGATCAATTACGGCAGGATTCAATTTTTGCTGCAAGAACATTGTTGTCCCAAATAACAAAGGCCAGATACCGACATGCAACAAAGGTGAAATAACAGAAGGATCAAAAGGAATAAGACCAAATAAATTCAGTATATTCGTTGGATCCGGGGCTGACAAATCATGAATCCATCCAAAAAACGGCGCATGGCGCATTTCAATTGTGACGTACAAATCCTTATACAAACACCAGAAAATCGGAATCTGAATTAACATCGGCAAACAACCACTGGCAGGATTTACCCCCTGCTCCTTGTACAATAGCATCATCTGCTGATTCATCTGTGTCTGGTCGCCTTTATAGCGTTCACGAATTTCTTTCATTTTTGGCTGCAATTCTTTCATCTTGCCCATCGAATGAAATTGTTTTGAAGCCAAAGGATAAAAAACAAGTTTTACAATCAAGGTAAATGTTAATAAAGCAAGACCGAAATTACCCCATAAACCATTTAACCAATCCAGAACGATAAAAATTGGATAGGTAAGAAATGAAAACCACCCGAAATCAACAGATTTCCAGAAATTGGGAATATGATATTCTTTTTCATAGCGGTTAAGAAGGTGAAGTTCTTTCGCGCCAGAAAATACATTTCCATCCGTTACGACAACCTCACCAGGTCCTACAGAAATTGGCTGTTGTGAAGTAAAACCAACCTGGTATGTCCCTTTTTGATTTTCTGAATTTCCTGAATTATCTGCATGATCTTCTGGAACAAATCCATAATGAACTGTTACATTCTTATCCTGTTGTGGAACAATGGCATTTAACCAGTATTTATCGGTTATACCCGCCCATCCCCCTTTACTGTTCTGACTCCAGGCAATATGATGTTCCCCTTTGGAATTTTCCCGCAGATATTTATAGGAATTTTGTTCCAGACGATCATTTATAATTCCTAATGGCCCTTCATGCATTAAATATCCACCAACCTCTTTTGGTGCATATCCACGATTAACACGTCCATAAAAAACAAAATGAACAGATTGACTTGATTTATTTTTAACCTTTTGCTCAACATGAAAAAGATATTCCTTATCAAGTGAAATAATTTTCTGGAATTCAATTCCTGCACCATTATCCCAAGTCAGGGTTAAAGGATGGCCAGGAGTTAATTTTTCTTCATCTGCCTTCCATACAGAAGTTGAATCAGGAAATTTAACAGACGTATTATCCGTATTAAACCAACCTGTTTCAATATAATTGGGTTCTTTACTATCTGCCTTGTCAAGGACTCTAACCAATGGTGAATCAGCTTTAACCGTTTCATGATAGTTTTTTAAAACCAAATCATCGAAAACAGCACCCCGAAGATTGATTGATCCTTTTACAGCGTTTGCCTCAAAAGGAATTCTTATTTCAGGACCAGTCACTTTTGCTATTGTTTTAATTTCATGAGGAATATTGGATTGGGACTGTCCGGTTCCAGTTTGTTGAGTCACCTGTTTTTCATTTTCATGCACTGAAGACGTTTGAGGCGTAAAATATTCAAATGCAAAAAGAATTAAAACAGAAAGTAAAGTCGCCAGAAAAAAGCGCTTATTATCCATTCAAAGCCAGCCAATCATTCTTTGTTTTAAAAACTAATAACTTGTTTTTTTGGGAGGAACAGGGTCATGTCCACCCGCATTCCAAGGGTTACATCGCAAAATGCGCCATCCACCCAATAAAATGCCCTTTACAACACCATGTTGTTCTATAGCTATCTTCATATATTCACTACAACTTGGATTAAAACGACAATTATGTCCCAAAAATGGGCTTATACACAACCGATAAAAATCAATTGAATGAATAAGCATTTTTTTCATTTACGCATCAAATTTCATGCCAGCCTTCTTTAAAGCCTGGTAAAAATCGTGGACGATATGGGGATAAGGTTTTGAAAAAGTTTTATTACGTCCTATTAGAACCAAATCAACCCCACATAGACATATTTCTTTTCCAGCTTGATAAATCACGGCTCGTAACCGGCGTTTTATACGGTTTCGTACAACCGCGTTTCCTACTTTTTTTGTTACGGTAAACCCTACCCTTCCCGGTTGATTATCATGCCTGTTCAAGAATTGTAATACCAAACTGGATGTAGGGATTTTTTGCCCTTGAGCAGCCACTTTCAAAAAGTGCACTCTTTTTTTCAAGTGTAAAAGCTTAAAATCGGATTGAATTGACTGAACCCTTTGTAACCTTATCTTTCTAAAAAGTCGTTCTGACAAAGCAGATCTTACGCAGAAAGACGTTTACGACCTTTGGCCCTACGACTTGAAATAACCTTACGACCGCCAACAGTAGCCATACGTGCACGAAAACCGTGGCGATGTTTACGAACAATTTTGGAAGGTTGATAGGTACGCTTCACGAAATTTCTCCTTAAAAATATTGCAAATTGTATTTATTCCAGAATAAGCCATCAAAGGTCAACAGAATAATAACTCTTAAAAAGCTGTTTATAATCTGATTATGGGAAATCGTCAATCAAACTCAATAGCCATAAAATGTTTTTTATGATATTTTAAGAGAATTACTCAATATATATAATGCTTGAAAATGACATTTCATAAAAATCAATTCCATTTATGCAAAAATTTATTAAATTATGTTGTCTATTTGCTTGAAGGCGTTTTGGTTTATTTAATTTTAATGTTACTCTATAAATACAATTTAGATATAAAGCTGATTTTGCTGTCTGGTTGCCTGATTTTTTGCGCAACTCTTTTTCTAATGAATTTCTTGTTTCAATCGCAAATATATAAAGTTAAAAACAATCATTATCGACAACTTTCACTTTTAAGACATGATGTTAAGGGTTTGTTATCGCCAGCCTTATTACAGGCCGATCGCATCATCCTCCATAAATCTGCTGATAAAAAAATTATTCAATCAGCAGAATCAATCGCCAGTTCTATTGAAAAAACTTCTGATTATCTAAATGCCACAAAAAAGATTGATAATTTATTCTAATCATTTTGAATGAGTTCAATTTTGTAACCGTCTGGATCCTCCACAAAAGCTATGAATGTTTTTCCAAATTTAACGGGTCCTGGTTCACGAGTAATTTTGCCACCCGATTGTCTAATTTTCTCAACCAATTGGGTAACATCATCAACACCAAAAGCAAGATGACCAAATCCTGTTCCCACATTATAAGGCGTTTCACATCCCCAATTATAGGTCAGTTCGAGTTCTGCCACACCTTTGTCATTACCTTGATAAGCCATATAAACCAATGTATACTTACCCTCTGGCACATCCTTACGACGCACTTCATGAAGCCCCAGCATTTTATAAAATGAAATGGACTTGTCAAGATCGAAAACCCGAAGCATTGTATGTAAAAACATTGACATTCAATTTTCCTTACGCAAATATTTTTGTTCAAATGTCACAGGATTATAGCTTAACAGAAACAGGCCTTTTTGATTTGCAATTGCAACCATTTCGTCTTTGTGGATTAATAATGTTCCCTCTGCCTCGAAGGCGATACCTCTTAATCCGGAATAATGGGCATTATATACCGTTTTTGGACCAATGGTTGGCATATCGGCTTTTCGTTCCTGATTCGGTTTGACCTGTTTGATCAAAATGCCGCCCAAACCTGGTTGCTGACAGTCTTTTGCCCGTTTTAACATGGCATCAGTTCCTTCCATGGCTTCCACAGCAATAACCAATTCATTTTGAACAATACATGCCTGTCCAATATCAAGCTCTCCCATAACTTTATTAATTTTAATTCCTTTAGCAATATCCTGTAAAGCCAATTTATCTGGAATAACATCTCCTAAAATTCCCTCATATACAGGCTGTAAAAATTCATGAGCTCCTCGTACTGTAAACCCTTCCTCATTTAGCACACGAACAAGGGAGGCAAGCAATCCATCATCTCCAGCAAAAAGGGCCTTACCTATTTTTCCTAATATTCTTACCCCTTCCGGGTCTGGACGAAGATCAAAAAACGATGGTCGTTTCACTGGTCCAATCAAGACAAGTTCTTTACAATTATTCTGGCGTAAAGTATTTAGAATATGTCCTGCAGCGGCTAATCTTACATATTCATGTGGCCAAGAGCTGACAATATGAGGTTCTGCAAAATCCTTAAAAGCCACAATAAAAATAGAATATCCTTTTTTCTTTGCAGCTTCTGCAACCTTTCCTGGCAAAGGTCCTCCTCCTGCCAAGATACCTAAAACAGGCTGTTGTCGGTTTTTATCCATCTAATATTTAATCATCATTTTCAGAAGAGGAAATCATGCGTCCAACTTTAACCAATCCACGTCGGCTCGGATTCTGAATAAAATCCAGTATTTCCTTTACACGCTCAATATGTCCATATTTTTCGTGCACTAATTTCAACCGTTCATCAAAAACCATTTCTTGTTCATTTTCTTTCGGGAAAAGAATTCGATAAACGCCTCTTAAAGCATGCAACTCCTGATTTTTAACCCCATTTCTTTTCAGCCATATCCAATGCATTCCCACCAAACGGGCCCGATTACCTATTACACTACCGTAGGGTATGACATCAGATTCAACTCCTGTTACACCCCCTACCAATGCCCCTCTACCAATTCTTACGAATTGATGAATAGCTGCACATCCCATAATTCGAGCATCATCATCTATGTGAACATGTCCCCCTAGGACAACATTGTTCACAATGATCACTCTATCTCCTAAATAGCAATCATGTGCAATATGAGAGTTAACCATTATCAGACAATCGGAACCTACGCGGGTCACCCCATTTCCGATAGCTGTTCCGCGATGAATTGTCACTTGTTCCCGAACAATGGTACGGGCACCAATGATACAGCTTGTCAACTCACCTTTATATTTCAAATCTTGCGGGGCCAGACCAATTGTAGAGAATGGATAATAGACTGAATCTTTACCCAAAACAGTTTTTCCCTCGACAATGACATTTGCTATAAGTTTTGCACCATCTTCAACAACAACATCATCACCAACAATACACCATGGACCAATATGTATTCCCTGTCCCAACTTAGCTTTTTCAGACACAATTGCCGATGGATGGATATAACAATCACGAGAGGAACGATTTATTTGTATATTTTTTGTCAGAGTTTCCTCCATCCCCTTAAAAAACTTTAAAACAACTCAATACTTATAATTATGATAAAATTAAGTTTATATTTTAAATATTTCCATAAATGAATTTTTAGCCAACAATCATGGCACTGAAAATTGCCTCAGCCACTGAAACTCCATTAACTTTTGCTATACCGCGAAATTTCCAGACATTTGCACGGTTACGTTCTTTTTCCACATGAATATGCAATTGATCCCCTGGAACAACCGGCTTTCTGAATTTCGCGCTATCCACAGTCATAAAATATACGAGTTTACCTTCGAATTCACTTCCAAGTGTTTTTACGACCAAAACCGCTGCCGTCTGAGCCATAGCTTCAATTATTAAAACACCAGGCATAACAGGATGTCCCGGAAAATGCCCAATAAAAAACTGATCATTTACCGTAACATTCTTAATCCCTGTTGCAGAGCTTCCCAATTTTACATCGACTACACGATCAATAAGCAAAAATGGATATCGATGTGGAATAGCCTTCATTATTCCCTCGATATCAATAACAGATATATCGATTTCACTATTTATTGTATCTGATTGAACTGTAGAATTTTCTGGATTTTTATTCACGTTTTCAAACCATTATAAGAACGAAAAAATTAATTATTATTGCAAAACAAGAATGTTCATTCTTTTTCTTTTGAAGACGACTTAACAAGACGCCTTAAAAAAGCAACATTTCTGAAAAACTCTCGAAAAGGCATTGCCGGACTACCAATTACATCAGATTTAGCATCAATATCCGACATTACACCACATTGTGCACCTATTCGGGCATGTTCCCCAATATGGATATGTCCAATCAAACCTGCCTGTGCAGCAATTGTAACGAAATCCTCCAATCGGGTCGAGCCGGATATTCCAGCCTGGGCTACCACAATGCAGCATTTTCCCATTTGGACATTATGTCCGATTTGAACTAGATTATCTATTCTCGATCCCTCACCAATAACCGTATCTCTTACCGATCCCCGATCAATTGTTGAGTTAGAACCAATTTCAACATCGTCTTTCAGGATAACTTTACCAATTTGAGGCACACTTAAAAAACCATGTTCACTAATGGCAAAACCAAATCCATCCTGTCCTATCCTAACTCCTGGATATAATGTAATTCTATTCCCCAAAATTGCACAGCTCAAAGAAACATGACTTCCAATTCGACAGTTTTCACCAATTTCCACACCCTGTTCAATGACAGTATGTGACCCAATAATTGAACCCTTTCCAATTTTCACGTTTGCCTTTATCACTACAAATTCCTGGATTTCAACTTCATCATCAATCTGGGCAGTTGAGTCAATACAGGCAGAAGAATGAATACCGGCTTGAACCGAACTTTTAGGATAAAACAAAGATGCTATTCTCGCCCATTCCAAATACGGGTTTTTTGTTACCAATGCATGAGAATGATGGGGTATTTTATCTGCAAAAGCAGGTGAAACAATTATTAATCCGGCTTTTGTTTGAGATAGCAAGTCAATATATCGTTTATTATCAAGAAAACTAACCTCATTTTGCGTGGCTGATTGCAAAGGTGCAATTCCCATTAAATCAAAAGATTTATCTCGACCATTGTATGCTGGAACAAATTTGGCTTCAGAAGTCCCAATAATCTGTTCCAAGGCAATAGGCGCAGACTTTTTAAAAAAACGAGAATCACCAGGACAATTATTAATCGTATTCAGATTCACTTTATAATAACACCTGATTTTATTAATTATTTAGTTGTTTTCTTTGGTTCAACCGCTTTGGTCTGAGGTTTTTGAAGTTCAGGATTCGCTGTTGTTGGCATTGTTCCACTTTTTGCCAATTCTTCAGGATCGACATTTGCCGCAGGCACAAAAACAGATGGTAGATTTTTATTAAGCTCTTTTAAAACATCATTTGTAATATCGAGCTCATTAACGCTTAATGCGACTTGTTCACGATGTAGTACCAAATTCATATTATGACTGGAAGCCACATTCTGAATAATCTGGATCAATTCACGTTCAATCTGTCCAAAAGAAACTTGTGCCGCCTCTTGAATAATTCTGCTTCGATTGCGAAAATCCTTTTGTGCCTTTAAAACACGTGCCTGTAACTGACGTGCACGCGATTGAATTTGTTCAGAAGTCATTGTTCTAGCTTTTGCCTGAATTTGCTGCTGTTCCGAACGCCAAACTTTTTGTTCTTTTTGAACATCCTGTTGCAGATTGTCCCTACGAGCTTCCAATAATTTTGAGGCTTCAAGATAAGCGGTTGATTGACGCATAACATCCGGAACACTGATTACCCCAATTACAGCCTGTGGTGGTGGATTGGATTTTGCAATAGGGGCTGGTGTCGGAATTGGTGGTAATGGCAAAACAGGCTGATTTTGATTCTGCATGTCGGTTTCATCGGAATCATCCGTGTCAGGAACAGAAGCAACCGGTACAGCTTTACTAACATTAGCAGTGGAATGCTTTACTGTTTTTGGCGTATTGATAACAGGTTTTGTCTGGCTCCCTTTAGGAATGAACCATCCATTATTCTCGTCTGCGGCATGAACAGAATTATTAAATCCAGAAAATGAAGGAATAATCATTAACCCTGTCACTGCCAAAAAAAGCTTTAAATTTTTTGCCATTATAAATCCTTAAAACTGTTGTCCAAAACCAAACCTTAATAGTTGTACCCGGTCACGTCTCTGTTTGACAATAGGTATACCAACATCAACATTCAACATACCGAAAGGACTTTTCCATGAGATACCAGCACCAGTACTTACACGCGGTGTCATTGAATTTCCCCAAATCGGTGTATAACGATCTCCATCAGTCGCTTTATTGGTATAACGACGTTTGACACGCATTCCTCCCAAAGCACCCATATCCACAAAATAACGACCCATTAAACCCAGATCACGTGAAGCGGGCATGGGAAAATTAATTTGTGCTGAAGCCGTGTACATGAAACGACCTCCCAGGAAATCTTCTTCACCATGGGATTTACCCTCAACCACATGACTGATTGGATGGGTTCTTGGTCCAACTCCACCATCATAGAAACCACGCAAATTGTTACCACCAAGATAAAAGTTATCAATAACACTTCTATGATTATGTCCTGAAATATCGCTTATATACCCTGCACCACCACTGATACTCAATGTCCAATCACGATTACCGGTAAAATCATCCAGGGGGAAATACTGGGCAGCATCAATTTTACCGCGAACATATTTCGTGTCACCACCGACACCAGCAAAATCACCACCCAAGCGAACCAAGGTTCCACTGTGAGGATTCATTCTCGAATCTCTCGTGTCATAAGTAATCGTCGTACCAATTTGCGACAAGAATGAATAGCCTTTTTGATCAAGAATATAGAAAGATGAGTGGCTCCAAATATCATGAACCCTTCTTTCCATAATCGAATATGTCCATTGCTGTGACAGAACGTTATTAAACGCGTATCCGATACGGAAAGTTGCGCCATACCTGTTTTCAGCATAGTTCTGATAAGTCTGATAATTATTTTCAAGATAGAATATATCAATTCCCGCAACCATATTTTTACCCAGAAAATATGGATCTGTTATCGAAAAATCAGCTTGTCGAGCATAATAGGCCATCGTACCGTTAATTCCCGCATCAACCCCTGTTCCAAGGAAATTACGCTGCCTTAACCCTATATTTCCCAACACACCGGAATCCGTAGAATATCCTCCCCCTAGTGAGAATTCACCTGTTGGTTTTTCCTGAACATTTACAGAAACCATTCGTTTATCAGGAGCGGAACCTTTACTTTTTTCTACTTTGACAGTTTTGAAATATCCCAAATCCTCAACTGATTGCTTTATATATTTTTCGGTTGTATCAGTAAAAGGATCATTTTCAGCTATAGGCAACTCACGACGGATAACCTTATCCTGAGTCACCGTATTACCGTTAATGTCTATTCTCTCAACATAAACCCTCGGCCCTTCCATAACATCAAAAAGCAGATCAACAATCTTTTTTTCCGGGTTACGCGCAATTTCAGGTCTTACCACGGCAAAAGGATGCCCCTGTGACTGCAATGTCTCCTGAATATCTTTAGCTAAGTCATCAATTTCCTTGCCATCATAGATTTGCCCTTTACGTATTGGAATCATCCGTTGAACTTTTTCAGCTGTCACATTTTCAACATTTGAACGGGCATCAACCTTACCCAGACGATATTGAGGCCCCTCTTCCATTGTATAGGTGATGTAAAAAGATTTATGGTCAGGTGATAATTCACCCGTAGCATTGATCATTTTGAAATCGACATAACCGTTACGTAAATAAAATCTTCGAATCAATTCCGCATCATAACGGACACGTTCCGGATTATACTGATCGGAAGAGGAAAAGAATCGATACCACGCAGCTTCTTTTGAAGAGGTTACCTGACTTAAACGTGCCTCACTGAATGCATGGTTACCAACAAAAGTAAGTTTTTTAATTAAAGTTTTAGGACCCTCATCAATTCTAAAAACAACATCAATACGATTATGAGACAGGTTGATAATTTGTGGCGTAACAGTTACTGAATAACGTCCTTTTGCACCATACATGGCTAGGATACGCTGACGATCAGAAGCAATCAGTGAAGGGGAATAAACAGAACGCGCCCTCAAGGAAGTGTATTTCTGAATATCCGTATCCTTGAGTTTGGAATTACCCTCATAAGCTACACGATTGATAATCGGATTCTCTATAACCTTGATTTGTAACGTACTGCCGGAACGATGCAGACTTATATCTTTGAATAAACCTGTGGCATAAAGTGTTTTTAAAGAACGATCCAATAAATCCTTATTAAATGGATCACCTGGTTGAGCCAGCATATAAGAAAGAACTGTCGGGGTTTCAACTCGATCATTTCCATATACTTCAATTGATTGGATAATGCCGCCCTGTTTCGTTATTTGATTATCAACAGAACGCTTTTTATTACGGGATTTTTTTATAGAACTTCGACGATAATCCGCTTTTTTATGATGAGATGCATAAGAAGTTTTACTTGTTGTTTGAGCATGTAACGATACGCACATAAAAAGAAATATGCATACAGAAGCAAACAACGCCGAACGTTTACCGGACAAATCAGCCACCCTTTATTACCAAAACAAATCCATTCAATTCAATATCACAAGAAATACAACAATTAAATCAAATTTTATTTCTTAAACTAAAGGGGTAACGATTTTTAATCCTTTTTACAAGTTTTTGATTACAGAAATTGAATAGAATTTATTTACTGTGGCTTGTAAACCAGCTTATCAAACCCAATTGTGATATATCGTTATATGTTGAAAATAAAAAAAGCAACAAAATCAATCCGAAACCGATTTGAAATGCCCATGCCTGAATTTTTTTATGCACAGGTTTACGATATACAGCTTCAATAACATAAAATAATAACCGTCCTCCATCCAACATTGGAATCGGAAACAAATTTATAAGGCCTAAATTAATGGATAAGACTGCCATCATTAAGATTAATTGATCAAAACCTTTTTCAGCAACTTGACCAGAAATCTGGGCTATTTTTATTGGTCCGCCCAGTTCATTCAAGGAACGTTGTCTGGTAACCATCTGCCCCAGTCCAATAACAGTGTCAGCGGTTATATTCCATGTTTCTCGGAATGCATACACGACAGAATCTTCGATTGACAATCGATGTTTTTCAACAAAAATCCTGCCCATGACAATCCCCAACTGCCCTACTGATTTATGGTCAATTAATTTTGAACTAATTGTGATCGGTAATGAAACTTCCTTACCTTCTCTCTTCACAATCACCGTTGTCATCATTCCCGGATGCTTTTTCGCAAATAAAGCCAGGGATTGAGCATCAGGATTTTTATATCTGTCAATTTGAATAATAATATCATTAGGCTTCATACCAGCTTGGCTGGCAGCACTATTGGGAACAATATTTTCCACCACTGGTTTAATAAAAGGTTTACCTGAAATTGCGAATACACCGGCAAACAGGATCACGGCTAAAACAAAATTAAAAAAAGGTCCTGCAAAAATAACGATTGAACGATCCATTACAGGTTTTGCATGAAATGTCTTCCCCGGAATCCAATTTGCTTTTTGTTCATCCGTGGCATCTTCCGGATCTTCAAATCCATGCGGTTTTACGTAACCACCCAACGGAATAGGACATAATCGCCATTCGGTTCCAACCTTATCACGCCATTTATATAGCGGTTTGCCAAAACCAATTGAAAATACGTCGACATGAACCCCACGCCAACGTGCAGCCAAATAATGACCAAGTTCATGAATGAATACAAGCACTCCTAATACAAATATGAAAGAGATAATTGTTACTATAAACGCATGCATCCAGTCTTACCCTATATTTCTTAGATTAGTTATTGTAATTGTTCAGCCACTCTTTTGCGCAACGACGAGCTTCCATATCCCAATGCAACACATCTTCTAGTGAATTCGCCGTCGGTGCACCAAGTTTTTGCATGACGGTTTCAACTAGAACCGCTATATGGAGAAAACGAATTTTTTCATGAAGAAATGCATCAACTGCCACTTCATTGGCTGCTGATAGAATAGTTGGCGCACATTTACCAGCTTTCAAGGATTCACGCGCCAATCTTAAAGCTGGAAATCTTGTTTCGTCAGGTGCTTCAAAATCCAACTTTCCTGCCTTGGCAAGATTCAATCGTTCAACATTTGAATACATTCTCTTCGGCCACGCCAGAGTATGAGCAATTGGAATTCTCATATCTGGAGAACCAAGTTGCGCCAAGATACTTCCATCTTCATATTGTACCATACTGTGTACAATGGATTGAGGGTGGATTAAAACATCAATTTTATTCTCGCTTACGGAAAACAACCTAGCCGCCTCAATAATTTCCAATCCTTTATTAAACATTGTTGCTGAATCAATGGTAATCTTGGCACCCATCGTCCATGTCGGATGTTTTAAAGCCTGATCTAGTGAAACATTTTTCATCTCTTCAAGGGAAAATTTTCGAAATGGCCCACCAGAAGCGGTTAGAATGATTTTTTCAATTGCATTATATTGTTTGTCCGCCATTGACTGAAAAACAGCATTATGCTCGGAATCAACAGGAAGTAATGTCGCGCCAGCCTTTTTCACGGCCTTTAACATCACATCTCCAGCTGAAACCAAGGCCTCTTTGTTAGCCAAGGCAACATAACGACCGTTTTTAACGGCGGCCAAAGTTGGTTCCAAGCCAATGGCACCAGTAATAGCCGCCATTGTCCAATCAACAGGAATAGCTGCCGCTTCCAAGACAGCCTGACGCCCTCCCATTACCTTTACAGGGAAAGAATTCAGCAATTCTTTCAATTCTGGTAAAAATTGATCATCTGCAATAACAGCATATTCAGCATTAAGCCTAATTGCCTGTTCAGCAAGTCTTTTAAAATTCTTGCCCCCAATCAAGGCAACCGTTTTGAACGCCTGGGGATCTTGCAACAAGAGATCAACTGTCGAACACCCAATACTTCCTGTACAACCCAATATTGAAACCGTCTTCATTTCCTGAAAATCCTCATCATGTCCAAAACCAGAATGCTCCCTTTATTATTTAAACAAATATAAAGGTATATTAGGTTTTATATTAAATATTAATTGATTATTAGCTAGCGATCCACCATTCCATTTGACACCCTCTATTTCAGATGGCAGGAAGAAAGTAAGAAGAGCGACCAAAATTGATACTGTCAACAAAGCATCGCAACGATCCAGAACCCCCCCATGTCCCGGAATGATTTTGCCTGAATCTTTAACACCTAAAATACGTTTAAGTTTACTTTCAAGCAAATCACCAATTTGCGCCATAATACCGATAAGAACACTCAAAACACATCCGATAAGATAGGAATGTCCTATTCCTTGATTCAAATATCCAATGATACAGGCACCGACGCAGCCAGCACCAATCAATCCACCTATAGCCCCTGACCAGGTTTTGCCAGGAGAGACAGAAGGAATGAGTTTGGGTCCACCAACAAGCTTTCCAACAAGATAGGCACAACTGTCACTTGCAATAACAACCGAAACAATCCAGATGATCATCCAGGTTTGAAAGCCTGTCATAAATCGTAGCCATAATAAAGATAAACCAGCGCCACCGATAATCACTGATCCCAACCATAATTGTGGTCCAAAGATAAAGGCAAATCCCAATATGATATAAAGCGATTGTGTCCACATCCCTTCAAGGGCGGCGCAATAGGCTATAACAGGCCAAAATAAAAACAGGCACCCCTTAAAATTTTTATAACTAATTTTAAAAAGATTTTCCCATTCATATACCATTACGATACTTATAATGGAAATCATACCGATGTAATACCATTCACCCCATACAATACAAATCAAAGCAACAGGAACAATAATCACTGCAGAAACAATTCGTACAGGCAAATCCTGCCAGGAAGCTTGCTGATTATTATTCACTATCTTCTAATCCCGGTCTGGCACCAAAACGTCGTTCCCGACGAATATAAATATCTATAACCCTATCAAAATCCTCTTTGTCAAAATCTGGCCAAAGCGTATCAATGAAAATTAATTCAGCATAAGCGGCCTGCCATAAAAGAAAATTCGATAATCTGCTTTCACCACTTGTTCGTAAAATAAGATCTGGATCTGGTATATCTGCCGTAAAAAGATATGATGCAAATAAATCTTCCGTTATGTCCCGTGAATCAAGCAACTTATCAACCCGATCCTGACAAATTCTCTTAACTGCCTGAATAACCTCTCCTCTCCCTCCATAGGAAAGAGCCAAAGTCAGGACAAGCGCATCATTATTCTTTGTCAAATATTCCACTGCATGCAAATCGTTTTGAAGATTTTGGTCAAAACGTGTAATATCACCGATTATACGAATACGAATATTCTGCTTATGAAGCTTTTTAACTTCGCTTTTAAGGTAAAATTTCAAGAGGCCGGTTAAATCTGATACTTCCTCTGGTGTTCTTTGCCAATTTTCAGAAGAAAACGCATAAAGAGTCAACCATCTTATCTTTTTTTCAATAGCAAATTCTATACTGCGTTTGACCGCCTGTGCACCTGCACGATGTCCGGCAATTCTCGGCAATCCTCTTGCAGCCGCCCAACGACTGTTGCCATCCATAATGATCGCAACATGTTGGGGTATTTCACAATCATCCATTGTTGATGATATTTTGACATTATCATGAACAGTAGGTAAAACCATTAATTATCAACCTGATGTTTATGATCTATACCTGTTTAATGTCACGTTCTTTTTCAGCAAAAACCTCATCAATTTTATTGACATACTGATCTGTTATTTTCTGAATTTCATCAGACCAATCTTTTACATCATCTTGGCTGATTTCACCTTTTTTTTCAGCAGCTTTGGTTTTGTCCATTCCATCACGACGAACACCCCTCACCGCAATTTTTGCATTTTCAGCATACCGGCTTGCAGCCTTAACCATTTCATTACGTCGCTCTTCGGTTAACTGTGGAATAGGCACCCTAATTAATTGCCCGTCAGGAATAGGATTCAATCCCAACCCACTTTCCCTTATCGCCTTGTCTACAGCGGATGCTAGCGTCTTGTCCCATACTTGAACAGATAACATTCGTGATTCTGGCGCTGTAATGGAAGCGACCTGAGTAATTGGTGTAATGCTTCCATAAGCATCAACGCGAATAGGCTCCAGCAAGGCCGGAGTTGCACGTCCCGAACGCAACCCTGCCAGATCATGCTTAAAAGATTCAATAGCGCTCTGCATACGTCGTGTCAGATCCTGCTTTAAACTATTAATATCATCAACCACATCAACACCTTTTAAAATTATTAAGATTATTTAATTTATCTTTTACTTATGATTTGAAGAAGAAGCAACCACTCTGGTACAAACACCATTACCCAACAACACATTTTCAAAATTGCCCTCTTTGTGTACATTAAACACTATCATTGGCAACTTATTATCCTGAGCCAGACTGAAAGCCGTTGCATCCATGATATTTAATTCCTTGATGAGAGCCTCAGAATAGGTGATTGTATCATATCTTTTGGCATCAGGATTGTTCTTGGGGTCGCTATCATAGACACCGTCAACCTGTGTCCCTTTCAGCATAATATCACATCCCATCTCTATGGCTCGCAACGCTGCAGCTGTATCCGTAGTAAAATAGGGATTTCCCGTACCCGCCGCAAAAATAACCACCCGTCCCTGTTTTATATGTGAAATGGCCTTGTTTCTTACATAATTTTCTGCAATCTGAGGAATATCAATCGCCGACATGATACAGCTTTCAATATGATGCTGTTCCAAAACATTATGCAAAACAATTGCGTTAATCACTGTAGCCAGCATTCCAGCATAATCACCATGAACACGATCTATTCCCTTGGAGGCTGCAGTCATGCCACGAAAAATATTGCCACCACCGATTACCAAACAAACTTCCACACCAGACTTAACAACATTGGCGATATCGCTTACAATAGCGTTTGCAACTTTTGGATCGATACCATAACTACCTTCACCCAGTAAAGCCTCACCTGAAATTTTCAATAAAACTCGTTTAGGAACAATTTTTTCTGAAGAAACCATTATAAATTCACATTGTAAATAAAGTTTTTTTTAAGTGGTTAAAGATATTATATCAGCCATTAAAATTTTGAAAGAATGAAAATAAATTTTAATTGATTAACAAACAATGCTTACCCTATGAAAGATCAAGCCCTATGGCTTTTAATCGATTATTTTCACTATCCCAATTCTTTCTTTCCTTAACTGTTAAAAAAACGTGACATGGCCGTTCCAATAAACGAGAAAGTTCTTTTCGGGCCCGTTCACCGATCATTCGTATTTTTTGTCCTTGATGCCCAATTATAATCGCTTTGTGATTGGGTTTAGAGACATATATTACCAAATCAACCCGTATTGAATGATCAGATTTTTCTTTGTAACTTTCTGTTTCAACGGTTATTGCATAAGGAATTTCTTCATGAGTCTTCATAAAAATTTGTTCACGCACCAACTCGGCAGCAAGCAACCGGTCTGGCAAATTGGTCAAATCATCATCTGGATATAGCCATGGCCCTTCAGGAACCTCTTTTGCCAGTGCTTCCATTAAATCATTTACACCATTCCCCTTTTTCGCACTCACCATAAAACTACGTTCTATTGAAAGTAAACTATTAACCTGATCTGCAAGAGGTAACAGTTTCTGGGGGATAATTTTATCAATTTTATTTAATACCAACCAAATACGGCGGCTAGTTTCCTTCAATTTTTGAATTATAAGGTTAATCTCTTCATTTAATCCATTATGTGCATCCAGAATAAAAAGGGTTATATCTGAATCCACCGCACCGGTCCAGGCATTTGAAACCATCAATTCGTCCAGACGTCTTTTAGGCTTAAATATACCTGGTGTATCGACCAAAAGAATTTGAGATTGCTGATGCATAACAATTCCCAATATCCTCATTCTTGTTGTTTGTGCCTTAGGGCTGACAATTGACAATTTCGCCCCTACCATTTGATTTAACAAAGTTGATTTACCAGCATTTGGTGCGCCTATTAATGCAACAAAACCGCAACGCATCACTTATTATCCTGTCTCTTGATTTTATTAACCTTATTTAGTTTGCCCAGCAAATCCTTGGCTGCCGCACTCTGTGCACTTCTTTTGCTTCCCCCTTTACCTTGTCCCTCCATATTTTGTGCCTTGACGTTTATAATAAATACAGGCGTATGGGACGGACCCTCTTGGGAAACCAATTCATACACTGGTAAAGGCAATCCTCTTGTCAACAGCCATTCTTGCAATGCTGTTTTTGAATCTTTGGGAGGCAGCGCCTGCGCTTTCATAATATCAACCCATAATTTACGGACGAATTTTCTGACAGGTTCAAGTCCTCCATCAAGATACATCGCCCCCAAAATAGCCTCTACAGCATCAGCCAGAACACTTTCGGTATAATTGACCCCGGCTTTTTCTTCATGTGACGCAACATGAATACTGTTATGAATTTCAAGTTTTGATGCTATTTTTGCCAAAACTGTTTTGGACACAAGATTGGCATGACGAGGTCCAAGATCACCTTCCTGCTCATCCGGAAAACGTTCCAATAACCATTCCGCCATCACCAATCCTAAAACACGGTCACCAATAAACTCTAACCGTTCATTTGACCGGGCCCTTTTCCTTTTTTTATGTGCATATTTTTGTTCATACACTGCGGAACGATGGGTTAAAGCCTTTCGGAACAATGACTTTTTTACAAATTCATATCCCAGTTTATTTTCAAGTTCTTTTTCAGAAAAATTCAGGGAGTTAATAGTTATTTTTGTCATTTTACCGCTTTAAACAATCTATCCCAACGTATTTCAACTGGCCAATACCAAAATTGCCAAACTGGATGCTGACCATCATAAGAATAAAAAATAAACTGCACTTTCCCGATTAAGTGATCAATTGGGACATATCCAAGATAATCTGGCGAATTAGGATCTGTGAATCGACTGTCCGCACTATGTTCACGATTATCACCCATAGCGAAAAAATGTCCCTGAGGCACCTTGTAGATAACAGTATTATTTACGTTTAATTCCCCATTCCATAAATAGGGAGATTGTTCATATTCATCAAAATCTTTTTGCAGAATATCGTGTTTAACAATTTTACTATTGGCTGGTAGGAATTCAGTAAATCGATGATCCACTTCAACAGGAACAGAAGAATTCTCTTTATAGTGATATTCTCCTCTAAATTGACGTTCAACGGCCTTGCCATTTACGTATAAAACACTATTTTTTACCTGAACAGTGTCTCCCGGCAAACCGATAATTCTTTTTACGTAGTAATCGTAGGGAGGCTTAGTACTTCTGAAAACAGCTACATCTCCTCTTTTCGGAGCTTTATACCATAGCCTGCCTTTAAGATCCGGATGATAGAAAGGTAAGGAATAGCGAGAATACCCATAACTGTATTTACTAACAAAAATATAATCCCCAACCAGAAGGGTCGGGATCATTGAACCAGATGGGATATTGCAGGGCTCGAATAGTAAAATGCGTATAACAAGAATAATAAGACCACCCCAAAAGATAGTAGAAATCAATTCCTTGATCTGATGCCATATTGAATCATGTTTTTCATTATTTCCTGTATCTTTTACAGGTTTATTTATCTTATCCTGATTATTTTCCATATAAACAATCTATCTTGTTAAATTCCTAATAGGTGCCCGATTTAGATGCGGTATTTCAAAGTGTCACGATCACTGTTCATTTACGGTATTCATTGGAAGCATTTCAATAATAACTTGCGCAAATGCATAAGGATATTCATCACTCATGGTCAGTAAAATATTCGTTTTTTTATTTTTATCAATTAATTTTTGTAAAGATCTGAAAGCGCCATTATATAATCTTAATGTTGGTTTACCTTTTTCGTTATTGACAATTTCAATATCCTTGTAAAAAACCTCTTCTGTAAATCCCGTACCCAATGCCTTGGCACAGGCCTCCTTTGCTGCCCACCGCTTGGCATAAGTCCCAGACTTAAGTTTGTCTGATCGCATTTCAGCCTTTTTTATCTCTTTATCAGTAAATATACGATGAAGAAAACGTTCCTTATGGTGTGTAATGACTTTTTCGATACGACGAATGTCACATAAATCTGACCCAATACCAATAATCACTTTATTTCTCCATTAATCATGAACATGATCGTTCAACATGGACAATCCCCTTGACCATTTGCAAACCATTGATAACCTGATTTAAATGTGTAAGGTCTTTAACTTCCACATCCAAAAGAATTTCGATAAAATCCATATGTCGGTTAACAATTTTCAAATTTATCAAAGAGCCATCATACTGAACAATACGATTGGCAATAGTTGCCAGAATGACGTTGTCGTTTTCCGCCACAATTTTAATACGCGCTGTATAATTTTTCTGTCTATTCACCTGGTTTAATATATCATAGTCCCAGTCCAAACTCATAAAACGTTCTGGGGTAGCAGAAAAACTGTTTAATGTTGAACATTCCTTGCGATGAATAGTGATCCCCTTGCCTGTTGCAACAATACCAACAATGGCATCATCGGGAATTGGATGACAGCAACCCGCAAAATGAACCACAATTCCCTTATCCATACCTTTCAATGGGGAAGAGAATTTATGATCGTCTTTATTTTTATTTTGGCTAATACGGCCTTTATCACTTAACCCGGGCACAAAACGAGGGGCACGTTTAATAGGTTTTAATTCTGGGTAAGCAACATATACTATATCTTTGGCAGAAATATTATCGCTACCCACCGCTATATATAATTCATCAAGAGAGGTTTGTTTAAAATTCTTTAAAACAGTTTCAAGAATTTTTTGTGATCCATCAACACCTTCCTGCCGAAAAGCCTTAGCCAACGCAACGCGTCCAGCTTCCATTTTCAATTCTTTTTGTTGATTACTTACAAAATGACGAATTCGAGCTCTGGCTTTTCCAGTAACTACAAATCTTTCCCAGGATGGAGAAGGGTTACCTTCCCGTGCAGTCATAATTTCCACTTGATCACCATTTTTTAATTTTTGGCGCAAGGGGATAAGTCGTCCATTCACTTTTGCACCAACACAACGATCCCCAACCTGACTATGAACCGCATAGGCAAAGTCGACAGGTGTCGCTCCTCTTGGTAGCTGGATCAATTCCCCTTTCGGTGTAAAACAAAAAACGAGATCCTGATATAATTCCAGCTTCGTATTTTCCAAAAATTCA
Source organism: Commensalibacter sp. M0355 (assembly GCF_016101365.1). Taxonomy (NCBI): domain Bacteria; kingdom Pseudomonadati; phylum Pseudomonadota; class Alphaproteobacteria; order Acetobacterales; family Acetobacteraceae; genus Commensalibacter; species Commensalibacter sp. M0355. The sequence continues at coordinate 229,245 of NZ_JACFQQ010000001.1, forward strand.
TCTGGAGCTGTTGAATCTTCAAGAATTTCAAGAAGATCCTGAACCCAGCGTAATTTTTTCATCTTGGCAGCAATGCCAATAACCTGGTCATTATTTTTACTGTTTTTGTTAATAATCGGCAGCTGCTTATATATCCAATGAGACGCAACACCATTTTCAGCAATATCATGCATCTCTCTTGTACGGATTTGAATTTCAATTTTCTGATTGCGAGGAAAACGCAAGGTTACCCCCGTATGAATACTCTGATAACCATTGGCCTTGGGCGCTGAAATATAGTCTTTAAAACGTCCGGCTACAACAGGGTAGTGACTATGCACTATACCAAGGGCTGTATAACAATCCTCTTTGGTTTCAACCACAATTCGAAATGCCATTATGTCGGAAAGCTGTTCAAAGGTAACCTGCCTTCGCTGCATTTTTTCCCAAATAGAGTAACAAGATTTTTCCCTTCCCGTTACCTCGACCTGCTTCAACCCACCCTTTTGGCAGATTGCCTTAAGCTCGGCACAGACTTCCTCAATAATATCTGCACCCTGTCCACGCAAGAAATTTAAACGCGCTTTAATAGAAGCATCTGCCTCAGGTTCCAAAACAGAAAATGCAATATTTTGCAATTCCCTTTTCACATTATCCATTCCGATACGTTCGGCCAATGGCGCGTAAATATCCATTGTTTCACGAGCAATACGCTGCCTACGATCCAGTCTTTGAACATAGTGTAAAGTACGCATGTTATGCAGACGATCAGCAAGCTTGACAATCAATACACGTATATCCTTGGACATCGCCAAGACAAGTTTACGAAAATTTTCAGCTTGTTTTGTCTTATCAGATTGTAATTCAAGCCTTGTCAGTTTGGTAACGCCATCCACCAAATCTGCAACAACCTTGCTGAATTCTTTTTCTATAAATTCTCGGGTAATTTCTGTATCTTCTATCGTATCATGCAAAAGACCTGTTACGATAGAGGCAATATCAACTTTCATATGAGCCAAAATATTTGCCACAGCCAAAGGATGTGTAATATATGGGGCCCCATTGTCACGATACTGTTTCTCGTGTGCTTGAACAGAAATTCTAAAAGCTTTCTCTACACAAGCAACATTCGCCTCCGGCTCATATTTCCGAATACGATCAATTAATCCAGCGCAATCAATTTGATTGCTTTCACTCAAGGCTATGGGAAAGCTGATATTTTCCACTTATAATCCAAAAAATTAAATGACACTCTTATTTAATTTTATAGATTATAAAACTGAAAAATAAAATTAAATTATTCCTCTTTATTTTCAGAAGCCATACGACGACGATCCAATTCATGCATGATCTGATTAATGTTCTCAAAGGAATTTGTTGGTTTGGCCTGCTCTTCCTCGATTGAAACATCTTGAAGGCCAAAGATATTTTTTTCCGCTGGGATCAGATCTGCAACCTCCTCCTCCACTGGTTCAGGTTCAGGAGCACGAGTCAGCGTACGGATAATATCATTTTTAATTGTTGCAAGATCAATTTTTTCATCTGCAATTTCTCTTAGGGCAACCACTGGATTTTTATCATTGTCACGATCTATAGTTAACGCCTCACCTCTTGAAATGTTGCGTGCTCGTTGTGAAGCATAAAGCACCAATTCAAAACGATTAGGAATTTTTTCAACACAATCTTCTACAGTAACGCGTGCCATTCAAATTAATCTCCAGATTCAAAAGGATTTCACCAATATCATATTTTTATCAAGAAATCAAATATAAGGTTCAATACCCTGATCAGGTGGTAGTTCTGATATTAATTCATCAAGTGATTTCTTGCTTTCGGGATGAACCCAATTTGGCAATACATCTCTTAAGGGATATAAAACAAAAGCCCTTAAATGTGCCCGGGGATGCGGCACGATCAATCGTGATGAATCTTTGATGATTTTGTCATGATATGCGATTATATCGAGGTCAAGCGGGCGAGATTCATTTATCTTTTGACGTATTCTACCTGCTTTGTCCTCCAAATCATTTAAAATTGACAGTAAATCTTTGCATGGAATTTGACTATCAAATAATATGACACCATTTATATATAAAGGTTGAGATGACGGCGGAATTGGTGTAGTTTGGTACATTGGAGAAACGACCATGGAGGTATCATTAAGTTTTTTACCCAAATAATAAAATGCTTTTTGACACATTTCATAAGGGTTGTCTCCCCATGCTCCTGGAAGGTTGCTTCCGACTGAAATAATAATCATAGTTTTGTAATAATTACCTAAATAAATAAATTTACATCACAAGGATACAAAATATCTCGCCTTTTAATGTAAAATTGATATAACCTATAAAATGTTGATATAACTGATAAAACAAATTATGTATAACGATTTTTATTCTTATTTAACTCCTGCTTTCAAAAATTTTAAGGTGCTTATAAATGTTTCTTAAAAATAATGAAAAGGTCTGCTTATTTATCGATGGAGCAAACCTTTATTCCGCATCACGTAATCTGAATTTTGATGTCGATTACAGAAATTTACTCAATTTTTTTAAAAAACAATGTAACGTCATTCGTGCCTATTATTATTCTGCCGTCCTAGATACAGAAGAATATTCTCCATTAAAACCCCTGACTGACTGGTTGGCCTATAATGGATTTCTTCTGGTTACCAAGAATGCCCGTGAATTTACAGACCAAAATGGTCGGCGACGGGTAAAAGGAAGCATGGATATTGAATTGGCTGTCGATATGATGGAAATCGCTCCAAAAATTGATCATGCCATATTATTCAGTGGTGATGCCGATTTACGACGCCTTGTTGAATCCGTTCAACGACAGGGGGTACGTGTTTCTGTCGTATCTTCTATCAAAACCAACCCACCCATGATTGGTGATGAATTAAGAAGACAAGCCGATCAATTTATTGAATTAACAAGCATTGCACCCGAGTTCACTCGACGGCCAAATGAAGCCCAACAATAACTATACATAATCTTTATATCCAATTTTATTACAGTCTATTTTTTCAAAAAATATTTAATTTCATGATAAATTTAACACCTGACATAAATTGTAGCATTTGTCCTCGTCTTAAAAATTTTAGAGAAAAAAATAAAGAAAAATTTCCCACAGGCTGGAATGCACCTGTTCCAACCTGGGGGAATATTGATTCAGAATTACTTATTGTTGGTCTAGCTCCGGGATTAAAAGGGGCAAACTTGACCGGGCGTCCTTTCACGGGAGATTATGCAGGCATTTTACTCTACAATACTCTTATCAAATACAAATTTGCCTCTGGAACCTATCAGGCTGATCCCAATGATGGTTTGACCCTGATCAATTGTAAAATCTTAAATGCCGTTCGTTGCGTGCCACCTCAAAATAAACCCACAACGCAAGAGGAAAAAAACTGTCGCCCTTATTTGAAATCAGCAATTGAAAATATGATGAATTTAAAAATTATTTTGGCGTTGGGTGTAATTGCACATAAAAATATTTTGTCATGTTTTAACATTTCGAATTCTAAAGTGAAATTCAAGCATGGACAATATATTCAACTAAATGAAAAAATATCTCTGGTCGACAGCTATCATGTATCAAAATATAATACGAGTACCAGATTATTAACAACGGAAATGTTTGAAAATTTGATAGAATCTATTCACGTCAAACTTGATTAGGATTACTTTCTCTTTTTTAAAAAAAATTGAAAAATAATTATCAAGATCATTATTACAACTAATAATCCATAAACAAATAACGGGAATATTCCAAGAGCCATCTCTACTGTCATAACTTAAATTCTACAGTTTTTTACAAGTTATAATATTTTCTAAATAAAATAACCCATTTCAATTAAAATAAAAAATTTTGTTTCTAAAAATTGCAATAGATTTTGCTGATATTTTTATCTACTCATTTTATTTAAAATATTCAAATATACTCTTTAATTTTATTAAATAAATACCTTTATTAAAAGAAAACAAATATAACTAAATTAAAACTACAAACAACCTTTATAAAACAAAACACAAATCTTATACTTATACTATGATAGGAAATACTATGCCTTCTAAAATAAATGTAAGAGATATCCCCGTACAAAACATTAATTGTGGAAATATCATTTTTTATCTTGATCAACTATGGAAGGTCATAAAAATAAGATATTCCCTTAAAAATTCATGCATCAATTTTCATGCCATAAGACAAATCAATAATACAGACACAACATCTCTTGAAAATATAGACAAGGATATTATCCAATTGCAAAGAGTTCCCGAGGCTTCCATCACAATTGTTGAAAATACCTAACTTATTACTTATCAGCCATCTGAATTCTTTTTTATATATAAATATTTCATTATTATTATAATTATTATTTATATATAAAAAATTTAAATTCCTCTATAATAATGTCAAGACTATTGCTTTTTTATTATTTCTGATAATAATAATTATTATCATTAAGCGTTACAAATCATATTATGCATCAAAAAACTTTATTCTTGATAAAATCCATTCATCGCTGGATAGGGCTGGCAGGTGGATGGTTTCTTTTTATAATTATTATTTCAGGCAGCCTAACCTTATTTGATAGTGAAATCAATCAATGGATGCGGCCAGAACTTGCACGGGTCAAACCGGCCCCCCTTTCCTCCAAGGCACTGGATAATGCCTACAAAATTTGGACATATAGCCAAAATATGCCCAAAAATTTAATTAAACTTCCCTCTTCTCGCGATCCCTATCTATATGTTTCCTATTTAAAGGGCAATATAAAACGCAATATTGTTCTTGACCCTCATGAAGGGAATATTATTCCAGTCCGAAATACAGCAGGCGCTTCATTTATCGTTTCCATTCATAAAAAACTATATATGAATCCTAGATATGGACAATTTATTTTACTTATTGTCGCTTTTTTCTTTATTCTTTCAATCATTACTGGTGTGATTTTACATTATAAACCCTTTATCAAAATGCTTTTTAACCTTCAGGTCAAGGCTACCCCCCTTCGACAACAACTTAATTATCATACCTCCATTGGAATAATTTTCTTGCCATTTTTTTTTATAATAGCATTAAGCGGTTTTTTATTCATCATTCCTCATTATCTACCTTCTCCTCATCCTCAATCAAAACCTGAAAATATATATAAAGACAATCTGAACACATTATCTAAACAAAATTTACTCAATTTAGTTAATGAAACTGAACGTTATTTTAATAATCCCGCAGGATTCATTTTTTTTACTCCTAAAGAAATAAAAATAAGTGAAGCGAACAATAGTCATCTAACCAGTTTTAAAAATCTAGTTGGTTTTGATAAAACTACAGGAAAATTAACATCACATTCTTCCTTATCCCCCATGTTTGGTTATCCTGAAAAAGTTATTTTTGGCATTCATATGGCCAGGGCAGGTGGAGCCATATTCAGAACTATCAATTTTATATTAGGATTGGGCAGTGCGTTTTGCGTAGCTTTTGGTCTTTTATATTATTCTAATCGCCATAAAAATAAAATTTTTACAAACAAAATAACCTATATTGGATATAAAACAATTGAAGGAATTAATACTAGCGTCATTATGGGAACTCTTATAGGATTCATATCCCTTTTATGGATCAATCGATTTATTCCCTTTGATTTTCCAAACAGAATCCATAATGAAATTTTTTTATTTTTCACAATATGTCTTCTTGTCTGCATTTACGGTTTTTTATCAGCATATTTTAACTATACAAATCATGCCTTAAAAAAATTAATGACAATATTCAGCTATCTCTGTCTACTTCTTCCTATTGTGGATCTGTTATTCAATAATATCCTGATAAGAGCCTCGTTACTGAATGGAAATTTCCTTTTTATAAAAATGGATGGCACAGTTTTTATTTTAGGTATTGTTTCATTATTGTTTTGCTCATATTTAAATAAAAAATCTTATCTATCATGATCATACTTATTATAACGTTAAATATTCTTGGCATATTCGTTTTTGCTGGCAGTCTGAAGAAATTTCAAGATAAACTACCAAACCAGTATTCAAACGAACAAATAAAATATTATTGTAAAATTATCAGTGTGTTGCTTATATTTTGCAGCTTTATACTTTGTCATTTATGTTGGAGGAAGATAGGCTGGATAATTGGGGTCAACCTGACTTCCATCAATGCGCTTGCAGTCACTATCGTGATAAGTTACTTTCCTCAATTTTTTTTAAAATGGAATGACAAATTTCATTCTATATTTGCTTCATAGTCAGGCAAGTATCTATATAAATTTATTCATTTATGGTCAGGCAGTAATTTCGTATCAAGACCCATCAATTGACCTAATCGGGACAAACGACGTGAGACTGTCTCACTGATAACAGCATCCAGATGATGATAATAATATAATGTAAGTTTCTTTTTCCCAACTTTTAACCGTGTTCTCAACAAAAGGTTGGGAAGATTTCCTGATAATGTATATGCCAATCGAAATGCCAGTCCCAATATTACGGCCTGTTCATAATGTTTAGGAGAAAGAATTTTCTTGGAAGCAGACAGAAATTTATCATTCATGGTGGCATCATAACGTATCGCAATTGTCAAGGCCAAAAAGGCTCGCAACTGATGATCAAACGCCATGCCGGCCATTCGTAAAATACGATAATAAGCCTGCTCTTTACGATAGGCTGGATGGTCATGACAACCACAATCAGAAATCATACAGGCTACCCAGCGTTTTTGCTGCATATCCTGATCTTCATTATTAAAAAGTGAATCTGTCCACTTGATCAGGGCGGAAGGAAATTCCTGTACACGACCCAATCGTTTACAAATATCTAAAGCTGCAGCTTCTTGTGGGTTTTGATTACGATTATTTTCGGCAATAACATTTCGCATATACCAACCTTCCCGAACCCCCTCTGCGCAAAAAATAATTTTTGACGGTTTCAAAATCATTAATAACTGTTTCAACACCGTGGCGGCATATGGTAAATCGTTTAACCTTTTATGAATTAAGGCCTGTGTATTTAAATTTCCATCTTTTAGCTTAAGTAAAATCCAATCTACAAGAATTTTTGCTTCATTATAAGAAAGCGTGTAATAATGAACGATACAAATCGGATAAGAAGTGTATTCCATATATAATTGTGCCATTGCCCGAAAAGCGCCACCGACCAAATATAATTTTTTCTTTTTGGATTCATGCAACCATTTAACCGATTTTATATCCCTACCCGCAATAACATTCGCTTTTGGAATTTTCTTGCCTGCACGATCCATCAGGCGAATAACACCCAAAGACAAGGTTTGTGCATTATATCGCTGCTGATTTGAAATTTGCACCAGCTCCATAGAGCCACCACCAATATCCGCAACAACACCGTCCGCATTCGGAATACTGCACATTACACCTGCAGCGGCATAATCCGCTTCCTGTTCGCCAGTCAATATTTGAACAGGTACACAAGGCATCCATTTATGCAATTTTTTTAAAAATTCATGTCCATCATCTGCATCTCTAACCGCTGCAGTCGCTAGGACAACAAATGGATCCGCCTTCATTGTCGTGGCAATTGCATAAAACCTTTTAAAAACATCTTCGGCTAACAAGACGCCTTGCGGATTGAGTTTACCTGTTTTTTCCAACCCGCTTCCCAATCTAAGTGTGGCTTTTTCATTAAAGATAATTACGGGATTACGCTCCCTTCCTTCAAAAACAACTAAACGAACGGAATTCGAGCCCAAATCAACAATTGCTGATCGTATTGAGGAAGAGGAATGGATCATTATTATTTCCTTTGAGGCAAAAAATTATAATAGATTATAGTCTAATCCAAAGGCCTTGTATCCAACGAGGGATTCTCCATAAAATAGTTATGTGCGGAAAAAGGAGGTTCCGAAGATTCAAGACGTTTCCATTTTTTATCCCTCCCCAATTGCCAAGACTGCATATTATCTTTCAGATTTGCAACCATTAACTGATTTAAAATTTTATAATGAATATCTTCTGGCAAGATAGGTATCATTTCCTCGATTCGACGATCCATATTTCTTTCCATCCAATCTGCAGAAGACATATAGACTTTAGCCGATCTTGAAGGAAGCTCGTACCCGTTTCCAAATACAAAAACTCTGGCATGTTCAAGAAAACGGCCAACAATTGATTTGACAAATATATTTTCAGAAAGATTTTTGATACCCGGACGAAGACAGCAAATTCCTCGAACAATTATATTTATTTTTACACCTGCACAAGACGCCTCATATAATTTGTCAATTAATTGTGGATCCACAAGAGAATTCATTTTAAGCCACATCGCACCTGGTTTGCCTGCTTTTACGAAAGCAATTTCATCATCAATCAATTCATTTAAGGTTTTACGGATGGTTAAAGGCGAAAACGCAATTTTTTCCATTTTGTCAGGACGTGCATATCCCGTGACATAATTAAATAATTTGGCCGCATCACGCGTTAATTCGGCATTACAGGTAAAATAGGATAAATCAGTATAAATTTTTGCTGTAATCGGATGATAATTGCCAGTGCCAAAATGGGCATAAGAGCGTATGTTTCCCCCCTCTCTTCGAACAACAAGACTCAATTTTGCATGGGTCTTCCAATCGGCAAAACCGAAAACAACCTGCACACCGGCTGCCTCCAAATCCCGTGAAAGACGAATATTGGCTTCTTCATCAAAACGGGCCCTTAATTCAACAATGGCTGTTACGGAAATTCCATTTTCTGCCGCCTCAATTAAAGCTTTGACAATGGGACTGTCCCGGGATGTTCGATATAAAGTTTGTTTAATGGCTAAAACCTGAGGGTCTTGAGCCGCCTGACGCAAAAACTGAATCACAACATCAAAACTCTCGAAAGGATGGTATGCCAACAAATCTTTTGAGCGTAACAGGGCAAAACAGTCCCCGGCACTTTCCCGAATACGCGCGGGAAGATGAGGTGAATAATATGGAAAAAGGAGATCTGGCCTGTTATCAACAATGAGTTGCTTAACATCCACCAATCCCAGTATTCCCTTATGAACCGTCACCTCTTCTGGAGGCACTTCAAGAGCATGGGCAACTATTTCACCAAGTTTTGGAGGGAAATGTTCATCGATATCCAAATGAATCACAACCCCGCGTCTTCTTCTTTTCAAGGCTGTTTCATAGGATCTCACCAGATCCTCCGCTTCTTCTTCAAATTCGACATCTGTATCACGAATAACGCGTAACAAGCCATAATTCGCAATTTTGTATCCAGGAAATATCGATGAAATAAATATCCTAACCAAATCCTCTAATAAAACAAATCTTTGAATTTTATTGCTACATAACGATAAAGGCAAAGGTATAAAACGCAACAGCTGCGACGGCAATAAAATCATCACATATTTGCGGCTGCTATTTTGGCTAATCAATCTTAAAGCAATTGCGAGATTTAAATTTGGTATAAATGGAATGGGATGGGCAGGATCCAAGGCAATAGGGGTCAGGATTGGAAAAATACGCTCCATAAAAAATTGATGTAACCAGGCCAGATCTTCCTTGTTCAATTCTTCTGCCTTACAAACAATGATACCTGAATCACTCAATAATTTTATAAGTTCATGATAGATCCGTTGCTGGTCACTAAATAGTCCCTTAACCCTTTCCTGAATGGCAACTAATTGTTCTGCAGGTGTTAAACCATCAGGAGAAAGTGCTATCAACCCCTCTCTCACTTGACCGGTCAGTCCCGCAACACGTACGGAATAAAATTCATCAAGATTGCTTGCACTAATGGATAAAAAACGTACCCTTTCCAAAAGTGGATTATGTTTGTTTTCGGCTTCCTCTACGACCCTTTGGTTAAAATCAAGCCATGATAATTCCCGATTAATAAAACGCTCATAATCCATTTTGATATTATTAGATATCTGAATACTGTTTCGCTGCTTAATTTTACGACCCGACTGTTTCACAGTAATTTTATTTTGTGTCAAATGATTGATATTCGATATATTTTTAGGATTTTTTTGGATCATGTAATATTACTTTATACTGAATTATTTGCATTAAAAATTATTTTATTAATTTATCAATTTTAACACAATTTTCTCTAGTTTTTTCAAATAATTCAAAATCACGTTTAATTATAACATATTATTTCTATATCATTATAAAATTTACAATTCATCAAGAATTTTCATGACCAGATTTCTGGTCATTCCCCCCTGTTCAACAAGGGTTATTTCATCTAACCGTTCAATAAACTGACGTACAGCAAAAGCTGTTCTTGGTAATCGTAACTGAATAATATCCATAATGGACGTTGGAATAACCAATTGCCTGTCAGCTACTAACCGAAGAAATAAAAGCCGTAATAATTCCTCTTCAGGTTGTTCAATTTTAATCGCTATGATTGACCGTAATCGACTAGCCAAATCGGGCAACTCAACTTCCCATCGAGCTGGTGGGGAACGCCCTCCTAGAACAGTTATGATCCGCAACTCTTTGGTCATGTTTAAAATATGCAACAATGAATGAAAATCAGTGACTAGATCGGCATTATCTATAACAATGGCTTTTATTTTTTTATTTTGTAATTTTTCGGACCAATATACAGAAGAGTTTTTTTGTAAAGCAGAAGCTGGAATATATAATGCCTGTTCCCTTTCCGCCCATATTTGCAATAAATGCGTTTTACCTGTTCCTGAATCTCCCCATATTGCCAAACGTCGATCTGGCCAATCTGGCACATTGTAGGTTGTTTTACTGATTCTAAGCCAGGTCCGTGCAGCAAAATTTGAAGGTGAATTTATAAAATCTGAAGAAATAAAACGAGGCTTATAGGTAAAGGGTAAAGCGAGCTGCCTTGACGTATTAAAAAAACAATTTTGTTTATTTTTTTCCTGCATTACTACTTTACCAAAATTCAATCTATCCTATAAACCCTATTATGGTGTAAAACTATCCTATAACCATTTCAAGATAAACCTATAAAGCAAGAATAGAGGCTGCTTAATAATGAAGTCAGATTTTTCTGAGAATACAGAACTAAATAACCAGCAGGATGAAATCACCTATGAAAATGCTGGTGTCAGTATTGCCACAGGGGATGCATTGATCGAAGCTATAAAACCGGTTGTCTCCCAAACTCATAATAATGGTGTTATGGGTAATCTGGGCGGATTTGGTGCGTTATTTGACTTAAAAGCAACTGGCTATCTAGATCCAATTCTTGTTTCAGGAACCGATGGGGTTGGAACAAAGCTTTTGCCCGCAATCGAAACAGGGCTGTGCGACAATATCGGATTTGATCTAGTTGGAATGTGTGTGAATGATATCGTTGTGCAAGGCGCAAGACCTTTGTTTTTTCTCGATTATTTTGCTACCGGAAAATTGGAGCTTGATCAGGCACAACGTATCATACAAAGTATCAGTAAGGCCTGTGAAGCAAGTGGCTGTGCCTTGATTGGTGGCGAAACAGCGGAAATGCCGGGGATGTACAAGGAAAAGCATTATGATCTAGCCGGATTCGCCGTTGGAGCTGTTGAAAGAGATCAGATTCTACCCAAAAATATCACTAGCGGTGATAAAATTATCGCTTTGACATCAAATGGTGTTCATTCCAACGGATTTTCCTTGGTACGCTCAATTGTAAAAGCCCAAAACCTGTCATGGGAAGATGTGGCACCTTTCGATCCCAACCAGTTTCTTGGAGAGGCATTACTCGCCCCAACACAGCTTTATGTAAAACCTGTACTAAAACTTCATGAGGCTGGTCTTCTAAACGGGGCCGCCCATATTACAGGCGGTGGAATTGTCGGCAATCTTCCACGTATTTTGCCAGACAATCTTGTGGCTGTTGTTGACGGACAAAGCTGGCCCATGCCACCAGTATTTTCATGGCTGGCCCACGCTGGTAACGTTCAACCAGAGGAAATGCTGAAAGTATTTAATTGCGGTATTGGCATGATATTGATCACATCAGATTTTGAAGCCGTGAATAAACTACTTAATGATACCGATGTCCAAGCCTATATCATTGGCCAGATTGAACCAAAAACAGAACTCGATAATGATCAACAGGTATTCTTCAGCGACCTCCCCGATTTTACCTTTATTCCTGAAATTGATTAACAAGGTGGGAACCCTTTAAATGTCGAAGAAAAAACGTATAGCGATCATGATAAGCGGACGCGGTTCAAATATGCGTTCCCTTATTGATGCATGTGCCAAGCCCTCTTTCCCAGCATCAATTGAGTTGATCATTAGTAATAACCCAGATGCAAAAGGATTGGAAATCGCCCGCAAATCGGGAATTTCCACTCAAGTCATTGATGACTATGATTTTGGCAATAACAGACAAGCTCATGAACGCCAAATTAATGCGGCCCTTCAAGCCCATCATGTTACAACAGTCTGTCTTGCAGGTTATATGCGACTTTTAAGCCCGTTTTTGATCAATGAATGGAAAGGTAAAATCCTAAATATTCACCCAAGTCTCTTACCAGCTTTTCCTGGTTTAGATACCCATAAAAAAGCCCTTAAAAAAGGGGTGAAGATACATGGTTGCACCATTCATATCGTAACAGAAAAAATGGATGATGGTCCTATTCTAGGTCAGGCAGCAATTCCTGTTCTTCCCGATGATACAGAAAACACCTTGGCAAAACGTGTATTGGACCAAGAACATCTTCTTTATCCAAGAGTTTTAAAGAATTTTCTATTGGGATTTGAAGCTGATTCGACTTCTGATACCCTGATTAATGGATAAATTTAAAAAGGTTGGAGATAAAGATCTCCAACCTTTGATTTTTATACGCAGATTTCAATGTCTGAAAAAAAGAAGCGAATTTCAATAGCTGCATTTTCGGCAGAATCAGATCCATGAACTGAATTGGCCTCAATTGATTCAGCAAATTGCGCACGAATCGTGTGCGCCTGAGCTTTTTTAGGATCTGTTGCACCCATGATATCACGATTTTTTTGAACAGCGTTTTCGCCCTCCAAAACCTGAACCACGACAGGACCACTTATCATAAATTCAACCAGATCATTGAAAAAAGGACGTTCTTTATGAACTGAATAAAAAGCTTCAGCTTGCTGCTTGCTTAGCTGAATACGTTTTTGTCCAACGATTTTTAATCCCGTCCCTTCAATTAAAGCGTTAATTTTACCAGTCAAATTACGACGTGTTGCATCTGGTTTTAAAATTGACAGTGTTCTTTGTAAAGTCATATTGAAATTTCCTTTAATCTGTAAATATATTGCAGAGAAAAATACTCTATTGGTAAATAGAAGTATTTCTCTTATCTTGTCGATAGTTTTTTTATCATATTTTGCAGGCAGATTTGTGAGTACGCTGGTTATAAATCACCTTACCCTTCGAATTTTAGGTCGTCTCCTCTTGGAAGATGCTTCCCTTACCATTGAGAATGGGCAAAAAGTTGGACTGGTTGGCCGAAATGGAACAGGAAAATCAACATTGCTAGCCGCAATTTCTGGAGACATATCAATTGATGGAGGTGAGATTCTTTTATCAAACCGTATAAAAATGGCACGGGTTAAACAGGAAACACCATCTGGTAATTTATCATTAATTGAAAAAGTGCTTTCTGCGGATAAAGAACGTACGTATCTCATAAATGAGGCTGAATCAACACGGGATGGGTATCGGCTTGCTGAAATTCATGAAAGACTAATAGCCATACAAGCTGACAGCGCTCCGGCTCGCGCAGCAACCATTCTTGCAGGTTTGGGTTTTAGTGCAGAAAACCAACAACGTCCTATTTCGGATTTTTCTGGTGGATGGAGAATGCGAGTTGCTCTAGCGAGCACATTGTTTTTAAATCCCGATTTACTGCTCCTTGATGAACCCACCAATCATCTTGATTTAGAAGCGACTTTGTGGTTGCAATCCTGGATCAACAATTTTTCTGGCAGTGCAATAATTGTCAGCCATGATCGCAATCTTTTGAATGAATGTGTTGATGCCATTGCCCATCTTCATCATCAGAAATTGTCCATGACAGCTGGAGGATATGATGAATTTATCAGAATACATAACGAAAAAATACTTCAACAAAATCGGGAAACTGAAAAAATAGCCGCGAAACGTGCTCATATGCAAGCTTTTGTCGATCGCTTTCGTGCCAAGGCGACCAAGGCCAGACAAGCGCAAGCACGCTTAAAAGCACTTGAAAAACTGCCTGTTTTGGAAGAAATTGTTGAGGAAAAAGCAATACATTTCGAATTTCCCCAACCTGTACAATTACCGCCTCCATTAATTACCCTTAATCAAGTCAAGGTTGGATACGGCGATCATGTTGTACTTTCCAATTTAACATTAAGAATTGATCCAGATGACCGTATTGCCCTTTTGGGTGCAAATGGTAACGGTAAATCAACCTTTATCAAACTTATCGCAGGTTGTCTGAAACCAATGGAAGGTAGCATTCATAATCACACCAAACTTTCTGTTGGTTATTTTGCTCAACATCAGTTAGAAGAACTTATTCCTAATCAAACCCCATTCAGTCATCTTGAAAAGGTTTTACCAAAAGCCACACCCACTGAATTGAGAGCGCAACTTGCCCGATTTGGATTAAATACCGAGCAAATTGATACCCCTGTTCAATCCTTGTCTGGTGGAGAAAAAGCTCGACTTGTTCTGGCTCTTATCACACGTCATAAACCCAATATCCTATTGCTTGATGAACCTACCAATCATTTGGATCTTGATGCAAAAGAATCCCTAATTCATGCATTATCCTCCTTTGAAGGAGCTGTCATACTTATTTCCCATGATCCACGTCTGATAGAACTGATAGCTGACCGGCTTTGGTTGGTTAATAATGGTACAGTTGAATCTTTTGATGGTGATATCAATGATTACCGTCAATGGCTAACGGATAATAAACGTATTCTTGATTCATCTGTAAAAAATACAGAAACTGGCTCATCTCAAAAATTAGCACGCAAGGAAAGAGCGGAAAAACGGAAAATACTTCAACCGTTAAAAAATAAAATAAAGGCTCTAGAATTACTTATTCAGAAAAATAGTGAAGCCTATCTCAAAATTGAACAAAAAATGGCTGCACCAGAGTTTTATTCAAATATATCAGCTGAAGAAATAACAAAATTACAAATCGAATTGGCTGAATATCAAAAACGAAAAAATCAAGCCGAAGAAGATTGGCTTATTTTACAAGATAAACTGGAAAATACCGAAAAAGAATTGTAAATAATTTATAATATACTAACAGGCAATGAATATGATTTCATCATTGCCTGTTAATAAAATATTGAATCAGTCCAGTTTAGGATGTTGATCAATCAGTATCTGTCTACGTCGTTCCAAATCTGCGATTTTTTCATCAATTTCCTCAACTTTTTGCTCTATCGTATCAAAATGTTCTGATAAAATTTCTTTGGCCTCATTACGATCGGAAGCTGTTGGTGTTTCACCTCTTAAGGGTTTATTGGCCGTTTCAGGCATTCGTATTCCTGTCCACAGTCCTATTAATGAAATACCCATCAAATAAAATGCAGGCATATTTAAGTTATGCGTTGCTTCAACCATCCATGCCACAATTGTTGGTGTCATGCCTGCGATTAAAATCGAAATATTAAAAGCGATCGCCAATGCGCTATAACGAATTTGAGTTGGAAAAATAGCTGGCAGGATTGAAGCCATCACACCAATAAAACAATTCAATAATATGGCAAGAATTAATAAACCAATAAATATAAAACCGACTGAATTGGTTTGAATCATCAAAAAGGCAGGATAAGATAATAAAAAAAGTCCAGTGCTACCCCCCAATATAAAAGGGCGTCGTCCAATTTTATCACTTGTCATTCCAATTATAGGCTGAACAAATAACATACCAACCATTACGGCAATAATAATCAATACGCCGTGATTTTCTGAATAATGCAAATTATGTGAAAGATAACTCGGCATATAAGTCAAAAGAACGTAATACGTCACGTTGGTAACAATTACTATTCCAACGCATATCATTAAACTTTTCCAATATTTACCGGCCACTTCCCGATATGATAGCTTGGGTGAATTTCTGAGGTTTACCTTACTTTCAGCCTCCATATCCTCAACATGCTTTTGAAAGGCTGGTGTTTCCTCCAATTCATGACGCAAATATAAACCTATTGCTCCCAAAGGAAGGGCTAAAAAGAAAGGAATACGCCATCCCCATCTCTCAAACTGCACATCAGAAATCATGCTGGATATCAAAACAACAACACCAGCCCCAATTACAAACCCTGCGATGGATCCAAAATCAAGCCAACTTCCCATTAATCCACGTTTACGATCAGGGGAATATTCCGCGACAAATATTGCGGCACCAGAATATTCTCCACCTACTGAAAACCCCTGTACAAGCTTTGCAATCAATAATAAGACCGGGGACATAATACCAATGGATTGATAACTTGGGATTAATCCAATACTACAAGTACCCAATGACATTATGATTATAGTTATCGCCAGGATTTTTTGTCTTCCGTACCGATCCCCCAAAATACCACAAACTATTCCCCCCAATGGACGAACAAGAAAAGGAACAGAAAAAGTCCCCAATGAGGCAATCATTTGAACACTTGGTGAAGCATCAGGAAAAAAAACCTTACCCAATACAAAGGCCAAAAATCCATAAACCCCAAAATCGAACCATTCCATTGCATTTCCAAGTGCGGCTGCAGTTATGGCTTTTTTTAATTTATCATCATCGATAATGGTGATGTCATTAATATTCATTGGTTTATATATTTTTTTTACTGGCCTCATTAATATTTCCTTCAAAAGTATAATTTATCTTCATAAATCAATTTTTTTTATTTTTTAAATTTTTAATTTTTTTTGATTTTAACAAGATTTAAACATTTTAAGGAAAATCTGTCCTTTCATAATCATATTGATCAACAAGCTTTCTTAATGGATCAAAAGCACTATCATTACAATCTTTTACAAATATCTTGCTTTCACTCTCATTGATGACTTCATAAAATATCTTATTATTCCAATCCGCCTGGCTGATCCCAAGCCACAATACCAAAGTGAAAGGATGGGGTTTTTCCTGTTCAGGTTTGTTAATATAATAGTTTTTGTCCAGATCACGATTAAACTGAATTTCAACATCCCCGGTGGATGGCGGGTTCTGATGTAATGGTCCCCAACCTTTTAGATTGGATTTTATCCATTTCTTAACCGATTCAAGCTCTGAAGGTGTTAAACTACGTTTTTTGTGCAAGGGCCCAACAACAATTTCTGCATTGACTATCGGTGGAAAAGTAACAGGTTGAATTTTATCCCTGACCGAAAGCCATATAATCATCACAATGGTAAGACAAACGATTAATACAAGGGTTAAAATTATATTTTGCTTTCTCATTCTTTTATTTTTTTACTTTTAAAACTGCTTGAATAACACGGTTAACCTGAGCATTCGAAAGTTCTGGATGAATAGGTAATGCCAAAATCCGTTTGGAAATTTCCTCTGATACTGACAAATATGTTCCATCATGATAGGAGTGATAGGCAGGTTGTAAATGCAATGGTAAGGGATAATAAATGGCCGAGGGAATATTTTCAGCCTTTAACGTATCTTGTACAAATTTGCGTTCTGCTTCATCACTTAATAGAATTGAATAAATTGCCCAGGCACTTTTACTATTTAATACCCGAGCGGGTATTTTTACACAAGACAAAAGCGCGGCATCGTATAAAGTTGCAATTTCTTCTCTTCTTACAAGCTCCTCTTCAAGATAACCGAATTTGGCCAACAATATTGCTGCCTGTATCGTATCCAAACGTCCATTTATTCCCGTTCGCAAAACCTGATAACGTGTTTGTCCTTCGCCATGCGAACGCAACGAGCGATAAAGTTCAAACTTTTCTAAACTGTTTGTAAAAATTGCACCACCATCCCCATAGGCTCCAAAAGGTTTGGATGGAAAAAATGAGGTGATCGTGGCATCTGCCTGACTACCCAGTTTCTTTCCATGATATTGACCACCAAAGGACTGAGCACAATCATCCAACAAAAATAAATTTTCATCTTTAGCAATCTGGCATAATTCATTCCATGGCGCAGGCTGTCCAAAAAGATCTACCCCAATAATGGCTTTAGGTTTTAATTTATTTTCTTTTTTAACCTTATCAATTGCACTTTTGAGATTAATTGGATCAATTTGAAAAGTTTCAGGATTAATATCAACAAAAATGGGAGTTGCACCCAGCAATAATGGAACCTCAGCTGTTGCTGTATAGGTAAATGCAGGTAAAAAAACAGCATCCCCTCTTCCAACATTTTCACCCATTAACGCAATCTGGATTGCATCTGTTCCAGATGAAACCCCTATACAATATGAAACACCGACATATTCCGCCAAACGATCTTCAAGTTCCTGAACTTCAGGTCCTAAAATAAACTTTCCATGTGAAAAAACCTTGTCTATACGATCTTTTAAAATCTTTCCTATACGTGCCTGTTGTTTGTTCAAATCTAAAAATAATATCGGATCATTCATATTTACCTCTAGTATAATTTTTTAAATTATCTTATTCGATTTTTTGATTTCGTTCATTTAATTCGACAAATGTTTAAATTCAGGCACTAATTTCTGCACATATGTTATTGCCTCAACAACATCATTATTATCACATGCATATCTAATCCGATCGATATATTCCGTAACCACCTTGATATCCATACCTTTGGGCGTTGCCATCAATAAACCGTCATGATCAGTTGGAACTGGGGCTTCACGACCATAAAATAATTCCTCAAATAATTTTTCACCAGGTTTTGCTCCGGTAAATTCTATGACTATGTCCTCATCCGGTTTTAACCCGGCAAGGCGAATCATCTGACGTGCTAAATCCAGAATTTTTATGGGTTTTCCCATATCAAGTACAAAAATGCCCCCCTGATGCAACATCTCATCCGTTTTGTCTCCATTCCCAAATCTTATTGTTGCTCTTACGCTAGCCTGTAAAACCAACCCTACCGCTTCTGGAATAGTCATAAAATAGCGTTGCATATTTGGATCGGTAACCGTCAAAGGTCCTCCATGACTCAACTGACGCTTGAACAGGGGAACAACAGATCCTGTTGAGCCAAGAACATTTCCAAACCTTACCGTAATGAATCGCATTTTGCTCATACCCAACCATTCAAAACCCTGATTTTTCTTTTCAGGATCATGGTCACGAATGGTTTTATCGAGAGACTGACAATACATTTCTGCAATTCGTTTTGAAACGCCCATAAAGCTTGAGGGATTAACCGCTTTATCAGTTGATATCATAATAAATGCCTGTGTCCCGCATTTAACAGCAGCATCAGCCACAACACGCGTGCCAATAATATTTGTTAAAAATCCCTCGATTGGATTATTCTCGATTGTAAATACATGTTTCAAAGCTGCAGCATGAAAGACCAAATCTGGTTTATATTTTTGAAAGAGGGAATCCACTCTTTTCTTTTCTCGTATATTGATTAAGATCGTTTCCCTTAAACCTGCAAAATTACTTTCCGATAATTCAATATTTATCTTCCATAGTGCATATTCGCTTTGATCAAGCAACAATAATAATTTAGGGGATAAATCAGCAACTTGCCGAACCAATTCTGATCCTATACTTCCTCCCGCACCTGTAATGGCCACGACTTTGCCCTTTATCATTTCAGCCATGCCAGCACGATCCAAGACAATCTGTGGCCTGTTCAATAATTCATCAAGAGCAATCGGTTTCAATTCTAAATTGGCGGCAGGTGATAAATGGGTAATTACTGGTGTTCTCTGAACATCAATATTCCATTTATCCGCAATTGCTAAAAAATCCCGCAATTGCTCCCCTCTTAATTCTTGACCAATAATCACGAATAAAGAAGGTAATTTTTTTTGTGCATCAAGCTGTGTAAGTATGACAGAAAAATCATCCAAACTTCCTAAAATGGGAATATTATGAATACGATGCCCTTTTCTATTCTGACGAAAAGAGATCAGTCCCATAACCGATAATACGTTTGAATGATCAAGCCGTATAGCCCGCATAAACAGATCAATATCTGCATCATTTCCAACAATGATAATTTTTCTTTTTTTATTGAAATAATTCCTAAATGCTTCTGCAGATAAAATCCTGTAACCTATTCTACCACCGCCCATTAATAGCAAAAGAACCATTGCATAAATAAACGGAAATGTCACGGAAGGTAATGGATATCCGGTTACATACAATAAACAGGTAAATAATATCGCACTGCCTACAGATGCAGCGGCTATATTTAACAAATCCGCTATCCCGGAAAAACGCCAATATTGTTGTGGAATATGAAATGGTATTCCACTAACCAGCAAGGTCAATACACCACCCGTTAAAAACCATAATGGATGGATAAACCCGCCCTGTGGATCAGAAAGCCAACGTGCCAATGGAGCGGCAATGGCTGCCAACAGACCATCCATAAAAATATTGATAGCAATACGATTAAATATCTTTTTTTGTTGGCTAGAAATAGTTACACTAGGCTGTTGCAAAATCACTTTTCCATTTAAATAATGCAGAATAACTTTATTTAATTACATTACATTCAAAAAACAATGAACTCTGTAAACTATAAATATTTGTTACTTATCTGGCTTATCTCCAATACACTATTATCCGCAACAATTGTGAAATATGTTGCCTCAGTTGGTATTATGGATAATCCAAACCAACGGAGTTCTCATACATTTCCAATACCAAAAGGCGGTGGGATAGGTATCATTTCCGCCTTTTTAACTGCCAATATAAGTTTTATTTACTTATTTAACCAGCATTATTCTTTATCAATCATAGGTTTATTATCAACCATTACATTCATATCATTATTTTCGTGGCTGGACGATATCAAACAATGGTCAGCCTTATCCAAACTGGCAATTCAGTTTATTGCATCCATAAGTGTTTGTATTTTTGTCTTTCCAGCCTCTTTCTTAGAAAGCCATTTATATTTGCTTCCTTTTTTTATAATCTGGCTTGTTTATATAACTAATGCTTATAATTTTATGGATGGTTTAAACGGTTTGGCTGCTGGAGTTGCCGCAATCTGCTGCCTGTTTATTTATTTTTATAGCACAAATCTGGAAAATAAAATTTTTGCATTATCCCTGTTGACTGGATTGCTCGGTTTTCTTCCTTTTAATTTCCCAAAAGCTGAAATTTTTATGGGAGATGTCGGCAGTCAAGCTTGCGGTTTGATATTGGCCTCTTTTGCCATTATTCCCTTAGGCACAGCGATCAACCCAGACTTTGTCACCTTAATATCTCAAAATATAATAATATTTTTTCTTTTGTTTGGTTTCATTTTTGATGTGACTTTTACATTAATACGTAGAATAATTAACAAGGAACCTTATTTACAAGCACATCGCAGCCATTTATATCAAATGGCCCATCGCAGTCATATTTCTCCGATTTTAATCACGTTTATAGAATGTTTATTTTGCATTTGGGGTGGTTTTTTATTCTATCTATTCCCCCTTACTTCATTGCAAAACATTGAACTCGCGTGCTCGCTACTGATTTTGCCTCAACTTATCTGGACTTTATTCATTCTTTACAAAACACAGTCTTTAAATATAAAAAAATGGTAACTGTATGATATCCAGTTACCATTTTCCAAAAATTCAAACAACTATTTTTTCATTTTATCTAGTTGTTCACCATTTAATTCATCTGCAGTCATATGACTTTTATTTGCAGATTTTTTAATGTTTCTTTCTTTCTGCTTGTCAGCTTCAGCTGCTTTTTGCAAATGTTTATCAACAAATTTAATTTCAAAACCTGCAGGTGCACCGGCCAATCTTCCGCCAACAGTGCTTGTATCCATTTTAATGATAACATTCTTTGCATTTTTTAGATTTCCAGCCCCTACACCAACACCAGCTGTGGCTTCACCCGTCGCGGCAGCATATTTTCCAGCAAAATCATATATATTTTTTAACTGAAAAACACGTCCTGTTGCTTGAGATTTTGAAAAACCTAATGCAACAACATCACCACCCTTTATCTTGAACTTGTAAACATGTCCCCTATAATGAAGAACACCATCTCCCCAAGTATAACCAACACCTAAATCTGCTGAATGAAAGGTCATAGTCACCGTACCTACGGATTTTTCAGAAGATGCAGCAGCTTGGTGAACACGTTTGTGATGATTGGCCGCAAATATTGGATTAATCAAAAAAGACGATCCAATCAGAGTAGCGGCAAAGAGTAAGTTATTATTTTTCATTATGATTTCCCCAAATAGTTTCTGTACTATAATAACACTTACCTGGAAATAAATAAATATATTAAACTACATTCTCATTTTGGGTATTAAATAAAAAAGCAGTTATTGAATTAATAACTGCTCTTACAACATATATAGTAATTGTTATATAACCATTATTATTGCTTCACAGCTTCGCTCATAATGGATTGAATATTCTGCAAATATTCATAACCTTCTTCTGTACGCTGCACTAATACAGAACGACGATCCATAGGGTCTGTTTTTCTACCTAGCAAATTGAGTTCTTCCAATCGATCCAGAGCTCTTGTGATAGCCGGTTTTGAAACTCTTAGAGCCGCTGCCAATCCACGAACAGTCTGAACTGTTTCATTCAAATAACAAATCAAGAAAACAGCCAATTGACGTGCTGACAAGTCAGGTTTATCCTGACGTACCATTGTCGTGATTGTATTCTGGAGAATAACAATCTGTTGTTCAAAAGGGATTTTTTTAGAAGTCATTTTATAACCTTTGAATAATTACTTACATATAACGTTGTGTCAGTTAAACAAATGAGTATTATGACTTAAAATATCAACCTTCTCTACAAAAAATTATAACAAATTAATTACAATTAATTTGACACACCAAAAAAACATAGGAAAAGTAATAAAAATTTCTCATTGAAAAATTAGTTTATTAAGCTTTAAGCTTTATTTACCTCCTTTTTATTTTGATAATAAAATTATTTTACTCCTTTTTTTGATTTTGTAACTATATAATAACAAAAAGTAATAAAAATAAACCAAGCGCTTCCGATATATAATGCCATACGCGTGTCAAACTGTATCATTAGCGTCAATAACGTGAAAAAAATAAAAATTATGCAAAGAATGCAGGAGATATATCCACCAGGTAATTTGAAGAAAGAACTCATGTGTTTATGAAGATGTTTTTTTCTATACTGGATATAGGACAGTAATATTAGCAACCAGGTAAATAATGAAATAATTGTCGCAACGGAAGCCACCAAAGTAAAAATTTCAATAATACTTTTATTATTAAAAAGTAATAAGATAACTGAAGTTAATAAACATAAGCAAGAAAATCTCAGACCATTTATCGGTATAGAATGTTTGGATAATTTCCCAAAAAAAGCAGGCGCTTTATTAAGTCTTGCCAAACCATATAACATACGGCTACTGGAAAATACCCCGCTGTTTGTGGATGATGCAGCTGACGTAATCACAACAATATAGACTATTGCAGCAGCTGCAGGGAGACCAGCAAACAAAAACAACATGATAAATGGACTTTTGGATGGATTGATACTTTGCCAAGGAATAACCGCCATAATAACCATTACAGAAAATACGTAAAACATCAAAATTCTTAAAGGGATATTATTAATGGCCTTGGGTAAATTTTTTTCCGGATCTTTAGATTCAGCCGCAACAGTACCAATCAGCTCAACTCCAATAAAGGCAAAGGTGGCACTTTGAAATCCAGCCAAAAACCCCTCAAATCCATTAGGAAACAAATTACCATGATTCCATATGTTTTTTACAGAGGTCACGTCTCCTGATGGAGAACGAAAACCCGTAACGATAAAAAAGATACCAACAAGAATTAAAACAATAATGGCTAGAATTTTGATAATGGCAAAACTAAATTCCATTTCACCAAATATTCGAACAGTCAAGCGGTTTAAAATATAAAATATTGCGATACAGCATAGAGCCGGTATCCAAGAATACAGATTGGGATAAAATATTTGCGTATATCCTGAAATGGCAATTAGATCTGCAATACCAATGACAATCCAGCACAACCAGTAAGACCAACCCAAAACAAAGCCGCAACAAGGTCCAAGCAATTCTGTAACAAAATCTACAAATGATCTGTATCGTAAATCAGATAAAAGAATTTCGCCCAAGGCACGCATTACAAGAAATACAATAATACCAATAATACAGTAAATAAAAATAATAGAGGGACCAGCAAGTGAAATCGTATTAGCCGCTCCCATAAAAAGACCAGTGCCTATACACCCCCCAATTGCAATTAACTGCATATGTCGGTTACTCAAATTTCTTTTTAGTTCTGTATCTATACCCTGACCCATAAAAAACCTTTGTTACATTGATTTTTCAAACGTGTTTGAAAATGATTAATTTTTTGCAAGCAATAAATTAATTATTTAATTATTAATTAAAATAAAATCTCAAAACAATTGTAATTTATAATTATCATTGAATGATTATCTGGTTAATTTATCTATATATCCTGTACGCTTATCAAAAACAGCTGATATAAATTATCTATAATGACACAAATCAAAGCAATACTTGGACCAACAAATACTGGCAAGACCTATACAGCCCTTGAACGCTTGCTTGCTTATCCTTCCGGAATCATTGGATTTCCCCTAAGGCTTCTTGCCAAGGAAAACTATGACCGAATGGTTAAAATCAAAGGAAAAAAAAATGTCGGGCTTATAACAGGTGAGGAAAAAATTGTTCCACCCCAGGCAAAATGGTTTTCCTGCACTGTTGAGGCAATGCCCGTTCATATACCCGTTGATATTGTCATCATTGATGAAATTCAGCTTTGTTCAGATCCAGATCGTGGACACATTTTTACCCACCGGCTTCTTCATTGCCGCGGAACATATGAAACAATTTTTCTCGGGGCTGATACAATCATCCCTATTTTGAAAAAACTTGTTCCATCTATCGAAATACAAACACGGCCAAGACTTTCATCATTAGTATATAATGGATTTACCAAATTAACAAAATTGCCACCACGTTGTGCAATTGTTGCCTTTTCAGCCCATGAAGTTTATGCCATTGCAGAATTGGTCAAACGTCAAAAAGGTGGATGTGCAATTATCATGGGACGACTTTCTCCCCGTACCCGTAATGCACAAATGGAACTTTATCAAAATAAAGAGGTTGACTATTTGATTGCCACCGATGCAATTGGCATGGGTTTGAATATGGATGTCAATCATATCACTTTTGTGAATTTATCAAAATATGATGGACGACAGATGCGTAATCTCTATCCAAGTGAAATTGCTCAAATTGCAGGTAGGGCTGGGAGAGGCTCAAGGGATGGAACATTTGGCATAACCGCGAATTGTCCAATAATTTCTGATAAAATTGTCAATGCCATAGAAAATCATGCTTTCGATCCCATAAAACAAATTTATTGGCGTAATCATGATCTCGATTTTCAAAATCCCCTGACACTTTTTTCCACCTTAACCACACCCTCACAGTTTCCACAGCTTATAACTGGTCAATATTCCTCTGATCTTAAAAACCTATCTTATCTTATCCAAGACCATGAAGTACGTTCAATATGTACGTCACAATTTAAAACTGAATTGTTATGGGAATGTTGTCAAATACCCGACTTTAAAAAAATTGGCAGTGAATATCATGCACGGATATGTAAACAAATTTTCCTTTTTTTGATCAAACAAGGCCATATACCTGAAAATTGGATTGATCAGCAAATTCAACAGCTAAATCATTTGCAGGGGGACATCGATACCTTAATGCAGAGACTTGCCAGTATTCGTATCTATTCATTTTTAACAACAAAAAATAATTGGGTAGAATCATCATCTTATTGGCACGCCCAAACAAAAGAGATAGAAGAAAAACTTTCCGACGCGCTACATGACAGTTTGGTATCAAAGTTCGTTAATCAAAGGGTCACAAACCTTATCCATCATTTATCTCACTCTAAACAAATAAATGCCTTTACCTCTATAACAAATGAAGGGAATATTTCAATTGATGGCGAGTTTATTGGTAAAATTCGGGGATTTTGTTTTCAACTTCCGGATTCAATCCATAAAGACGAACGCTCTTTTATTTTAAAAAAAATTAATAAATCGATTGAAAAATTTATCCCTCAACAGGTTAATCGATTAATTCACGATAATGATAAAGAATTTATGATAGATCATGATAAAAAAATTATATCATGGCAAAAATCACCAATCGCTCAATTAAAAAAAGGCAAGGATTTTTTTCATCCAGATATCTGCCTTTTAAATAAGGATTTAATTCAACAAGTTTTTCAAAATTTAATCTTGAGAAGATTGAAAGAATTTTTAGAAAATTATAATCGAAGATTATTTCCAAATTTTTTTAATGCCTTGGATAATGATAACAACACATCAGAACTACGTGGAATTCTGCATCAACTTTATGAAAATGGAGGCATTTTATGGACTGAACAATATTTCAGTTTGTCAAAAGACACAATTAAACAATTGAAACATTACAAGATTCATTATGGAAATCACGCAATTTATATCGAAAATTTTTTTAAAGAAAAACAATATTATTTACGACATACACTCCTCACACTCAATGAACAGATTGCTAATCCTGTTTTACTTTCACCTAAACAGGTTGCTTATTTAACTTCTTCGACAATGAACAAAAATCTTGTTGCCAAGATGGGATGGCTTGTTGCCAATAAACAGATCATCAGATTGGATATTGCAGAAAAATTGACGTTCAAGCTTAAGAAAGCGTCAAAAAAACATCCTGTTTGTTTTCATAAAAAATGGATAGCACCTGTTCCATATTATAATGATAACATTATTCCACTACTTAAATCTCTAAAATTGCAACCCAAAAAACCTGAAAAATTAACATATGAAAAATTTGGCCCTCCAGCACCCTTATTAATTAAAAAAATTAAAATAAAAAAACAGCGCAAAATTAAACATATGACGCATCTTACCCAAGATAATCCATTTAACATTCTTAAAAACTTTCTTTTGAATCGTACATGAACTATCAAACTGAGCTAACCTGTCAACGTATTGATATCTGGCTTTGGCATGCTAGAATATATAAATCCCGATCGATTAGTCATTTCTCGATTAAAAACGAAATTATAAAAATAAATTCAAAATCAGTTATCAAACCTGCAACTTTAATAAAAAAAGACGATATCATTACCATTCCCTGGAACAACAGTAGCAGGGTAATACAGGTCTTGGGTTTTTCAACCCGAAGAGTTTCAGCAAAATTATGTCACTCTTTATACAAAGAAATTCTTGAAAAATAGATTTTGATGTAATAAAGAAAATGAATAATTTTCTTGTTAGTCATCAAGACGATACCTAACTTATATAAGTAAGCTATTTTATATAATTAAGAAAAACAATTATTTAGGGAAAAACCCTTATTTAACTAGTATGAATCGGAGAAAACAATGGCCTATGTGGTCACAGAAAACTGTATCCGCTGCAAATATATGGATTGTGTAGAAGTATGTCCCGTCGACTGCTTCTATGCGGGTGAAAATTTTCTAGTTATAAGCCCAGAAGAATGTATCGATTGTGGAGTATGTGAACCTGAATGCCCTGCAGAAGCTATATTCCCTGACAGTGATGATCGTTCTACCGACTGGATTGAGATCAATGCTGAACTGTCCAAATCATGGCCAAACATTACAAGAAAAGAAAATACACCTTCGGATGCTGATGAATGGAACGGAAAGCCTGATAAAAAAGATATGCTTTCCCGGGAACCGCATAAGAGCTAATGTATATCAGTCTTTAATCAATAAAAAACCCTTTATCAAATGATAAAGGGTTTTTTTACAACTTGATTTCATTTTGCCCCATAATGATTTACAGGACAAAACGTAAATATAATTATCGAGACATCATGTTATAACTTGCATTATGCATTACGAATAACGTTCCAAATACAATAACGATTGCTACGAAAAGCGAAAATGCATAACTTACCAAATCAACACGTTTTTCTGGAGACACACTGACATGCAAGAAAAATACTGACTGAACAATAATTTGTAATGCTGCCAATACCCCAAGCGTAGTTGCAGTAGCCATCGTTGAAAACATATGTTCCATAACGATATAAAAAGCAATTACCGTAAGGATGATCGATAATACATACCCGACTATATAGGATGCTACAGAGCCGTGTCCTGCCTCTTCTGAGGCTGTAGTGTGATTTTCTGTCATTATGCCATACTCAACAGGTAAACGAAACTAAATACGCAAATCCAAACAATATCCAAGAAATGCCAAAATAAACTCATACAAGCCAATCTTGGCATCATTGTTTTGTTTAGACCCTTTGTTACCAATTGAATCATCAGAACCGTCATCCAAATCAGACCCAAAGTAACATGTAAGCCATGCGTTCCAACAAGTGTAAAGAATGCCGACCAATAAGCGCTAACGGTTGGTGAGGCACCATGTTGAACAAAAGCGATAAACTCTTGAATTTCCAAAACAAGGAACCCTAAACCAAGAATGGCTGAAACCACCATCCATAAAAGTGTTCCATTGTTACTGTTACGACGCGCCTGAATCATCGCGAAACCGAAGGTAAGTGAACTTGTCAACAGCAAGGCAGTTTCAATAGCCACTCGTCCCAGTTCAAACATTTCTTTACTGGTTGGACCACCAGCAAACTGATTTCTTAAAACCGCATAACTGGTAAATAAACACCCAAAGACAATGCAGTCCGACATCAAATACATCCAAAAGCCAAAGAATGAATGATTTTCATGCTCATGTTCGTGTTCATGAACATTTTGTGAAGTATTTGACATCGTTGTACTCATATTCTCAGCCATTATTCAGCCACCTGTGTCATAAGTTTACGAGAATGTTCTTTTTCAATACGTTCAACTTCTGAAGCAGGAATGACATATTCTTTATCATCTTTAAAGCTATAACCAATAGCTAATACAAAATTAAGAATTACGGTAACAATCACAAGCCACCAGATATGCCAAACTGCCGCAAATCCCAGAACCAATGCAAACATTCCATGCCAAAAACCTGCAGACGTGTTTTTAGGCATAAGAATATCCTTATAGGTTTCAGACGTACGACGTGTATCAATTCCATGCTCTTTATTATATGCATAAGCATCACGTGATTGAACAACTGGAATATGAGCAAAGTTATAAACAGGAGCTGGAGAAGAAGTTGACCATTCAAGACTACGACCATCCCATGGATCACCCGTTACATCAATATTTTCAGGTTTTTTCGCGTTAATAATACCAAGGAAAATCTGTAATAATTGGCAAACAACACCACAAAGGATACAAAATACACCAACACAGGCAATCTGTAACCAGAAATGCCAATTGGGATTGTCATAATGATTCAAACGACGAACCATTCCATCAAATCCGGTAATGTATAATGGAACAAATGAAAGGAAAAATCCAAAGAACCAGAAAAAGAATGCGGCCTTACCAAGTTTCTGACTCATCTTGAAACCGGTTACTTTTGGAGCCCAAAAATTCATCCCCGCGACATAACCAAAATAAACACCACCAATAATAGTATTATGGAAGTGAGCAATCAAGAATTCACTATTATGCAAAACGAAGTCACTGGCTGGAATTGCCAGCATAACCCCGGTCATACCACCAATAACGAAAACAATCATAAATCCGATTGTCCAATACATTGGTGCAGTAAATTCGATACGTCCTCTAAACATGGTAAAGAGCCAGTTAAAGACCTTAACTCCTGTTGGGATGGCAATGATCATCGTCATGATACCAAAAAAGGTATTAACATTTGCTCCGGCACCCATTGTAAAGAAGTGGTGAACCCAAACCAGCAAGGACAAGGTCGTAATCGCCAAACTTGCATAAACCATTGTTGCATAACCGAATAATGGTTTTTTGCAAAATACAGGAACAACTTCCGAGAAAACACCAAAGGCAGGAATTACAAGAATGTAAACTTCAGGATGTCCCCATGCCCAGATCAGATTCAAATACAACATTACATTTCCACCACCATCATTGGTAAAGAAATGCATTCCACAATAACGATCCAGTGCCAATTCAGCCACAGCCACTGTCAAGGCAGGGAATGTCGTAAAAATCATGATACAAGATGCAATAACAGTCCATGTGAAAACAGGAATACGCATCCATGTCATTCCTGGGGCACGCATTTTGACAACTGTAGTTATAAAGTTAACAGCAGTCAAAAGCGTTCCAACACCGGAAATCTGAACAGCCCAGATATAATAGTCTACCCCTACGCCAGGACTGAACTGCAATTCAGAAACAGGTGGATAGGCCAACCAACCAGCAGTCGAGAAATCACCAATAAACAAAGAGATGTTAACTAGTATAGCACCAGCAGTCGTTAACCAAAAACTTAATGAGTTGATAAATGGAAAAGCGACGTCACGGGCACCAATCTGCAAAGGAACGATAAGGTTAAATAGACCCTGCATAAATGCCATGGCCATGAAGAAAATCATGATTGTACCATGAGCAGTGAAAATTTGGTCATAATGCGATGGAGGCAGGTAACCAGGACTATTATAAGCCATGGCCTGTTGCAGACGCATCATGATAGCATCCGCAAATCCACGGAATAACATAACAAGTGCAAGCACGATGTACATTATACCGATACGCTTGTGATCAACCGAGAAAAGCCAGTTTCTGAACAATACACCCCATTTACCATAGTATGTGATCGCTCCTAAAACAGCCAATCCAACAATAACTACCCCAATAAATGTCCCTACCAATATAGGTACATGATATGGAATAGCCGAAAGACTTAATTTACCTAACATTTATCTATTCCTCTGCGTGCTTCATTTCACCAGATTGACTTGAGCTCATATGAATCATTTGCCCAGTAGCTTTATCCATAACCATACCATTGTTATATTTTGCTATGATTGTATCGAATAAAACCGGTTCAACATGAGCATAGTATTCAACTGGATTTTTAATACTATCTTCATGCAGTTTAGCATATGTTTCATTGTTCAAGTCTTGAGAAGACGCACGAACTTTTTCAATCCAGTCCTGAAATCCCTTTTCATCTTTAACCAATGTACGGAATCTCATATCTGAATATCCAGCACCACTGTAATTATTGGTTTCCCCCAAATAATCACCTTCTGTAGAAGCCAATAAATGCAATTGAGTTTGCATACCAGCCATTACATAGACTTGTGACCCTAGCTGCGGAATCCAAAAAGAGTTCATTGTCGCATCGGACGTTAATCGGAAGGAAACTGGTGTATTAACAGGTACTACCAATTGATTAACTGTGGCTATACCATATTCAGGATAAATAAATAACCATTTCCAGTTTAACGCAACAACCTGAACATCAATTGGTTTGACTTGTGGATTATCAGCAGGTGCAGCGATTGGTTTATAAGGATCCAATTCATGAGATGAAACAAATGTTTTATATGCAAGAAAAGCAATCAAACACATTGGAATTCCCCACATACATATTTCAATCGGAAGTGAGAAATCCCATTTTGGTGAATATGTTGCACTGGTATTTGATGCACGATAACGTCTTGCAATAATTAAGGTTGCAATAATAACGGGAATAACAACGCAAAGCATTGCCCCTACCGTCATCATAATCAATTCTTTCTCACTTTGTCCTATCGGTCCTTTTGGATCAAATAAAACCAAGTTACATCCACCCAACATAAGAGTAGATGTTAAACCCACTACCGATAATGTAATTTTCGGTAATAATTTTTTCATTCTATGCCTCGTTGATTCTGACATCGCTCAACTCATCAGCGTGTTTATTTTATAAAACTTCTTTTTAATTGAGAAATCATATAAAAAAACAGTTTTATATTATTAAATTTTTACATAAAATTCATTCTTCATAAAAAGACCATAATTTTTTCTAAATTTAGACATATAATCATGATCTTAGTATAATGTTATTTTATATCTAATTGTTTACTATAAATAACATCCCATTACAACTCACTTTATAAGCAAGCACTTATTAAATATCGATTATGGATTATGGCTATAATCAAAAAAAATAGTGCTGAATAAATCAGCACTATTTTCAACATTCATAAAACTGTCATTTTAAGCCTAGTTATCGTTTTGACGAACACCCATGAATTGCAGCATAAACTGAAACAAGTTTATAAAATTCAAATACATACTTAAGGCATCATAAACGCTGGCTTTAAGCACGATATCAGACCCTTCATATTGATAGAGATTTTGATAGGAAAGCTTAATACGTTGAGTATCCGTAGCGGCAAGACCTGTAAAAATGATCACTCCAACTATATTAATGATTAATCCTAGTTGTCCGCTTTTAAAAAAGATATTCGCAACCATGGCTAAAACAAGACCAAACAGGCCCATCCCTAAAAAAGAACCTATTCCTGTCAAATCTTTGTGAGTTGAGTATCCCCACAAAGACATTCCCGCAAACATACCTGCTGTGACCACAAACGTCCTTACGATGGATTCACCTGTATATACATAAAAGATATTTGCCATACTAACGCCCATAACACCACAAAATACCCAGAAAAGTGTTTGGGCAGCTTGCGTTGAAAGGCGATTAACCCCAAAGGACATTACCAATACAAATGCCAATGGTGAAAAAATAGCGATATAACCCAATAATGTTGGTGTGATTCCAATGGTTCTGTACCCCATCACTACCGGATGATAAAATATATTACCTAAAGATGTGTTAACAACCAAATATGAAACTAATGCAGTTAGCAACAACCCTGATGCCATCCAATTATAGATACGAAGCATATAATTTCTAAGACCTGCATCATATGCGACTTTGGCATTGACATTGGTCATATTGTTATAAGAATCAGGACGAAATACCATTTACTTTACTCATTAAAATTTTCATAGACTTATATAATATATTTCATTTACAGCCCAAATATCAAGCATTGAAAAAAAATATGTTATATTCATAATTAATACGCAAAGAGTTGAATTATAAAAACAGAATTGGTCATATGCGCTTATTTATAGGTATTGATTTCCCAAATTATGTAACTCGCCTTTTAAGTCAATTAAGAGGTAGTTTGACCTATGTAAGATGGTATGACCCTAGGACCTACCACCTCACACTAAATTTTATAGGTGAAATTAATGACTATGATCTGTTGAATGATCTTGATTTAACACTTGAAAAAATATCGCCCCCTTCATTCAATTTGACAATTGATAAGGTTAATCTATTTCAAACAGCATCCAATACCCAAATATTATGGGCGGGAATCCAGCCTTCTGAGAGTCTGGTTCATTTACGTAAAAAAGTGAAACAAATCTTAAGACAATTAGAAATTAAAACTCAAAAACAAAAATTTGTTCCCCATATTACACTGGGGAAAGGTTCTTACCTTCCTCAAGAACATATCAAACAATGGTTGAATCATTATAACCTATTAAAAATTCCTGATATTGAAATAACCCACTTCTCATTGTTCAGCTCGTATCCTGGTAAGGAGCAGCCCAATTACATAATTGAGAAAAATTATCCATTATCTTTTCAAACTTAAGATTTTTTGAATTTACCAATCAGATTAATCATAAAACTAGCATACTGGACTTCACAACAAACAAAATGGTCCGTTTTATCCAGTTTCAAACTCGCCAATCCAAAATCATGATAAATGGTCAGGTATTTTTTTCCCGCACCCCAAAAACCAATAGACCGATTTTCTTGTAACGCCAAATCCCTAAGACGCCAAATAGTATTGACAATTTCACGTTCATTACCCACGGGATCTCCTATTCCGACTAAAAAATTATCCTTACGAATAAAAGGTATAGCCGTTCCCTCCTTTGAGCAGATCAAGATACCATTCGGTTTAATATCATCCAGTAATTTATTGTCTGTATCAGACATAACCCGATATAATTCTTTAGTTTCCCCTGACCAGGGCCATGAAACTATTTTTGCTGGAAGCATCAGCTTAAACAATATTAAAATTCCGCTTATTCCCACCACTGCAATAATTATTTTTGTTGCGATTGAAATATTGCCAGAGAAAAAAACCTGAACAACTCCATATTGGGCAATTGATTGCGGGATTAACCAGTTTATTATCAATACAGTGGTTAAAAATAAAATAACCTCTACAATAATTTTGCTGGAAAACGGTGCATCCGTTAAACTGGCTGATCGATAATAACATTTTCTAAACGGAGCAATAAAAAACGCAACCAAAGTCAGTATGGCCGGAATAATGAGATAGGTTCCCATAATCAACGTAATTACTGCTGATGCAATTAAAATACAAAGACTTAATCCCCATGCGAGTGTAATTCTACGGACTAATGACACCGTAAGAGTTAATAGGATAAGACCTAAAAATGATAAAATATAATCGCCTGTAAGTTCAATAAATAATGAAAAAGTTCCTGCATCGTGAAGAATCAATCCTGAATCAAACAAAGGCACAGCCAGATCAATCAAAGCGCAAATAAAAACTGCCGCTGCTGCAATGGCTACAGAAAAAGCCGCATCACTCTCCCGCAGATTTTCATCAATGAATAGAGATGGATTGAATCGTAACAGATTCTTTTTTCTGGGCTTATCAAATATGGATTTGCTTCTAATTAAAATTTCATGCACTGCAAACATACTGCCTGCAATAAACAATGGTATTAAATAATACAAAAACCGGAAAACAAATATAACACACATAATATTGGCCATTGGCATATAATTTTTTAAAGCCAATATCATGCTGCCCTCAAACACCCCTGCACCTCCAGGAACACTTGATATTAACCCGGCAATATAAGAAACGATATAAATCGCCATAAAAGACATAAAATCAAGTGCAGGATAACCGATCATGATTGAATGAGACGGCACGACACAATAAGGGATTGCAGCCGTTATTATAACTTCAGCAGTTGCGACAACAATTTGTGAAATAGCCATGGATGGCCGAGGAAACGATAAAGTATATTTCCAGACTTTTAACGTGTTGCATCGGAATGAAAGAAAAATATAACCAAAGACCCCTAACCACGCGACAATTCCGATAAAAATAAATATCCAGCCTGGCAATGCCTGCCCAATGATTGGTAATGAATTCGATTTAAATATTAATAACGCGCCTACTAGCACCGCAACACCTATAAAATAGGTAATGGAACAAAAGGCGATAACCTGAAGGATTTCTAAAGGCTTAAGCCCCCAACTCCCATATAACCGGAAACGAACCATTGCTCCAGAAACTGCCGATAAACCAATATTATGTGAAAGCACATAGGAACAAAAAGATGCAAAGGCAGTTTTCAAAAAAGACAAGCGGTATCCAATTTGTCTAACAGCCATTTTATCATAAAACGACAGAACAAAAAATGACAATAAGGTGCACGCTCCAGCCATTAACAAGGAAAAAGTGGGAATTTGTTCAAAAGATAGCTTAATCTCTTTCAGGCTGAGATGTTTGAATTCCTTTTGCACAACATAAATTGCAGCCATGAATAACAAAACACCAAGAATACGAGAACAATATTTTAAATGAATCTTCCAACCCGTGTTTTTATAATGTTTCCCATCATTCTGGGTGTTATTGAGTTTTTCGAAATCCGATGGCTGCATGAATCTTCTATGTTATAATTGATAAAGCAAAATCTTTCGATCTTCTTATATTTATCTTTTTACCGCCTTGTTAATCAACTCTATTGTTTCTTTTATTCCATATACGGCGATAAACATTCCGAAACGTGGCCCATCTTTTTGTCCGAGTAACACTTCATAAAGACAACCAAACCAATCCCTTAACGGTTCAAATTCGTATTTTTTACCGATTGCAAACACCAAATTTTGTAAAATATCTGGTTTATGCTCTTCCGCTGGTAATTTCTTCAATTCAACAGATAACTCAATCAAAGCCCTTGCCTCTCGTTCATCCGGTGTACGATAAACTTTATGGGGACGAATGAAATCAGCATAATATGCCAAGGCATTATCTACTAGCTGAGCCAACATGGGGCTATTTTCAGGCGATACAGATTCATCATATCGTTTAAGAAATCCCCATAATATCTCGGCTCTTTCCGCGTTCGCAACACTGGCAAGATTTAATAACATTGCGAAAGAAATCGGACTTCCAGCTTTTTTTGGTAAAACACCTCCATGTATGAACCAGGCAGGATTAGCATATTTCTTTTCTTTTTCAGCGGGTCCGACAGTATCATCTCCCTGCTCTGATTTCTGCCAATTTTCAACATGTTTAAGATATTCATCTGTAGTCTTGGGTATAACATCAAAAAATAATCTTTTCGCCCGTCTAGGTGCATTAAACATATATTGTGCAAGACTTTCAGAGGGACCATATCGCAACCATTCTTCAATCGACAGTCCATTTCCTTTCGATTTTGAGATTTTTTGCCCCTGATCATCAAGAAATAATTCATATGTTAGATTGGCTGGTGGAGTGCCACCAAGAATTTTACAAATCTTGCTTGAAAGTCGAACACTGTCAATCAGATCCTTTCCTGACATTTCATAATCTACCCCTAGGGCATACCAGCGCATTGCCCAATCAGCTTTCCATTGTAATTTTGCATGTCCACCTGTAACAGGGGTTTCAAAAAGCTTGCCATTCCCATCACGCCATTGAATAGTTCCAGATACCGGATCAATTTTTTCCATAGGAACTTGCATAACAATTCCCGTTTCAGGATGGACAGGTAACACAGGGGAATAGGTGGCCCGTCTTTCTTCTCTCAGTGTCGGTGCAATTACAGCAACTATCTTGTCGTGAACTTCCAATATTCTTTTCAAAGCGGAATCGAATTTTCCTGATTGATAATATTCTGTTGAGGAGGCAAATTCATATTCAAATCCAAAATGATCAAGA
Organism: Commensalibacter sp. M0355; assembly: GCF_016101365.1. Lineage (NCBI taxonomy): Bacteria > Pseudomonadati > Pseudomonadota > Alphaproteobacteria > Acetobacterales > Acetobacteraceae > Commensalibacter > Commensalibacter sp. M0355. The sequence goes on from NZ_JACFQQ010000001.1 coordinate 266,212, forward strand.
AAGGAACAAAGTTGGGCATTATTATGTGCACCAAAAGATTCATGTGTTCCAAATGGATCAGGTATACTTGACAAAGGTTTTCCTAAATGTTCTTTTAACATTTCCTGATTAGGTACATTTTCTGGAACTTTACGTAAACCATCCATATCATCTGAAAATGCAAGAATGACAGCTTTTTTCCCTGTCAGGGCCTGATATGCCTGGCTGACCCAAGAAGTACGAGCCACTTCGCCAAATGTTCCGATATGCGGTAAACCAGAAGGGCCATATCCTGTTTCAAGCAAGGCGGGTTTATCCGATTTATCTTTTTTATTCCGAACATGTTCAGCCAATTTTACGGCTTCCTCGAAAGGCCATATTTTGGGTATTGAAGTAAAAGAAGAAAAATCGTTTATTGTCATTATTTTACAGCCACTATAAAAATGCCTGCCCTCTGATTAAATATGGATTTAAAAAACTATTATCTGTTAGATTAACAGGATAAAAATCAATATATTATCATATACGTATGAATTGTTAGAAAATAAATGGTTTTAAAAGATTATTCCGCATTAATTATTCATGATAATCAATTTTCATTATTTAATACGGATGGAGAAATTCTTAATTTACCGTTACAGACATTGATTGCTGAACTTGAACAAACAACTGAATTGCTGATCATACACAAATCTTATACCTACCGTAAACTAAAATCCCCAAAAACCATTCATACTGACCGGTGGCTTGATTTGCTTGAACTTGCCGCATTTGTATTTCCCGTTCAATCCTTTGGCTATACAGTCACAAATTTTGCCAATGCATTAAAAATCCCCATGCCTTTAAATCCTGAAGCTGATTTTTTAATAATTATCTGCGATTATCTTATCCTAAAATTCAAGGAAGAATATAATCATGGCAACAAAGGTCTGATTGCCGCTCGCCTAGCGGCCCTCTATCATGCACAATGGTTATGGGCTCCAATATTATTATCTGCACTTGATATTTCTCTACCGTTACCAGCGCAACAACTGCAAGCTTCCGACGCGCTCAGAATATGGCAACGATTACCAAAATGGCAAGAACTTTCCCCACGTCCCCAACCCAGCCAATTTCCTGTCAAACGCCAGGAAACCTTTAATCGTTTGGCCGAAATTCTGGGACCTGGCGCTGAAGATCGAGCTGGACAAATTGATTTTACAGATGTTGCCCGTTATGCATTTGAACCTTGTGTGGAACAGGGAAAACCCAATATTGTATTAGCCGAGGCAGGAACAGGTACAGGAAAGACCTCTGCCTATATTGCTCCAGCAAGTTTATGGGCTGAACACAATAAAGGAACAGTTTGGATAAATACCTACACGCGCCATTTACAAAGGCAAATCGAACATGAATTCCATCATCTTTATCCAGATCCTGCCACCCGCAAGAAAAAAATCGTTGTCCGAAAAGGTAGAGAGAATTATTTATGTTTATTAAATTTAGATGAATATATTACGCTTCATTTCAATAAAAATGATGGTAACGATAATAGTATCGCCATTATTTTATTATGCAACTGGGCTGAACAAAGCAATGATGGTGATCTTTTTGGAGGTGACCTGCCCAACTGGTTCCATGATCTTTTTGACAACAGAATATTATCTATTCTTGCTGAAAGACGGGGTGAATGCATTCATGCAAGTTGCCCACATTATCAGACTTGTTTTGTTGAACATTCCATTCGCAGAGCCCAAAATGCAGAAATTGTTATTGCAAATCACGCCCTGGTCATTAACCACTTTGCCTGGTCTTTAGATAATGCCTCTCCTGAATGGGAAAGTAATCTACCATCCCGCTTGATTTTTGACGAGGCCCATCATATATCGGATGCAGCCGATTCAGCTTTTTCAACCGCTTTCTCGGCTACTGAAACCAGCGAATTGAGACGATGGCTATTAGGAAATGAAGGAAAAAATACACGTTCAAAAGGATTGAAAAAGCGTATTCATGACGTAATTATTGGCAATAAAGCGCTTGAAAAGGATTTGGAAGAAATTATTGATTCCGCCTTTATTTTACCCCCCTTAAATTGGTCAAGTCATCTTGCATCATTTCATGACAATAAGGATGAAAACCTAACCAATTTATCTGAGCGTTTTTTTTACCTCATATATCAGCAAATACAAGCCCGTTCTTCCCCTAACCAAATTATCAATCAGTCTTACGCAGAAACAAGACAATATGAATGCGATCTCTATCCGCTATTACCGGAATTAGTTGCACTTGTACCAAATTTAATTCAATCCTTTCAAAAATTGCTAAACTGTCTTTTAAAATTTACACGCAATATAGAAACCAAATTAAATAATGAAAAAGACTCTCTGGACAAAATTTCCCTTGAGAGACTTGAGACAACTCACGCAACATTAACCCGAAAAGCGGTTACTCCCTTAACTCTATGGTTGGATCTTTTGACTTCACTGAATAAACCAGAACATTCCAATAACCAATCTAAAACTCATGTTTCATTTCTGAAATCTGAACATAAGAATAAAAATATAACAGACGTAGGTTTATTTCATCATTGGCTTGACCCAACCATTCCATTGATGAAAATGCTGGCACCTTCAATACAAGGTATGCTTTTCACCTCTGCAACCTTACGCGATAAAAGTAACAATGACACAGAAGCAACTTGGCAAGCTGCCGAACAAAGAGTTGGGACAGAACATCTTCCCGTTCAACCTCTTAGAGCTGCATTAAGTTGTCCCTTCAATTATGACAAACAAGCCCGTGTTTTTGTAGTTAATGACGTTAATATTCAATCCATCCATGAAGTGGCCCATGCCTACCTGCATTTATTCAAGGCCTCCAAAGGTGGCGCATTGGGATTGTTTACAGCAATTCATCGGTTACGTGCAATTTATCACCAGATTAATGAACATTTGGAAAAAGATAATATTTCTCTTTTTGCGCAACATATTGATCCATTGAGTAATAATAGTCTGGTTGAATTGTTTAAAAATGATATGCGTTCCAGTCTATTGGGTACTGATGCCATGCGGGATGGAATCAATATTCCAGGTAATTCTTTACACCTTGTTGTATTTGAAAGAATACCCTGGCCTCGCCCTGATATTCTTTATCGAGAAAGAAGAAAGTATTTTTATAAGGACAAACCAAATCTATATGATGAGCAAATTGTTCGCTTGCGCTTAAGACAGGCTTTTGGCAGATTGATACGTACTCAATCAGACAAGGGAATTTTTATTATTTTGGACCGTCGTACACCAACTCGTGTATTGTCCGCTTTCCCAAAAAATGTTCCGATACAAAGACAGAGCCTACAAGAGGTAATCAATCAGACGACCCTTTTTATGAAAAATAAATCATCATAAACAACAAAACCAGCTCTTTATCAAAAGAGCTGGCTTGCTTACGGTAAATAGATAACTCTAATACCAGTAATCGTATGCTTCGATCTTACAAAGGCTTGAGATTAGCTGCAGCAGCTTTACCTCTTTCTGTTACAATATCATAGCTTACACGCTGATTTTCCTTCAAATCACGAAGTCCAGCAGCCTGAACAGCTGTAATATGCACAAAAACGTCCTTGCCACCTTCTTCAGGGACAATAAAACCAAATCCTTTTGTAGGATTAAACCATTTCACGGTTCCAGTATACATTATAACCGCGCATCCTTATCATATATAGAATATCAAGCCTTGAAACATAGACCTGATATAGAGTTAAAATCAAAACGAATAAATCGTTTACCTATTCAGAAAGAAAACTTTCATGGGACTATTTGACACATAAAATAAATAAACTGTCAATATAATTATTATTTATTAAATAAAAAAAACATATATATTGTAAATTTAATATAAAATATAAATAAATTTTTAGTATTTATTAAAATTTTAGAATATTTATTTATTATTTAGAATAAAACACTTAAAAAATATATCGCAACATTTCATTTACAATATTATTCAAGACTATTTAATATGGTTAATTTAATAATTACTACTTCATAATTGTGACCAAATATTCACATATATAAAAAGGTTACTGCCATTATTGACAGTAACCTTTCAGGATAAGATAATTATTTAGTTATTATCCTTTGTGCAATAAGGGAGAAATTAGAAATCCATTCCACCCATACCGCCCATGCCACCCATACCTGCAGGCATTTCAGGAGCTTTTTTCTCTGGACGTTCTGCAACCATCGCTTCAGTTGTAATCAACAGACCGGCTACAGAAGCCGCATCTTGTAAAGCGCTACGAACAACCTTTGTCGGATCAATAATACCGGCTTGAACGAGATCTTTATATTCTCCAACCTGAGCATCAAAACCGAAATTATATGAGTCATTTTCAAGAACTTTACCAGCGATAACCGCACCGTCTTCACCAGCATTTTCAACAATTTGGCGTAATGGGGTTTGCAATGCCTTGCGAACAATATCAACACCAACACGTTGATCATCATTTTCGTGAGTATGATTGGAAAGTCTTAAAGATGCACGTGCCAATGCGGTACCACCACCTGGAACAATACCTTCCTCAACTGCTGCACGAGTTGCATGAAGAGCATCATCCACACGATCACGACGTTCCTTAACTTCCACCTCTGTAGATCCACCAACGCGGATAACAGCAACACCACCTGCTAATTTAGCAAGACGTTCCTGTAATTTCTCACGATCATAATCTGAGGTTGTCTCTTCAATCTGAGCACGAATTTGGTTACAACGTCCCTTGATTTGATCAACGTCACCAGTACCTTCAACGATTGTTGTATTTTCCTTATCGATATGAACTTTTTTAGCGTTACCAAGCATTTTAATTGTAACGTTTTCAAGTTTAATGCCGATATCTTCACTTACAACCTGACCACCGGTTAAAATGGCAATATCTTCAAGCATTGCCTTACGACGATCACCAAAACCAGGCGCTTTCACAGCGGCAATTTTTAAGCCACCACGCAACTTGTTAACAACCAAGGTTGCCAATGCCTCACCATCAACATCTTCAGCAATAATCAACAACGGACGACCGCTTTGAACAACACTTTCCAACAAAGGCAACATTGGCTGTAAAGATGAAAGCTTCTTTTCATGGATCAAGATTAAAGGATTATCAAGATCAGCGGTCATTTTTTCTGCATTTGTAACGAAATATGGAGAAATATAACCACGATCAAATTGCATTCCCTCAACAACGTCGAGTTCTGTTTGCAACCCTTTGGCTTCCTCAACTGTGATAACGCCCTCTTTGCCAACTTTTTCCATGGCTTTGCTGATCATATCACCAATTTCTTTTTCACCATTTGCAGAAATGGTTCCAACCTGAGCAATTTCGGATTGGGTAGAAATTTTCTTTGTTTTTGCCTTCAATTCTTCAACAACGATTGAAACCGCCTTATCAATTCCGCGTTTCAGATCCATAGGATTCATACCGGCAGCAACCGATTTTAACCCCTCACGAACAATCGCTTGAGCTAAAACTGTGGCGGTTGTTGTTCCGTCACCGGCAACATCATTGGTTTTTGAAGCAACCTCGCGAACCATTTGGGCGCCCATATTCTCAAACTTGTCAGCAAGCTCGATTTCTTTTGCAACAGATACACCGTCCTTGGTAATACGGGGTGCACCAAAGCTTTTATCAAGAACAACGTTACGTCCTTTTGGACCCAAGGTTACCTTAACTGCATCTGCCAGAATATCAACACCACGTAACATACGTTGACGTGCATCAGCACCAAATCTTACATCTTTGGCTGCCATAATTTTAATCTCCTACAAGAAATTCTTTAAAAAAAGTCAAAATCAAAAGCTGGTGAAAAATTGCGGATTAACCTACAATTCCCATAATATCGCTTTCTTTCATAATCAAAAGCTCTTCGCCATTTAATTTGACTTCGGTCCCAGACCATTTACCGAATAAAACTTTATCACCTTTTTTAACATCCAGAGGAACAATTTGTCCCTGCTCATTACGAGCTCCCGGACCTACGGCAATGACTTCGCCTTCTTGAGGTTTTTCTTTTGCTGTATCTGGAATGATAATTCCACCGACAGTTTTTTCTTCACTGTTTAGTCGACGAACGACTACACGGTCATGTAATGGACGAAAATTCGTCATTTGGATCGCTCCATAATTTCTATATAATGCCCTTAATCAAAGCAGCATTATGGGTTTTAACTACGCGCGTTTTTGCCGCGTTACTCCAAATATTACAGTGGTATTATTGCCACTTATATTTGGTTTTAAGGTAACCATAATCATGTACAATGTCAACTAAATTTAATTCCTATGCACAGATATAAGTTACTTAAATTTTATCGATTGATTTATTGTGTATAATTACAATATATTTTAAAGAATAATACTTATTAAGTAAGTTGCTTACAAAAGATTTTATCACATAACATAACGTGCTTTCAGACTTAAATCTCTTTTTCCGTAACCTCATATCGTCTTATGAATGCTAAAAATAAAAAAAATCTTCTTTTGAAAATTGGTCAGGAATTTTTTGCAAGCCAAGGTTTTACAAATGTTGGTTTAGCTGAAATTCTCAAACAAGCAAATATTCCCAAAGGCTCATTCTATTATTATTTCAATTCCAAGGAAGATTACGGCGTTCAGGTCATTGATCACTATATTGACAATTATATAATGGCTCTTCAGTCCTTACTTAAGTCTTCTTCACTTTCAGGAAAAGATCGTCTACTTAAATATTGGGAAAAATGGCAATTTTCACAATGCGACAATAATTTTGAGGGACATTGTCTTATCGTTAAATTAAGTTCTGAGGTGACGGATTATTCCGAACCGATGCGTAAGGCATTCTGTAGAGGAACCGACCGGATATTATCCCTTATCGCGCAAATTATTGCCATAGGCCAAAAAGATAATTCCATTCACAATCAGGCTGACAATTTTTTTATAGCTCAACAACTATATCAACAATGGTTGGGGGCAAGTTTAATGGTGAAAATACAAAAACGGTCTACAGCATTTACTATCGCTCTCCATTTCACAAACTTTCTTCTTGACAATAATATTTAATTTTTCATAGATTAATAGACGACCGGTCTACTATTTTTTTGAAAATATAATTATTAGTGAGGTTTACCACTATGCCTATTCTATTTGATCCCATTCAATTAGGCGCAATAAAAGCTTCCAACCGTATCATCATGGCTCCTATGTCACGTTCAAGAGCGACAAAAGATCACATCCCCACCCCTATGATGATTGAATATTATCGTCAAAGGGCAACAGCTGGTTTGATCATTTCCGAGGGTACAGGAATTTCACAAGAGGGAATGGGATTTCCCTACGCTCCTGGCATATGGAATAAGGAACAGGTTGAGGCTTGGAAACCCATAACCCGGGCTGTTCATGATGAAGGCGGTAAAATTATTTGCCAATTGTGGCATATGGGACGCACAGTACATTCTTCATTTTATCCATCTCCCATTTCTGCATCAGCAACCACAGCGCCAGGTCATGCACATACTTATGATGGGAAGAAACCCTATGTTCAGGCAAGGGCTTTACCTGTTGATGAAATTCCAAGATTACTCAATGATTATGCCAAAGCGGCACAAAATGCGATGAACTCTGGTTTTGATGGTGTCCAGATTCATGCCGCAAATGGCTACCTGATTGATGAATTTTTACGTGACAGCAGTAATTTCCGTCAAGATGAATATGGCGGTTCAATTGAAAATCGCCTACGTCTACTAATCGAGATTACGCAAAGGGTTTGCCATGAGGTGGGTTCAGATCGAACATCTGTGCGTCTTTCTCCAAATGAACGTGTACAGGGTGTATTTGACAGCAATGCCAAAAGTCTTTTTATCGCTGCCAGCCAAGCGTTGAGTAGAGAAAAAATTAATTTCCTGGAAGTCAGGGAACCACAAATCGGCAATAAAGATAATTATGTGGAGAAAGATTTGACAGAAGCTGACTATCATCCACCGATTTTTCCTTCTATGCGGGAAAATTTCAAGGGTAATTTCGTTATTAATGGAACGTATAATGGTCAACTGGCCCAAAAAATTGTTAAAGCGGGACAAGCCGATGCAGTTTCTTTTGGCCGTCCTTTTATTTCCAATCCGGATTTGGTCGAAAAAATTAAAACGGGTAAACCTTTTGTCCCACATGATTCGTCCATTTGGTATACTCAGGATGAAAAAGGCTATATTGACTTCAAGTAAAATAATGAACGAATAGCCTTCCCGTATCTTTAATGATAATATCATTATGTTCATTTGCTTACGTCAATAGATAAAACTGACTTAACAAGATAATAATATTGGAAAAATTAAATGGTTACTTTATTTGACTCTATTCAATTGGGCGCAATAAAAGCATCTAACCGTATCATCATGGCACCCTTAACCCGGGGACGGGCCACAAAGGATCATATTCCAACTTCTTTAATGATAGAATATTATCGCCAAAGAGTTTCTGCAGGTCTGATCATTTCAGAAGGAACAGGAATTTCACAAGAGGGATTGGGATGGGCATATGCTCCAGGCATATGGAATAAACAGCAAGTTGAGGCATGGAAACCTATAACCCAGGCTGTTCATGATGAGGGGGGTCATATTATTTGTCAGTTATGGCATATGGGTCGAACCGTACATCCATCATTTTACCCTTCTCCTATTTCCGCATCAGCAACCACAGCTCCAAGATATGCACACACATATGAAGGAAAAAAGCCGTATGAAAAAGCGCGTGCATTACCCAAAGAAGAAATTCCCCGATTAATCAATGATTATATAAAAGCTGCAAATCATGCCATGGAAGCGGGATTTGACGGTGTACAAATACATGCCGCCAATGGATATTTGATTGATGAATTTTTAAGAGACAATTGCAATTTTAGAACGGATGAGTACGGCGGAAGTATTGAAAATAGAATCAGGCTACTAATTGAAATAACACATAATGTCTGCAAAACAGTGGGATCAGACAGAACATCAGTTAGACTTTCACCAAATGAGGAAATTCAAGGCGTTCATGACAGTAATCCCGAACCATTATTTATTGCCGCCTCAAAGGCTTTAAGTAAAGAAAATATTAATTTTTTGGAAGTGAGGGAACCACAACCAGGTGAAGACAATTTCGTCATGTCAACCCTTACAGATCAGGATTTCTATCCCCCTATCGCTCCCGCAATGAGGAAAAATTTTAAGGGAAATTTTGTTATTAATGGTTCCTATAATGGGCACTCTGCTCAAAAAATTATCAAGAACAATGAGGCGGATGCCGTTTCATTCGGCCGACCATTTATTTCCAATCCCGACCTTGTTCACAAAATTAAAAATGATATCCTCCTAAAACCATCTGATAGCAAAACCTGGTTCAGTCAGGGAAAAGAAGGTTATACGGATTATCCCGTTGCAAAATAATCCAAGCTCTACTCTGGTTTATAAAAATTGATCAGAGTAGATTCAAAAATGAAATTATAAAACCCGACCAGCAATCGTTTTTAAACGTTCAACCAAAACAGGATCACGTTTTTCCGGTGCCGTTATCAATGCATAATCCAGGGCATGTTTACATTGACATTCACTGTTTCCCTGAGGTCTTTTCCCTAAAGCTGGAATAAATTTCTCAACCAAAGAGCTAGCATGTCTGGCATTTTGCTTCAGTATTCCGACAACAGCTTCAACGCTAACCGCATCATGTTCCTCATGCCAACAATCATAATCGGTAACCATAGCAATTGTCGCATAACAGATTTCTGCCTCTCGCGCCAAAGCTGCCTCTGGCATATTGGTCATACCAATAACCGATGCACCCCATGAACGATAAAGCTGACTTTCCGCCCGTGTTGAAAACTGGGGGCCTTCCATAACAAGATAGGTTCCCCCCTTGACAACTTTGATTTCTAATTGTTTTGCCTGTTCATACAGCATCTGACTCAATTTAGGACAAAATGGATCAGCCAGAGATACATGGGCAACCAATCCCTTTTCAAAAAAACTTTTGGTTCGTAAACGTGAACGGTCAATTAATTGATCCACAACAACAAATGTACCTGGGGACAATTCCTCTTTCAGGGAACCGACAGCAGAAACAGAAACAAGATCCGTAACACCTAGTTTTTTCATCGCTGCAATATTCGCCCGATAATTCACATCTGTTGGGGAATATACATGGCCCCGACCATGTCTCGGTAAGAATACACAGGAAACACCATCAAGTGTGCCTTTTAATAACTGATCGGATGGCTTGCCCCAGGGCGTATCAACTTCCACCCACTGTTGATCACTCAAACCTGAAATATTATATAATCCCGAACCACCGATAACCCCAATGACTGGCTTATCATGAGTATGACTATTTATTGACATTTGACCACACTTTACGATTAATAAGAAATACAAGAATAACGATAAAAATCATATAAAGGAAAAACATTATTCCCATACGATGACGTTCTGTCAAATGGGGATGTGCAGCCCAATTCAGAAAAATGACAACATCTTTTGCTTGTTGTTCAACAGTTGCTGGCGTGCCATCTTCATAATGAATATCTCCATCAGTCAAAGGAGGTTTCATCCCTATCTGGTGATGCGGTGCATAAAGATTATAATATGAGGCTTTATTGTCAAAATGAAAACCTGATGGTGCAGTTTTATAACCCAATAATAGAGCCATCACATAATTGGCCCCGTTTTTTCTGATCATCATGTAACGTGAAAAATCCGGCGGTATTTTACCGTTATTGGCTGTTTTTGCAATATTATCATTAAAGTACGGTTTTTTTAAATAATCAGTTACATTGGCTGGACGGTAATAATCCTGCCCTTGATTATCCTTGCCATCCATGACCTGCTCCCTATGGGCAATTTTATCAATATGCTCAAGAGTCAATCCCATTTGCTGCAAATCAGCATAACGCATCACATTGATGGAGTGACATGAGGCACATTTTTGTCTATAAACCTGATAACCCCTTTGCACACTCGCATTGTCAAAATATCCTAATGAACCGTTAAAGCTCCACTCATAATGTGGTAAAGTAATTTCATGATTTTTAATTAATTGATTTTTATCCGTTGCCCAGATTGTCATTATTGCCGTTATAAAAATCAGGATATTTAAGAAAAAACCTAGAACAATCTTCTTAACCATGCCCATAAATCGCGTCCTATTTATTATCACATAATGAAGAATCATGTAATTTACATCCAATTTCAAAACGGGCCGATAAAGGTAAAATCACTAAAAAATGGCAATAATAATACAATAATGAAAGGCGTCCCAACCATATAAGTGAGTTAAATGTATGAAATTTTCCTACAATACCCAACATTACGAAAGCAATAACCAAAATAATCAATGATATACGGTAAATAGGTCTGTATCGTGCCGATTTAACAGGTGATGAGTCCAGCCACGGAACCAAGAATAGAAGAAAAATCGTTCCTGCTGATAAAGCCATTCCCCCAAATTTATATGGTATTATTTGTAAAATTCCGTAAAAAGGTAGGAAATACCATTCTGGAGCAATGGACGCTGGGGTTTCCAATGGATTGGCTGGAATATAATTTTCACTATTTGTCAACAACCCTGGTTCAAAAAAAATCAAAATAACCATTATTAATCCGGAAACGCCTAGAACCAGCCCATCTTTTGTCACAAAATAAGGAAAGAAAGGAAGAACATTCTTTTTTGATGTAATATCGATTCCTTCAGGATTATTGGATTTTACATGATGCATGCAAATGATATGAAGAAAAACGATAAAACAGATTACAAACGCCATAACAAAATGAATTGTATAGTAACGATGTAATGTCAGTGCGTTTGGTATTTCCCCACCCATCAACCAACCGGACAAATTTTGTCCTATGATTGGAATGGATGAAATCGCTTGAATAACTACATTAGCAGCCCAGTAAGACATTTGCCCCCATGGCAATATATATCCAGCAAAAGCCGTTATCATTACAGAAACTGTCAAAATCATCCCCGAACACCAGACCAGCTCTCTTGGTGATTTATAAGAACCGTAATATAATCCCCTAAACAAATGCAAATATAGAAAAGCCAGAAACAAATTTGATCCTGCCATATGAATGGATCTAATTAACCAGCCGCTTGGCACCCTTCTTTCAATCATCTCTATTGATAGAAAAGCATGATAAGGCATAGCTGTATAATATAAAGTTAAAAAAATCCCCGTCAGTAACATCAAGAATAAAATAACAGTTAAGACAGCACCAAATGTCCACCAAATATTCAAATTTTTAGGCATTGGAAACTGAATGTATTCTTTCTGAATCACCGAAAAAAAGGGAAAACGTTTATCCAGCCATAATTTAAAAGACTGTTTGTTCCTAACAGTTTTTTTTCTTTGCCCATTCTGGGATAAATTCAGATCACCCATGCCATTAACTTACTCAATAAAAAGCATACAAATTCTAAAAAATTATAAATAGTATAATAAATAACAATTTCGCCTTTATATTGCTACAATTCCATGTAAAATAAAACCAGTCATGTTTTTTATTAATGATTTACTTGTTTTTTCCTCTTAAAAAAATAATTTTCTATAAAGCAATCCTTCATGTCTTTATCGATATCCAGACGACATCTACTTAAATTTTTATCACTGACAGGTATGACAACAGCCCTACCCTCGTTGCCTATTAAGGCTAATGAAGTTTTATCAACGGTTGACCCTACTAAAGATGGTAAAGATGACTATTCACTTATAGTGGGTGGTACAAAAGAAAGTCGAATAGGTCAATTTTCCAGCACACTAGTAGATTTATTTAAACAGAATATCGAGAGTAACCCTTTGTTATCTCTGCAATTCACAACTGGTTATGATAGTGTAACAGCATCAAATTTATTCGATACAAGATTAACCCAAGACGGCTCGATCGCATTGATAACTTCTGGATCTGCCATTATCGCAGCCTTGGCCGCTGATCCGCGTGTTCATTTTGATTATCAACATTGGATACCTGTATTTTCAACTATCACTCCAATTATTGTCATATCGAGACAACCTTTTCATAACTCTATTCCTGATCTTTTAAAGAATAGAACAATGAAAGTTGGAGTCTCCACCCTTATTGGAAAAGAACTTCCAACATTATTGGGAATTGAACTTTTACAAATCAGTACTAAACCCGTAATCGGAATTACAACGTTATCAACTGGAATTGAAGCGTTACGTAACCGAACAATAGATATATTACAGATAGATTCCCCTGAGGGGTTTGCAGAACTGCCGAAATTGTTGGCCGAGGGATTTCATATCTTTTTTTCATTTGATCAGGAATCCTCGTATAGCCCTTCTTTTTCCAGTCTCTACACGAAATTGCCCCATTATCGCACAGGCAACACATTATTTGAAATATGGCAAACCCTTGCCCTTGCAGCCAGAATTAATTTTGCCGTTTTCTTGCCCATGCTGACCCCTTCAGCGCTTGTTACAAAATGGCGTTTGAATTTCGAAAAAATCACTGATAATCCTTATTTTCAATCAATTGTACATGCCAACAATATTGTCACTCAAAATAGTTTAAAAACAATTGATAATTTTTCAAAATTGATTCCCTCTGCTACAGCAACTTTGGCATTGAGACGCTGGTTATCATTGAAAATTTCCCAATGGGAAAATTGAAAAAAATTCTAACGCCTTTTTTTCAGTAGAATTCTAACCGCTCCATTATTCGTAGCGGACACATAGGAAGTTGCAAGTATCATTGAATGTATATAAGGACGATTTAACCAATGAGGTAATTCTCTTTTGAGTATACCACCACCTTGGGATAGATTTCCAACACCTGTTATAATTTCGATACATCTTATTTGTTGTCTATAGGCATTTAAAATAAAATTTTCCAAGGATAAAAATGCATGATGTGCTGTAAAACCGTGTAAATCTAATCTCCATTGGGATTTTAACTCGCCATTCTGAAACTTCTTCCAGGTATTTTTATCCAGTCCGGGTTGTTTCTGTCCAATTGCCATGAAAAATTCATTTTTATTATCTAATTGATTCTTATGAGCTTTAAAAAGTTTATAATGCTGTATGAACAAGGAATTTTCATTCAGCACTATTTTCTTAATATTGTTCGTCTGTTTGAAATTATTTTTATTCGTTTGTTTTTGAGACATGAAAAATGAATCAAGATCATTTTTTATATATATTAATTTATCCCGTTTTGCAGATTTTTTAATTGAATATGTAAAATTATCCCATAATATTCGTTCCTCTTTACTAAGCTGTCTTTTTTTCAAAATAATCCTCTTTCATTTACCCTTATCCTATCACAACAAAAAAACCTTTCACCCGTTTTAACAGGTGAAAGGTTAAACAAATAAACTAGCTTGAAATTATGGATTCATTTTATCAATGGCTTGACCTTGATATTTTCCTGTTAATGATTTCAGGAATTCTACAATATCATCAACATCCTGATCTGGAATTTGATGATCAGGAGTTTGATATTTAACCATTTCAATTACAGCCTCTTTTAGAGTTTTCGCACTGCCATCGTGAAAATAAGGCGCGGTCAAGGCAATATTGCGTAATAAGGGAATCTTAAAGAAGAAACGATCATTTTGATTATGTGTAAAATTAAATCGGCCAAAATCCGCATTTGTCAAAGCTTTGTTTAGACGATCCTGGAAAAAATCACGTTGCAATCCCATTTTGGCAAAAGATGCTCCACCAACACCGACTCCATTATGGCAACTTGCGCAACCGATATTCTTAAAAACTTGATATCCATGTTTAGCCCGTTTACTAATCGCACTATCTATACCCTTTAAATACATATCAAAGGGACTGTCTGGCGTAATCAAGGTTTTTTCATATTCTGCAATCGCTTCTGTTATTGTTTTCTGATCAATTACGGGGCTGTTATAGACATTCATGAAATCTTTTTCATATGAAGGGTCTTTACGTAATTTGTCAGCAACTTCCTCCCATTTTTTTGATCCCATTTCAATCGGGTTCATTACGGGCCCTGCAGCCTGTGCCATCAGATCGCTGGCTCTTCCGTCCCAAAACTGGGTGTGATTGAATACAGAATTATATACGGTGGGTACATTGATAGGACCTTTTTGACCATTAATCCCGGTTGCTGTTACAAGATTATCCACCCCGCCCTTTTTCAGATCATGGCATGAAGCACAGGTAAGGGTATTGTCACCAGACAAACGTTTTTCGAAAAACAGTTTTTCTCCCAGGGCAACCTTTTTGGCATCGACATCTAAAGATTCAGGAATAGGTTGAATGGGTTCATCAGCAAATTGTTCTGCCACACCTGATGTTGCGTAACTTTGTCTACGTTCACGCTTGATCCATTTAATCACGGTATCCCGTTGCTCAGCTGAAAGGCGTGCATGCCAGTGCATTAATAAATACAGTGATGGCGGCATAAGATTTCGTTGCATTACGAATTCTATACGAGACAGGGAAACATTATCAACTGGCTCGCCTTTATTCATCGCATCAAGAACGGGTTCAAGATGAAAATTTTCCAGTCCCTTTGTGCGATCACTTTGCATCAACTGATTTGCCACAGGTATCTTGAAATAGAAAGGCATATCCACTTTTTGCGTATGACAGTAATCACAACGGGCTTCCCTTAAAACATTAAAAGCATCCATCGCCATTTTATCGTGACGCAATGGTGAACTATCTGACAAACTAGGAGCTGTAGAATGATCATAACGGGTTAAATACGTAACAACCCCTCCATAAACGATGGCAAAAACCACCAGAAGCATTAAAATAAGTTTTTTCATCCACTGTTTTCCAAACAATACATAACCTAGAATTTTTATAAATCTTTAGAATTTCAAAAAAAATATCAAGTTTTGAATTAATAATAAATCAGAATTTATCTTTTATTTGGTCAATATCGCTTTTTCCAACCTTTCTTTGGCAATTTTTACATAATTTTTATCAATATCCATTCCTATGGCCCTTCCCCCTTCATAATGGGCTGCCAATAAAGTAGTTCCCGTACCCATAAACGGATCCACTACAACTGGATTTTTTCTTCCATGCAACCTTAGACACATTTGGGGCAACGCAATTGGAAAAGTTCCAGGATGATTGAATTTTTCCGATTTTTTTCTAATCGTGTCATAGGGAATAAACCATACATCACCTCGACAACGTAAATCATACGTATGAGATCGTCTAGCAATATTGGACTTATCCTTATATGGAACCCCTACATTGAGACGATTTAACTGCACGATTCCAGTTTTCGTCAAATGGAATATATATTCATGATTGCGATGCAGAAATCGTTTGCTGACTACAGGTTTGAAATGACCGTAACTTTCCTCACCTATTGAAATAGACTTCACCCATTCTATGTGATTTTGCAATATGAAAATTTTTCTCAATCGGACAATCAGTTCAAATGGCAACCAAGGATTTGATGATGATCCGGCAATATTCAAAAAAAACGAAGCATCATCCTTCATGACTCTTTTAATTTCAAAACAGATTTTTTCAAGCCAATCGAGATATTCTACCTCTCCCTTTTTATCCTGATAAGCGCTATAGACTATACCAAGGTTATATGGAGGAGAGGTAATAAAAACATCTACGGAACGGTCTTTCATTTTTTGCAAAACCGTTAAACAATCCCCCCTAATAATAGTATGCCTATCAACCCTGAAGCTATATGGACGTAATAAAAGTTCCTGTTTTATTTGAACTTTGGTCTTTTTACGTAAAGACACCTAAAATCTCACTTGATTATTGCTTCACTGATGCAGGAACTGACTGATTGGAATGGGAAAACTGACGGGGCAACAAAAGATATATCTTTCCTTTTTCATTCATCAACCCCGCATACCATTCAGCGGTCTTACCCCATCCGGTGAATAGGTCCAGCCGGTTCATTCCATGAATATCCCCGCCCAAGTCATGGGCAAAGACCATATGTTTCCATGACCTTTTATCCTGATGTCCAGGTTCAGGCATTTGGGTTTCAATCCATAAAGGACTACCCAACGGTATCCATTTTTTATCAACAGCAGCAGATCGGCCTGCACTTAAACTAACATTAAAAGCACCTTTTGGTCCTTCATCAAGAATTTGATTATTTAAAATTTTAAAGAAAACATAATTTTTATTTTCTTCCATCAGGGAGAGTGCTTGATCAGGATGGTTGAATAACCACGTCCTCAATGAATAAATATTAATTGCATCAGAATTCATATATCCTTTGTCAATAAGGATTTTTCCTAATGGTGTATAGGGTTGTCCATTCTTGCCGGCATAAGCCAGACGTAAAATTTTACCGTCCGGTAACAAAATCCGGCCTGATCCTTGAATTTGCATAAAAAACAGATCTGCCGAATTTTTTAACCATACAATTTCAAGATTTTTACCGTTTAATGCCCCTCTGTCAATTTCAGAACGTGTGTAGTAGGGAATGAATTGATTATTCTGCATGTGACCATACTGAATTTGACCATCAACAGTTTTACGCGCTTTCAGATCGTTGGGACGTGTATATACAGGTACTTGATAATTGCCTGTTTTTACAGTTGACCCTTCAATTTCTGGTTCATAATATCCTGTCACCTTTCCTTTTTGAATTCTATAGGAATATTGATAGGGTTGCAGCCATTGTTCAAAAAAGTTTTTCACTTGTAGAGGTTGTTTGATATCAATCTGTTCCGCAGTAATACAAACTGGAATCCAATCCTTAGTCTGACTTCCTGGCAAACCGCTGACTCCCCCTAGATAAGTGATAGATGGCAATTTTCTTATCTGCCTACAGGTCTGACGAAAAACTGTCAAAATTTGTGAGTGGTTTTCCTGATTCCATCCCTGTAATACCTGATAGGAAACGGGATAGAATTCTGACAGTTTTTCCTGACCTTCCTGTACACAAGCGGTCAGACATATCCCAAGGGATATCGATATTGCACGAACAAAGCGTTTCATAACAAGCCTATTAAATTCAAGTTCCTGTACGAGTTGATTTTAAACGCCAGGAAATATCCTGACCATTCATTCCTAATACACGTTCAAATAACCAGAAATCAATAAATTCCGTCACAGATTCCGTACCAACTACAGGTTCTTTCTTTTTATCAAATATACAATTCAGTTGATCGGAAATGATCTTAACCTCAATCAATGCTTTTTTAGGATCAACTTCAGATTTAATCTCAGCTTTTGTTATAGCGATCGAACAAATTGCTTTGATTTCAATTTTTTGAATTTCGTGTGCCTCTTGACGTTTTTTAATGGCCCTTTCAAATGAAGAATAGGCATCTGATGTCAACATTGACCCAAGACTATTTAAGTCTGCATTAGCGAATGCGGTTAGAATTTTACGAAATACTATTTCAGTGCCTGCTACAAATTTTTGTGGAACAAAAGTTGAATCAAGCGCGCTAATTTTTTGTAAAGTCTGTCCTAATTCACTATTGGCAGCCGGTATTTCATAATTAACCTTGGGTACAGGTGCTACTGCTGGCTGTACGGGTTTATTTTTTGTATTTGATAAAAAAGCTGGTGCTTTAACTGTCAAGGAAATGGCTTCATGTTTCTCAAATCCAGTTTTTTTCCCTAATACGCTTCGCAAACGGAGAATCAGAAAAATCGCTATCAAGGAAAATATTATAATATCTATGGGAATATCACCTACAGAAAAATCCATCTTTTAACCTGTTAACTTGAACCTATATTGAAGTTATTTACTATATTCTTTTATGATCATTTAAAACATTAAAAACAAATTATTTTATTTAATTATTTCAATTTTTAAACTGCCTCTTGTTTTTTTATTATAAGTTTAATTAGTATAAATCGTTTTATTTAATGATAAAATTTATGTTATATGAAAATTTAAAAATTTTTAAATTAAGAATATATAGAGAATATAATGACTGACTCAACAAATACGGTATCGAGCAATCAAACAGAAGGAACACCCCCTTCCCTTCCATTAACCCTTAATATCCAGTTTACAAAAGATCTTTCATTTGAAGTCCCTCACGGAGCTGCCATTTTCGCAAGTTTGCAAGAGGCTCCCCAAATATCGGTTTCAATTGACACAAATGCCAACCGATTAAATGAAAACGGAGTTTATGAGGTCAGTTTAAAAATTAAAATTGACGCTGTAGAGGCACAAAAACAAAATGAAGGTGCCAGTCGCACAATTTTTATTGCGGAACTTATCTACTGTGCTGTTGTAACCCTGAATAATCCGCCAGAAGAATTGATTGAACCCATTCTTCTTGTCGAAGTTCCTCGTTTGATTTTCCCTTATGCACGAAATATTATAAGTGAAGTTACACGAGATGGAGGGTTTCCACCCGTTGTTCTACAACCCATAGATTTTGTTTCTTTATGGCAAAATAAACAACAACAGGCAGCCCAAACACATACCGAGGCAGGTCATGCATAATTTTGAGCATGCTATCACTTTATAAGATAAAGCATGAATTCAGTAGAGGGATGATCCGCAACGACAATCCCTTTCCACTGAAAATTCTCCAATACCTTTTTCACTTTTTCACTTATTGCAATAGCATAAATTTGGTTAAGCAAATATCTATACTCTTCATATAGAAGATCCTTAAAAAACTGGGCTGTTTCCGAAGAGAAAAATAGAATTGTATTAATTTCCCCCTGTTTGAGTTTCTCAATAAAAGAAAAAGGTATAAAATCTTTTCGTCTGGTTTCGTACACTTCTTCCACAATCATTTTGAAACCAGAATTTTGTAAATTGGAAATCAATTGTTTTCCCTGCCCTTTTCCTACAGGAAACAATAAACCGCCTTGTTTGGGAAACAATTCCCTTTGAATTAAATCATTCAAAGCGTTCGAATCTTTGTGCGCACTTTGAACCTTTTCAAAACCAGCAATTTTAGCATCATGCGCAGTTATATCGCCAACAGCAAAAACAGGGATATCCCTATATTTTATATCTTGCCGAATAAATAATTTTACCGTAGAAATGATGGCTTGGCGACTTGTAAACAAAATAGCCTGAATTTGATCAATATTGGTAAATTCAACAGACAATTGATTAACATTCATCAAGGGTAAGGCTAATGTTTTCCATCCCAATTTCTGAACCTTTAAAATCGTTTCACTCAACCCTGGTTCTGGCCGAGTTATTACAACATAATTTTTTTGCTTGTCACCCAATTTCAAGACTCAAAAATATCATTCGGGCTATCTTTACGCAATTGTTTACCTAACTCATGACCGATCAATTCAGCTTCTTCCAGGGTTCCTATAACATCTTTTTTGATTAAAAAAGAACCGTCTTCTCTTGCAACCAATCCCGTTAAATGCAACCGTTCTTCCTGACCCGGAAAAGAAACAACCCTTGCATACCCGCCAATTGGTGTTCGACAAGATCCATCAAGCTCAGCCAGCAAGGCACGTTCAGCGCTGGATACCGCCTTTGCCTCCCTATTTTCAATTGCCGAAAGCATCTCAAGCAATTCTGTGTCCTTTTCTCTAACTGTGATTCCAACAATACCTTGACCAGCCGCTGGAACCATAATTGAGGGATCAATCAAAACATCAATTCGATGTTCCATATCCAGTCTTTGCAATCCTGCAGCAGCGAGAAGAGTTGCATCAAATTGTTTTGAGGTAATTTTGTCCAA
The DNA here is from genome assembly GCF_016101365.1 of Commensalibacter sp. M0355. Classification (NCBI taxonomy): domain Bacteria; kingdom Pseudomonadati; phylum Pseudomonadota; class Alphaproteobacteria; order Acetobacterales; family Acetobacteraceae; genus Commensalibacter; species Commensalibacter sp. M0355. The sequence goes on from NZ_JACFQQ010000001.1 coordinate 286,844, forward strand.
ACGTGTCTGAATATTACCCCTCAACAATCCAAATTTCAAATCAGGTCTATAATGCAGCAATTGAGCTTGGCGTCGTACGGAAGAAGACCCGATCAACGCGCCTTTTGGTAAAACATCAAATGGATTTTTAGAATCAATGGGTTGATATTCACTTCTAACAATTAAAGCATCCCTCGCATCTTGTCTTTTTAGCGTACATGCCAAAACAAGACCTTTGGGCAGATCTGTTTCTAGATCTTTAAGGCTATGGACAGCAAAATCAATATTCCCTTCCAACAGCTGTTCATGAATTTCCTTGGCAAATAATCCCTTGCCACCGATTTCAGCCAAACGTCGATCCTGTATGCGATCTCCTGAAGTATGAATCTGAAATTCCTGAAACGCCCCAATCTGACGTAATAAAGGGCAGAATTGTGTCAATAATGTGAGAAAATTGCGAGTCTGGACCAAGGCCAAAGGAGAACCCCTGGTTCCTACTCGCAGGGGCAGTCCTCTTTTTCCATGGGCTTTAATATAGTTTGCTTTCTGTAATTCCGCAGCCTTGGCGGCAACCCGTTGTAAATTGGGATTTGAAGCAATATGTACTATGTTTTTGATATCCATAAAAATATACTTTATCTATATTTATGCTCATATTCTCTTTAAAAGAAAAATATTCATTATGATATCCATACACCAAACACGTATAAAAACAAATAACTGCTTTAAAATTCTGGCTATTGAATCTTCTTGTGATGATACAGCATGCGCAATCATTCGTTCGGACGGAATGGTTTTGGGAGAAAAGGTTCATTCACAAAAGGAACATGTTCATTTTGGTGGTGTGGTACCAGAAATAGCTGCCCGTGCTCATATGCACCATCTTCCTTCTTTGGTAAATTCATTGTTGGATGAGGCAAAAGTTTCTTGGTGTCAAATTGATGCCATTGCCGCAACCTGCGGACCCGGTTTAATTGGTGGGGTGATTGTTGGCAGCAGTTTTGCAAAAGGTCTGGCACTTTCAAAAAAAATTCCCTTTATTGGTATCAATCACATCGAGGCTCATGCCCTTACCGTCCGTTTACCGGATATTTCAAGCAAGAAAATAGAATTTCCCTATCTATTATTTTTAACATCAGGTGGCCATTGTCAATGTATCTATGTTGACGATGTCGGTAAATATCAGCATTTGGGAGGTACTATTGATGATGCGGCTGGCGAGGCTTTTGATAAAGTTGCAAAAATGCTTGGACTTCCCTGGCCTGGTGGTCCAGCCCTTGAAGCCTTGGCAAAAGAGGGAAATGAAAATGCATTCATCATGCCTCATCCTTTATATGGCCGTGACGGATGTGACTTCTCATTTTCCGGACTTAAAACGGCAGTGGCTAATTTACTAGAACCCTATAAGGACTTATCTTGCTTGCCACGCTCTTTGGCAGCTGACATTGCGGCGAGTTTCCAGAAAACTATAACGGATACCATTATCAACAGATTAGAGAATGCCATTCAAATGGCCCCTAAAACCAAAATTCTTGCGACAGCTGGTGGGGTTGCGGCCAACCAATATTTAAAGTTTCATCTAATGAGACTTGCCAGTCAATATAATATGGAATTTATAGCACCTCCAATTCGTTATTGTACGGATAACGCAGTTATGATTGGATGGGCAGCAATTGAAATTTTAAAAAAGACCATTACAAATAATTTTATTCCAAACGACATTGATTTGATACCTCGTCCACGTTGGCCTTTGTCTGAAATGAAGTCTCGTTTTGAATTCTAAGTCTTTTATTATTTGAAGGATTATAAAACATGAAGAAATCAATTGCTGTCATTGGTGCCGGCGCTTGGGGAATAGCCCTTGCCATTCATGTTGCTCGTACAAATGCCAACGTATATTTATGGAGTAGAAAAGAGCTTCCCGATCCGAATACAAAAACACTTTCAAGATTAAAAAATTTCCCTTTACCAGATAATATTCAGGTTCATAATTCATTTCCAAAGAGGGCCGATCTTATTTTTTTGGCAGTACCTCTTCAATTTATCCGCTCCATTCTACCGAATATCAGTAGTTTACAATGTCCGATTATTGTCTGCTGCAAAGGTGTAGAACAGCAAACCCTTAAATTTCCATCAGAAATAATTGAAGAATTTGTGCCAAAACAGAATATTGCCATTTTGTCAGGCCCAAATTTTGCTCACGAAGTGGCAGCAAATTTACCAACAGCCAGTGTTATCGCGTCTGAAAACATACAAATGGCCCAGGAAATCTCAGATGAAATTTCAACTTTTAATTTTCGTTTTTATAAAAATGATGATCCCATTGGTGTTCAAATTGGTGGTGCTGCAAAAAACATATTTGCAATTGCCGCAGGAGCGGCAATTGGGGCCGGTTTGGGGGAAAATGCCCGTGCTTCGCTAATAACCCGTGGTATTAGCGAACTCTCGAGACTTAGTCTCGGATTGGGAGGATCTCCCATAACATTATCAGGATTGGCTGGATTGGGAGACATGATTTTGACATGCACGGGAACGTCATCTAGAAACTATTCATTAGGAATCGAGCTAGGTAATGGAAAAAAACTTGACGCCATCCTAAAGGAGAGAACTGTCGTGACAGAAGGAGTTACAACCACTCCCGCCTTGCTTAAAAGAGCGCAAAACCATCATATTGACGTTCCAATTATTGAAACAGTCGCCGCCATATTAAGTGATAAAATCACCATTCATCAAGCAAAGGAAAGATTGATGTCCCGTCCCATTCCTTTCGAATAAATAAACATTTATATTTGAAATAATATTTAATATAATAAAAAAAATTTTAAAAATCTTGTCAACGAAACTGAATCCATAACATATATAATGACCACATCACTCTATGATTTAACTATATCCTCTTCTACAGGAGAAAGTATTAACCTTGGTAAATTTCAGGGTAAGCCTTTATTAATTATCAATACCGCGTCTCATTGTAAATTTACGCCTCAATATGAAGATTTACAGGATTTATGGCTTTATTTTAGAAATTGGGATTTGAATATTATCGCCATTCCTTCCGGTGATTTCGGCAATCAAGAGTTTGAAACAAATGAAGAAATCAGGAATTTTTGTCTTAAGCGTTATCATATTGATTTTATTCTGGCCCAAAAAAGCCATGTAAAGGGAAAACAGGCCATTCCACTTTTTCAATGGCTGAATAAGGCAGGGGGATATATATCAAAACCAAGATGGAATTTCTATAAATATATTATAAGCCGTCAGGGTAAGTTGTCATCTTGGTACTCATGTTTAACACGTCCTTCATCTAAGAGGTTTATTAATGCGGTTGAACGTGTAGCCTATGATTTATAAATCTGATAATAACTAAATAATATTGTTTTATAAAACACCTCCACCTTGGTAAAGGTTTCAATGTTTAAAAATCTTTTAACAGTCAGTGGATGGACCATGTTAAGCCGTCTTCTGGGACTGGTTCGGGATCAACTGCTTGCCGCCTTTCTTGGGGCCGGTTCTTTACAGGATGCCTATCAGGTTGCCTTTAGGTTACCAAACATGTTTCGCCGTTTATTTGGTGAAGGCGCTTTTAACGCCGCTTTTGTCCCCTTATTCACCCTAACTCTTGATAAGAAAAATATTAACGAGGCTAAGAAATTTGCAAATGAATCGTTCAATATTCTTATATTCATCTTGTTGATTTTCACCTTACTGGGTGAAATTTTTATGCCCCAACTGCTTCACATCATAGCTCCAGGTTTTACCACCGATAAAAATCGTTATCATGAAGCCATTATTTTAAGCCGTATCACCTTTCCCTATATGATCTTAATCTGTGGAGCAGCTTTATTGGCTGGTGTTTTGAACAGTTTACATCATTTCAGCATTGCCGCTGCTGCTTATGTCAGTTTTAATATATTTGGAATTGCCGCGCTGCTCTGGCTAACCCCTTTTATGCCAAACGCAGCATGGGCTGCAGCATGGGGTGTTACAATTTCAGGAGTGGCCCAGTTTGGCATTTTATGGTTAGCGGCAAGAAAAGCTGGGATCACTATCCTTTTCCATCGACCAAAATTAAGTCCAAGTATCAAAAAACTCTTTAGGAAGATGACCCCCGGCATTATTGGAAGTGGCATCACACAGATCAATTTAACCATTGATACAATCATCGCCACCTTGTTACCGACCGGTAGCGTTTCAGTCATGTATTTTGCTGACCGAATTAATCAGCTACCCCTTGGTGTTCTAGGAGCTGCTGCAGGAACAACCCTATTACCCCTATTAACAAAAGAGCTTAATACCGGAAATAAAGAAGCTGCCTTATCCATTCAAAATAAAACTCTTGATTATTGTTTGCTTTTGACACTTCCTGCAGCTTTTGGTTTATTTACCTTGGCCCCTCTTATAATTTCAACTTTATTTGGTCATGGTGCTTTTAATCTTGACGCTGTCTATAAATCAGCTCAATCCTTACGGACCTATACAGTTGGCCTTCCAGCCTTTATCCTTATCAAGGTTTTATCTCCTGGTTTTTTTGCCCGTGGTGATACATCTACTCCTGTAAAAATCGGTATATTCACCCTTTTGTTGAATTTCATCCTGAATCTTATATTCATGTATCCTCTTGCCCATATGGGCCCCCCTCTGGCAAGCAGTATTGCGGCCATTGCTAATGTCGGGGCCCTTGCTTTCATTTTATGGAAGAAAGATGCGTTTTACCTACCAGTTTCTATAATAAAACGTATCATTTATATGATTGTTGCCGCATTCATCATGAGTTTGAGCATATTTTTGACAGAAATGATTTTCTTTCAAAATATAATTAAAAACCCAATTTTATTTCGTATAATAGATCTTTCTATTTTAATATTAACAGGCGGACTTGTTTATGGAGGAATTCTTCACATTCTTGATATCATTGATTTGAATTCGACTTGCCTAAAAGTCAGACAAAGAATTTTAAAACGATAAATAAAAAAGCAGTTTAAACAGGTATATATGACACTTCCTTCTGCAAAAGGTGCCACACCCGTAATGGCACAATGGTTTTCTCTTAAAAAAGAACATCCTGATGCCCTTCTTTTCTTTAGAATGGGTGATTTTTTTGAACTGTTCTTTCATGATGCAGAAGCGGCGGCAAATGCACTCGATATTGCCCTGACTGCTCGTGGTACCCATGCCGGACAGCCAATTCCCATGTGTGGTGTTCCCGTTGGTACTGCTGCAACCTATCTTGCTCGTCTCATCAAAAAAGGATTCAAGGTTGCCGTTGCAGAACAAACAGAAAGTCCAAAAAACAGAGGAAAAAATCAAAAAGGCCCGCTTTCAAGAGCTGTTATACGTTTAATCACTCCAGGAACCCTGACCGAAGATGAATTATTAAACGCTTCTCAACCAAATTATATCCTTTGTATCATCCCTGACCTTAAAAAAAATTCCTCCAATCTGGGAGCGGCATGGATTGATATCTCAACAGGAATTTTTGAAACTAGCTATTTCAAATCCTTTCAATTAGATGATTTTTTAGCCCGTATCAATCCCTCTGAAATCTTGGCACCCAATCAATTATATCTAAATTCTTATGAAAATCGTCAAACAATATTGAATAAAATCAGTAATATCAAGATTGCTCAAAAACAACTTGCGACTTTATTCAATATCAACTCCTTATCCGCACTAGGTGATTTTAAAAATGAAGAAATTATTGCTGGATATGAACTGATCACCTATATTGGCCAAACACAAAATGGTAGAATTCCACAATTATCACGTCCTCAATCACAAAAATACGAATCAATCCTAGCTATTGATCCAGCAACGAGAAACAGTCTTGAAATTCTTGAAAATAATGCCGGCAACAACCAATTTACCCTATTTTCCAGCATTAACCGTGCCATTACGGCACCAGGTTCAAGAATGTTGGCAAATTGGCTGTCGTCACCCCTGACTGAAATCGATAAAATTGAAGCCCGACAAAAAGGATGGATTTATCTATATCAAAATACACAGCTTTTAACCCTTCTACGCCAGACCCTGAAAGGTTCGCCAGACATTGCCCGCTCTTTGGGTCGAATTTCGGTCGGCAGAGGTTCTCCCCGTGATCTGGCATCCATACGAAACGGTTTGCATGTTGCCAGAAAAATAGCACAAATCTTGTCGAAATACGAAAAAAAAATTGACCGGACTCCACCCTATATCCATAAAATCAAGCATTATCTTTTATCAGGAAACATCCTTCTTGAAAATTTAACCAAAGCCTTGATGGAAAATCCTCCCCTTAAACTGGAAGAGGGTTCAATTATCAAAGAGGGTTATGATGAAAAGCTTGACACTTACCGTCATCTTCATCAGCAAAGCCGGCAAATAATTATTGATTTGCAACAAAAATACTGCAAAAAATATGATATCTCCACATTAAAGATTCGATTTAGCAACCAATTGGGATATATCATTGAGCTCAGCCGTACTGCAGCCGCAAAATTAAAAGATTGTCCAGAACTGATTTTAAGACAGGGAACAGTTAATCTTGCACGTTATACAACCGACGAATTAAATATCTTAAATACAAAGATCCTTGAAGCTTCCTCCATTTCTGCAGAATATGAAAAGATGCTTTTTGATAAGCTGATTGAGGAAACGTTACGGGAAAGGGATTTGCCGCTTCTGGCAAACGCCATTGCTGTCATTGATGTTTTACAGGCATGTGCGACGCTTTATTCCTCGCAAGAATGGTGTGTACCAACTTTAACCAATGATACACGCTTCACACTTAAAAACGCACGCCATCCAGTTGTTGAGGCCGCGTTACAAAAACCTGATAAGTTTACACCCAACTCCTGCAATTTATCTAACAATAAAAGGGTTATGCTGCTTACAGGTCCTAACATGGCCGGAAAATCAACATTCCTAAGACAAGTCGCGCTAAACGTCATTCTTGCACAAAGTGGTTTGCCCTTACCTGCAACAAATGCCGAAATTGGAATTGTCGATCGCCTGTTCTCAAGAGTGGGTGCCTCTGATGATCTTGCCAATGGCCGATCAACCTTTATGGTTGAAATGACCGAGGCAGCTTCCATTCTAAATCAGGCTGGTCCCCGTTCTCTTGTTGTAATTGATGAAATAGGAAGAGGAACTTCAACCCTGGATGGATTGGCCATCGCCTGGGCTATATTAGAAACCTTGCATAATACGATACAATGTCGTACAATTTTTGCCACACATTTTCATGAATTATCACAATTGACCCATCATTTGCCATTTATACAAAATTTTACCATGAAAATTAAAGAATGGAAAGGTTCCATAATTTTCCAATATGAGGTAGTGCCTGGCGCAGCCGAACATAGTTGGGGTATTCATGTCGCACAGTTAGCAGGAGTTCCAACAACAACGTTAAACAGGGCAAAATCGGTTTTACAAACTCTTGAAACGCAACAGTATGGTTCCCAAATCTCACTTCCTCTATCAGACACTGATGCAACGGTTGGAAATCAGGATCATTCCCAAGTAAATTTTGATACTAAAAAACGAAAAATGCTTAATGAAATAGAAACTGCCCTTATGGAAATCAATCCTGATCAAATCACTCCAATGGATGCCATAAATATTCTTTACAAACTAAAAAAAGTTATTGATAGATGATGATTTTTTTTTAATTATTATCTGTAAATGCCCTTTATTCTATTATGAAATTGGTTAAATAAATTGAAGCAATCTTTACTTAATTTCTCCTCTAACCCTGAAAAAGCGACAGAATCTCTTCGCAATTACGTTCAAAAGATTTTAAATAATAATCCAGATTTATCCAGAGAGGAATTGCTTCAGATTTTCAGACGTCATCTCGGGCGCATACAGACACAAATTCAATCCGAATTTGAGATATCCAAAATTCCAGGACTGAAAGCCGCCACGGAACTGGCCGAATATATTGACGGTTTAATTACCGTTATATTTGATTTTATCTATAAAACCTTACCTGCCACAGATATCGCCACACATTCCATAGCATTGGTCGCGACAGGTGGATATGGAAGAAAGGCCCTTGCCCCGTTCAGTGATATTGACCTTCTTTTTTTAACGTCTGAGCATCCCTCAAGCAATCTGCTCAATACGATTGAACAATTTTTATATTTTCTTTGGGATTTAGGGTTAAAAGTTGGTCATGCCACACGTTCCATCTCGGAATGTCTTTCAACAGCACAAAAAGACATAACCATTTTGACCACTTTACTTGATTCACGTTTTGTAAGCGGAGATCAAAAACTTTTCAACCAATTTAGTATTGAATTCAAAAGGACCCATGAAAACGTGGGTGATGTTCGTTATATTCAGGAAAAGCGTAAAGAGAAAAAAAACAGGTACAAAAAATTTGGAGAAACTCCGTATCTAGTTGAACCTAATATCAAAGAAGGTTTGGGAGGACTAAGAGACTTACAGACAATTCATTGGGAATGCCGCTATATCCTCGGGTTAAATCAGCAGGACAATATCTTCATCAATCCATATATCGGATCCTTGAATGTACTGAATGAACAAGAGGTTCGACGTTTAAGGAGAGCGCATAATTTTTTATGGACGGTTCGTTTTCAGTTGCACTATATCGCAGGACGAGCTGAAGACCGATTGACTTTTGATATGCAGCCCATCATTGGGGGGAGGATGGGATACACACGACATGGACAACAAGTCGGTGTTGAACGATTTATGCGACATTATTTTCTTACGGCCCGCGAAATAACGCGTTTAACCTATGTTATCGAGGCGGCTTTATATCTTCATGCCCAACGGCTCAAAATAACCGATTACCAAAACAATAAATTTCTTGAACATACCGGTTTTGCCCTTTTAGAAAACCAGCTTTTTCCAACGCCAAAAATTTCATTTGACAATCAACCCATTTACATGATGCGGATGCTTAAGATTGCCCAGACCCAAAAACGTGCCATTCATCCTCTGGCAATTCATCAAATGATCAGAGCGGAACGACAGACCAACCTATTACGTGGGGACAAAGAGGCTTCCCATATTTTCCTTGATCTGTTATGCGATATACCGAAAGTACTTACTTCAAAGGCACGCTATAAACGTCTAAGCCAGAATAAAAATGAACGTCAGATAGCTGTTCCGTTTGACCCAGTCTCGGACGAACAATATAATTTTCATTGGCTGCAAATCCTTAATACAACAGGTGTATTGGGTCAGTTCATTCCTGAATGGCGTCATATGGTGGGACAGATGCAATTTGATACCTATCATGTATTTACCGTTGATCAACATAGTATTGAAGCTGTCAAACTTTTGGCGCTACTCGAAGCAGGATATTATCCCGAGGATTTACATTTTGCCTACAAGCTCATTCAGGGATTACAGTCACGACGGGCATTATATCTTGCCACCCTTCTTCATGATTCAGGCAAAGGCAAAGGTTCAGATCATTCTGAACTTGGTTCTCAAATGGCGGTTAATATTTGTGCAAGATTGCATATGTCAGCCGATGAATCAGATACCGTTTCCTGGCTTATCCTTCATCACCTGCTTTTAAGCAGTACTGCATTTCAACGCGATATCGATGACCCAAAAACAATTTTGGATCTGGTTGATACCATTCAATCCCCAGAACGTCTTCGTTTATTATTTTTACTAACCGTTTCTGATATTCGTGCCGTTAACGATAAAGTTTGGAATGCATGGAAAGCCACCCTTTTAGTCGAACTTTACAACCGAATATCCGAGGTTTTAGAAGGAAGTCTTGCAACTGCTGAACAAGATACCCGAGTCCACCAGAGTAAAGATAGTATCACCAACCTGTTGAATAGCAAAGAATTCAATTCATGGGAAATTGATGATTTTATCAAGCTGGGATATGCCAGTTATTGGCTATCTTTTGATCAAGACACATATTTGCGCCACGCGGAAATAATTACGAAAGCTAATCAATCAAGCTCTCCCCTAACGGTCCATACCCATCCCATTCATGACCGTGGTGTCACAGAAGTCACCATCTATACACAGGATCACTCCGGTTTATTTTCAAAAATCGCAGGTGCCCTATCGATTGCTGGGGCATCCATTGTGGATGCACGAATTCACACCCTCACAAATGGCATGATTCTGGATACATTCTGGATACAAAATGCCTCCAAAGATGTTTTTGATGAACCCCACCGCCTGAAAAGAGTTGAGGAATTAATTCATTCAACTCTCGAACAGAAAACAGACATAGAACAATGCATATATAATTATTCCCATCACCTGTTATATGGAAGACGTATGCGGGCAATTCATGTCCCTCCCCGTGTTGTTATAGACAATCAGGCTTCTAACAGTTTTACCGTCATTGAAATTAATGGACGTGACCGGATTGGTTTACTTTATGATGTGACAAAGACTATTAAGGAACAAAATCTACAGATAAGTTCCGCCCATATTACAACTTATGGTATTAGAGCTGTGGATGTTTTCTATGTTAAAGACGCGTTTGGTCTAAAAATTCAAGATAAAACCAAATTGTCTCTCATAAGAGACGCTATTCTTCAAAAACTATACCAAGCTGAAGAAAAAATTACTGGTCAACAATCTGAAAAATCTAAGGTAACACAACATCAACCTCAGTCAGAAAATATCAATTTATAAATTTACTTACTTTTTTTTCCAATGCAAGTTTTACCTTATCAATAACAGCTTGCCAGCTCTCTTCCCCATTCCCCGCTTTTTCTTGTTTAAATAATGTCAAAGTTGGATACCACAAATTCTTTTTTGGTATATCGGGACTTTGATTGTACCATCGCCAGTCCCCACCATAACGGTTTAAAAGCCAGGTCTCTTTACCTAAAATACCGGCAAGATGCGCTATTACAGTATCAACTGTTATGATCAAGTCCATTTTCTGCATAATTATGGCTGTATCAAGTAAATCACCCTGTGGTAAAGTCAATATTTTATATTTATCAAGTAATTTCTGAGAAAAATTAATTTGTAAAGATTGAAAAATCACATGTTGAATTGAAAATAACGTTGATAATAATTTAAAAGATATAGACCTTATTCGGTCAAATCGATAATCCGGACTACCTGCCCAACAAATTCCAACATGAAATTTGTTTTCATGCAAAACTATTTCATTTGTTTTATCAAGAATAACTGTAGGCATAATTGGAATGAAATTGATATCTAACAAATAGGGCAAACTCATTAATCTTGCCTGGAAATCAATTGGCTGATTAATTTCCTCCCCTTTTACAATAACTTTACAAATATTATTTAATTCTTGTTGAACAATAACCAATCCAACCAATCGATATACAGGTAAAGGAACTTCCAAAATTATAGAAAGGTTTTTATCTAAATATGGTAGATACCGGATAAACTGAAGAATATCCCCCAATCCCTGTTCTGATCTTATTAGCAATGTGCCTTTTAGCACTTTCCCGTCCCAAAAAGGTATATCAGAATATTCTGGAGCAATTTCAATTAAAGGATGACGAGATTCCATAAGTCTCCAGCCTTCTTTAAATTGACACTTAGCCAATAATATCGATGACAAATTATATTTTATTCTGTTCTGATCTTCCTCTGACAAAAAATGTAAATCATCATCATGAAACAATCTAATATACAGTTTTTCAGCCTCGTCAATCATTCCTAATTCAAAAAATAACGTACCCAAATTCAAGCCTATTTTCAGATCTGCCGGAAATTTGTCATAAACCTTCTTCAGTAACTTTAGAGATTTCAGCAATGATCCCTCTGCCATATAAACAAGGGACAAATTAACCTGACATTCTGAATTGTCATTCTGCTTATCAAATGCTTTTTCCAAATAATGTTTGGCTTCATCAATTTGATTTAATTGAAATAATATCCCCCCTAAATTAGCATAGGCACCGTAATCATCATGTTTTAAATGAATAATTTTCTTATAAACAATAACAGCTTCATCCAACAAATTTAACGCCTGCAAAACCAATGCAAGTTTAAATAGAAAATCTATTTCTCCTGGATTATTCCTGACAGATTCCTGTGCAACCGACAAAGCCGTTTCATAAAAATGCCGATCCCAATAAAAATCGATCAAATCATTCCAATAATTGAATGTCTTCTGTTGTAATTCAACCGCCTGCTTAAATGTCTGTTCGGCACGTGTATAATCATCTAAATCATTATAAACTCTTGCTATGGCGTTTAATGCCCGATCATCGGATGGTTGTAAAATAATTGCACTTTTTAGCGCTGATTTAGCCTCATTTAAATGACCCTGACAATGCAACGCTTTCCCAAGAATTACATAATATTCAGGTTTGGAAGAAAGTTGGACGGCCCTACCTGCGAAACCTATGGATAGATCAAACCTTTTGGCCATATAAAAAACAAGTGAGCGCCCATATAATGCATCTGGTTCATCAGGATTGCTTTCTAAAATTTCAAAGAAAGCTTGATCCGCTTCTTGAAATTTTCCCTCGGATATGTAATCCATACCCAATTTTATCAACAGCTTATAATTTGTCATAAACAAATGTCACTTTATAAACAGAAGAATGGTCAAAAATTAATCAATACAAATTTTTTGGTTTAAAATTTCGTGCGTTATACATTTTTTTTATTCTATTATGAGAATAACAGTATTAAATAAGGTTAGTCTCTATCATAATCTTTGATTTTAACTTATAAATAAACAAAAATTAACTGGTAATAGAATATTCATCATGAGCATTTTAAAATATTGTTTCATTGCCCTGTCCATGATCCTGATGGTTGTGTTCGTCTCTTTTGACAAGGGTATGGCAAAGCAAAAATTAGATCAACCCTCTCTATTACCATCCAATGCGTTACAAAGCGTTGCAACTGTTAATCAATATATTCCAAATTATATTGCGGTTGACACAGAAAAAAGAATTTTTGTTCAATTTTTCAATTACAATAGAGATTCAGGCCCTTCCCTAGCAACTATAAACGCTGATAACTCAGTTACTCCATATCCGGGAGGTCAATGGAATGACTGGAACAAGACATCCAACCTTGATCCCTCAAACGCATTTGTTGGATTGTCTGGAATGACCTTAACACCTGATGGTTATCTATGGATCATTGATAATGGTATCGATAAATTCGGGAACAAGCCAAATAAAAAAGGCATTAAAATAATTAAGATAGATATTAAAACCAATAAGGTTGTTGATACCTATCCCATTCCTTCCTCTGTCATTTTGCCTAAATCGGTTTTTAATGCGTTGGCTGTCCACGACCATCATGCTTATTTTGCAGATAAAGGTGCTCCCGCCTTGATTATTATGGATTTAAACAATAATCAAGCCAGACGTGTCTTAAGCAATTCTTCCAGCCTATATTCTCGACAACCCATTATCGTCAATCATAATCTTATACGTCCAAGTAGCGATCAGAATTCTTTTTTCAACGTTAACCAAATCGCAATCACCCCCGACGGAAAAAGACTTTATTATCAGGCTGTTAGTGGACCACTTTATCGTATCGACACCATGTATCTCAATGATCCTACATATTCGGAATCCGAATTAAATGAAGCGATGATTTTATGGCTTGAAACTCCCTCTTCAGGTGGGATCACATGTGATAATGAAGGCAATCTTTATTTTACTGACATATCCACAAACAGTATCTATCGTTTTACCCAGGGACGCATTTTAAATAAAATTGTTACGGATCCCCGCCTACAATGGCCCGCTCATCCTTTTGTTCTACAGGATAAAACCCTATATACTCCTGTAAATCAGTTTATCCATCATTCGGCACTGGATCATAATAATCATTCAACGATTAAATGGCCTTTGACGATTTACAAAATTGACCTTCCACCCTTAAAATAAACTCTATCTAAAAAACAGGTTACCATGCGTTACATATCCACACGGGGACAAGCCCCAATTTTAAATTTTTCTCATACGCTCCTTACGGGTCTTGCAGAAGATGGAGGCTTATATATTCCTGAAACCTGGCCACACCTTTCCCATAATGATCTTAGGGAATTGAGAAAGCTTGATTATTCAGAACTTGCCGCAAAAATTATTGGTTTATTTACAGGGGATGATATACCTGCTCCCATCCTTTTGGATTTATGCAAACAATCCTACGCAAGCTTTAACCATAAAGCAATTGTCCCCTTGGTTCAGCTCGAACACAACCTTTTTGTTCAGGAACTTTTTCATGGTCCCACCCTGGCTTTTAAAGATATGGCGATGCAGCTTTTGGGACGCCTGTTTGATTATGTTCTCAGTCAACGAGAGGAGCATATCACAATTGTAGGTGCGACCTCAGGCGATACAGGCTCTGCAGCAATAGAGGCTTTTAAGGACAGTAAATATCTTACGGTCACTATTTTACATCCCTATGGACGCACTTCAGAAGTTCAGCGTCGTCAAATGACAACCGTCCTTTCACCCAATATCAATAATATTGCCATTAAAGGTTCCTTTGATGATTGCCAGGATTTAGTCAAGTCCATGTTTGCGGACATGCCATTCCGTAAAGAAATGCATTTATCTGCCATAAATTCCATTAATTGGGGACGTATCGCCGCACAAATTCCCTATTATATTTATGCGGCACTATGTTTAGGCGCTCCTGACCGTGAGGTTTCCTTTACTGTCCCAACAGGAAATTTCGGCAATATACTTGCTGCATGGACGGCAAAGAAAATGGGGCTCCCCATTAGATTTTTAGGAGTCGCCTCCAATCATAATGATATCCTAACACGCTTTTTATTAAATAATGACATGAGTATACAAGAGGTAAAACCGAGTTTATCTCCCTCAATGGATATCCAGATTTCTTCGAATTTTGAACGGTTGCTTTTTGAGTTGCTTGATCGTGATGCAGCGCAATGCTGTCAAATCATGCAAAATTTCCGCAAGGATGGAAAAATGAATATTCCTGAACAATCCTGGACAAAAGCGACGCAGAATTTTAAGGGAATGTCACTGAATAATGAAGAAACGAAAAAAGCCATTACAAAAATTTTCAAAGATTCACTGTATCTTGCAGACCCACATACTGCAATCGGAATAATAACCGCACAAAAATATCTTGAAAAAAATGTCCCTATGGTAGCTGTTGCAACAGCTCACCCGGCCAAATTCCCTGATGCGATAAAACAGGCAACAGGAATTCTTCCTCCACTGCCACTTGCAATGGCGGATTTATATGAAAGAAAAGAAAACTATCAAATTCTTCCTGCAGATTTACAAGCGATTGAAAATTCAGTCCGCACTGTAGCCTATCAAAATAATTTTTAATTTTAGGATAATTATGAATCAAGCCATAAATATCACACGTCTTCCTTCCGGCATGTTGGTCGTGACTGAACAGATGAAACATGTAGAAACCGTTTCCATGGGAGCTTATGTTTCAGTCGGGACAAGATATGAAAAGGCTGAAGAAAATGGAATATCCCATTTTCTGGAACATATGGCTTTCAAGGGTACACACTCGCGCTCTGCATCCGTTATTGCGGAAACGGTTGAAAATGTTGGTGGACACATCAATGCCTTTACCGCCCGCGAACTTACAGCCTATTATCTTAAACTTTTAAAGGATGATGTGGAACTGGGGACAGATATTCTGGGCGATATCTTGACCCATAGTATTTTTGATGCGGAAGAATTTGAAAAAGAGAGAAATGTTATTCTTCAGGAAATCGGTCAAGTTAATGATACACCTGATGAAATCATTTTCGATTATTTCCAGGAAACCGCTTATCCCGATCAACCAATGGGACGTCCCACTCTTGGGACAAGCAGTATTATCAGATCTTTGCAAAAAGAACATCTGCAACACTATATGAATTCACATTATAATGCGGAAAATATTATTTTCTCTGCAGCTGGTAATATTGAACACAATAAAATTGTTGCGTATGTAAACAAATATTTCAAAGACTTACCAAAAAAAAAATCAGTCCCTCCTGTTGCCGCCCTATATAAAGGTGGGGAATTCAGAAAATTAAAACACTTGGATCAGGCACATATTATTCTGGGCTTTCCATCATTTACATTCAAACATCCATGTTATTATGCCTCCATTCTTTTATCTATTATTCTCGGTGGCGGAATGTCCTCTCGTCTTTTTCAGGAAATACGAGAAAAAAGAGGGCTTGTTTACACAATCTACGCTTATAACCTCACCCATCAGGATGATGGAATATTCAGTATTTATACAGGTACTGGTAAAGAACAGGTCAAGGAATTAATGCCTGTTCTTGTACAAGAATTGAAAAATATTCAAAAATACATCAAGCCCGAGGAATTACAACGCACCAAGGCTCAATTAAAGTCTTCCCTGTTAATGTCAATGGAAAGCACTAACAGCCGTTGTGAACAACTTGCACGTCATTTACAGATTTATGGCCGGATCATTTCCCCCCAGGAAATTTCCAAACGTATTGATGCTGTCACCCTTGATGACATATGCCAAGCTGCAAAACACATTTTTACCCGTGTTCCCACGCTAACAGCACTGGGTCCTATTGAAAACGTTCCTTTTCTATCAAGTATTACCGAAAGTCTTGCACAATGACAAATCATAAAGATTTTATCAAAAACCTAATTTTAAAGGCTGAAAAGGCAGGGGCGACCGATGCGGATGCAATCTATCTTCAATCTACATCCGTTGGTGTGCAGGTCAGAAATGGTCAGGTGGAAGAGCTTGAACGTTCCGAATCAAAAACAGTTGGATTAAGAGTTTTAGTTAACAAACGCGTTTCAACAGTCTCAACAACTGATTTGCAACAACAGAATATGGAAAAGCTGGTAGAGCATGCTATTTCAATGGCAAAAATATTGCCAGAGGATCCCTATGCCGAATTACCCGCACCCTCAGAAAAAAATTATATTGAACCGCAAAAGCTAGATCTGTATGACCCTACAGAACAATCAACTAAACAGATGATTGAGCAAGCCAAAGCCGTGGAAACTGCCGCAATTACCATAAAAGGAATAACAAATAGTATGGGAGGCAGCTGCAGTTATGGCAAGACAGCTATGACCTTGGCAAACAGTAAGGGTTTTTTTGGATCTTATCAACGTACCTCTCATTCGCTGGCTGTCTGTGTTCTAGCAGGAACCGGTACAGAAATGCAAAGAGATTATGACTTTCATTCCTCTGTTCATCTTCAGGATTTACAGTCCCCCAAAATCATCGGTGAAAATGCCGCCCGTAAAACGTTGGCCAAATTAAATCCCTCCAAACCCAAAACAGGTATATTATCTGTCGTTTTTCATCCTCGGGTTGCCAACAGCATTGTTTCTCATCTGGCAAGTGCATTAAATGGTCATGCAATTGCAAAAGGAACTTCTTTTTTGAAAGAGAAAATGGGACAGTTTGTTTTTCCCGAAAATATAACCATTATTGATAATCCATACAAAATAAGAGGGTTGGCATCTCGTCCTTTTGATGCTGAAGGATTGTTTCCTGAAGAATTGAAACTGGTTGATTCTGGTAAAATAGCCAATTGGTTGTTAGACAATCGTACAGCAAAACAACTCGGTCTGCAAAGCAACGGTCATGCAACCAGAGGTCCATCATCTCCACCCACACCAACGACAACCAATCTGTATATTCAGCCTGGCGAACAAACCCCCGAAGAATTGATGAAAGATATTGCAGAAGGTATTTACATAACAGAACTATTAGGTTCATCGGTCAATATTGTCACAGGCGACTATAGTCGTGGCGCCAGTGGGTTTATGATCAGAAATGGAAAAATTGCTGAACCAATTATGGAATTCACACTTGCTGGCAATCTAATGGACATGTTTTCAAAACTTCACGTCGCAAACGATCTTGATTTCAGATATACTACCAATAGTCCAACTCTACGGATTGATGAAATCAGTATTGCTGGACAATAATTTCATAACCTTAAGAGATGGATCAATAAAATGAAACGTGCGACCTTACACAGCCGTACACTGTTATTTTTATTAAGTGCTGCTATGATTAGCCCCCCGCTCCTCATTTCTTCCTCTCATCAAGCTGAAGCAAGAGCAGGACGAGGGTTTTCCATGGGTAGCAGAGGAAGCAGAACCTTCAGCTCACCTTCCTATACTAGAATAACACCTAATGGAGGACAATCTTTTCAACGTACCATGACGAGACCTCCAGCAACTAATAATTCAGGTTTTAATGCGCGCCCTGTAGCACCGTCAGCTCCAACTACGCGACAGATATCCCCCAATAACGCAACAGCTCCGCAAAGAGGAAATTTTCTTAAAGGAGTTGCCGGAGGAGTTGCCGGAGCAGCTGCCTATGATATGTTGATGGGTCATCATCAAACCAACGCCCAAACTCCCGCTGCTAATGCCAATCAAAATACTGATCAGAACATGAATCCGTCAGATCCCAATACAATGCAATCACATCCGACACCAATGTCTCAACAGACACCCAAAAAGCATAATTCATCAGGATCTCTTGTATGGATTATAGTTCTTGGGCTTCTGGTATGGTTTGGTATCCGTTATTTTCGCAAAAATTCTGCCATTAATAAAGGACAAGGAAACAATAATTCAATAAATCCGATTAAGGAATATATCAAGGAATCAAATATTCAACTTAATCAAAACGATTATACTGTTTTCCAACAACGACTCATCGAAATACAGGAAGCCTGGAATCATCAGGATTTGGGAAGTATGCAAAAAATTGCCACTCCCGAGATGGTGTCTTATTTCAATGAGCAACTTACCGATTTGGCTAGTAAAGGTCTGCATAACAGCACTTCAAATGTACAATTTGAACAAGGGGATCTTTCCGAAGTTTGGACTGAAGGTACACGTGAATATGCTACCGTGGCTATGCGTTATTCGCTAATCGATATAACGACCGACAATAACGGAAACGTTGTAGAAGGTAATCCAAATCAGCCTGTAACGGTAACAGAACTTTGGACTTTCGTACGATCGGTTGATCATAATTGGTGGTTATTGTCTGCCATCCAACAACAGAAATAATTTAAACTTTGATTAAGGTGATAATATATAAAATTCCACTTAATCCCAAAAATGCATAAAATAAAATTTTATTCCTTTGAATGTTACGGCGTTTTTTTTCCTGCCTTTCTTCAAGGGATATTTTTTTTTCAAAATATATCATGATTGATATTAGACACCCCATAAATCATAAATATAATGATCTATAATCAAGGCTAAAAATAAAAAGAAGAGATAAATCAAAGAAAAACGAAAAGACCATCTTGCCGCTTTATCACTTCTTAAACTTTTTCCTGAATGATCCTGTTTTTCAAGTAAAACACAAATGGCCATAAACATAAATCCGACATTCAATATCAACGCTGCCACCATATAGACGCTATGCGTGAAATGAAAATACACAGGCAATAAACTGACAATGGCCAACAAAATAGTATATATGAAAATCTGCCACCGTGTATGTCTGGCCCCTTTTACAACTGGAAGCATGGGAATACCAGCCCGTCCATAATCCTTGCAAGCATATAGGGATAAAGACCAAAAATGGGGAGGTGTCCAGAAAAAAACAATCAAAAACAGTATTATTGGGAATAATTGGATCTGTCCAGTTACACTTATCCAACCTATCAAGGGAGGAAAAGCACCCGCTGCCCCACCAATAACAATATTTTGCGGGGTTGATCTTTTTAACCAAACTGTATAAATCACACTATAATAAAATATTGAAAACGCCAGTATAAAACTTGCAAAAAAATTTGTAGCCAGAAACATAAGGATGACAGAGATAATGGATACAGTTACCCCATAAATCAAAGCATCTGAAGATTGAACCCTCCCCGAGGGCAAAGGACGGGTTATAGTCCTGTTCATAACACGATCAATATCCTGATCGTACCACATGTTAATGGCACCAGCACCTCCTGACGCAAGACAAATACAAATAATACTTATCAAAGAAATAAAAGGGTTTGCATATCCAGGTGCCAAAATAATGCCGACAATTCCTGTAAAAACAACCAAAGAAATAACCCTCGGTTTTAACAGAAGGAACCAATCCCTGACATTGCTTCCAACAATTAGTGGGTTGAAGCGTATACGCTGGTTGACAGCATTATTCTCAATCTGAATTTTACTCATCTGTTTTGCTTGTTTGCAGTAAACATGGGAGAAGGCAATTTCCATTCATTCGTGATTGCACCTTTACCCCAATAATTGGCTACAGGTTTAACCACGTTATAAAATATGGCATTGATAATCACACCCTGAAAAACAAATATGGATAGTCCCATAAATATGTCACCCCAAAAAACTGTGTTTCTACCTAATGGGATTATTTTCAATGTCAGAACAATTCCAATCATTGTAATTACAAAATGTGAAATTCCCAATGATTCTGAATATTGTTTTCCAAAAATTTTACCCATCCAAAAATAAAACCCTGCAAAAATTGATAATATAATTGCATAAGTTAGAGTTGAATGAATCTGATTTATTCCTTGAATTAATCCTTTATATGGCCAGGCAAAAAGTAAAAGGAACAAGCAGCCCAACGACCATAGCATAGGCGTTGATACGTTTTTTAAGCCTGTTTTAAACAATTTCAATGCAAAAATACTTAAAACACATATCAATCCATATAAACCAACAGCAAATATAGTTTCGATGTTCGCAAATGAATCTGTCTGAAAGTAGATTTCTGTAAATATGGATTTATTCCAAAATAAAAATAATAGAAGAGAGAATGCTGTTGTAATGCCAATTAATAAAATTTTATCCGATTTGATTTTCTTTTCTGATATTGTCTGAAAAATATGAAATAAGATACCAAAAGATGGCAAGATTAAAACTACAACCATGGGAAAAACGAAATTTTTAACAGTTTGTGAAATCGCCCAATCCAACTGCATATTATAATTGAAATAATCTCGTGTTAATATCCCCAATAATATTGATCCCACTCCCAATAAAAAACTCGCACTTATAACATGCATCCAGGCAAATAGGGGAATTGAGTAATATTTAATATCCTGCCCACGATTATTAATAAAAGTAACAAGGACATTAATTGAAAATAAAACCGAACCAATTGACCAAAATACCAAGCTTATCAAGCTCATCAATCCAGTTTCTGAATTAAAAAAGGAAAAAAAATTAAAGAAAAATCCTGTCCATAATAAAATGATTGAAAGGATATTGATTAATGGAAACGCAAAATTTCTACTTCCAATTAAAACAGGAAAGAACCATGAACCGAAGGCTACCATTAATGCTGGCTGTAAGACAAAAAAAACCATCATTCTGGCATGAGTCTGGAAAATGTTGATGGCAGCAGTTTGGTCATGAATTTGAAATAATAAAGGTAGAAATTCATTCAGTTGGTAATATAAAGCGGTGATCCCTCCACTTAATCCTGCCAAGATAGCCAAAATAATGGCACTCATTCCTACTTTATAATTGATTTTCATTAATAATTTTCCACAAATATACTTTTTTTAGAGTATATCTATCTTTCAAAACTAACCAAAGTAAATAATCCTAAAGGCGGAACCGAATTTACTTCAGCCCTTTTTAACACTTCTGGTGGTAACAAGGACTGAATGGCAAAATCGGGATGCCAACCCAATGCCTTGGATGCAGGAGCCATAATTCGTTCAACATATGACCGGAGTCCTTTTTGAGCTATAAAATGATTCACAAAAAGAATATGCCCACCAGGCTTCACTACACGTTGTAATTCCTTAAACAATCGGTCTGGATGAGGCACAACCGAGGCAACAAACATGCCGACCGCAATGTCAAAAGAATCCGTTTCAAAAGTCGTTGCTTCAGCATCCATTTCCAACAATGCATCAACATTATCGATTTTTTCTTTTTTCACACGCTGTTTGGCCTTTTCCAGCATATCGGTTGAAAGGTCAATACCCGTCACTCTTTTATCATTATGATAAGAAGGTAAAGCCAGGCCAGTTCCGACACCCACCTCTAATATTTTTTTCCCCGGTAAAGAATTAACCTTTTCAACGGCACATCGTCGGCCAAATGAAGAAACTGTACCAAAAACAGTATCATAAACCTTGGCCCAGCGACGATAGGCAAGCTTAACTGCATCTGCATTTAAGGCAGTATGAGGTAAAGGAGACACGCTATTGCTCCAAATTTGGTGAAATAACAAAATAATACAAAAATAACACCTTATAATCCAATTTCATAAAAATAGAAATTTTTTTTATTTACCTTAAAATTAAAGTATTATTTTTTATAATTTTTCTTTGGATAATCAAAATTCATCGAACACTCTTTATTGTTTCCCGAATTATGTCTATACTCCATTTTGTTAACAAATTAAATAAAATATAATTAGGACTTAAGCGTTAAAATGTTAATGACAATTGTGGTATGGATCCTCGCGATTGGATCAATCATACTATGGAGCTATAATTTTACTTACCTAAAACATCGTGAAATATACGAGTGGTTTGATAACAAATTTGGCAAGGATGACCCGATACCGCCAATGCCTTCAAAATCAAATTCTGATCAATCCAGTGATGACAAAAAAAAATAATCTTTAATTCTTTTTCATTATAGATAGGATTCAATAACATTCCAGATACAAGCGGCAGAATTCATTTGATTAAAACGGTCCAGCTCTTGTAACCCTGTTGGTGAGGTGACATTAATTTCAGTAAGGTAATCCCCCAATACATCTATCCCAACAAAAATCAACCCCTGCTCTTTCAGGGTTTTACCTATTTTAGAGCAAATATAAAGATCCCGTTCAGTTAATTGAGTTTTCTCCGCCACTCCCCCAACATGCATATTGGATCGCATATCTCCTTTTTGCGGAACTCGATTGATTGCACCAATAGGTTCCCCATCAACTAAAATGATCCTTTTGTCTCCCCTTTTAACGGAAGGCTCGTAACGTTGCACCATCAGGGGTTCATTGGATATTGAAAACTGCATTTCTAACAATGCATTAAAATTCTCATCCTCATCCTGAATACGAAAAACACCTGCACCCCCATTCCCGAACAACGGTTTAACAACAATATCTTTGTATTCCTCCCTAAACATCCGAATTGTTTCGACATCACGGGAAACAAGTGTGGGAGGCATTAATTCAGGCCAGAATGTAGCCATTAATTTTTCCGGTGAATTTCGAACGGATTTTGGATTATTTACAACAAATACCTTGTCCTTGCCCACACCATGAATACGTTCCAGAATATGTGTGGCAGTAATATATCCCATATCAAAAGGTGGATCCTGGCGCATCAACAGCACGTCAAAATCTGCCAGATTCACGGTTTCCACTTCTCCAAATTTTACATGATCACCTGTAACCTTTTGAATATTAACTTTTCGACCTCGTGCTGTTACATACTTACTTTTTTCATTATTGAACAAACTTAAGCTATTTACAGAATAAACAAAAAGTGAATAACCACGAGCCTGTGCCTCGAGCATCAATGCAAATGTTGAATCTCCATGAATATTTATCTTTTCCAAAGGATCCATTTGTACCGCGATTTTTAACATTTTTAAATATCCATTCTATTCTGACTCTGCATCATAAGTGATTTCTAATATTTCAAGGTATTTTTCACCAACAGGGGTTTGCAACCTTATTTCATCCCCTACTCTAGCACGCATTAATGCCCTAGCTACAGGGGATACTAGACTTATTTGCCCTTTTTCCGTGATTGCTTCGTCTGTTCCAACAATAGTAACCCTATGCTCACAATCATCCTCGGTTAAATAGCGCACTGTAGCACCAAAAAAAACCCGATCTTTTCCCTGTTGATCATTGGGGTTTACAATTTGTGCGTTCTCTAACCGTTTGGATAAAAATCGAACCCGACGATCAATCTCACGCAATCTTTTTTTTCCATAAAGATAATCTCCATTTTCAGATCGATCTCCATTACCGGCTGCCCATGAAACAATCTCCACTATTTTTGGACGCTCTTCATGCAATAGTTGCAATAATTCCTTTTTTAAACGTGTATAACCCCAAGGGGTGATATAAGGTAAAGACATATAAACAAACCTAAATTCTAAAATAATTTCTATATTCCCATAAAGGAATAGAATATCCTGCCTTTTAAAATTTGCCCCGGTTTTAAGATAAACAAGCCGCGATCCGAAATTTCTGGCATATTGATTGCATTATTCATGTTAGTTGCTGGTTCCATAGTAAAAAAAGATTGGTCTGGTGGGGTATATACAACAAAATGCCGAAAAATAACGCTGGCAGAAACCGTTAAGAAACTATTACTATATTTCCAGCGGATAAACGCTTCGCGATTCCAGTTCACATAACAATTATCCAGAAAATCGTCTTGTTTCAAAATACGCATTTGATCAAAGTTCCATTGATCTTCGTTCAACATGCGACCCTCTGGCAATCCATCCGGACCATTGTTCCATACAGACGGTGCCGAAAAACCGATTTCAACAAGATTTCTTCTTGGCAAATAGGGATGAAAGCCCATCCCGATGGGTTGTTTGCAAATATCAGTATTTTTACATGACATTTGTATAAACAATCCACTTTCATAAACACAATATCTCAACCTAGCAAAATATGCATAGGGCCATTCCTTTTGAGATCCCTTATCCGGATTATAATTCAAAGTTAAAACAACACTATTTTCCGTAAAGGATTCAAGATCCCAAGACCTTTGCCATGCATTACCATGAATGGAATCCTTTCCGTTCGACGCATTGGGGGTTAATTGATAAACACTGTTATTGAATTTAAATTTACCGTTTGCAATACGATTAGAATAAGGCAACATTGGATAGGCTGCAATAATCTGGTCAGAATGTCTCGTCAAGGGCGAACGCTCGACTGGATAAAAAATCAATAAATCTTTTCTCAACCAATATGCTATGGCTCCACCCAAAGAAGGATATATGCCAATTCTATTATTTCCCGCCTTAATTTCCAGCATCCTGCATACCTATTTAATGTTTCTTTGATCTTTGACGCCTCGATGGACTATAGCCTCCCCCACCAGGTCCAAGAGGTCTCGGTTTAAAATTGCTTTTTAGGATTCTCCCCTCTTCTCTGGTACGGATTGTCGGTTCAATATCAGAAATTAATCCCATATCTAAATCTTCCAATCTATTTATTTCATCTCGTATACGAGCAGCCTCTTCAAACTCAAGATTGGTGGCAGCGTTACGCATTTCTTTTTCCAATTCTGCTATGGTTCCTTTCAGATCCTTCCCTACCAGAGAATGAATATCAGAAAATTCTGTTGGGGAAACCGTTACATAATCCTGTTCATAAACAGAAGCAATGATCTCTCCAATTTTCTTTTTTACTGTTGCTGGCGTAATATTATGATCTTCATTCCATTGTGTCTGTTTTTCACGACGTCTTGCAGTTTCTTCGATCGCATATTTTAAACTGTCCGTCATTTTATCCGCATATAATAAAACACGCCCATCAACATTTCTTGCTGCCCGTCCAATCGTCTGTATCAAAGAGGTTCTTGACCTTAAAAATCCTTCTTTGTCAGCATCAAGAATGGCCACCAATTGACATTCTGGTATATCCAGACCCTCCCTTAGAAGATTGATCCCTACCAGGACATCTATCACACCCAAACGCAAATCCCTTATAATCTCTATACGCTCCAAAGTATCGATATCTGAATGAAGATAACGTACCTTTATACCAGCTTCACTCATATAATCAGTTAATTTTTCAGCCCATTTTTTGGTTAGAGTTGTAACAAGAACACGCCCACCCTTCTTGATGACCTTATTTGCCTCGGATAATAAATCATCCACTTGCAATTCAATTGGTCTTATATCAGTAACAGGATCAGTCAAACCGGTTGGACGTATGACCTGTTCAATAAACACTCCTCCTGTTTTCTCTAACTCCCAGGGACCTGGTGTCGCACTGACAAAAATGCTCTGGGGACGATAACAATCCCATTCCGCAAAATTAAGTGGCCTATTGTCCATACAAGAAGGGAGTCGAAAACCAAAATCCGAAAGCGTTTTTTTACGTGCATAATCCCCCCGTTCCATTCCTCCTATCTGAGGTACACTTACATGACTTTCATCCACGATAAGCAAGGCATCTTCTGGCAGATATTCAAAAAGAGTAGGTGGAGGTTCACCGGGATTGCGTCCTGAAAGATAACGGGAATAATTTTCAATACCCTTACACAATCCTGTTGTTTCGATCATTTCAAGATCAAAAGTTGTACGCTGTTGAATACGTTCGGCCTCCAACAATTTGCCTTCAGCTACAAATTGATCAATTCTTTCTTTCAACTCAACCTTGATATTTTTAATTGCCTGATTCAAGGTTGGTCTTGGCGTAACAAAATGACTATTGGCATAAATAGTTATCGACTTTAAGTTTGCTGTATTAACCCCTGTCAAAGGATCAAATTCGTTAATTGATTCAACCTCATCCCCAAAGAGCTGAATTCTCCAGGCACGATCAGCGTTTTGAACGGGAAAAATATCTATTGTTTCGCCTCTTACACGAAACGTTCCCCGCTGAAAGGCCATATCATTTCTACGATATTGCTGTTCTACCAAAGCTTTTAGCAAATCCTCACGATTTAACACTCCACCTTCCTCAACCCGCACAACCATATGAGAATAGGTTTCTGGAGATCCAATACCGTAAATACAGGAAACAGAACCAACTATAATAACATCATTACGTTCTAGTAAAGCCTGTGTGGCCGCATGTCGCATACGGTCAATCTGTTCATTGATCTGACTATCTTTTTCTATATAAGTGTCAGATCGAGGCACATAGGCTTCCGGTTGATAATAATCATAATAACTGACAAAATATTCAACCGCATTATTTGGAAAAAATTCTTTCATTTCTCCATAAAGCTGCGCTGCAAGCGTTTTATTGGGTGCTAAAATCAAGGTTGGTTTTTGCACGGCCTCAATAACCTTGGCCATGGTAAAAGTTTTGCCTGAACCTGTTACACCCAATAAGACCTGGTCACGATCTCCAGCCTCAATTCCATCAGTAAGTTGTTTGATGGCGTTTGGCTGATCTCCTGAGGGCTGAAATTGCGATACAATTTCCAACCTGTTCATTTTCGGCTTTGCCGGAATCTTTTCTGGATGAAAAATGACAGTTCCGCTTCTTTTTGGTTTTTTCATGGAAATTATCTGATTTTGTTATGATTTCTATATTTGATTCAAGATTAAGACTTTGTATTTGCTATATTATATAGCATAATAAATGGGCTACTAAAATGAACAATCCCAGTTCATAGATCAAAAAAACAAATGTCTGTTTTCATCGCCTGAAATATTCGATAAAATCCATTTATATAAAAGATCATTCATTTAAATCAAACAGAGATACAATGTCTAATTCATCTTGTCACACCAATCAACCGAATCATAATACACTAAAATCCGAAAAGAAAAAATCGAATCAACTTCCTTCTTGGGACCTGACAGATTTGTACCCATCACCCGATTGTCAAGAATTAAAGAATGATCTGCAAAAAGCTCAAACCCTCATCACACAATTTTCTGAAAAATGGAAGGGAAATTTATCCCAGACATCAAGTCAGGAATTAAACCAAGCTCTTAAAAGTTATGAAATAATCAATGAAATATTGGGAAGAATTGGATCTTATGCTCAACTGATTTTCGCAACTGATTCGACCAATCCTCAAAATACCAAATTTTATCAGGATATCCATGAAAAAATAACTGGATTAAGCACGCAGTTTCTTTTCTTTACCTTGGAATTGAACCAGCTTAGCGAGGAAAATGTCAAGAATAAAATGCAGGACAACGAATTACTGCAGTGGAAACCGTTTCTTGATAAAATCCGTATATTGCGCCCTTATCAGTTAAGTAATGAAATCGAAAAGCTTTTCCATGAAAAAGCAGTTACGGGAGCCAATGCATGGTCAAGATTATATGACGAAACATTGGCGACCCTGGAAATCCCCTTAAAAGATAAAACCGTCCCTTTAGGTGAGGCTTTGAATAAATTATCATCTTCACAGGCAAAAGAAAGAAAAGATGCAGCCCAGGGATTGAGTTCGGTATTTTCGAAAAATCTGAGACTTTTCTCGATTATTACAAATACGCTGGCAAAGGATAAGCAAATCTCTGACCAATGGCGTGGTTTTTCCCGTCCAGACTCACAACGAAATTGTGATAACCAGATTGAAGACAGTGTCGTTGATGCGCTGGTTACCGCTGTTACCAATAATTATCAAAATCTGTCACACCGCTACTATCTTTTAAAAGCAAAATGGCTGGGTGTAGACAAATTACATCATTGGGATCGTAATGCTCCCTTACCGGAAGATCATGATCAACCTATACGCTGGAGAGACGCGAAGACAATCGTTTATCAAGCGTATCATGAATTTGATCCTCGGCTGGGCAAAATGATTGATCAGTTTTTACATAATCCATGGATTGATGCCACACTACGTACCGGGAAATCCTCTGGTGCCTTTGCCCATCCCACTGTTCCATCGGTTCATCCCTATATTCTTCTTAATTACCATGGTCGCAGCCGAGATGTCATGACATTGGCCCATGAGCTTGGGCACGGAATTCACCAGATTCTTGCTGCAAAACAGGGATATATTCTATCTGATACACCGCTGACCCTTGCTGAAACAGCCAGTGTATTCGGAGAAATGCTGACTTTCCAGAGCCTTTTAAAAAACCAAACAGATCCCAGACATCGTCATATTCTCTTAAGCCGTAAGGTTGAGGATATGTTAAACACAGTAGTAAGACAAATTGCATTTTATCAATTTGAACGCAAGGTTCACGAAGCCAGACGTAAGAACGAGCTTTTACCTGAACAAATTGGTCAGCTCTGGCTTGAAACGCAACAAAAAAGCCTTGGCCCAGCTTTTGAATTTACACCAGACTATAATACATATTGGACATATATACCGCATTTCATCCATACACCTTTTTATGTTTATGCCTATGCGTTTGGTGATTGTTTGGTAAATGCACTCTATAATGTCTATCAGGAAGGGTTTCCCGACTTCCAGGACCTTTATATTGAAATGCTGAAGGCGGGTGGAACAAAAAGTCATAAAGAACTTTTGGCGCCTTTTGGATTGGATGCCTCTGATCCAGCCTTTTGGCAAAAAGGATTAAATGTAATCAATGATTTCATAGATGAACTGGAACAAATTTAGATGGGACATAATAACGATAATCTTGATAAAACCAGTTTATTCAGTGGAATGAAACGTATGGTCAATTCTACCCGGGCGGTGGGGGGAATTGCCGCACGGTTGGCTGGTGAAAAAATGGGAATACCGATTAACAAAGCTTCCCATGCAGAAGAGTTGAAAAACATTCTTGGGAATCTCAAAGGCCCCATGATGAAAGTGGCGCAATTAATCAGTACCATTCCCAATGTCCTGCCTGATGAATATGCCGATGAATTGGCGCAGTTACAATCAAATGCCCCTCCGATGGGATGGTCTTTCGTCCGTCGTCGCATGAGGGGAGAATTGGGTCCGAACTGGGAAACCGCTTTTGACGAATTTTCACATGAAGCTGTCGCCGCAGCCAGTCTTGGTCAAGTCCACAAGGCAAAATTGCACGATGGAAGGGAAGTTGCCTGTAAATTACAATACCCTGACATGATTAGCACTGTTGAATCAGACCTTAAGCAACTTCGTCTATTAATTGCTTTATACCATCGATTGGACAATGCAATTAAACAGGACGAGGTTTACAAAGAGCTTGTTACACGTTTACAGGAAGAACTGGATTATAAAAGAGAAGCGGCCAATTTAAGACTCTTCTCCTATATGCTCAAAAATAATGACACAACAGTTATACCAAATATAATTGAAAATCTTTCCACTGAACGTCTTATAACCATGGATTGGATAGAGGGCAAGAATCTAAGATCCCTGATCACACCTGAATTAGATCAGGCTCATCGGAACAATATTGCCCGCGCACTCTTTAAAGCCTGGTATATTCCTTTTTATCAATATGGTGTCATTCATGGTGACCCGCATATGGGAAATTTTCTTATCAATCATCAAAATCAACTGTGTCTTCTTGATTTCGGTTCGATACGAATTTTTCAGGGTAAATTTGTCAAGGGTGTTATTGATCTTTGCCGTGCCGTAGAAACTAACAATGAGGAATTAGCCTATCAGGCCTATACCTCATGGGGATTTAAAAATATTTCGAAAGAGACAATGACTGTTCTAAATGAATGGGCAAGTTTTCTCTATGCCCCCCTTACCCAGGATAAAGACCGTTATATACAAGATGATACAGATCCGGATTTGGGACGTAAATTGGCCAATAAAGTACATAAAGGGCTTCAACAGGCTGGGGGAGTGACACCACCACGGGAATTTGTTCTGGTTGATCGTTCTGCGATAGGACTTGGAAGTTTATTTACAAGATTAAATGCAAAACTAAACTGGCATCAATTATTTCAGGAAATCATTGCAGATTTTGATGTTGACAAACTGGATCAGGAACAGGAAAAGGCAATAGAATTGGCCCGTGTTCCTCCCCCTTTGGAATAGAATAACGGCTACAGTGATTTAGTATGGAGAATTTGCTAGATCACTGTAGATATCAGGCAGTTAAAAGATTTAATACAAACCTTTAACTGCCTGATATAATTTTTTGAATTTTTGATATTTTTCTTGATATTGCGCACTTACAGATTGATTGGGAACATAGGTTGCCTGTATGGAAGATTCTGGCAATAAATCTCCAAATGCTACATTTGGATGACAACTCAACATTGCCAATCTTGCGGCACCCAATGCTGGCCCCACATCTCCACCTTCACGATATTGCAACGTTTCTCCTGTAATATCAGCCAGCAATTGACGCCAAAAAGAGCTTCTTGCCCCTCCGCCAATCAAACTGATATGGTCTGGCCTTAAACCCGTGGCATGTAAAACTTCCATACCCTCCGCCAATCCAAAACTTACCCCCTCTATTACTGCCTTGGCTATATCCTTCCGATCATGTTGATGGGTTAAGCCAAACAACATTCCATTTGCCTGGGGATTATTATGAGGCGTTCGCTCACCCGAAAGATAGGGAAGAAAAATAACGGATGATGGAATTGAAGAGGCCTGTCCTGCCATTTCCAACAATTTAGGCACTGTCTGAATTCCCATAATCCGAACAGCCCAATCCAAACAGGAAGAAGCACTCAGCATAACAGACATTAGATGCCAGGTGTTCGGCAATGCATGACAGAAACTGTGAACAGCCTGTTTACAATTATTCAAAAACCCATCACTTGCTACAAAATATACCCCGGATGTTCCCAAAGAAAGCATAGCCTGACCTTTTCGCCAGATACCAACCCCAATTGCTCCAACGGCATTATCACCACCACCGGCAATAACCGAAGCTTTTGAAGTCATTCCCCATCGTTGCGCTAATTCAGGTTTAACCGTTCCGGTTGCCTGATTGCCTTCAAACAATTGAGGCATATTTTTTCGCGTCAACCCACATGCCTTTAATAAATCATCATTCCATTGACGATTTTTGACATCAAGCCACATAGTTCCAGATGCATCAGACATATCAGATGCATAAATTCCCGTTATCAACCAGCGAAGATAATCCTTGGGTAATAGGACTTTATCAATTTGTTGATATACTTCCGGCTCATGTTTGCGAACCCAAGCTATCTTGGGTGCGGTAAAACCAGGCATCAGTATATTGCCTGTTATCTCTCTTGAATTTTGTACATTCTCCTCAATTTCATTACACTCCCGATAGCTACGCCCATCATTCCATAAAATAGCAGGTCGCAATATTTTACCATTTTTATCCAGCAAAACTGCCCCATGCATTTGACCCGTCAACCCTATGGCTTTTACATCTTTCAAGGAATATTGACTCGATAGTGACAAAAAAACCTTGTCTGTCGCCTCCCACCAATCAATTGGATTTTGTTCTGACCAAAGGGGATGGGGACGATAAACTTTCAGTTTTTCAGTATGGCTGGCGACAATCTGATGGTTATCATTCAATAAAATACCTTTAATACCTGATGTTCCAAGGTCAATCCCGATATACATAACCATCCTTTATAATGAAATATAATACAAAAATAATATCACTTATTTGACTGTTCCAAGCGTGACGCAGGAATTTGAAAATCCCTTATTGCAACTTTCATTCAAAAGTTTTTTAGCCTTCCCCTTATTCTTTGGAAAATCCTTACCAGACAGAAAAGCCATTCCAAGATTATACATGGCCTGGGCATTTCCTTCCTTAACAGAATTTT
The DNA here is from genome assembly GCF_016101365.1 of Commensalibacter sp. M0355. Classification (NCBI taxonomy): domain Bacteria; kingdom Pseudomonadati; phylum Pseudomonadota; class Alphaproteobacteria; order Acetobacterales; family Acetobacteraceae; genus Commensalibacter; species Commensalibacter sp. M0355. The sequence goes on from NZ_JACFQQ010000001.1 coordinate 319,070, forward strand.
GCAAATAATATTCTGCCTTGCCAATATCCTTCTTAACATCCTGTCCAGTCAGATATATCTGTCCCAAAAGACGGGCCGCTTCGGAATTTCCATTACTAGCCAAGATATCAAATAGTTTAATTGCCTCAGATACGTCTTTTTTTGTACCAACCCCCTTATAATACATCTTGGCAAGAATGAATTGGGAATCCAGATCTCCTGCCGCAGTGCCTTGCATATAATATTGGAAAGCCTGACTGTCATCTTTTTGAACCCCCAATCCATTCTCATAAAGTTGACCCAGATTATAATAAGCCTTTATTTTTCCCTGTTCAGCCGCCTCCTTAAACCAATAAATGGCCTTGGAGTAGTTCTTGTCAATCTGATCATTATTTTTATATAATTCTGCCAAAACAAACTGGGTTTGTGCATCTCCCTGATTTGCACCCTTTTGATAGTATAGAATGGCCTTATTGATATCCCTTTTCACCCCTTGACCTGTTTCATACATCAAACCTAGAGTATAGATCGCATGGATATTATTTTGCGCTTCAGCCTTTTCAAACCAGAATTTGGCCTGATCATAATTTTTTTCTATGAAAAATCCCTGTTCATATAATTTACCCAGATAGAATTGCGCCTGAGCGTTCCCCTGTATTGCAGATTTTTTATACCAATCAACAGCTGCTGACGGGTCTTTCGGAATTCCGCTGCCTTTTTCATACATAGTGGCCAATTGAAATTGTGCCTTACTATCTCCTGCCTGTGCCGCTTTTTTAAAAAGGTCAAAGGCTTTCTGAAAATCCTTGTTAACCCCTCTTCCTTCCAGATATAATTCCCCCAGGGCATAAATTGCGTCATTATTTCCGGAATTGACCGCCATGTTGAACCAGTTCAGTGCCTTGGAATAATCCTGGGAAACAATTTTTCCCTCTTCATACAAAATCGCCAATTTATATTGTGCTTCCGAATATCCTTTTTCAGCAGCCTGCTGCAATAAAGATAATGCCAATTGCGAATTTGGATTAACCCCTTTACCCACCATATACATCATTGCGAGATTGTATTGAGCTGTCACATTCTTTTTCGAGGCTTTTTCATACCAATAAAGAGCCTTGGAATATTCTTTATCAACCCCAGTCCCGTTTTCATACATATTGCCAAGTTTATATTGGGCGTCAGCATAACCTTTATAGGCGGCCTGTTCAAAACATCGTTGAGCCAATTTCGGACTTTTTGTAATATATTTCCCTTCCAGATAAAGATTTCCAAGAAAATACAAGGCATGAATATTTCCCTGATCGGCAGATTTTTTGATCAGTTCTATACCTTTAGTTACATTTCTATCATTTCCCTCAAGATAAATGATACCCAATTGATACTGCGCATTTGTCTCCCCCTTGTCTGCAGCGGTTTGATACCAGCGAATTGCACGTGAAAGATCTTTTTTTACCCCCTTGCCATTCTTATACATATTGCCAAGTACATATTGGGCCTTTACATATCCGTGACGGGCTGCCTTGCGATATAACTGAATAGCTTTTTGATAATTCTGCTCGGTGTTTTCGCCATATTCATACATCACACCCAGCATATATTGAGCCTCGACATTTCCCGCCTCAGCTGATTGCTCAAAATATTCACGTGCTTTTTTATAGTTCTGAGACGTACCCTCACCCTGCATATAAAGATTTGCACGATTAAATTGTGCCTCAATAAATCCCTGACGAATCGTTTTATAGAAACAAATGCACAAAAACACAAAAATTATGCAAATTACTGCTGCACTTTTACCGATAAAGGCAATCTTAGATCTGGACATAAACCCAACAATAACAAAAAAGAAAATGAATTAAGGCTGAATTATAAAGAATTTAATCGATAAAATAAACTTAACAAATCAATTTATTAAAGGCTCGGATTCCGCTTTATCTCATCTTGAAACCTGATAATGAAATATACCAGTTACAGATATCATGTTTCGCTTAATCGAATTAGCTCCATCCCTTTTTGATGATCGTGAGGTATTCCTCTTCCCTCTAGATACATTTTTCCAAGGATTAACTGTGATTTTTTATGATTTTGATCGGCAGCTTTTTGAAACCATGCCGCAGCCTTATGATTATCCTGGATAACACCATCTCCCTTATAATACATGACCCCCAAATTAAATTGAGCCAAAACATAACCTTGTTCCGCAGCTTTTTTAAAATAATCATAGGCCTTTTGAAGATTTATTCTTGATGTCTTTTCAGTTAAATAAAGATATCCCAAATTATATTGAGCATTCATATCATTTTGATCGGCTGCCTGTTCATACCAATACACGGCTTTGTCAATATTCTGGAGGACACCCTTACCCTCCTCATACATTTGTCCAAGCATGAATTGCGCCTTGACGTAACCCTGCATCGCGGCCTTGTTATAAAAGCTGAAAGCCCTCTTATAATCTAATTCGACCGTATTTCCAGTAAAGTACATATTGGCTACAAAATATTGTGCCTCAACGTCATCCTGATAGGCGGCTTTCTCAAAATATCCTCTGGCTTTATTAGTATTTTTTTCTCCACCTTCACCATTCCAATACATCAAAGCTAGATTATATTCCGCTTTACGATCTCCCTGATTAGCAGACAGTTCAAAATATTCACGTGCTTTTTCAAGATCCCTCGAAACACCTTGACCATTCATATAGATGAACGCCAGATTAGTTTTTGCCTCCATATTACCTTTTTGGGCGGCCTGTTCGAAATAAACTCTTGCTTTACTATAATCCTTATCAACACCCTTACCATCAAGATAGATTAAACCTAGATTGAATAAAGCCTCACCCTCACCCTGACGGGCGGCCATTAAAAAATATTCATTGGCCTTTTGATAATTTTGCTCGACAATTTGGGCATCCATATAAATCTGCCCCAGTATCATCATTGCCTTTGTATTACCTTTTTGGGCCGCGTTTTCAAACAATTCAAAAGCTTTTTCAACGTCAGCTTTAACACCCAAACCTTCGTAATAAATTATAGCCTTATACAAAATACCTTGCGCATATCCCGATGCAGCAGCTTTTTCAAAATATTCCAAGGCTTGTTTGTAATTTTGTGAAACACCATCCCCGTTAAAATACATTAAACCTATATCAACAGGATTGTTTCGTATTGCAGGTGAAGTTTCAGTTTGTATCCGATGATTTTTTTTATTATTGGATTTATTGATTATATAAAATAATGCAATGAAACCTGTACATAAAAGAATAATTATAAAAAAAATCATATGAACCCTATCGATTCAAATTGAATGTTTAGATCCAAAATAATTCTGAAAACGAAGATAATCAATAGTAAAATTAGTTATTTATAATTCGAAAATACTTGTTCACACTAAATTAATACTTGCCTCTTGTTCAGTAACAACTTTATATTTCCTATGAATCATCCAATTTGAATTTTTAAGAAAATTTGATCATGAAAAATATTAAACCAATTTCTCTTGAAGATTGTCTTCCTCTCAGACAGAAAGTCTTATGGCCTTCATTAACAGTGGAGGAATGTATTGACCCAGAAGATCAATATTCAAAACATGTTGGATATATTCTTGATAACCAGGTTGTCAGCTGTTTTTCCATTTATCCAAAATTGCAAAACAATTATCAAATACGTAAATTTGCAACTTCCCCCTCTTTTCAAAGAAAAGGTATTGGAACAAAACTTTTCACAACTGTTCTTAATGATCTGAAACAAAAGAAAATTGAATTTGTGACGCTGAATGCAAGAATAACCGCGGTTGAATTTTATAAAAAATTTGATTTTTATTTGTCTGGAGAAAAATTCATTAAAAAAAATATACCATTTATTCCAATGCAAATCGCATTGAAAGATTTTAATTTTAAATATAATTCAATTGAATAATTATTCTAAAGATATGCAACTATACAGGATAACAATTTATTGAATGGCGGAGAAGGTGTCCGACGAATTAAACAAATAACAATTTGATAAATAAAATAAATTTAATATTTTTATCTTATTTATACCCCACATTATACCCCGAAATGAAAAAGCTTGTTTTTTTTATTTTAAAGATATTTTAGAAGCCTATAAATGCTTCTTTATTTGAAGAATAAAACATATAATTCCTAACAATCAATGGCCTGCTGGAAACGGTCGGTATTCTTTTGCCAATCCGCCTTTCCCAATGCCGTATTGTAGTACTTCTTGTGATACTGGGCCATCGCTGTTGCATTCCTGGAATCTGGCAGTATCTCCCTGATCCGGATATAGAAAACGCGGCACATGGCCGCGGCAAAGAAAAGGTTTCCTGTCAATGTCTCGGGTTTCGGTATCCCCCTGTTGTCCAGGTTAAAATCACCAGCTATATGCATCAAAAGACTTCTTAGTGGCTTCCTTCTGGCATTGTTGAGATAATTGTCCCAGATATCATGATAGGTCACGGGCTCCATCTGACATGGCCCCAATGCGGGACCCTTGCCAAGCTGCCTGAGGTATGTATAGTTGCATGCATATCCCTCAACCAGAAAAGTTCCAGTTATCTGATTGATCGCCCTCTGTCCACCAAGATTTATATAGTTCAGGGCTGGTGTTATCACCTCATGTTTCAAATGGTTCAGATAAATTCCACCTGTGGTTTTTGTCATGATGATTTTTCCTTTTTAGAATGGGAAATGGATAATAAAAAACCCACCTCAATGGGTGGGTAAGAAAGAAAAATAAACAATTAACTTAATTATTTACAATCAGTTTCAATTTAATTCTTGGTTTTTCAGTTAATCCATACATTATTCTTAATTCGTCTTCATTTATATTTGTTATTTGGAACAAATTTTCCATTGAGTATCCAAGCTGTTCCAAATGCACCTTGATTAACTTACTTGTGGATGAAAAAGTTTCTTTAAAATTATTCTATTTTACGGGTTCATTTTTTCTATAAATTTAATCTGATAAACTTAGCAATTTTCATATAAAATAAAAAACATTAATCATTAAATACTGTACAAACCCAAATAGAATATGTTAAATTTATTAATTATAATTTTAAAAACTTATAAGATTCTAACAATATGAACATTATAGCAATTGATTTATTTTGTGGCATAGGAGGTATAACCCATGGTTTTGTTCGTCAAGGAATTAAAGTCATAGCAGGTTATGACAATGATCCTTCATGTAAATATGCTTATGAAACCAATAATAACGCTCGATTTATTTGCACTGATATCGCATCAATTGTTCCTAAAGATATTGCAAATCTTTTTCCAAAAGATAGTATTCGAATTATAATCGGTTGTGCACCTTGTCAACCTTATTCTACCTATTCCTATAAATCTAAAAAAGACAATGATCCTAGATATAAAACACTTACATATTTTTCTCAGATTATTGAAGAAGTTCAACCAGAAATTGTTTCTATGGAAAACGTGCCAGATTTATATAAAAAAAACTACCCTCAATATGTAGAATTTATTCATATTTTAAAAAAATGTAATTATTCCATATTTGAAAAAATCATTAATTGTGCAGATTATGGTGTACCACAGTCTCGTAAACGTCTTGTTATTGTTGCCTCAAAATTAGGTAAATTTGATTTAATACCTCCAACACACAAAAATAACTACATAACAGTCAGAGACACAATCGCACATTTGCCAACTATAAAACATGGAACGAGTGATAAAAAAGACTTTATTCACAAATGCAGTAAACTTTCTCCAATCAATTTAAAAAGAATTAAAGCAACACCTGAAGGAGGTGGATGGAAAGATTGGCCAAAACATTTACTTTTAGCATGTCATAAAAAAGAAACAGGTAAAACATACTCTTCTGTATATGGTAGAATGAGTTGGGATAACGTTGCCCCTACTATTACGACACAAAGTTATCGTCTCGGGACAGGCAGGTTTGGACATCCCGAACAAAATAGAGCTATTTCTTTAAGAGAGGCTGCTTTATTACAAACATTTCCAAATAGTTATCAATTTATCTCCCCTCAAGAACATATTAATTTCTTTAACACAGGAAAACACATAGGAAACGCTGTTCCTGTTAAACTAGCAGAGGTAATCGCAATATCAATCAAGAAACATCTTCAAAAATATTCTTATCCACTACAAAATCCTTTTGTTCTATAAAATTTTCAAAAGCACCTATAACTTCGTCCAGATAACGTTTTAAAGTTTCATATATATCATTCATATAACTAATAGGGATATTTCCACATTCACTAAAAGATATTTCTCCATGAGCAAGTCTGTTTCTTTGTACTCTTATATATCCAATTATTCCAACTTGTTTAGTTTTATTTCCAACTTGTTTAGTTTTATATTGTCCAATTTTTTGTTTATAACCGAAACAAACTTCTTTAACTTTTCGTTTCAATTCATCAGAAATATTCAATTTGACACCAATTACTTTAGCGAATTTTTCTATAGTTTCATCATCCCAATTTCCACTTCTACTTTTCTTTATTTTGGTAAAAATAAATTTTTTTGCATTAATAGCTTGATACAATTTATCATATTCTTCAATTCGCCTTTTACTATTATGAGTAATGTTATTATCAAAACAGGATAAAATCCATTGATGTCGTATTGGATCATTTAAATATTCATGAAATTTTTTACCATTTGTTTTTACTTTTTCTGAAAATTTACAAATTTCTTCGACTATAAAAGAAGATGCTTCAGACATAACAGCTTCAATCATATTATACATTAAAATAAAAAGGCTAGCCAAAAGTATACAACGTTTCTCTGTGTCAATTTCAAGGCTAGCCAAAAGCTCGCGATGTCGCTTCGTTTCAATTGCATTAAGATCCTTTTCACGAGGATCAATATTTTTTAAGAGTCTTATATATCCATCTATTTCATTTTTTCTATCTTGAAAAATATCTCGAAGAATACTCATAAAAAACTATCCTTGTAAAAGAATATCTTTTACAGCGTTAATTCTACCATTAATTCTATTTATAGAATTAGCTCCATCAGAACGTATTTCTTTTTTGAAGTTCGCTGAGTCAAATATTGATTCTATTAATTCTTTATCTGGTTTTAATTTAGGTTTTTCTTGTAAAGCCTTAAAAACTCCCAAAGCAATGCTTTCAAACCTTACTCGTGGTATTGAGCTATCTTTTTCTCTTTTCTTAAATCCACAAGGAAAATATTGCTTAACAAATGAAAAAATTTTAATTAACCGATCTTTATATTCTTTTTTAAGGCTATTATTTTCTTGAAATTTTAAATTCATTTTATTTACATAATTAAATAAAAAATCACTCGGTCTATCCTTATAACTTTCTAAACCGTCTCCATACGCAAAAAAACGTGTAATTAATTCTTCTCTTATTCGTTCTTTTATACTTTTTTCCTTTGCAGGTATCATTATTTTAACAATATTATCTTCTGATAATTCAATAATCATATCCATAAATGGACCAGACAAAACGGCCCGTCTGATTTCAGCAGGATTTGCGATTTTACTACCCGTATTAATGCGACTAAATAAATCAAATCGAGCTATAAGATCTGTCTTTTCAGTTAAAATAATACCACGAATTGATTTATTTTTAAATTTTCGTTGTCTGGATTCTTTTAAATTATTATAAACAAAATTATTTAATAAATCTAATTTTTCCAAGTTATTAAGAATTAATTTATTATCCATAAAACTTTGTAAAGTTCTCAATCTTTGTGACCCATCTACAATTTCAAGTATACCTGATTCAGGATCTTCCCAAAAAAATAAAAAGGGAATTGGTAATCCCATTAAAATCGACTCAATAAATCTACTTTGACGTGCATTATCCCACGTAAATTCTCTTTGATATGCTGGAATAAAAAAGTCACCTCTATCAAGTTTATTTTTCAAAATTTCAACTGTAAATTCTGAAATAGAATGCTCAATTGATTTTGTAAAATCTATAATTTGATTCTCAGCTTGTTCTTTACCACTTTCACTTATTTTATGTTCTTTCTTTTGTTTCATTAAGAGTATCCTTGAGGAAAAATCATTTCACATATTTTTAAATAACTTTTCAAATTTATCAATATTAAATCACTTCCCCCGCCAAATCCTGATAATGGCACAGATGGCGTGAATGACCATGCTTAACGGTATGCAGATCGCTATGATCGGAATGACCCATGGATCATGAATCCTGATCCACTCACAATTGTTCAGCCACCACCATTTGCAAAACTCATAGACTGTATTCATGATCCCTTATGACCCCCGCCAGTATTCTTGCCAGGGTGTAAAGGTTCACGAGAGCGAATGTTCCCCAGGCGACAATGCCAAAATGCCAGTGCCTCTCGTAGACAAGCATGTTCAGCACCCCCCATATGAAAAGGGATGCCGCCAGAAAAGAGGCCACACCCCTTCCCCTGAAACTTCCGCACATCAATGAAACAAGCTGCAGCGTCCCTGTAAGTATGAATGACCCTTCCCAAATACAGGCCGGAAGGATAGCCCTGAACCCATTGACGAACGAACAGTGAAAGATGCTGCCGGCCATGAAATATGCAAGGGCATATATTCCCGTCATGACCAGCAGTATCGAGCTCCACCACTCGCCAAGGCAATGGTTACGATGTTTTTGGTGTCGCCTGTTTTCCATTGGTGCCATCCCCGTTCTTTCCATCTTTTCCAGCCTGCCTGTCTGGCAGCCTGAAAGAGGCCAGAAGATGAATGATAGACCACAGCCTATGCAATCCGCTTTTTGGATCAGGCTCTTTCCAGAACCGTATGACAAGGGTGCACAGGGTCACGATGAAAGTGACAACCGCGATAACGTCACCCGCCGTATTGCTGGGCAGGACATTGATGATATATTGTAGAAGCTCGGTAAAAAAATCCATCTGTTCTCTCCTTTTCTTTGAACATAAAAAAACCACCCTAGCGGTGGCTGGTATCTCTGGTGTTCTGGCATGCCATGATCATGTCACGCTGTCTTTTGTAATCCAGCAGGTAACGTATGATCTCGCTGTCAGGTTTTAACGCCTTGATCTCGCTGGACAGCTTTTCCTGTGACTGGGGCGTGTAATCCCTCAACGGCGGGCATTCAATCCGGTAGACAACGCGTGGCGATGACGAGCATGCCGCAAGAAAAACCGCCGCGAGTAAAATAATGGGTTTCATCAGAATTTCCCTTTCTCCAGCACATCTTCCAGCTCTTCCTTATTCCCAGGTGAATGATTGGCTGCCTGCTGCATTGCCTGAACAGTCCGAAGGGTCTGCCGGTCATTCCTGATGACTTCATCCCGTGTCCTGATCAGGTTGTTCCTATTCGCCGCCCTTCGTCCTGTCAGGTAAATCAGTCCAGCCATGATCAACCCTTTCCCTTTCCATAAAAAAGAGCATACGGACTTGATAATAAGTATTATATTTGCCATCTGTCTTTCCTTTTCCGGACATGAAAAAACCACCCGTTAAGGTGGTTCGCATTTGCTTTTAGTATTAATTTTTTAAATTATGTATTTTATCACTATGTTGATAGGTGATTTCCTTATCATCACTTTTTGCTACAAAATCCTTGATTTTATTTGCCTTAAAGGTGATTTCCTTTAAACATATTATTTGTTTTCATTTTCAGATAATTCCCTGTTAACCCTGTCAAAAATATCTTCATTGAGTTTTTGTATTTCCAGGAAATTGACTATAAAATAGGCAACAGACAATATTATCATCATGCAAAAGAAAGTTGATAAATCAAACATTATATCAAAACCGGAAATGGAAATGATCTTGATATCATTGATATTCATGTAATTACCAAATAGGTAAATAATTACAACCATGGAAAAATAAGATATGAATTTGTTTCTCATATTGTGAATAGCATCTCTTATTTTCTCGATATAATACCTGTTTTTTATTCCTGTTAGATTGAATGTTACAATCACGCTTAAACCTACAGAGAATACAATTGAAGAAACCGTGAAACACGTGTTCAAAAAGAAATTGTCAGGTTTTACATCTGTAAATGATGATAAAACAAATGTTGATAATATCATGAACAGAATTGCCATTAACTTTCTCATGATTGACTATATCCTTGCAATAGGTTTTCTAATAAAAAAACGTTTTAATAACTATCTAGAATCAACATTGAGAAATTATGTTGGATCCATTTTCTTTAATCATGTATTTCTTGATATTTAACAGGCCAAACACAAGATCATTGAAATCATGATAGGGAATATTGAGTTTCTTGGACAATTCTTCCCTTGTTATTTTATCTCTCCAAAGCATGGTAAATATTTTTTCCCACAATAAGGAATATTCACGCTTTACAGGATTGGGTTCACTCTTTCCATAATTCCTTGCCTGCATTTCATTGACCATATTACGGTAATGCCATTCTGATAACAATCCAAGCTTTCGAATGCGATAAGCCAAAGCCGCAACTGAAACTTTCCATCTTTGTTTGGCTTTAATTAGGTAATTAATGACCACGCCATTAGGAATACAGGAACGTATATCTGCTTCAGGCATTAGAAAATTACCTGCAAATAAATGGGCTTCCTTCTCGATATCAACAGTAATCCTATCCTGTCCATCTACATGTATGTGGCGATGCAAAACAAGATGCCCCAATTCATGACATAAATTGAATCGAATTCGTTCCGCATTTTTATCTGTATTTACGAATATATAGGGTATTCCATTATTCCAGCATGAAAAAGCGTCGATTGCATCTGTATCCCTAGAAAAAGCGAATATTCTTATTCCCATGGATTCCAGCAATTCCATTAAATTTGGCAAGGGAAGATTTCCCAATCCCCAGTCATAACGTAAACGCTCGGATGCTGTCACAGGATCATGATCACAAGACAGGTCTGGAACCCTGACATCCGGCAAATTGAAATTGTTTTGCAACCATTCATCCACAATGTAAGCCAACCCTCTTGCTGAATAGGCTGCATTCCTGTCTTTCCGGGGAATTGTCGCGTTGCTTCTAAAGCTTAAATCCTTTGTATTCAGGTATTCTTTATCCTGATCCTCTTCAATCCCGTCAAAGAAAAACGCTTCTGGAAAATTCAATGCCTTTACCAAAAGCTGAACTGTTTCCTTTTTCGGCTCATCATAACCTTTTTCGAGACGTGCCAGCGTTGAGGATGATACATTGATAAGCTTGGAAATATCCTTTTTCGTGATATTCCTGCAACTTCTTGCAAGATGCAAACGATAGGGATTAAACTGTTTATGGCCATGCATGATCATTCAAATAATCTTACTTTTAAATAAGTAAATTCAAACCAAATCAATACAGGTTTGATTTAAAAGACAACATTCATTATATTTCCGAATGACAACCTGTACAACCGGTATTATTGCCTGGAAACAAAATGTTACCAGATGATATCTCCAGGCAATTCCCTCCTATCCGTAATACCTGAATTGCTGATCAAGCCACTGGATACGGCGTTTGGCGAAATTAAGGATGAAATTCACCGACCATTTCTTTCCATCATCTGAAATGACCTTGCCATTTCCCAGTCCGACCTCCGCGTTCATGATCCACAAATCAAGGTCTTTTTTTATCATGTCCGGATTGATAAGGTCTGATTTGTCCTTGATGATTTTTGAAAATGTTTCGTGGGATATCTTTCCCGTGTCCCTAAGGTAACGCCATCTCGCCCGTATTTCCGGCGTGAAACAGTTATGGATTGTTTCAAAGAATACCGGATCCTGCCCGTCAATCATCCTGTCACGTTTGGTTATCCATCCAATCCTGAAAGGATCACTGTCATCCGCACTCAGATATTGATCGACAATACCGAATGTCTGGTCCTCATCGTATGGATATATATACGTTACACCCGATGCCGGCGTGGCATTCCAGCTGCACAGCATGAAATTGTTCACCAGACTGTCAGGGGAAAAACAGACCTCGCAGAGCAGGATATAGTCAATGAAACATTCAAGATCGATATATTCCCTATATGTCTCCCTCATGCTCACCCTGCCCGCGATACAGTCCGAAGACCATCGCAGGAATCTTTTCAGGAAACTGACACTGTCATCCGTGTTCGGATCGGGCGAGTTTATTTCCCATTCTTGAGGATTGTAGTTCCCGTCTGTCCAGAACGTGCTGGCATGATCTGGCTGGGCGAGAAAATGCCCCGGGTTCGATGAATCAATCAGGTACTGGTCATTGTCATTGTCCGACCTTATTATATACATCCCAAGGAATTCCCCGTCATGATACAGCTCGCATGGAAAACCGTCGGTTGAAAACAGCGCTGATGTTCTCATGCCGAGATTGTCCCTGTCATAATAGGAATAGGCTGAGGCCGGTGCAAGCAGACCCGCCTCATCCCGATGGAAATTACGCCATATCTCGGTTGTGACGATATCCCTGAGCAGGGTTCTGTCTGTTCCGTAGCCTTTCAGGACAAGACCGTTCATCGGGGCCCAGTCCCCGATTTTCACCTTTAGTTTTTTACCTGTCTCCGCATTCCTGAACTTTATCTTGAAGTTTTTCTTGGTGGCGTTCAGGCTTGTCTGTCCCTGCAGTTTCCATGTTCCTGTCGAGGAAAACAGGGGTATTGTTCCCTCGAAAACGGAAACACTCATGTCCACACCGTCCTTGCTTGCCGGAATGTCCCCCCTGATAGAGACCCTCCATGGCCTGTCCGGTTTCGATATCACGATATAGTCCCAGTCACCCGCCGTGTTGTCATTTCCATACTGGACAAGGCTGCCGTTATTGACAAATCCTGTCGTTGGTTGTTTATCCAGATCAGCCATAGATCAACCTTCCATAATAATTTCCAATACCGTCAGACATGAATTCGACAATAGTCACCGAACCCGCCCTTGTATCGATAAAAGGCTGTTTATCATGCCATCTGACAGATGCATCGAACTCAACCTCGCAATCCCCCTCACAGGGTTGCTGGAGAATGACTGTCATGCGTTGCAGCTGGCTCTCCTGCCCTTTACCGAGTGAAATACTGCACGCTTTCCGGAACAGTAGACGATAGCTGATCTCTCCCGCTTTCGGGAACATCAGGGTAATGGCCGGATCATTCACGATCCTGTTTTCAACCGGTATGCCGGCAGACAGACGGTCGACAATCTGCCCGCCTGTCATTTCCTGTCCCAGCGATCCTTTCGCGAGACCCTGTGTCATGTCAAACCGGCTCATTTTGATTTGCCCTCAAGTTTCACCAGACGTGCCTCGAGATCGTTGATCTTCTGTTTCTGTGCGGCGAAAAGCATGCAAAGAACCTCTGTATATCTCAGGTTCTGGCGTGAAATGACATTCCCTTTCTCATCCTTTGGCATTTCCTGGACAGACTTGAGGATCGGGTTCCCGTTTTTATCCCTCTCGCCTGTATCCACCACCCTGAATTCAGGTGATGCATCCTGCGTCCACATGGCATAATCGGATGGATCAAGTCCGGCATCCATGATAGCCTTTTCGATATCCTGCGCGATAAAACCTGTATGGACACGCGCCTTGTCCTCACCCTTCTCTTTTATCGCGTCATTCAGCCTGTAATTGACAGCATTGACATTATACAGGGCATCCATCAGTTTTTTGTCTGAATTTCCGGCTTTCTCATCAAGGATGGATGTGACGGTCTTGACATTTTTGTCCGAGGTCACGTTTGGTGCGGTCTTTGTGAAAACATTGTTCCATGAATTCCCCGCACGTCCCAGATCACCGCCGCCATCATTGAGGGGATGGAAGGAAATGGCCCCGAAAGCGAAATTCGCATTGGTTCCGTCCGACCATATCGTGTTGACAAAAGTCTTGTTGTTTCCCTCATTCCCATCGGAGTTCACGGAATACTGCATGTGAATTTCCCTGGAATTTGGATTGGGTTCATAATCCTGTGTATAATCATCATTTATTGCTCTCAGACCCGCATTGATCCAGGTGAAACCGTCATCGGTTTTTGGAGGCGGATAGGTGAACTGACCGGTTTTATCAAGAATTGTGGTTCCAAGAGGTTTGTTCGCTCCGTCCTTCGTGAAATAGGTATTTGGATTTATCCTCTGGTTGATATCGTCAACACCCTTCTTCGCCTCATTAGCCGCCGCATTGATATTGGCGATATTGCCGTTTATATCATTTACCGTTTTGGCGACTTCAGAGATTGTCTTTGGTGTGACTCCACCATCAATTGAAACGGTACATGCGGAAAGATCAAGGTCTTTTGGAGAATTGTTAGCCATTTTAATATCCTGTTTGATTTTATTGAAAGATTTTAGGTCTGCATGTCAGTCTGGCGAGCAGAGAACGCCGCCATTGTTCATGCTGTGTCTGTAATGGACACTGCCGTCCGTAAGAACGATATTGCCGTCCAGGGACAATCCTTTCGGCATGGGCTTGCCACCGTTAACATAGCTGTCCGGTGCGAGGAAAACGCTTCCGTTGACTGAAAAGTCATCAGGCAATGACGCGACCTGATCAATCGCCACGATCTGTCCGTTATCGTCCTTGAACAGTCCCGTATCCACACTGATGACTGTCCCGTCATCCATTGAGAATTCAAGATTGGCATCATTGCCCATCGCGATGGAGCGAATACCGTTGCCACGGACACCTGTAGCCCCCATAACGACAACAATACCGTCCTGATTTTCGTAAAGTATTCCCTCCTCGCGAATGGGAAGAATACAGACAAAATCAAGCGTTTCCTCATGTTCTGTCGTTATCTCGCAACGAACGGGAACATTCGAGTTCAACTCACCGCCACTCAGTCGAACCGTGAAAGTCTGGTCCTGAAATGTGTATTTGTCAGCCGTTACCTTGCTGTCACTGGCAGGCCCAACCTTCACCGATGCAATCCTGTCATCCGCAAGCATGCGGTTCTTTACAGAAAAACTGTAGAATTTCTTTTCTGTTGGCCCCTTGCATGACAGTCTCAGTCTGGTACTCCCAAGACATCCGCCAGGCAATTCAAATATTTCACGATCTGTCTGTGAAACATCTGTTTCCTTGTTATTCTGTATATTGTTTGGTTTGTCTTTATCCGTTGCGGTATCTTTGGATTCATCTTGATAAGGTATAGTCATCTTTGTATTTTTTTGGCTTTTTGAAAAATCATACACCATTATTTATATCCTGATTTTCTAGTTAACGTGTGAACTGGAATTTTATGTAACCTGTTGTTCCATCACCTCCCTGCCATGTATGGGGTTTCTGTCTGTCCCTGGTGCATCCACCCGCACCACCGGCTCCGTAACCGGAACCCGATTGTGCCTTGTCCGCCCAGTCCGGTGTTCCACCTTTTCCAAGCGGTGTGCTGCCACCCGCACCCCCAAGGTGATCATCCTCTGTGGCGTTATCGACACCATGTCCCCCGTCTGCACCATTGGGACTTCCCCCCTTGCCACCAGCCGTGTCCAATATGCCGCCTCCGGCATAGGGTGTGTTTCCACCGCCACCACCTGTCACCCTGAGTATCTCTGTTTCATCAATCCTTACAAAACTGTCACCACCATTGCCCCCCGCCTCATAATTGCCAATTCCACCGCCCCCGATTTGTAAAAAAACCTTTTGGTTGGGCATCACGTCATGAACGATATCCTGCCGGTAACCGCCTGAACCGCCGCCACCGCCAGATTTGCCACCGCCGCCCTCTTCACCGCCACCGCCACCGCCGCCACCGGCAATCAGCCATCCGATTTTCATCTTGCGGCATCCCTTGGGAATGACGTAGTCATACTGGCCGGCTGTCAGTTCAATTACAGGCTGATCATTCCATATCGCCTCTCCCCATTCCATCTTCGGTATCAGGTCAACGCCGGCCACCAGCACACGCGGTGTCTTCCCGATACTGTATCCGTTCTGGGACGCGTAGTTTCTCACCCCGTTGCTCAGGTCATTCAGGATATCCGCCGTTATCAGGTCGCCCTTCCTGATCATGTAATGGTCGAAGCCGTCCATCTCCCTACGGTATTTGCGAACGACCTCGTTGTAATCATCCGCATAAAAAATACCGTTGATAAAAAGTGTGTTTCCCTCATAGTTGTGCATTGTTTCCCACCCTAGTTCTGTTTGATAACGCACTCGACATGACGGATTGACGTTTCATGACTGTTTTCCATGGAAAATCCGATATGTTTCTCACCGTCTCCCGCTTTTCTGGCCACACCGGATATTTCCGAAATGGTTATGGGATCACCCTTGTCGATCATGCCTGTCATGAGAACGGGAACACGGCCTGCCAGTGCGACCGGCAACGCGTTCCTCTCGTCCCTGATTGCCGTATTCATCACATAGGCTGGGGCTGTTGAGATTACCCCATAAAAAAAGCCCCCTATGGAGGCTCTCGTTATCTCTTTCTCACCGCCTATTCTCACAAGCGTTCCGGGATCATATCTCTCGTCGGCAATATAGTATTCCGCAAGGTCGGCGCAAAATGAGGACATCGAAACCCCGTTGAACTCCTTGGCATCAATGGTTCCATTGTCACGAAAATGATACTCATACTTGTCATTGACGCTCAGTTTCACCATGCTTCCAACATTCAGCTGATCATAGAACCATAATTTATAAAACAGGCCGTCATCTTTTTTGCAGAACAGTGCGTTTCCATTGAAATGTCCGCCATCATCCCATGTCCTGTTTCCGGAATTGATGGTGATGTCACCAGGCGTCTCAATGGTGTTGGCATTCATTTTACCGGATATGTCGGCACTGCCTGCATGAATATTTCCAGATGCGTTTATCATGCCCGCTGTTATCGAATCGCATGAGAAATCTCCAAGATTGCTGAGACGAAAATAGCCGGTTGTCCCACCACCTTTCACACCTAGAACAATATTGGTTCTGTCACCGATTATCTCCTCGACATTCATCCATCCTGACACGTCATCTCTGATCCATAGATGGATCATCTTGCTGATGTTCGTCTTGCCATCGGATTTCTCGATACCGCGTATGTCGATATTGCCGTTTACCGTCTGATTGTCGGTTTCCAATAATTTGGAAAATTTAACATCACTTTTAACCTCTTGTTTGGTTTCTGATTTTAATCTTAAAAATTCTGAATTAGCCCATTTTATAGCACTATCAAATAAATTTACCCAATCAGAATTTACATTTCCAGGAGTGGTTAGATTATTATCTTTTGTGGAAACCCAAAAATTATTGTTATCACCACTAACAATTGCATATTTTCTATATCCACCGATAGCATTTGCAAAAGATTGGTTAAAGGGGTTTATCTGTGCCAATTTCAAGATGGAATTCGTTATTCTATCTGAAAATATATTAATAGAGTCATTATCATTCACATCAATATCTAAAGTATCTACAATAAATTGTGACAGACCGGATGCTGGAACTGTAGCCTGTCTCAATGTTTTGTTTATTTGTGAAGATGATGCAATTCCTGATTTCACACCATTTTCATATATTCCATTTGTTGATAGTGAATCAACATATTCTTCATCTGTCAGAACATTGGCATTTATTCCTTGTGCCCAAGGATAAATATTATTTTTTACCATTTATTGGTTTTCCTCAAATTTGTATATGACATTTACCCCAGCAGGTTTTAAAGGCAAATAATTGTTTTCAATCATTGACCTGCATATTTTTGAAACTGAACCTTTTATCAAAAAGGTCACACTCATATTATTTTCTTCAATATCAGCAACATACCCATTCGGCTTAATCGCGTAATTAATGATATTTATTGCACCTGGAAGCGTTCCATCCCAATGATTGCAAGCTATTTTTAATTTTATAAAAGTCCTGTAGATATTATCGGATAATTTTGCGATTTCATTTTTTGCATTACCAATTTCCCACCATATGCCCTCATCCCATCCCAATTTTTCCGTATCCCATGAAAAAAAAGCCTCAATATCAAGTGCGACATATCGAGATAATCCAACCCACATTCCAACAGCATCAAGTTGTGTTCCAGTCGCCGTGTCCAAATCATAATATTTATAGGCTCTTTCACAGAGATTGACTAAATCTGCAAAACCCTGGCATGAAAAGGCAACTGTTTGAACAAACTTTGGTTTGTCCTGATGTTCCGAGGTGATTAGATCAGTAAAACTATTGTCATAAGCTGTCATATTTACTCTGTTGCATTAATCGTTATGTTGGCGACTGGACACATGGGTTTCTGATTAAATGCCAGTTTCAAGTTTGATGAAGATAGGTTATTCCTGTCCAAACCTATCTGAATATCAATGATGTCATAAGTTAAACCGCCATTATCATTAGGCAAGGTAGATTGCGCAAACAATCTCGTTGTATAAATTACACATCCAATTTTTTGAGATAGAATATAACTTGAAACATTTTGTGCGATTGATTGACCAATTTCATTGGTATAATCTGTAAGGGCCTGCAATCTAATTGAAACAAAGATATCAATTTCAATTGGACGTAAAAAATTTATTGTCTGTTGTCCACCAATCGGGTTTATCACTGTAACACTTGTCTCACCATAAGTGCCAACACCCATAGATTTTTTGTTTGCGATGATGGTTGCTATTTCATTAGCGTCACCTCCATCAACAACAAGTGCTATACTGTTTGCAGGAATACCTTTTTCATCTTTATTGCCAAGGTTGTTTTCGTAACCCTTGACATCAATCACACCCTTTAGATTTAATATCGCACCTATCAATGCATCCATTATACTGTATGCAGATATCATTGTGCTTGCAGCCTGTTGAATACGCAAATCAGCATCAGACTGGGGCTCTTTCCCGACAGATGCCGTAGTTGCGTTCGTAACTGTCTGCCAGCCATTCGTTGGGGTTTTTATAACTGTCAATGTCGATATATTGACAGTTACCGCACCTGGAACCTGACATATGGAAGTTACCGTTATTTCTCCTGAAGACGGAATAACGACCGTAACAGGCAATTTCCATGTATAATTGTTAATTGTATCCTGTATCAATCCGTTTTGTATAATTGTTCCAGGAACACCAGTGATGATAACATCACAAGAGGAATTGCTACCATCCTTACGTTTAATTCCATTTATTTTTACATTACTTGATAATGCGGCACCTTGAGCCTTTGCTGGAGAAAATGAGTTGAAGACAGCTATCATGGCCTGATTGCTCGCATTTACAGCCTGAGCCTGAATGGCGATCCATTGTCCGTCCTGGGTTGAATTATCCAAGACAATATCCTGTCCATAAATTGAACGGTATTGTTCTTGAAACCAATTTAGAATAACATCATAAGTTGGAGCGGTAATACCTTTATCTGTCACATTACATATAATTTGAGAAATACTCATTTATTACGTTTCTCCATAATCTATTGATGTCTTGCCATAAGTTGTTTGTACAATTGCATTTACATTCAACTTACGGTTGTTAAGCCGACTTTGATAATGTTCAATATGACTGACACCTTGTGTGTCCAATATTCTTTCTCTAATAACAGCATCATAAATATTGGCTGTATGTTCACCCAAAACATTGGTTGCCCATGGTATCCCGTCACTGGTGTCGAAAAACCATTCCCCTGTCCATAATTTCAATCTTGAATCAAGCAGTTGAGAAACAACCCTGGGATGATCAGAAAGAAAATTGTTCAGGGATTGTCCAAACTGCATGTCTCCATTTTTATCAACAATTCTTATTTTCATTTTGGAGTTCCCGTTTCCTCACCACCTGGTTGAACACCACCATGTTTATGATTTTTCAGACTTATTCCTCCACCAATAACATCACCAGATGCTTTCATCTCACCTTTTATATTTACATCACCTTCAATATTGATGGATTTTGCCTTGATATTTATCTGATTGTTATCTAACTCGATTAACAGATCATCATTATCACTTTTTATCTGTAAGGAAGATGTGTTTATGTTTTTGAATGGTTTCGATTTGCTTGTCAGACCGACAAGACATATTCCATCTGAAAGATCATGCTGGCGAAAATCATATGGTGGTTGACCTGTACCGGATTGCCACCATTCATCTATGGAGCGGCTTGCGAAAAGAACCATGCACTCATCACCGGATTTTATTGGGAAAGTTATGGAATATCCACCACCTCTCGGGAACATTACCGGACAATGGGGCAATATTGGTAAATCATGAAAAGTCTTGCTACCATCATCAATAATGTCATATCCCTTGATTGCCAGTTTCACTGATGCAACAGGTGTATTGTCTTGTATAAAATATTTAACGACTATACCTGGCAACATCGTCCACATACGTCCTTGCAAGGCATCACCGATCAATAAAAGTTCCTCTTGTCTGTCAGGATATCTTTCCCTGGTATCCATTAAAAAGCTCCTATGGTTCTTTGTGTCTGAACCGCCGATACATCAACGGCAATGCAACAAATAGTCGAGTACCAAACATTATCCCTTGTATCTCCCTCATGATCTACATAGGCGATACGATAGGTTCCTGTTGGAGATGTTCCTATAACACTTCTACGTTCAACACCATTTTCATCTGTCATGACCTGATTTCCACCATTGATTGCGCTATATGAGACATCGGCTTGCGCATCAAGAGTTCTGGCATCCTTTATTTGAACAAGTACATTTCTTTTTAAACGGGCGTTCATTAGGCAGGTTGCCTGAACGCCATCAGGAGTCTGAACGGGAACTCCGATAAGACCTGTTTTTGGTGACAGGATTATTGCCTCTTCATTTTGCGATTGGGGCTTCACCATATCTGGTATATGATAAAAGGAAACACCATTATCATCAATATTCCAGGCTGCAGATGTTGAATGCGCAAGAACACGACAATGATCACGTGTCATGCCATACATTATTTTCGGACGTGGAGCCGATCCTGTCAATGATGGGAAATCGCCTTTGCCAACATTTTCTTTTTTGGCCATATCCTCAACAATCTGGGAATGCGCATGATTATATGACCAACCTGCGGGCAGTACTGCTGAACTGACTGATTCTGCATATGCCATTCCACCAGTCACAGCTATAATTTCCAAAAATGTGTCTACAGGATTTTCCTGTCCATCTCTAATTTGCTGTATTTTTCCCTCAAACAATACTGAAGATTCTTTTTGATAACCAATTGATAAACTAATGGATGTATAGAATGATTTGGCATTATTTATAGTAATTGGAGAAGGGTTCCATATTTTTAATACAAGTTTTCTTGGAGTTTGAATAGTTCCATGCGTTACCCTGAATGTAATCCTCAACAGGGATAAATCTTCTGTATTACCTGCATTATCTGAAACCACTAATATACAGCTTCTCAAAAATTGTAATGACATAATTCACCCAATAAAAAAGCCACCCGTATGGATGGCTTGTATCGTTTTGATGGTTATTTATAAAAACTGTTTATCTATACGGTAAGCCCAGATATGGGCTCACCATATGGATTAAAAATCTAGACGTTAATCGTTAAAATCAGATATTCCGCAATGAATCTATATCATCATCAATATTACCAAGCAATGAAGTGATGCATTTTAACGTATTTATCAACTCAAGTTTGTAAGTCGGGTCTTTTGGAGATAAACAATCAATGCTCTTGATAACCTTCTTCATGATTTCATTATGGACATACAGGTTCCCAACGCAATTTTTCACCGCTTCCTCAATAGAATGCATCTTTTTCTCGTGTGAGCAACTATCGTTAATATTCAGAGTTATATTGGTCATAACACTAGCCATTCAATCTTTCATTCAATTGTTATCCAACAATCGATATATTTTTTCTTGTAAGTCTTGATATCCTCGAACACAACCCTACATAAAAGAGGCCTATTATTCTTAAACCATACTAGGTACGTAGATAGTGAGCAGATTGTTCAGAACAGATCACTATCTACAACATGGTTTTATCGATTATTATCGATACAAATAATAAAGCTTATTTATATAAACGATTAATATTCATTAACTTAAATTAATCAGTAAATTCAGGATATCAAGACAATATTTCGACATGGAATTAACTTTTATTTCTTTTAATTATTAATCTTTACTTAATAAACAAGTATATATATTATAATCCACTTCACTAATTCCGGTTATTACTGTTCCAGATCACGTCTATACATGATTCGAGAACATTTCGGACAATCTGGTCAGTCCCTTTGGCGTTATCCTAACCTGTTCACTGATCCTGCCTGTTCCATCACTCAATGAAACCTCCGTCACCTTATGCTCAAGCAATCCCTGCTTGATCTTGTCCTGATAGGCGAGCCAGTTCTTGTTGCCAGTCCGTCGGTAAATCCATTCATGGGAATTGAGATAGAAAAACAGTTCCTTTGGCCCCATCTGAAGAGTCTTCGCAGCATCCGTGATGCATAACGAACCGTCCGCCGTTGCAATCCGGTCAAATCCATCCGCCTTCGGTTTCAATGCATTATTCTCACTTTCAAGCATCATGCATTTTTCCGTATAGGTTAATAGCGTGTTTCTCAGAAAGACGGGATCATCAAGATTGACGACAGGATGATATTTTCCCTGGACAAGATCATCATACGCACGAATGACCTTCAGATGAAAAGCCGGACTGATCCACATTGCATAGGCGTAAACAAGTTCTTTGACGACGTAAGTGCCTTGTTCAATTCCACCTTTTATTACATTTGTTGGCGATACCGAAATTCCTGTATCGGTGATTTCTTTAACTAATTCAACAGTTTGTTTATTTTCTAACCAATAAGAAGGCCCATTTTTCCTTTCACCACCAGATGCCTTATGACAGTCATTTAAACAATAACGACCTTCTTTATCTTGTCTGATTTTAGTGTTAACAATTATTAATTCTTGATGAGAAAAAGAATGAAAGGCTTCATGTGAATTTGTATTTAGATTTTGATCCATAACGGCTCTCCTTTACCCTCATTAATAATGAGGATATTTTTTCATCGTCTCTTGTTAATGCTTGAAAGAATTGTTGGTTGAGGGTACCAGATGAAGCCGACCCTGCCCCATCACCTTATCGATATGGTTCCGGATGATGTTCTCACCTTCATAACCAAGCCATTCCCTGATCCCGTCGATATGATAGATATACCGACCCGTTTCACGACTGATCTGGATCATCGATGCCTTGTCCATCCTGATAAGATACCGGTGTATCCTTCCCGAACATCTGCATGACAATGTCCGTCTCCCTTTCTGGGGAACGTTCTTTTCCTTCAGGACGGCGATGATAGGTTTGTAGTATGTCACGAAAGCCGCGGATGGATCGAAACCTGTTTTCAGGAATTCGACATCCCGATACACTTTCTCGAAATCCTTCCGCAAAATTGCAACGGCCTTGTTGACAACCGATTTGGTTATCCCGCCGTATTGACCTGGTGACAATAAGTATCCACCCGTTTTACGTATAGATGGCAATACTTCATTAAACACCCAATCTTGAAAAGATTTTGCCTTAGGTTTATTACTTCTAAAAATTACGCGATATAAATTAGGTTCGTTAATAAAAGCTAGCTCTTGCCTACCACCAGAGGTAAGGGTGTAGATTTTTTCTACTCCCTTTTGATCTAACTTCTTATACATTAAATCTCGAGAGTTAGAAACATGCAAAATTTTGCAAACATCTTTTAAACAAAAAAAAGCTTCATTTTCTTTTGTAATAACTCTTACATCTATGCTATTAAAATTGAATAGAGTAATAGGATTTGATTTTTCATCAAAAGTTGTTATATTCTGATTATTCATGTTAGAATTTCTTTCATGATGACTGAGTTTAAAGCAGCGGGGTAGTTTGGTGACATATCCGCTGCTTTTTTATTATCAAAATTGCGTTTCATCATTTTTAAATCCCTCATCTTTTAAAGTTTTCAAGCCAATTTCCAAAATCTTGCATATTGTTCTTGTCCTGCTTGAATACTCATTTTCAATTCCCCATTTATCAATATTTTCCAATAATTTCGTTGGAATACGAAATGAAACATTACTTCGATCAATTAACGGAAATTTATTACCATATCCAATAGTCATTATTATTATTCCTTTTTATATTTTTTTAATGATATGCACATATTGTGCATTACAAATTAGTATACTAAATTTATCTATAATTCAAGCTCTATTTGCAATTTTTTTGTATTACATATATTTATTATGAATAACGTAAATTTATAAGTTTAAAAAATGGCACAAACAACTAGAAAACGTAACATTAATAGAACTGAGAGCTTAACGATACGTCTTGATCCTAAAACAAGATTCGCATTAGAATTTGTATCAAGAATTACCAAACAGACGATCACAACAGTTGTAGAAAGTGCAATCAGGGATATAGCAGAAAAAACATATTCTGATATTTCTAAAACCTATACAGATAATTATAAAGAAGTGAATGACACCAATTGGAAATATTATTGGGATGTTAATGAGGGAGTTAGATTTATTAACCTGGCTAAAGATCCAAATACAAATCCCACTTATGATGAGGAAGAAATATTAGAATTTATAAAAATACATTGGAAATATTTTTCAGAAGATGAAGTTTTATATAGGTTACGAAGAGATTGTATCGATGTAATATGGCCTCATATAAATAAGTTAATTAAGATATGGAGAGAAACAAAATCAAACAATAGACAAGAAGCTTCTGACTATATGCAGCAATTACTTGATAAAGCTAATATATCCATAGATAAAAAAAGTTAATTAAAAGATTACAATTCTTTTATTTGTTCAATTTTTGCTCCCCCGTTTGGGGGAGCAAACAATTATGATTGCCACTTTAATTTTTGCCCGCCAATTTTGGCGAGCAAACAGTATGGTAATATTATTTTAAACGAAAAGGGGGTACGTAAAACGTACACCCTATATATTAATGATAGTACTGAAGGGTGACTATAACCAATAGTTACAGTCAGTCTATTTCATATTTAGATAATGATAAAAAAGATTATGTCCATATTATGGACGCCATGGGTATATGGATGATGTCGGTATTACCGACGCCATCAGAATGATGAAAAGTATGTCATTAATAGTGACACCCTTGAACCATAGAAAACTATATAAACAAGGTTTGCTCCACCGTGGCGCGAACCAAATTTTAAAACATTAATATTAACTTTTGTTTAATCTATCATAATCTTCACAACCAGCCTGTATTTGTTTCGAACATGCCTGTTTATAGTAATATTTGGCCTTTTCTTTATCTGGAAGAGTTCCTATTCCATTTTCATAACTTAAACCAAGTGTATCTAAGGCTTGTGAGGCTCCTTCCTGAACGGCTATTTTTAACCAATGATTTGCTTCAACATAATCTTGTAAACCGTATTTTTCAGAGGTATATATTTCCACTAGACGGAAAGCTCCATCCGGTAATCCTCTATTGGCTGCTTCCTTGCACAATTCAATCACTTTCTGAATATCTTTAGGCACACCCCAACCATAATAATAGATGTTAGAAATTGCGAACAAGGCATTTACGTTTCCATCTTTTGAACTTTTATTAAACCACTCAATGGCATTTTGTGGCTGGTATAGTTTGAGTAAATAAGTACTTCCCACTAGAAATGATGCCTCGCTATCTCCTTGATTGGCCATTTTCATTAATTCAGAAACTGTTTTATTTTTGTATTTCTCATTCAATTTTTTCTTGTATATTTTATCTGCTTCCTTGTCGTCATGATTTGCCCTGTCCCGCAACGCATCGATAGACATACTGTTCAGATCCTTATTCTGGGCGTGGACACATGGTGTAAGGAAGGTCATGCCGGCGATCATGAAAAGCGCGTGTTTAATGGAAGTCATTGAATGTAATCCTTGAAACAAGATTGTTAAATGAGAGTTACATTATTAACATATTATTACAATCACACAATTAAAAGTGACTATACACGCTTCGTACGAAACAAAATATCACCCCGATATATGCCACCCTTCACCACCATATTTTGATCCGCCAAATCTGGCGAATCAAATCCGCACGTGTTTTCCAATGTTTTTTACCACTCATCAGATATGATGATTAACCCTATGATAGCTTCGTCATAAATTTTGACTAAGCGCAAAAAATGAAATTTCCAGCTCCAATAGGGAGATATCTGTGTTTCAGCTTCGGTAACTTCCCATGTATTTTCACGCATGTCCTAGTATTTTACAGGTCAAACGTCATGATTGACTGAAACTCTGCAACCTATTGTTAATAAAAATTATGTGAAAATTAATTTTTTGATTTTATCCAACATTAATTTTATTGTCGTTTAGAAACAATTTAGAATATTAGGATTGATTATGAATGATAAATTAAATGAAAAGCTAAATAATGAATATGACAAAATTGTTGAAATAGTAACCAGAATATTAAAGCTTATAAATAATCAGTTTAAAAAATTAGGAATAAAAGAATTTAAAAAAATAGAAAAACCATCTTTGCAAGATTTACAAGATAGAGTGAAAGAATTACAAATTGACGTTGTAAAATTGGAAGATAAACTTTTATCATCAAAAAGTAATGAAGTAGCTATAAATACAATAAGACTACAAAATATAAAATTAGGTTTACTATATGCAGACAGCCTTTTATCTGGGGTTAAAAATGAAAATACAAAAGAATGTAAAGAATATATAGATAAATTAGATAAAAATAATATATAATGATATGACTGCTTAAATTTTTTAAAATATAATAATAAATTTTTATATAATTTTATAAGGTCAAGAAAATGTCAAATGGTAACAAATATGATAAGTATTATCATGAGTTTTGTGAAGGTTTCCACCAATTATATTTAAAATTTCTTGAATTGGAAAAGCTCATTGATAAAATAGAAAAAGAAGATGAAAAACTATATAACGAAAAAATCATCAAACTTGGAAAAGTAGCTTAAATAATAAAAGTTTCAATGCTCCATATATGGGGCATTTTTTTTGTCCCATAATATTATCACATATTAAACATCCCCATTAAACTCATGAGATATCTCTGCCTGAAATGCTCGGCACTTGTATAGGGGTTTTTGTTCCGTTCTATTTTCTGTATGATATCAGCGATAATGTCAAACCGCTCACCCGTCAGTATATTGAAGACTATAGTGAAGAGATTTTCATTTTCCCGTCTGAAGAATAAGCAAGAAATTTGTATTTTGCAATATATGACTGATTTGATAGAATGTTAATTTTTGAGAACAATCATGTTTAGAAAATCCCTGTTAATTGGTATATTATCATCATCCCTATTATTCCCCCTGTTTGTGAATGCACAGGAAAACAATAGCGAATCTCCCAATCTGATAACTGTTGAAGGTGAAGGGATATTGCAAACAAAACCCTATAAACTAAATTGCCCATGCCAAATCAACTGGGAAATAACATTGACAAAAATTAATGTGTTTGAAGCAAAACTTGAACCAACATCTGAAGGTAACTCAACCATTTTTTTTGCTTCGCCGGCATTATACGGGCCATCACATGGCAGCTATTATGTTCCCGCAAGTGAATCAGGAGAATACATGATAAGCACTATAGGAGGAAATAAATTCAAGATAACCATACAGCAAAATCAAAACGCAAAGGATGATACATCATCCAATGAATCGAAAGAAACACCAAAACTGGATAGTGATGATAATATCAACTATCTTTTGAAATGGGCACAGCAGATAGATGATATTTGCAAGTCATCTCCAATTGATGAAAATTTAAATAATAAAACATGCGCTTTGCGGGATGAATATATAACTTATTTGAAAACCAAAGGATGGTGCTGGGGCAAGCCTGGAGATTTTGTATATCAAGAAAAGTGGGAGCACTGTCAAAACTAGATAATGACATATAAATATGATTCATTTCCCAGATTATTGAAAGTCGGAACTTTATCAGAATTTCCATCCGTGACCACGACAAGACCAAACGAGAACTTTATATAGCTGAACTGTTCAAGCAAATTCGCCCCCGTGACAAGAGGAACACCCAACAGGATCGGAGTGCCGTCCGCATTCATAATATCAAGAACCCATCCCCCATTAGGCGCATTGCAATAGAACAGGCGCAATTGATAGTTTTTTTGCAAAATCGAGATGTTGAAACTCTGGTTTGCCGGGATCAATGGTATTTCATACAGCTTGTTCATTGGAACAGCTCACTTATCCTATCTGACAGGCTGTCATTATCGACATTTTTCAATTGCTTCGTACCCATCTTCAATTGGGATGATGTTTTGGAGGCAAATTTTTGCACATTTGTCGGGGTTGATATTTTCCCCATTGATGTCTCGACTATTTGCACAGACCTGCAATTCAATATGACCATCATGGAATATGTGGTGTTTTCAGTTGTTTCTGTATCAATGGATTCAATCAGGACATTTTTATATTTTCTCTTGCTTGTGACAACTGTACACAAAACACGTTTTTGTTGCAATTTTCTTAACGACTCATAAACCTCATTGATATAATTCTCTCCCAATTTACCGGTTACGAAATTGCTCAGCTTAAAATCGGAAAAATTTTCAGTCAAGGCTTTCAGACTTGAATTTGACCAACCCCATTCAAGCGTGAATTGAGGTGGAATAACATAGGCATGATCCGTAATTGCGGCACCGGTTTGAATGGGATGCGAGGTTATCCCCAATGTATCTTTATGTCGTTCACGCATGACAAGGTCAGGAATGACCTTAACATCTCCATTGCCAAGAGAATGACCACTGTTAAACAATAGACTGGTTGCAATATCGGTAAAACTCATGCCCTGCGTCCTTTCATATTTCTCACCAGTGAATTATTCTGGGCCTGCCGTGTTATATTTTTAATCTCGTTTGCGGTCGCATGCGGGTCTTTTGCTCCATTAACGGTAATATTCTGATTGATTGTTTGACTGTTATTGACACTTTTCTGTGCCATGGGCATCAATTTTGTCATCAGATCAATATTATGAGCATAACCTATGCGTTTAAGCATATTTTTATCATCCATTTTTTCCTTAGAACGTTCAATATTCTGATTAAAATATGCCACTGCTGCATCAGGATTTGCAACTTTTAGAAATTCTTTGAAATTACGAGTTTCTTGTCCATTCTTCAATTCCCATACAGCCGCTCTCATGGCATCCGCAAAATTGGCTTTCCATACATCAATACCTGTACCTTTCAAGATTTTGTCACGACGATCTTCACTCCATTGCTCCAACCCACCATGACCTCCCGGCCCTTTTTTCGCGGGATCAAGACTGCTTTCCTGTTGCCAGTTCCCGATCATGGCAATAGCGTGAACCCTGTCAATCCCTTGAGAGGTGAGATATTGCATGGCTTGCTGAACCCTGTCAAAATTCAGGCCCGTCAATTTTTGCTGGGCACCAACAACAGCACCCGCCGCACGCTCCCTATAATCCCGCATCATTTGATCAGTGGCCTCAGCATCTTTTTTACTGAAATCCTTTAGGTCATCGAATGCCAGCTTGATATTATCCCATGATGAATTAAATCGACCATTTAGCAGGTCATCCAGCGCGCCACTGATATGCTGTATCAATTTTCCAAGTTCCGTAAAGGTCGCGAGAAACTCTGTTTTGAAATAGCTTAATAAAGGGGCTGTCCATTCTCTAATATTGGGCCACATAGTCCTGAAAATATCCATGATATTCTCTATGGATTTTGTGAACGCATCGATACCAGGTTTCCATTTTTCCCAATCTATTAGGGATTTGCTACCATCTTTCCATTTTTTATAATCATTGTATAAAGAAAGGATAAACGCCCCAAGTAAGAATACAATACCCAGGGGAGTTGCCTTCAATGCCGTTGATAGGACTACCCATCCCAAATATAGCTCACCTAATGTTTTGATCCATCCCAATGATCCATCATCCAGTTTCATAAACTGATTATAAAGACCGGAAATGGCATCAACACCTTCGCTGAACATTCTAAACAGTTTTTCAGAAAGATCGATCACGAAACGCGATATTTTTTCAATGGCATCAGTTATTTCCCTTGAATGGGATATCAACAAATTGCGGAATTTTACAATATCTCCGCCAATACCATCCATTAGGGAGACAGCCACACGGTCTCGTAAAGCCTTTATCGCGACAGCGGTCAGATTGAACTGCCGCATGAATTTCACTGATTTTCTGGCGGCCTGATCCTGATTGACACCAACAGCCTTATAAATATCAGAATATTGTTTTCCAAAATTTCCCAGGCCTCGCATCATGGCCTGAAGAGTGTTTTCATCAATTCCCAACACGCCCGCTGATGCTTTGGCCTGCCAGTATGGCATTGTCTTGAATTGTGAGGAAAGGTCCTGCATGATCATGGATGTGTCACGCAATCTGCCTTCAGCATCCCTGGTATTGACTCCCAAACGTTGAATGAACGATTCCGCTCCGGGAGAAGACCTTAAAAAGTTGCCAATTGACTGCAAGCTTGCTCTTGCCGCCTCCGCATTTCCCCCAACCTGAGACACGGCAAAAGCCAATTGCTGCATACCAGCTACAGTAGACTGAGCCCGATCACTTGAAAATTCAAGCTGATTATAGGATTCGGCAACTTTTGAAACGGCAATAACCACACCCATGAATGATGCGGTAACAGCCAATGCTGTTTTTTTAACTGTTTCGAGAGCCTCAATGAATCTCTGTTGTCCCTGCTCGTCGATTTTCCAACCCAATCCGACAAGGAATTCCTGAATTACACTAGATGATGCCATTGTTTTTTATTGATTCTGATTTGCTTTTTGCGCTCTTATCTCGTTTTCCGCCTTTGCATTCAACGCGTCATTCATAAGAGCGAAATCATTTAGATCAAGTGTCCCGTTATATAGTGATTCCATTTTACATATACCTGCCAAAACAGGACGCATCATGAAATCCATACAATCCGGCAATGTAACTGCCTTGAAATTTACGCCGCACCCAGTCGCTTCGTATTGGAGGGGACGGCGGGAATAAAACCCCCAAGATTGTATAAAATCACTGACCATGTCAATGTAAGCATGTCAGGCAATTCAATCCATTCATAAGCCAAACCACCAGTTCTATGCCATATCGGGAAATCACGTTCATGTTCTTCATCACGATATTCCACAGTCTGCAAACACGTGCTAATGATATAGTCAGCATCATTATCTGATAATTTGGCTATTTCCTCACCAATTTTAGTTAAATTAAAAGATTTTTTTGCCTCCATGATGTTGCTGCCAGAAGGAACACCATCAGCAAATGAGGCGATAATTGGCGCAAGTCGACGTGTCAGATGAAACTGTTGCATCGCCGATAATTTTTTAAAAGTAAATTTTTTACCCTTGATTACCACATGATCGCTGATTTTAAAAAAATCTTCTCTAAATGAATTTTCCAATGTTGATTTTTCCATTTTTAATATGTTCCCAACATACCTATAATTTGACCGCAGTGAAAAGACCATGTAAGTATGGCACCATTATTTGCATATGATATATCCGGCTGTTTTTGAAAGGCGCAGGTATTGCAGACAATAGTATCTTTTGAATTTTTCTGTTCAATTGAAATGGTATTTTTCCCCCATAGGGAAGATGACATTCTTGTCGCATTGTAAGCCGCTTGCAAAAGTGCGTTTTTGGGACTCACCTGGAATAATTTTACCGAGACAGTACCAGCATTTGTTGCATGTAACGAATGCATTACCGTATGATCCGCCCCAGTCAACATGGTATTTTTGTCACCCACCATTTGAATGGTGATACCTTCTTCCGCATTTCCTGAACCCTCACCCAAAGAAATGGAAAATCCTGGTCCACCTATAGTACAGGTAACGTCTAAAAAAGAGTAAGTTGATCCTACTTGCATATCTAATTTCTCACATTAACAATAAGATTGGAAAAATGAACGGCTCCAGCCAGTTTACAGGCTATCTGCATAGTCACCGCCTTACGGGCTGCCCGATCAGCGGAAGATTGTGTGGCAATAGGTGGAGCATAGATATAATAGCCATTATTAAGCATATGATTTGTTTTCAGAATACCTATATCTGGGCCATCCCATAATCCTGGTGCAAAAAATCCATTAATGACATATTGTTGACAAACCTGATCATAGGCATTTTTTAGAGTTGTCATCCCCTCATCTGTCAATGGTATTTTATTGTCACTATATAAAAGATTGAAACCGGCCACCTGTAAGTTATTTTGCAATGAATCAACGCCTATTCTTGTATCAGCCCATGTTCCATCAGACATATACCCTTCCTGAATAATTGATTCACCATTCTGAAGAAGAACAAAAACATTGCATTTTCTTGATGCGAGAACTTTATATTGTGAAGATGTTAATGTTTCACTTTCAATTGTAGGTTCATTTTTAAACTTTAGAGTTAAAGTTGTATTTTCACCCGTATAATCAACAGTTGCAATTCTTGCAAAAGCACTGATTGCCGCATAAGGATTTGAAGAACTGTACTGGCACCATGTTCGAGACAATTTTGCCTTGTTTAATAAATAAGCCAGATTGTTGTCACTGTTTTCCTGAATGGCTCCCACTTCCCGAGTTGTCACCCATAATGTCCTGGAAGGGGAAAAACCTTCTATATCTTTTGCGACTTCCACAATTTGCTGATTATCAATTTCCTTGGAAAAGGCAAGTCCCAATCCATACCAATCACAGGAAGATTGTGAAAGCCCCAATACCGCTTGTCGCAAATCATTTTCTGTTCCTTCAAAATCCATTCTTGCTATATATAGAGTTGAAGGTTGCGGTGACTGGGCAAAAAAAACTTTCGCCGCATTGTATTCTGGGCTATCTACCGTAAATCCATCAGTGGCGAGTGCATCTAAACTTTCATATAAATGCAAAGTGTTATTATCCAAAACCTTACTGTCACCCAATATCAAGAAAGAACCAAAATTACGGGTGGATGTAGCTTGTGGTTCAAGGGTAACTGACACATTGACAATATCAGATAATGGCAGACCTTGCGTCATTTTATATTCTCCGTTGTGAATGATTGTTTAACATATTCCGCTGTAATGACGCCATCTGATGAAACAGCACTTTTAATAGGATAAATTCTTTTTTCATGACGTCTTATTTTTAATGTTATGTCTGTTCTTGGTAAAAATAGCCTATTGATCAATTCAGGAAATCTTATGGTATTTGTTGCATTCATGAATGCCATTCCATGTTCTGACAAAATAATCCTGTTTTGGGATAAGGTTAGACCAATCCGTAAATTCATTGCATTCAATGTTGCGTTTGGCCCATAAAATGAGACAAGCAATGATAAGGTTTCATGGAAACCAACAGTCAATCCAATTCCATCCTGGAAATATTTGTATTCATTAATATCTGGTTCGATATCGACAATACCCAAAGCACACCAATCCACATTTCTATCTGGTTGCGGTGGAGGGTTTTCTTGCCAACGTCTGCGACATAAATTTCTTGATAATCCTGTTATTTGTGAAATAAAGTCGCCAAAGATTATATCTAAATCTTTGTCATTTTCCGCACCGCTACCTTCTATTGGCATAATTCCATCAGGCGTTGGAGAATTGGCTTTCATGATGTATCACCATTATCTCTCATATTTAAAAGAGCACATTTTGCCATTGTGTAGCCAAGTCCAAAATTTCCCCAATTATCAACTGATACAACCACATATGAACTGTTATTGACATCAATAATATCTGCCGATATATCATCATGACCAGCAATCAGTTGAAATTTTGTATACACAGTACATCCGCCCTGCAATCGTTCAGCATTAGGCAATCTTATCAATTCCTGTGCGGATATCGGTTGAACCACACCATGTGTTTTATATTTGAAAGTATCAAGTTTACTTTCACCATTTTCATCAATCCTGTTAATCGAGCGTTTCACCTCGATAAATTGTGAAAAATCAGGATCATCCAATACATCTGTAACATCTAAAAAAGGCATGGTTTAATTTTTCTTCTCACGAATTACATAAACAATACTATTTTGTAAGTTTCCAGTATCGATTAAAGGTTGAGCTAAAGAAGTCCCAGGAGAGCCTCCATTCAAACGATTTTTCAATTCCTCTTCAGCACCGATTTTTGATCCACCACCTCTTCTTATTCTTGCTTTTAATGTTGCATCAGAAAGTGGTGCAAATGGCCCGGTATCCATTTTATCCTTGACTGCACCAACGGCCATTAAACCAACTTTATGCAAACCCTTTATGAATTCATTTTCCCTTCCATTCAAAGCCTGGGCACCAGCCTTTTTTAAAATATTAACAGCTGTATTTTTGACGGAATTTACTCCAGGAACCAAAAAAGGTCTTGCAGGTATGTTATGTTCAGGAGAACCTGTTTCCAGGACATATCCAATCAATGCGTTGCTAACACCAGTTCCATCATTACGATCAGCTGTGTCTTTGGGAATACCAATTAAGACACGTTTATTGGACATTGATCGAATTGTTTTCAATATTTTTTCAGATTTGTCGTTATCTATTGAAATTCTCATCAGAATTGCAATCCTCCCAACAACCGTCCATAACGTTTCGACCAAATCCAATAACGTTGCCCATATGAGGTCAGGTTATAATAGCCTGCATCGCTATAACATGCGTTTCCTGTATCATAACTTTTGCTTACAGAACCAACGGACTTACTGGCAATAACTCCGTTGGTTAACCCTGGTGTGGCATTCCCATTCTCATTTTGGTTAATAGATATAACCAATTCATGAGCCGCGAATAGACATACACCCCATTTCCAATTATCTCCCCAAAGATCGATATTGACGAATTCAATACCAATTTTGATGAAACTTAATATTGTTTGATCTGGATATCGTTTTTGTTCAGTATCATCGCCTTGAATAAATTCTGGGAAATAATAAAAAAAATCATCAAGACCTATTTTATGGGTTGAGTCTATGATGATTTCGTTATTATTTTCCATTTTTATTATTCTTATTCAAACCAGTTTTTTGATCATTCTGATTGGGTGGTTCGGGTGGATCAAAATCTCTCTTGTTTTCTTCCAATACAATTGCCCGTTCTTTTACAAAAGGATGAGAAACAAGTTTGTCATCTATTTCATGTCTACCCACCTGATAGTATATTTTATCAATAAAAAATGGGTATTTAACCAATATAACAGACATTATACACCATCCATATATGAAACTGTATCAGGATAGACAATTTCCACCTGTCCTAATGTGCAATAATAACAAAGTGAATATATTAAATTGGAAACAGATAAAGTTGACGCTTGAAGAGGTGTCATTGGATAACGAACATAATTCTGATCTTTTGTATAGAATACTATCCTGTTTTCCTTGTTTTTACGGACTTCAGCATCCAGCCATTTAACAGGGTAAATATTTAAGGGGGCACCATTCATTGACTGTGTATAAACATTGTTCTTTTTAATATATTCCAATATGGACATTGTACCAGCTGCTGATACGGTAATATTTAATTTATTAAACAATTTGGGTGGCACCAGAATATGAGATGGAGGGACACGAAATGCACTTGCTTTCCAGGTCTGTGACATTCCATCTAAAATACTGTCCTGAATGGCTTTTGCATCAGCTGTATCCCATTTTATGGTTGAATTGCCAACTGATATATCGGCATGATTGGTTAATCCATATGCTTTATCCCATTCCGGTGCACCCATATAAACCATATGATCTATATTCATTTGATGGGCGGATTGTATTGCGGCCAATTTTTGTTGATCAATTGGCTGCCCAGTTTCTTTTGATCTTTGCAATTCAAGTTCTGAATATTTTAAATTGTAAACAACATCCCTGATAGGCAATGTTACTTTTTCAGTATCAACACTTGCAGATGGAATAGCGGTGGATTCATCACCAAACCATGGAATACCAGAACCAGAAGCTTCGGTACCTCCTGTCAATCCAAATTTAGACCTTGAAAAACTTGATAACTGATGGGCAACCGTGATATCTTCACGTAAATCAATATCCCTTGACCAGGAACAATACTGCAAAGGTTGGTGAAGAATATAGTCATATTTTTCCAATTGACTTATAAGATAAACACCATTGCTATCATTAACCTGTACTCTTGAAGTATCATATGTTATAGGCATAATTATTTAATCCCAAAAGAAATTTCTGTTATTCCATCAACACCAGCATTACCTTCAAACTGTGCATTCGGAAGCTTAATAGTATTCCCATCGCCTGAATCAGCGGCCTCAACACCTCCCAAAGGGGATGTATCAGATGGGGAACCAGTACGGATAAAAACAGCGGCACCCTTTTTCGCCATTGCCGCTCCATATAATCTGACAGTCATATAACCACGCCTTGCGACTGGAACCGCACCACCGTTAACTTGTGGATATCCGCCAAAACCATCATCTGCGATTGCACGACTTGGAAAATTACGCACTAAAAAACCCTGGATAACATCTGCTGTATCCTTTTCTGCCAAAGGAACAATTCTTCCTTTATCATCATATTTTACAGGGCGTCCGAAACCGTATTTACTCCAATCGGCATCAGGTGATAAAATTTCACTGAATACATCACCATTAGCGGATTGCCTTGATAAATTTCCTTCAAAACCTGTGTCTATTCGATATAAATAAGCAACCATTTATTTTATCCCTGTTTTTTATTCCAAAATTCATGATTAATATTATTAATATGAGCTAAAGTTATTTCACTATTTCCCACTACTGATCTGGCCGACATACTTCCGCCAGTATTATTATTGTTGTTATTATTGTATTTGACTGCTGTTCCAGCGGCTTGGAATGCGGTGAAAAGGGCATCACTTGTCATGTTGCGAGGTGGTTTATTGCCAATAAATTGACGAATAATGTCTCCATTTTCCCCTTTTAATCCCCGTTCCAATGCGGCGATACGAGTTGCATTGATCATTTTATATTGATCAGCTTTCTTGGCTTTCATATCTATTGCACCAGTTTTAATGCCAGGTGATAGCAATTCAGCATTTGCCAATGTGTTTTGTCTCAGATAAACAAAAGCCGCATCACCAATTGGTGCCTGTTTACCTTCCTCAACCAAAGCTGACACTTCATCCTCTACAGTTTTCTCAACTTTCTTTTCTTCGATATTATCGTCGCCAACAGTTGATGGTTCTGATACAGATTGGTTTGAATTTTCACTTGATGGATTACCATTATTCTGTTGGCCATTATCATCAGATGTTTTAGCTGTATTTGTTAACGCATTAACCAAAGCGTCAATTTTACCGCCCAACCCTGTAATGGCATCCAGAATTTGCTTTTGCATGGTTTGGCCATTTTCTGTATTACCTTCACCTTCCTCTTTATCTTTAGGCATGATTTTTGGAGGTATTGGCTCCTGTCTTGTATTAGTATCTTGGTCAGGCACTTCACTTGCTCCTTCACGAATAGCATTGCCAAGGCTTTCAGCATCGTTTGCCGCAATAGCGTTCAATGCTTTCTCCGCCCATTTAAGTGGTTTAAAACCCATTCTTTTTTTCCTTTGAAAATTATGATTGTCTCCAATACGGACACCTCTGCCACCTCGTCCACGATCCACAATTGCAAGGTGATTACCAATCATGGATGTTTGTTTATAATGTCCTGGCTTACCTTCAATAGGTTCATATTCAGCTTCATAACCAGGACTTACCTCTTGCAATCTCTTACTTTCAACTGCATTCAAGGCATCTCTTCCTCTAATCACCAGATCAGCCAAGAGGTAATTATTTAAAGCATCCTCACCCTGTCTAATATTTCGAATGGTACCTTGTGTATATTCATTCATATTGTCAGGATTAACAAAAACAGGTGGATGTTGTAATGTTATTGGAGATGCTTCAAAACTTTCAATGACGGGCTGACTAAATAATAAATCACCATCACGATGAACAGTAATAATCCCATTTGGTGAATCAATAGGATCATCATTGGTATCCATTTGTCCGCCCAATTCAGAAATACCATATTCCATTGTTCCTGTTCTGGCGAAAGGAACATTTCTGCATAAGATACCTCCATCTGGCAAACGCTCACGCGTTATACCTTCCTTTCCTATCGTAAACACATCGTTTAACAAATAAGGTAAGGTATCTTTCATCTTAACTTTATTCATTTTTAATCTCAAAATTGAACCAGGGTAAAACACCTGCAATTAGGTAATGCACCAGCATGACCGGTTAGGTTATCCAATGTTGGAGGATCATCCCATTTAACAAATTTACCATTCATTGATTTATGAGAGGGTCTGGTACGTTTGTCTTTATGCGCACGCCATATATATCCAGGTGAACCAATTTGTTCTGCCCTTGCCTTGGTAAGTGCAAAAGAAGCTTTATTCATTTCAGTTCTTGCAATAAGTCTGGCTCTTGTTTCAGTAACAAGACCTGATTTCATGATATCATCTTTAATCTGATCATATCTTTCACCGCGAATAAGGCTTTCTTTTGCCAACCTTTGAATACGTTCAGCCGCATCTATTGGTAAAGAGGTTATGTAATGCACCTGTTCCTTTAAAATCTGGTCAAAAGCATTACTGATATCAGTGTTTTTTAACTCTTCCCTTAAACCAATCCCTATTTCATCTGCATATGTAAACCATTGTTTTTTATTTATTTGTTCAGCATTTTTAATAACGTTTTCTGCAATATTAACAGCCCACGGAGTTAGTTCATTGGCATAATTATGAAGAATACGTTCTATATTTGAAGGGTCTTTAAGTATTTTTTCAGGATCACCAATCCGTTCTATTAGCTTACCTATATTTACAGCGATTTTCCTTAAAGAACGTTCATATTGTAGAGAAGCTGACCTAGATGGACTGAACCTTGGTTTGTCCTGTCTTTTCATTATTATTTTCCATTATATGATTAGGAATACTTGTAAGATTAGTCCTGTTCTCATCAATGGGCGGTGGATCATTTTTAGATTCTTCTATCAAATCTGGTGAAATTGTATCCCATGCACCATCTTCATCAGATTTTGCCTTTAATTCAGAAAGAGCTGTCTCTCTGGTTATCAATCCGCATTCAAACGCACTTATAACCATATTTGTTCTAGTAGATGCCAATTCAGCTTTTTCTTTTTCATTTAATCCCCATAATGAATTAAATCTGAAATCAAGAGTTTCTGGTGCTGCCTTTCCAAAAGTAGATTGATATAATAATTTTAAAATATTATGAACCGCACCTCTATACCCCTCCTGTCTCTGGGCAATTCCTTCCTGATATTGACGAATCTCGCTTTCACCAGTTGCAAAACCAGAAGGACTTTGTCCCATTAAACGAGTTAGGGGTATTTGGAATGCACCACTCAATTGAGCTGAAAACTGCATTAATATTGAATCCAGACCAGTAAATGCATATGTTGAAACTTCAAATTCATCTTTTGCATCCAGACAGGTCAATCCTTCATTGGATTGCAGTGATCTTATATACTCAAGTCTTTTATATAAACCCTCCACGGCTTTTTTATTACCGCTACCAATAACCTCAGATAAATTATTGAGCTTTAAAGTTCTTAATCTTGCCTGATAGACAAGTTGTGCGGCTCCCAATGTCGCACTATCAAATGCGGTAAGGATATCGAAAGCTCTCTCTACAACAGACATCCCCCATCCGTTTTCTGTTTGCCTGGAATATGGTGGCAATTTAATGCCATCCATCCGTATTACACGTGTATAATGAACTTTCCTTCCAGCATAAACCCAACCACCTGATATCTGTTCAAAACTTGGTAAAATATCATACCATTCAGGATAGCCGTAATTTCCACCAAATTTATGAACTGTTTGAATAAGATTTGGATTAACAACCCAACGGTCTAATGGGAAAATACCCTTGAACTGATCCTTCCCAACCGTTTCCATATTTAATGGAGTTTCCGGATTTTGACCATCGATCATTAAAATACCGATTGAACCGCCATATAACCTTGCCCATTTTATTGTTTCGCCAATTGAAGCCCATATATTTAAATTTGAAATTTGAGACTGTATAGCCGCCAATTCATTTGGATCATCCAAACCAAGGATATCAATTCCTGCACGTGTCATATCATCAGCAACACAGTCAACCGCATTGCCAATAACCCATGAACCACGATAAATACTATCTAAAAGAGCCCTGTCACGAGTTACAATGTTGTAATTGTATCCACTTCCTGATGAAAGATTTCTTTGATGACGACCTGTTCTTGTTAATGGATTAATATAGCCATCATTAACATTGGATTTGGATTTTGATTTGGATCCTCCTCTATAATTTCTTTTTATTTTCACCATATTAAACCATCTGCCATACGTTCATAAAAAGCGGTTATATTTTCTTTAAGACATATTTGTTCAAATGCCCCAGAAGAAGCATCAATCTGGTCATCATGCGATCCACTTGGAAAAGCTGCCAATTCATCAATATAAGTCCTGTTCCAGTTCGCTCTTAGCAGGGACACGTTTCCTATATTAACCTGTGATGCAAAAGGATCTGCTCTTGTGGCTTTATCTCCGGTTTCCCTGACAGCCTCAATTTTATAACCTGAAAGGATTTTTGCATAATATTGCGCTTGTGCCACACCGGCCTGTCCTGGGTCTTGTGGGATAACAATCTTAACATCATAACCATCCTGACTGGCGACAGCCTTGACTGTTTTTTCAACTTCATCAGGCAAGCCACGCAATCTCACGATATCAAGAATGGTATATCCTCCATCCGTATTACGTTGCATTTTAACGCCGACAGTCCAGTCAGGATCGTATTTTCCAACATCTTTTGAGGCGGCAAAATCCCACCGCCTGACAACTTGAGAATTGGTAGGAGCCGCATCAACAATATTTAGCATATTTACTTTGAAAATTGATCCAGTTGATAGCGTTGGTTCACCTTGATACAAGGCTGACCAATCACGTTCACCGACTGCCTTTTTGATTTGATCCAACTCTTCTCGATTATAGGCTTCCGGCCATAAAGGATCGCCGATATTTCTGCTTAATAAATCATTACTATCATTTGCAATAGCTGGTAAATTAATAACCTCCCATTTTTCACCAGTACCATTATTCATTTCATTCAATAATCTTCCTGATAAATCATCAACATGCCAACGTGTCTGGACAATAATGATTGCCCCACCAGGCATAATTCGTGTTCTTAGAACTGACTTGTACCAATCCCAGACATTTTCACGCATCACTTCGCTTTCCGCATCTTGCCTATCCTTAACAGGATCATCAATTATTGCCAGATGCCCACCGTAACCAGTCATACTTCCACCGACACCTGCTGTCAGGAAAACACCACCTTTGTTTGTTTCCCATAAATCCTTTGCCTTACTGTCGGTTGCAAGTGTCACATCAGGAAATAAACATTGAAATTTATTTGAAGCCACCAAATTACGAACATCACGACCGAATTTATCCGCAAGTTTAGCTGAATAGCTTGCCGTAATAATTTGTTTTGAAGGATTGCGTCCCAAAAACCATGCAGGAAACCTTTTTGAAGCAAGTTCACTTTTTCCATGACGCGGTGGCATGAAAACCATCAGGCGATCAATTTCACCACGTTCAACTGCCTCAAGCTTTTCACATAATAAATGATGATGTTGACCTATGTGATAATCATGTTTTGTATATGTAGTAAAATCAATCAAGTTCTGCCGTGCAAGCTTTCGACATGACAGTTCTCTAAGTATCCTCTTCTTCGCTAACTGTCTCTTCTCCATCCTCGATAAGTCTATTAAGCTCATCGTCACTCATTTTATCCAGTTTAACTTGATTTAATTCAACTTTTGATTCTGACAGCTTTGCATGTATATAAGGAGCGGCACCCCTTGCCGCTTCCAATGCAAGACGATAATCATCTTCTGCATAAGCCCTATTCATAATATCAACCATAATTGTCAATGGATCCTTGCAATCTTCAGAATCAATTTTTGCAAGAACCTTCTTGGCTGATATCTTGTTTCGCAAACCTTTCTTTCTACCAGCTCCGTTTCTGTAACCACCACGCGCCATTTTTAGTCTTCATTTTTGATTTATTTGATTTATTTGATATTTTTTCAAACAATATTGGTTTTCTGCTGTTTTGATCGTAAACTAAATATCTTCAGTCATGCAATTTTGGCAGCTCAAACTTCTTGCGTTTTACACTGGAACCCAAAGCTGGAAATGGGTCTATACCTGTTTTATGAGTAAAAAAGGAAATGCTTGTTATATAACAGGTTGAATTGTTTTTATTATAGCATACATATACAGCCCCTCTATTCAATACCGGAATATAAATGGCCTTGAACACAGCATACGGAACCCATATATGAAAATATCCAATTGTCTTGACAGGTAAATTAAATATAGGGCCTGTAACTACATATAACTTTTGATATTTTAAAGCCAACAATCTTGTTTGGTGTTCTATCCAATTCCATTTTCCACTATTCAAATGATGATCTTGTGGAATAATATTTTTCCATATGAAAGTCTGAACTTGTGAATTATAGTCAGGCATATCCCCACTAGGAGTCATGTGACCACGATCATAACCTGTTTTAATATAATTTCTTATAACAGAATTTTTATAATCAAAATGTCCATATCGTTTCATACGAAATGTGGATTGGATTTGATCCTTGGTTAATATTTCTGCTGAATATATATTTCCAAATGTAATATCTGAATATCCGATTGCATACTTGTTATAACAAGTGTTATGAGTAACGATATTTACTTTTGGAGGTTTATTGTTTAAATAAAATTGCGAACAGGTTGTTTGTGATTTAACGTTTTCAATAAAATATATAGAAAAGCAAAATAGAAAAAATAATCGTAACATATATACTAATAAATTGGATAAATTAATTAACAAGATATGGAAAATCTTAATATCAATTTATCCATTATTTATCATAAACTCTAGTCTTTGCTAGAGACAATTATCCATTTTGATAAAAATGTATCATACGAGTTGAACTCGTGCAAGTGTTATTTTTATTTTTTTATCGGGGAGGATAAAAAACCCCTATTATTACAAAAGGGTTTTTAGGTTTTCTATAATGCCACTTATAAGTAGTTCCTAAATATAAATATAAATCTTTTTTTTGGAAAAAATTATCTAAATATTGTTTTTTAACTTTTTCAACAGCTTCTTCTTCACTATTTGAATTTTTCAAACAATTAAGATATAATTGCCCAACCTCCCAATCTATAATACTTAACGTGCTTTTCTTATCCTGATCATCAATAAATTCATAAAAAAATTTTTTTGATAATAATGGCATTAAATCGCGCTTGTTAGTATCGGATAAATCAAAAAAATCAGGTTGTTCCACCATACCCCTATAAAATATTTCCTGTTTCTTTTTATCAACGTCTTTAACATGGAAATTAATAAATTTTTTTGGTTTAAATATCGCTAAGGAAATTTTATTT
This sequence comes from Commensalibacter sp. M0355, assembly GCF_016101365.1. Taxonomy (NCBI): domain Bacteria; kingdom Pseudomonadati; phylum Pseudomonadota; class Alphaproteobacteria; order Acetobacterales; family Acetobacteraceae; genus Commensalibacter; species Commensalibacter sp. M0355. Next base: position 362,315 of record NZ_JACFQQ010000001.1, read on the forward strand.
TCATAAGCTAAATTTATAATTTCATTTTTATTTTTATAAATTTTACTTTTTTTAAATATTATATCTTTCCGCTTTTCCCATCCATCTTTTTGAGTATCAATCAATTCACCTGGTTTAATTTTTTCTACATCTACGATTCTATAACTTTCTGGACGTGTATCTTTTGTATTTTTTTCTATTTTAGCTTCAATCCATTGATACTTTTTATAACGATTTTTATAATCGCAAAACCGGAAAGGTATAGGATATAATCTAATCCATGATCCATCCTCTCTAAATCCAGCGGTACAAACGGTTTCAATATATTTAGAAGAACGACTTGGATATGTTTTTACTACAATAAAAATTTTAGCATTTTCCATTTTTACCTTCTTAAATATGTTTTATTTTGTAATTCCAATCCGGTCTGGATGCTAGTAACTTTGCCACTCTACTTCTATGACATTTTATATATACAGATTCGAAACAAGTTATTGCAATTCTTTTGTTATTGTCCATTATAACTTTTAATTTATCCAAATATTCCGACTTTTCCGTAGAAATATATTTTTCATATGAATCAAATAAATTATCATAATCATTTTGAGTATTTAATTCTTTTCTAGATTCCGAAACAATTCCCAATTCTGGTAAGTGACAATATTCAATATTTAACTGTTTTAATATTTGTTTTAATGAATCTTTAGAAAATCCATACTTACGACTTATTGCATTTTTTCTTACATCACAAAGAACACTTATATTATTCTTAATTAAACTGTTTAAATAATTCTCAAGTGTGATTCCTTCATATCCAATAGTAAAAAATGTAGAGTCTTGTTGCCTTGGTCGTATTTTATTAATTAGATATAACTCATCTTTATTCAATATTTCAGAAATGATCTGGCTTTTTATTCCATAATAAGGATAGTTTTTAAAAATATAACGGCTTAATTCTTTATTTTTAAGATATTTAAAACGATTTATAAATAATGTAAGTCTTTTTTGCTCTATATTATCCAACTCATTGATATAATCATTACTTGTTATCAATCTCCATTTATCACTGGAATCGATCAATCCAAAATCAATCAATTTCCGACGATCTGCATAAGATTGATATGAAAAACAACCATATTTAGAAGGGATAAATTCATAACTTTTATTTTCCTGATATAAAATTGTATATAAAAAAAGATATTCCTGTAATTCCAAGCTAGACAAACACCCATCAAACACCTGCAATAGTGCAAGCAATAATTTTTGACGTTTATAAAGTTTAATATTTTTTCTATAAGACATAATATTTATAATTTTATTAGATGGGTGAAGAATATATTTTACCAATATCACTTTCCATTATCTCTTCCAAGCGTATGCAGGCCGAATTAATATTCCCGTACAGTTTATTTTTCTCGATATTCAAACGTTTCCCTATTTCCTGACAATCCATATTCCCTATTGAAAGCATGACAATGATATCGCTGTTGAATACGCCAAGCATATTCCTGATCTTGAAAAGCTTTTCAAATGCACGACTTTGCCTGAATGTTGGTCCAAAATCACGTCCGTATATCTGCTTGTTATGGAAAAGATCACCTATTGTCGCATATATGTTCTTTGTCCTTCCAACAGACTGTTCACACAATATCGCGAACCTGTCCAGGCAATCCCTTTGTTTCTGTGTTATTACGCAACGACTTAGAAGCCTGTCATACGAACATTGACGACGTATCCTTGTCTCTTTCTGCTTTGGATTTGCAGGATTTACACCGATTTCCAGGACAATTTCACGTGCTGCAAAACGTTTCTCGAGATTATGCAACTTTATAATCGGGGGAATTGACCTTGTATTCCTGTTTTTTCTTGCCATGCTCTAAATATTCCATTGCCTGATCAGTTTTTAATGGATATGCGATCCAGTTCTGCGGTCGGTCTTTTCCATCCATGGTCGAACACGAACCATGCATAGGTCTGGGTGCCGCTGTTTCTTGAAACATTCTGGTAATCGCCTGGATACATCGTTATCCTCTCGACGAATGTATGAACCCGCGCAAGCTTGCCAAGCCTGAACAGATCCTCGCGTGCCATTGATGCATAGAATGTTATGTTGAGGAACAGATAGACACGGTGTCTTGACTGTCTCAACGCTTTCCATGCAATCTTTTCAGCATGTTTGTAAGGATGATTGGATATGATGCAATCCCACCGCCTTTCATTTTCATACTCAAGAAAATCACGTTGCTGGAAACGGGTTGTTCTGTACCCCCTGTCCTCGATATCGCCACCCTCCACATTATGGTAACCATGTTCATAAAGGGTATTGAGTATGTTTCCCTGTCCACAGCATGGGTCAAGAATTGTGTTCCCCAACCCACCGTATATTTCCTCCGCCCTGATCAAGGCTCTGGTACATTCCACAGGCTCGACGTACCAGTCATTTTTCTCACGTTCTGTCATGTAAAAATTCCTAGAAAGGTATTCCGTCATCATGGAAACCGTCATTGTTTCCCGATGAATTCTGGTCACGTCTCTGATTGCCGATATTTATGAGACTACCCCTGTAATCACTGACAACGATCTCGGTAACATGCCGTCTGTTTCCCATATTGTCGTCCCATGTGCGGGTCTTGATCCTGCCCTCTATGTAGACCTGATCACCCTTTTTAAGGTATTTTTCCGCATATCCAGCCATGTTATCGCTAAATACAACAATCCTGTGCCAATCGGTCAGCGTTTTCGTTTCACCCGTATTTTTGTCCCTGTATCTTTCACCAGTCGCAACAGACAACAAAGCAACTTTACTTCCCTGCTGCGTTGACTTCATTTCAGGATCACGACCAAGACGACCGACAATGATTACCTTGTTTATGCTACCGGACATAAATCGTTTCCCTTTTTTATTCTTAGATAAGCTTGATCCAGGTATTTTTTCTCTTTTTCGATCATCCATCCTGACCTGTTGTTTAGTAATGCGGATAAAACCACAGATCCAACGCCACCAAATGGATCAAGTATATTGTCTTTCTCTCTTGTCAAACAAAGAACAAAATTATTGATCAGTTTCAAAGGTGACTGACAAGGGTGATCCATCTTTTCAGGATTGTTTCCCGTGATATTTGGTGTATCAACCAATTCATATTTGAAACTGTCCGCTATCCAGAAATCAGTTGGATTTTTACCAAGTTTATTACAGCTGTAACTACCTTTGTTTATTCCCTTGTATGATTTCTTTTTAGGATATTTTTGTGGAATACGTACTGGATCAACATTAAAGTAATATTCCCTATTTTTCGTGAACCATAGACACGTTTCATATCTACCAGAAAACCGTTTGCTGCAATGATATCCCCAATTGTAGTGCCAAATTATCCTGTTCTGGAAATAGAAACCTTCATTTTCAAACAATGGAAAGAATTTGATATCAAGAGGAACTCTCCTGCCATTTAATACCCAATTCCCCAATTGGAAAACTATGCTTCCATTTGAAGTTAACAATTCACGGCATTCTTTAACAACACCACTCATGTATGATGAATAATCTTGCCAATCTAATATGATTTTTTCATATTCCTTACCAATATTGTATGGAGGTGATGTAAAAATGAGTTGGAAATGGTTTTTCGGTAACTTCTTCAGTTCCGATAAAGCATCCCCATGAATTAATTTCGCTTTACCGGACATCTTATTTCCCCACCAGTTTGCTTATCTGTTCTTCGCTCATTCCTGAAACGACAAGCTGGCTTTTGTAATAAGATGGGATGATTAATGAAGGAATAATCAATATTGATAAAATTATTATCGCTGTAGATAATAGATTAATACATTTAAAACAATTTTTTTTAAAATACTCAGGTGAATCTATACTAGTGATAGATATCATAATTATAATAGCTGATAATACTATTACAAAAATACCACCAACTACAGAAATAACATCACATAATCCATGTAAAGTAACATACATGGTTTTTGCATGGTTAATTGCGTTTATGTCCATTTCCATAATCCTTTAAATAAGCATCCAAATCCTCCATGACCGGAATTCCATATTCCTTCATTAATGGAACAAGAAAGTTATTGAGTGCAAAAAGCCTGTTTTCCAATGTTTCTTTTGATACTTTTGTATTATTGCAATACTTGCCAGGATTTGTTGATCTTTCCTGTATTTGTAAAAGAACCAGTGTCAGATGGGCTGAAATAGCCCTGGACAACTTTTCATTGCTCTTTAACATCGCGGATATATCAAAAACAACCTCATCGATTTTATTTTCGTTTTCAGGGGATATTTTGATATTATAGTTTTTTGTAACCTGTTTGTTTTCCATCATGCAACTCCCACAATCAATCCTGCATTGCTGATTATCTCAAACTGACGTTTTGCACTTTCAACCAGCCTGATTTTTTCAAGAAAAATATTCCTTATTCTCTCGTCATCAATTTCATTCATTTTCTCTGTAAGAAACTGGATGATCCGGTCATGATCCCTTCTCGAGATATCATCCGGGAAATACCTTTCAACCAGTTCATCCATCTCGGCAACAAGATTGTCAACAGGTTTCAAACGCTCCCTGATTGCCCTTATCCTGAACCTGTATTCCTCCTCCTCTTTTTCCCTTATCCTTTCCTCTTTCACGCGTTTTCTTTCCATCTCTTCCAGAACGTTATCTTTCCCTGATGAAAATACGCCATTCACAATAGATTTCAGATTTTCGATTTCGTCATCCAGTTTCTTTTTTTCCTCATCAAAAACCTGCTTTATCTCGTTCGCTGACGGGAAGAATTTGCTGATGGTTGACAACCTGTAGGCAATTGTCTCGTTGAATATACAATCCGGATAATTCCGGAATGTTCCATAGGTCGCCTTCACCCTGAAACTGAAATCATTTTTTCCGTAGGGATTTGCGACTTGCACATTCACAATCGACAGCACCTTGCAGACAGTTTCCATTGTCAGCGGAATTGAGGACATGTTTATCAATCGATCAAGATGCTCTTTCGCCTCCCGACGTGATTTATCATCGATACAGACAGGTTTTGAAGAGATAACCAGGTCAGTCATGCCTTCTCGTGAATATCTGGAATGACATGTCTGATTTTTAAACTGTCTGATCCATTGCGGAATGGAAGCGATAACCATCTGCAGGGATTGATTGCCTGACGTTCTTACCTGGTTCATCAAAAACCTCCGTATCGTTCATTGTGTTCCTCAATCATCCAGTCAAACTTTCCCGGTTTTTCCTGACTGCAATTTTGCCAGTTTTTCCTTGGGAAAGGATGAATATTCCGGTATTGGGACGATCTTCTGCACCAGTTGCGCCACGTCGCGTTCCAGTCCCGTTTTTTGGCATTCGCTCCAGCCTTTGAACGCCAATAATCACAGAACTCCCCGTGAGTTTTCTCTGGATCAATCCCCTCATCCAACGCGCACTGACGGTTTTTATCTGTCAGCTCCCAATCGTCTGGCAAAATTGTTCCAGCCAATGGATTTCTGGATTTTGGCTTGACCTGCTTTTTTTCATCAGGGGGAATTAAAGGGGGTATATTATCTACGTTAGTAGATATATCTTGTTCTTTATTCTTGTTCTTGTTCTTATATATAGACGAATCTTGATTTATTGGCTGTTTACCGCCAATCTGTGTAACACTTTTGGTAACACTACCGGTAACAGGGGTGGTAACACCGTCGGTAACAGTCTTGGTAACAGAAGGCGTGACAGACCTGGTCATGCGTCGACAAAAGATAACACCGTTTTCGTCTTTTGATAAAACACCTTTCCTCTCCAGTTCCGCCAGATAACGGATGACATATTGTTTGTGACCGTTTGTGAAATTGGCTATTTGAGTAACCGTCATCGGCTGTCCGTTCAATTCCAGATATCCGTAACGATCAGACCGTGTCATGAGACCGATCAACTCAAACCACAAACCTCTTGCGCCATAAGAACAGCTTTGAAGATTTATATCGAGTTGCCAGTCTTTGAAATAAAACTTTACCCAGCTATGATTTTTCGGCATATTTGTCATGATAATTCCCCTTCCGTATGGTTCCTGGGAAAAATCGATGTTTCATATATATCGTGGACTGGATATACTTTTTCTGTAAAGTAAGACCCTTTTATATTTACCGGGTTTACAATTCTTGAATCATTCTCTAATTTTGTCATCGCTCTTACTTTCAAAAGAGTGGGCATTGTGGGGTGTCTCGTCTTCCAAACTCTGACCCCCACAATTGATTGTTTCCTGTCTATATTTTTTCATCTACATACCCAACGCATGACGATAGACATCAAATAGATTTTCCTGTTCATCCACCTCAGATGGTGTCTTTTCCCGTGCCTTGATTATCCTTCTGATCACGGGAACATCAAATCCGGCAGATTTTGCCTCTGCATAGATATCCCTGATATCACTTGCCAACCCTTTTCGTTCCTCTTCCAGACGCTCGATACGTTCAACAATTGTACGAAGACGATCAACGGCTATACCTCCGGCTTCCTGTTTATTTTCAGTTTCGTTCATAAATTGTATCCTTTCTTGATTGTCATGTACTTTTCAAGAACATTCTCGTTTTTCTTTTCCGCATATGTCTTGTTTTTCCTGCACATGACAAGTCTTTTCAGGGCATAGACATTGACACCATGTCTTTCGGCATTTGAATATATTCTCCTGATATCCTCGTTGATACATTTTTTATCAACCTCGAAATCCTCTATTTTATCGACCGCCTCGCATAAATATTTCCTGAATTCCTGTTCACTGACCATTGTCTATATACTCCTTTATATCGCTGGTTCAGTCCCTTCCTATTTTCCATCCTGTTTTACCTTTTCCTGCAAATCACGATTAACCTCCAGCAATTTTCTGGCCTGATTATTCATGATAATGACTTGAGACCATATTTCCCCTTTACATAATGCAAAAGACAGAAAACCCAATCGCAATTCGATAAAGCCATCACCATGATCAAATCCAAAACCACGCCAAGCAGCTGTTATAATTCCTGTAAACACTCTCTGGTTTCCTTTACTGTTTTGATGATCTCTTTTTCCAATTCAGGACAATCAGCCATTAGGGTAATCAAGTCCTGCATTCTCGGTGCGTTTTTACCATATAGCCAGTTTTTGAAAGTGACCATTGACCAACCACGCTTGACAGCGACAAGCTTAGGAGCGTTACGCACTTTTCCATATCTTTTCTGTATGTGTCGTTGTGTCATCTCAACACAAAATTCATTGGTAACCATGGTAAAAATTTTACACTTTTTTTGACTAAAAATTTTCAACAATTTCCTCCATAACTATAACTGTTCGTCAAAATAGTTATGGAGGAAGAAGGTATGGGCTTGAGAATTTTTTCTAACTCCCCTGTATTTTTTTAAAAATATCAGGACGCAATTCTTCACGGGGGATACCTGTCATATGTTCAACCTCGACTACCCGCTTGGGTGGTACCTGTTTCCATTGACAAACAGCAGAATGTGAAATCCCTAATTTTTTCCCCCAATAAGAAGGGCCGCCTGTTTTATTAATAAGTTTTTTTAAATTCATCATGATATCACTGTAAGAGATTCTTACCTAAAAATCAATATAAAAAGTAAGTAAAACAGTCACAATAATTATTAATTTATAGTTTTATGGAAAAATGGAAACTTTAGGTCAAAAAATTAAGAGACTAAGACTGCTTAGAAACCTTTCTCAAGTCACGGTCGCGGACGCCATAGGAATTACGCGCCCATTCTTGACCGGCATTGAAAGAGGAAGAGAGGCTCCAGGAAGGGAAACTCTGGTCTCGTTGGCAAATTTTTTTGAAGTTTCCGTAGATTGGCTTGTCAATAGCCAGAATAAAGATGAAGCCACTTACACGCTCAATAAAAAAGAGGCTCGGTTACTATTCGCCTTTAGAAACATGAACCCGGAAAAAGCGGATATGTTTCTAAAGCTGATGACTGATGCCGCCCAACATAATGAGAAAAACTGTAATTAGTGAGGTCAGTAACGGTGGGGGTTTTGTGTATTGCAACCCTTTATTCGACACCATGGAATTATACTCATATGACTCCTGAAGAAATGGTTTAGTTCAAAAGCTATTAACGACAGAACTGGAGATAATTGAACAACTTGCTGATATGTATAAATTAGATAGTGAAAAAAATATGATTGAGTATAAAAATATTCGATCGACTATGCAATATGCATGGGTAATCTTTATTAGTGCTCCATTAATTGCCTTTTTAATTGCATTATGGATTTGTCCTCCTATTATTTAGGTTTAATTTTATCACGGTGAGATTCGTTATTTATATTATTTATGGGTATTTTTTTTATTATTAATATCTGATTGGGTTGTGTCTTTTCTAAATTATTGGAGTCGTTCTCAGTAAAAATGTTATGATCACGTAGTGGTTTAGGTGGTGCTGGTTTTTTAGCCATTGATATTTCCTTATAATAATTTTTTATGACCGATAAAACCAGTCATTTCCAATTTTATAATCAAAAAAAAAATAAAAGTAAATTTTTCTTACATTTCCTATTGACAGTAATGTAAGAATGCCTTACTGTAGATTACAGGAATGATTAAACACCCTTCAACCAACACTATAAAGAGGCAAACCATGAAACATGACATAGATTCCAAATGGTTAAACAAGGGACAGGTATGCCAGCGATTAGGTGGCATTAATTATACAACCCTGGACTATCTGATCAGTGAAAATAATTTTCCTCAAGGGTTCAAGGCAAAAGTTGTTCGTTTTGTTAAATGGTATATTCCCGCCATTGAGGCATGGGAACGAAAACAGTTTAACATTCTTCCTCAAAAAGGAATCCCACAGATGGAAAGGATATGACAAAAGCCACATCCTAGTTTTATTTACAAGGTCAATGAACAAACGTTATAAAATATAATTAGCGTTAAGCTAATTATAAGTCAATAGGATAATTTAGCTAATGGCTATGAATTTTAATATGATTTCAGATAACTTCTTAAGTATGACACTTAACGAACGGCTGAGAATATTAAGATTAAATAAAGGCGAAGGGCAAGCGGAGATTGCCGCGGTTGCTGACGTGTCTATTCCTACCGTTAGTGAATGGGAGTCTGGGAAAAAGAACCCAAGCCGTAAGAAGCTCATTTTATTAGCTGACCATTATAACGTAACTCTTGACTATCTTATCCAAGGCATTGAAAGGAAAGAGTTATCTATAAATGAAAAAGAACTTATCGATTTATATCGCAAAGCCCCCGACAATATTAAAGGTGCAGTTTTTACTCTTTTACAAAGTGCGATAATCAATAAAAATTAGCAAATTAATTTATTAATTTAGCATAAAGTTAAATATTTCTCTTTACAATATTTTAGCTTAAAGCTAATATAGATTCATAAAGGAAACAAAAACCTTTTGATTGGCTACAGTACAAACAAAAAAAAGACCGAGCAGTAACTCGATCTTTTCCCTAACCCCTAGTGGAGTAAAAAACAATGTATCTTATCAATACATTAAAAAAAATGTTTTGTCCAGAAAATTCTTCCAGTGAAATCGACAACCGGTATGACAGTCATGATTCGTATATCATTCATTTTTATGAATCAGAAATACTGGAAATGAAAAACAGGATTTGTTTATTGAAAGACAATATCAAAAAAATGGAGCGTTGTGAAATAAGGATAGCCGGTCTCAATCAGGAAAGGGCGAAACATTACCGTGACCAGCGTGAGGAATATGAACGCCAGGTTAAAGAACTGCAAAAGAATATCTCCCTAAGAGAGGCGATGATTGATGCAAATCATTCAATTTGTGGAATGAAAGGCATAAATGGCCATGCATGATACTGATATAGACAGTTTCCTGAAAGAGAAACATAACGACCTGATCAAACCGATTTTCAATGAGTATGTTCAGATCATGAAAAGAGAGAATATGCCGGACGATCATAGATTGGCTGAATCCGTGTATACATTGAACAGGTTCGTTGGTGCGATAAAATCGTTTACGGAACTGGCAAAATTAAAGCTGACTGAAAACATGCAAAAAGATGGTGTCTTAAGCTACAAGACAAAAGACCTGACAGTTTCCCTTGTCAGTCCGGTTCCGTCCTGCATCATATCTGATCCCGACATTATTTCCAGGCAGCATCCTGAGTTAATGTCCCCTCCCAAACCTGACAAGACCGAGATAGCGAAAAGACTTCGCAAGGGTGAGGAAATAAATGGAGCGTATCTGAATAATGGTGGGCCACCAACATTGAGAATTACGCCGGTAAGTAAAAATGCAAATCCATATGCGGGAGAAAATAGCCATGAACAATAAAGTAGTCACACTTCCAAGGGAAAACCTGCCTGTTCAATCTGTTCAATCAATTCAACATAAGCAACCTGTCGGATTAAGAAAAAAGTTTGAACCAAACAGTTTTCAGGAATTGCTTTTATTTTCCGATAGATTGGCAAGAACAAACTTTGTTCCCAAAAATTACAGGGGTAAACCGAATGACATATTCTGCGCAATCCAGATGGGTGCCGAGCTTGGACTTTCCCCAATGCTTTCCTTGCAGAACATAGCCGTTATAAATGACAGGCCTTCCATCTATGGCGATGCGATGCTTGCGATATGCAAGGCATCCCCTCTTTGTGAAAGTATAGAGGAGTATCTTGACGGGGATCAGTCACAAATCGAGACATTGACCGCGATATGCAAGGTCAGGAGAAGAGGTTTCAAAAATGGGATAACAGGCTCTTTCAGCTGGGAAGATGCCAAAACCGCGGGACTTGCGACAAAAGCGGGGGCATGGACATCATACCCAAAAAGAATGCTGCAAATGAGGGCCCGTGGTTTCGCTCTCAGGGACGCTTTTCCTGATTTGCTGAATGGCCTGATAACCCGTGAAGAGGCAAATGATTACCAGCATGAGGAAAACGGTTTCAGACAGAAAGATGACAGTCATTCGTGCGATGACAATAACAGGTTTAGCAACCAAATTGAGCATGACGGTGATGGCAACCTGTCAAGCAATGACATTGAGGATAAATATGAACGCTGTTTACAATATATCAACACAATAGAAACAACCAGGAAACTTGAGGATTTTACACTACATTCAAAATTCATAAATCTATGTAGTGAGATAAGTCCTGAACAGAAAGAAAGGCTGTATGAACTTGTAAATCAAAAGGCTGATAGTCTCAATCAGGAAAGTAAGGATATTCCTAAACAGGAAAGTCCTGATGATTTCATTGAAGAAATGCCTGACTGCTGATTGACAGGGGATATATTGAAATGCTGGAAATTCATGAAAAAAACAGTATAAAACCTGACCAATGGTACGATTGCAATGGAAGGGATTTTTACAATTTTGCGGTTGACAGATTAATGCCAAGCCAGTTGGAAGTATGGGGATACCGCTATTATGAGGATGATCCGAATTACAGGGACGAAACGGATGAACTGTTTTATCTGACCCGTCTTGGCGGCATAATTTCATACGGTCTTGATGATAATTATGACGAGGTGGCGATACTTACATCATCAATCAGCTGCTGGAGAATGAGACCGCAAAAATTAAAAGAAATAAACCGCTGACACAAGGATTTGCCAAATGGATATGATTGTGTTGCTGACAATATTGATATCCAGTTCCGCATGGTTTGGATACGCATTGTCAAACGTTATGAATAATAGAAATAAACACCAGTGATTAAATGAGGCGAGATCATGAATAACAAATTATCATCTATCGTGAAAAAATCAGCAAGAAAACGATTTTGTCTAACTGTCAGGCAATTCGCGATAATGACAATGGTCTATATGGATGGAATTGAGGACAGTACGGGTTACTATGCAAACGATCTCAATCTATCAAGAGCGGATGTTTGCAAGGCACTCAATCGCCTGGAAGAAATACATCTTGTAAAACGTGAAAAACATTTATGCGATGACAGAAAAATCAAGGTTACAAAAACCGATACCGGTATCCAGTACATGAAAAATATTGGTGCCATTCATTAATATAAAAGATCAAACAAGACAAAATAGACTGCCGATACAATGAATAAAGATCATATTAAAATAGAAAGTGATGATATCAATCTTATAGTTGAAAAAATTATTCAACAAATAGATAAATATATCAATAATGAGAATAAATTTTTCAGCCTTCAGGGTTTGCAAAAAAGATATGACCTGCCAAAGCTGGATAGAAGAACCCTGATTGATATGTCCAATAAAAAGGGATTCCCGAAACCATTACAGTTTTCAGAAAAGAGGGATATATGGTTGAGAAGTGAAGTAAAGGAATGGGAAGAGAAAATCAAAAAGGAACGCAACTGATCACCTCCTGGTCATCATGGTCAATTCCCTTACTGGTCTCAGTCCGTCAAACAGTAAATCCGCCCATATCTGGTATAACTGTTTTCTTCTTTCAGAATGTTCCGCACGATTATATGCTGCCTCAACCATATTTTTTGGTGAATGTGCCAGCATCATATCAATGATAGAGCGATCTTCTGGATATTTTTCATTCATGATACTTGAAAAAGACGCTCTGAACCCATGCGGTGTATGAATATCTTTATAACCAGCTCTGTTGATTAAATATCCCATCGCATTTTCACTCATTGGTTTCAGTATCGAGCGATCACCTGGAAATACATACGGACTGTTTCCAGAAAAATTTTTTACCTCATTCAATATTTCCCTTGCCTGACTGGATAGAAAAACCCTGTGCCCTTTTTTCATTTTCATACGTTGCGATGGTATTGACCATACATCTCCATCAATCTCATCCCATCGCATTCCCCGCAATTCTCCAGGCCTTACAAATACAATCGATAATAAGCGTATGGCAAGCTTGGTTATCGGTTTTCCAGGTTCCAGTTCAATTTTATTCAGCATTTCCTTTAGTGATTCGAGATTGGTAATAGCGGGCTGCTTTCTTTTCCTTACAACTTTTTTCAATGAACCTTTAACGAGATAGGCCGGATTATTCTCTTTATAAATTCCAATTGAAATGGCGTAGTTGAAAACAGATTCGATTCTTTGCCTTATTCTATGGGCGGTTTCAATCGATCCTTTATTTTCTATTTTTTGCAATAACCCGTAAATCAGCGGGGTATTGATATCATGAATAACCAGATGCCCTATATGAGGAATGATATTTTTCCGCAGTGAGGTCATTACATCATTGGCGTGCCGTTTTGTCCATCTATCCCTGTTTAGATTCCACCATCTGTTTACAATATTCTCAAACGTGTTTTCCTGCTGTATGGATTGAAAATATTTTTGTTGCAATTTGGCGATTCCAGGATCAATGCCTTTTGCTATATCCTGCTTTGCCTCATCTCTAGCTTTTCTTGCATCCGCCAGTGAAACCTGTGGATATGAACCGAAAGTCAACAGTTTCTCTTTTTTTGCGAAAGTGTATTTGAAACGCCATATCTTGGAGTTTGCTTTTGTGATAACCAGGTATAGACCGCGTTCATAAAGCTTGTTTCTACCCTTTTCCTGATATTTGGCTGTTTTTATGGCTTTATCCGTTAACATCGATATACCCCAAGATGAAAAATCATATACCCCAGAATATACCCCAATATTAAATGCGTTCAAATGTTTTATAATGTAGGATAATGTTTGTTAATTTACTTAAAAATACCAGTTTTCTGCGGGAAATGTTGGGTAATGTGGGATAATGTTTTATTGAATGGCGGAGAAGGTGGGATTCGAACCCACGGTACGCTATTCACGCACGGCGGTTTTCAAGACCGCTGCCTTAAACCACTCGGCCACCTCTCCGACTTATGAAAACTTCATATATGATTTAACGTGGATTTGGCAAGCATTTTTTTTACTTTTATTAATAAAACTGATTTTGAAAATGAAATATCATTATAAGATTAATTTGTTTAGATTAATAATAAAATAAAACATTAAATCGCCAAATCTTTGATAGAGTGACAAACATATCAGATATTTCTTGATTATGTCTTATAAACCTTCTTTTTATCGGATATTTTATTACAATATTGTGCAATGATCGCAATTACAAATAGCTGAATTTGATGAAAAATCATTAAAGGCAATATTATCATTCCCACCATTGAGGGAGGCAATAACACGTTTGCAATTGGAACCCCGGAAGCTAGAGATTTTTTTGATCCACAAAAAACAATGCTGATTTGGTCCTGCCAACAAAATTTAAAAAGTTTCGATAGCAAAAAAGAAATTATTAAAATTGAATCTAGTAAAACCACGTCGATTAAAATCAGTTTCATAAGCTGATACAAGGATAATTTGTACCATAAACCCATATTCACTGCCTGACTAAAAGCTGTATAAACAACAATCAGGATTGACCCGCGATCAGAACAGGATAAAAGACGGGAATTTTTTAATGCCCATTCCCTTATCCACGGCTGCAGGATCTGTCCCATGATAAAGGGTAATAACAATTGGTAAACTATGTTAAGATTATCTCTTGAAAAAATAGCCTGATGATGATTTGAAAATATTGATCCAACCAAAAAAGGAGTTATGAAAATTCCCAGAATATTTGAGGCAGTAGCTGAACATATTGCAGCCGGCACATTTCCTTTTGCGATTGATGTAAATGCAATTGACGATTGTACTGTAGATGGTAAACAGCATAAAAAAAGAATGCCCATCCATAAGTCAGGCAATAACATTTTTGGGAATAAATAATGCAAGCCTAATCCCAGTATAGGAAAAATGACAAACGTACATGCAAAAATTAGTAAATGTAATCTCCAGTGAAAAATACCCTCAATCACTGCTTGACGAGATAACCTTGCACCTTGCAAAAAAAACATAAGAGCAATGGCTATTACAGCCAGATTGTTAAAAAAAAGAACACCCGAACCGTGACATGGAAAAAAACTTGCCATTGCAACGGTCATTAATAGTAAAATTAAAAACGGGTCCAGATATTTCGGCATTGAAAATCCTTAATCTTTTAGTTTTGATCCAAATCATTATCCAACTATTATAATTTTCAATCTTTTGTAAATAACCCTTTAATATCTTTCTTAATATCGATATAGTTTAATTCTTTTTTGAAAATGAAAAATGTTTCTATGGTTATGAGTATATTATTAAAGTCTTTGCCTTTTTTCGTGCTGATGCTTATTTATTCACTATTTAATAATGCAGTAGCTTTCGCTTCTGTAACTTGGCATTCATACTGTTCAAATATATCATCAGACACTGTTGATCATCATATCAATTCTTTAGAAGTTACTAATTATACTGTCAAAATTCCGGATAATTCCAATGTTTTCCTGAATAGCAAACAGTTAATGGTAAACCAGAGCGGTAAAACCTTGTCCAAAGATCAGTTGCAAAGAGTTACCAATATCACATCGACCGGATTGTTGACCGTATTTCTGAAATATCAAATCAATTCCTGTAACAAAAATTACTATACTGATTCTATTACACCTATATTAAAACAACTTAAACAAAACGAACAACTTACCATTATATGGCGAAACATTTTAATAAAAAATTTAAACAATGCCTACAAAGCTGATGAAATACGGTTGCAAGTTCAAAATATCGCTGACAATGTAAATTTGAAACTGTTTTTTTCAGGTCTGAATGAAATAAACCCCTCTCAAAAATCAAACCTTTTCCTTCCACGAGAAGGCATTTTGAATCTGAATACCCCTACAAAATATTATCCCCTAATTTTAGCCGCCGCGAGTGGCAATAATGAGGATAAATTTTATGACCTGTCATTACCATTAAAAATCAATAACTTAATGATGCAGAACAATTTAACCCATATTACTGCGTATGGAAACGCCTTACTTGACCGAGAGCTCAACTTCCAATCGGCAAAAGGTAAAATCACTGTAAGCAATATGGAAAAATTGATTGCAAACAGTGGTTCTACCCGTATAAATAATCTAAAGACAGCATTGATTTTGGCTAAATTTGCCGGACGTTCTGTCGGAAACAATAATCTTGAATGGGATATAAACTGGCAGGGAAATCTGTTCAAGGTTAATAATGTTCCCATTCCCGTATGGTAATTTAAACAAAGAATATGAATTAAACAGTAACCTGATTAATGGGTTTGATACCATACTGATTATTTTCTGAACCGGGAAAACTTGCCATAACAAGAAAAATAATCTGAATTAAAAAATTGAGGTATAGATAGGGTAAGGGAATAATCATCAACAAAACCCACCAACCTGACAAATTAAGATCATGCAGGCGACGTATGAACAGTACAAATGATGGAAAGATCGTTAATAAAAAAAATGTTAAAAAAAATAGATGGATATCACAATAATAATAATGAAAAGTCACTCTGTAAATCAAATGAAAATATTCATCTATACAAAATAAAAAATATAGAATTAGACTATTTAAAACTGCAAAACACCAAAAACCTGATCTGCTTGTCCTGCCACTGAAATAAAAATAATGAAGTATAGCATCCCACCAATTCGATATAAAAATTGAAATCACCCGACCCAATCGAATATTATGCATCTTCATTATTTTATTTATTTCTCAAAAAAAAGCGAAACCATGGCTTCCCATGACTGCACCAATGATTGTAATGAAACTGATGGTTAATAAAAACCAGTGTAATCTCTGAACCTTAACATATACCTTATCGGGTTGTTGCTGGCCACTATCCCCTAATTTTTTATTGAGTATAAAGGGTTCAATTACAAATAACATGGTTGTAAAGATTAACCACACCAAAAACATGGCATGCATCCACCAAAATTCTATATGCTCAAATCGATTCCATATTTGCATTCGCCATACCATGTAAAACCCGGATAATCCGGCTATCAAAGTTGTAAAACGAGCTTGTGTAGCAAAACGGCTTTCAATACGATGAAATATAGACAATCGTTCGCTGGATGAAAAATTTTTACGAATGGTTGGTAGAAGAACCGTTGTCACCATACATACCCCACCTATCCAAATTACAATTGCCAATACATGTAAAGCCCGCGCCAAAATTAAATCTGACATCTTGTTTCTCTTGAATTAATTAATATGTATATTTTTTACATCAATTTAATTTGAAAAAAATAAAAGTGCAATTATAATTTGCAAGGTAATAATATAAATAGCGAAATTTAATGTTCAAAACTTTGCAATAGCAAAGAAAATGCCTGTGTAAAATTGTTTCGATTGGGGTATCTCAGATAATATCCTGAAAAAGAGGGACAGTATTCAGATAAAACATGTACAAGATGTTTTTGCTGAATGGCGTGATAAACCTCTTTCAAGGGTATATAGGCAAAACCAAAACCATCCAGTGTGGCCTGTATGACCTGGGTTAGGGTATTACAAGAAAATTGACCTTCCATATGGATTATTTGTGTATTACCCTTTACAACAAATTCCCAATCATACTGATTTTGCATAAAAGAAAGAAAGTAGTTTATAGATTGATGTTTGAGCAAATCATGCGGCGTTTTTGGAATTTTTTTATCTTGTAAATATAATGGTGACGCGACAACCGCTATTTGGACAGGTGCGCTAATTTTTATTGATAAGAAATCTTTGTCTACAACTTCGCCAAGGCTTATTTTTGCATCATATTTTCCATGAATTTCTTTTTGAAGATTGGAAGAAACCTCTACATTAAATTTTATATCAGGATAATGTCGCAAAAAATTTCGCAAATGAGGCCATACAACAAAGTTTGCAGCATGTTCATCTGTTAAAAGATTGATATTTCCAAAAGGCCTTTTTTTCAAATCAATAATCTTGCCAAGCTCTTCAACAATTTCCTCTAATCTCGGCGCAATATTTTTCAATAAAATCTCACCAAGCTTGGTTGGCTCTACACTTCGTGTAGTACGGGATAATAATTGCACATCCAGATTTTTTTCAAGATTTCGCATGGTATGACTTAATGCGGATTGGGATACACCTAATTTTGATGCTGCCTTTGTAAAACTTCTTTCTTTAGCAATTGTTAAAAAAACCAAAAGATCATTGACATTTTTTTGCAACATAATCTAATTTCTCTACTTAACTTTATTTATTTCTTAAAAAAACATTTAAATTACGTAACATTATCATTGGATTAAAAAATATTCAATGATTTTAATAAATTATGTCTTATTAATAAATAAATTCATGAATGCTTCAAAATGTCATTTCTAGCTAAATTCAGTCTGCTTAATTTAGGAAATGACGTTTTATTATCGGTAAATTTCAACAAGCTTGTTTAATAAGAATTGACAACGCTGAATCCGTTTTGCAAACGGGGTTTCTCGCAAATATATCAATTTACCATCAGGACGCAATCTCACAGACTGATCTTTAATACCGGCTATCCATTGTACTAATCCTTCAGGATTTTTGAATTGATTGTTAAAAAACTGAACAACAACCCCTTTCGGTCCAGCCTCAATGCGATTAACACCAACTTTTTTACAAAGTTTTTTCAGTTTCATTACATGAAGCAGATTGCTTACTTCTTCAGGCAAGGTCCCAAAACGATCTATCAATTCCACTTGCATGGCTTCAATATCATCATGATTTTCCAGATTGCCTATTCGTCGATATAAACCCAATCTTACTGATAGATCCGTCACATAGGTTTCCGGGATCAGAACAGGTAATCCCAAAGTGATATTGGGTGTCCAATCCTGATTTTCCAATAACTGATTATTTTTTTCTGCACGGAGGCTTGCTACTGTTTCTTCAAGCATCTTCTGGTATAGCTCAACGCCAACTTCCCGAATATGACCAGACTGTTCTTCTCCCAGCAGATTACCCGCCCCTCTCAAATCCAAATCGTGAGATGCCAAAGTGAATCCTGCCCCAAGATTATCCAGTGACTGCATTATTTCCAGTCGCTTTTCAGAATTCTTTGAAAGAAAATGATGCTGTGGCCATGTCAAATACGCATATCCACGCTGTTTTCCCCGTCCCACACGACCTCTCAATTGATATAACTGACCTAATCCAAAATGATCAGCCTTATAGATTATCAGTGTATTGACAGTTGGCATGTCCAGTCCACTTTCAACAATATTGGTCGAAAGCAATACATCATATTTACCTTCATTGAATTCAGTCATCACCCGTTCAAGTTCTGTAGGGGATAACCTCCCATGAGCTTGTACCAACCGTAAATCTGGAACTATATCCAAAAGTTGATCTTGCAGGTTTTGCAAATCCTGAACACGTGGTGCAACACAGAATATTTGCCCCCCTCTGAATCGCTCCCTTTGAATAGCCTCTCGAATAACGATACGATCAAAGGGCATGATAAAAGTTCTAACAGCCAAACGATCAATTGGAGGCGTTGCGATTAGACTTATCTCTCGCATTCCAGTCAATGATAATTGCAACGTCCTTGGTAATGGGGTGGCAGATAATGTCAATACATGAATATCTTCACGCAAGGTTTTCAATTTCTCTTTGTGCGCAACACCAAAATGCTGTTCTTCATCTATAATAAGCATACCCAAATTTGCAAACTTGATCGTCTTGGCTAGTAAAGCATGTGTACCAATCACTATATTGACATTGCCATCTGCCAATTCCTTTTTGATCTGTGCCGCATTTTTTGATGTCACCATTCTGGAAAGTTGGGCAATTTTTACCGGAAATCCCTCAAAACGTTTCACAAAGGTTTGATAATGTTGACGTGCCAATAGGGTTGTCGGTACCACAACCGCCACCTGGCCTCCATTCATGGCCACAATAAAAGTGGCACGTAATGCCACTTCTGTCTTACCAAAACCAACATCCCCACAAATCAAACGATCCATGGGACGTCCGGAAGCAAGATCCTGAATAATATCAGCAACAGCCCTTGCCTGATCATCCGTTTCAATAAAGGGAAACCGTGCACAGAACTCCTCCCACAATCCTTCAGGAGGGGTCTCGATCGTCGCTTCCTGCATCAAGCGGGCCGCGGCTGTTTTCAATAACTCACCAGCCATGTCCCGAATACGAGCCTTCATTGTGGCTTTACGTTTTTGCCATGCAGGACTTCCCAGTTTATCCAGAGCAACACCCGTTTGATCAGATCCATAACGGCTCAATAACTCAATATTTTCGATAGGTAAGAATAATTTTTCATCACCATGATAAACAAGTGCCAGACAATCGTGTGGCGCAGCACCTATTTCCAGATTAACCAGTCCTTGATAACGACCAATCCCATATTCCTGATGTACAATAAGATCTCCCTCGCTAATTTCAGAAGCTTCTGAAATGAACTGCTCGGCTTTTTTCCGTTTTCTATGTGGACGTGAAATTCTTTCCCCTAACAAGTCGGCTTCAGAAACAAGAATGAAATCATCGGCAACAAATCCGCGATCCAAACCAAAAGTCAATAATCCAACAGAAGCTTCCCTGAAATTTTTAACTTCTTGCCACCCTTCCAGTTTCTGAACGGCGATTTTGTGTTCTTTCAATAATGTAGCGATGCGCTCTCTTGATCCGTTTGTCCAGCCGGCAACCAATGTTTTCCGTCCAGATGAATACCATTCCCTGAATCTTGACTTGAACATATCAAAAACATTATCGGCTTCGACTGTCAGATTACTTTTAGCAAAAACTATACCTGGCCTTCCCCCTGCATCCATTCCACTGGATCCGTCAGGCATTGCAAAAGGATAAAAATACACCCCTTTATATCGCGTGATTATATGATGCCATTCAGATTGAGTAAGATATAGCAAATCAGGTGGTAAGGGACGATATACAACTTCGTCATTTCTTACTGGCTGTTTGCGGGCTTCATAATGATCAGCAATCATTTCCAGTCTTGGTTGCAATGCCTCCTCGGCCTGATATGAAAAAGACAGTTTAACATCAGAAACATAATCAAAAAACGTTTCCATCTTATCATGAAAAAGAGGTAACCAATGTTCAAGTCCTTGAACCATTCGGCCTTCCGAAACGGCTTCATAAATTGGATCACTCATTGATCCCTGACCAAACAGTTCTCGCCATTTCGTACGAAACCTTGATATGCTTTCCTCATCCAGAGAATAAACTGCGGTAGGTCTTAAAACAAGTTCTGTAACTTTCCGAGTTGAGCGTTGCGTAATCGGATCAAAACAGCGAATTGAATCTATCTCATCTCCGAATAAATCCAAGCGGACAGGCTCTTCTTCCCCAGCCAGGAAAATATCAAATAAACTACCCCTCAAGGCAAATTCACCCGGTTCCATAACTGTATCCGTACGATTGTATCCCTGCGCAACAAGAAGTTCGACTAAAAATTCCTGATCCAGACTTTCACCTTGTTTAAGGGTCAAAGCACGTCCTGCAAAGACTGATCTAGGTGCTATTTTTTGTAACAGTGCGGGTATTGTCGTCAATATGATCCTTGGCCCGGTCAAGGGTTCAAGTAATTGCGTCAATGTTGCTACCTGTTCCGAGGTTATTGCCTTGTTCGGGGATACACGGTCATAAGGCAAACAATCCCAGGCAGGAAAATTCAAAACATTTAATTGAGGTGCGATATAATAGAGTAAATCAGCCAACCGGTTCATATCTATATCATTCCGTGCAACATGAACCAGAACATGGTTATCTTTTTGATAACATTCCTGAGCAATTTTACTTAATAAAAAGGCATCATATCCCTCGGGAGCTCCCCATATCGGCAAAAAATTTTTAAATTGCTTTTTTGAGGCTCCCCCCATGCGATTTCTCCTTAATGTTTATTCGGTTTATTTTGTTGAGCAAAATGATATAGCGAAAGAAAAACAGGACTCTCAATTTTTTTTGGGTAAGGCTCGAAACCTGTCAACCATAACATCAGATCTGTATCAGCCAATTCCATTATTTTTTCAAAATCCTCAATTTCAATAATTGTCATTGATGGTACATTCATCATCGCAAACTGACCGATGATTAAGTCAGCCTCGAAGGTCCCTCTATGAGTTGCACGATAAATCAGTCTGCGTTTTCGTGCCTCAAGTGAACTTATATTTTCTTTTTGCTCTACCATTTAACATATCCTATACTGATATCTAAATTTAAACAATTCTACACTCTCATAACCAAAATAATCATGAGTCCCCCCTCTATTCCACCTTCCCTTTATCTTTCCATAAAACCTATATTGTCCCCCTTATCCAGTCTTAAAGGTATAGGTCCGAAATTGAGCAAGTTAATGACCCATGCAATTGGTGGTGAGCGAATTATTGATTTACTCTTTCATTTGCCCACTTCAATAATTGACCGACGATATCGCCCCAAATTGCAAAATGCAATCCCTGGAAAAATAGTTACACTTCAAATAGAAATTACCCATATTGAAAAACCCCGTCATCATAAACAACCCTGGCGTATATTTGTTAACGATGGCAGTGCTAAAGCTGAAATGATATTTTTTTCATCGTGGCAAGCAAAAAAACTGACCCTTAATACAATATTTGTTGTTTCAGGTCTTTTAGAAAATAAAAATAACAAACTGATTATAACCAATCCACATTATATTGAACCTATATATAACCAACAGGCCATTCCATTAATCGAACCTGTATGGCCCTTAACAGCAGGCCTTTTCCCAAAAAATCTTTCAAAAGCTTTACGCCTGGCATTAAACCTATGTCCCGAATTGCCCGAATGGATCAATCCTTCCCTTTTACATCAACACCATTGGCCAAGTTTTAAAGAAGCGCTTCATTTGCTACATTTTCCAGGAGATTTCCCCACTTTTTTTGAAAATCAAACCTATGAAGCTGTTGAAAGTCGGGCACGTTCCCGTTTGGCATTTGATGAGTTATTCGCGGAACAATTAGCCATTATAAAAATAAAACATACAAATCAGTTAACCACAGGAAAATCCCTGATTGGTGATAATCATCTTATTTGCCACGCTTTACAAAAATTCGGATATTCACTGACATTTTCCCAAAGACAGGCATTCAGGGAAATTCAGACAGATATGGAACGCCCTTATCGCATGCTAAGATTATTACAGGGAGATGTCGGTTCCGGTAAAACCATTATTGCTATAATGGCCGCCTTACAGGCTGTTGAAGCGGGATTCCAAAGTGTTATTATGGCACCCACTGAAATTCTTGCCAGACAACATTATGAAACCTTTATGAAACTTGCTCCTGTTGAAATTTCATTTTTAAGCAGTTCCATAAAAGGAATAGCTCGCAAGGAAACCCTCGATAAAATTAAAACCGGAAAAACAAAAATTGCTATCGGTACACATGCCTTGTTTCAGGAACAAGTTGTTTTTCATAACCTGGCGCTTGTCATTATTGACGAACAACATCGTTTCGGTGTTGAACAACGCATTAGACTGGGGGAAAAGGGGGAAAATACAGATACACTTGTAATGACAGCAACCCCTATTCCAAGAACCCTTTTACTGACAAGATGGGGAGAATTGCAGGTTAGTCATCTTACAGAAAAACCTGCAAATCGTAAACCTATACATACCACGCTACATGCATTAAGCAAAATTGATAAAATCTTGGAGGGTATCAAAAGAGCCATTCAAAAAGGTTGTCAAATATTCTGGGTCTGTCCTCTAGTTGAAGAAAGCGAGGTTATGGATCTGGCTGCAGTCAAAGATCGTTACATGAGCCTACAGCATTATTTTGGTATCGAGAATGTAGGCCTAGCGCATGGCCAACAAGATACCGGCGAAAGACAAGCTGAACTTGATAAATTTGCACACAATAAAACCAAAATACTAGTTGCCACCACAGTCATCGAGGTTGGCGTCAATATTCCCAATGCTAACATCATGGTTATTGAACATGCAGAACGTTTTGGTCTTGCACAATTGCATCAATTACGTGGGCGTGTTGGAAGAGGAGAAAAACAGTCATACTGTCTTCTTTTACATGATGATAAAATTAGTTATATAGCGAAAAAAAGATTATCCCTCATACGAGACACAGAGAATGGCTTCCTGATAGCTGATGAGGATTTCAGGATACGGGGCGGCGGAGAGGTAACAGGTCGTAGACAATCCGGTTTACCCAATTTTAAAATGGTCAATGAAATCATGTTGGATCATTGGATTAATACAGCCTGGAAAGCTGCTGAATACTGGTATAACAAAGAGGCTCAGACCTCCATTGATGAAAAAACGTCAATACAAGTTTTACTCATGTTATTTGAAAAAAATAATATTCAAAACCTTATCAAAGCAGGATGATATCCAGAATAGCATCACAATAATAAAAAAAAACAATTTTCAATAAATTATAATTTGTAATTCAAAAAATCTGAAGAAACATCATTTTAAGATAATTAAATTAACATAAATTTATTCTTCAATTATTGAAATAATTTCATATTTAATTTGCCACAAATCAATAATATTATAACATATTGACAAATATTTCCTTTCTCTTTTTTATATTTTCATTTATTTCAAAAAAATTAAAGTTTTATAAAATGATTTCAAATAATTTAATTTTAAAACAAGATTTCCGTTCATTTGAAAAAATATCAAAGCAAAAAAAAATTTGTATTTCATCCCCTGCCATTTTATCTCTTCCCCAAAATTTTAATACTATAACAGGTAAAAGGGATTTCATGCGTGGGTTGTCTTATTATAACGTAAGATCAAATCCTAAAAAAAATGATCAAATAACTTTACCTCTTACGTATTTGACTCTATTTACCCTTAAAAACGCATATTTTATCGTTTTCCCGGGACTGGACGGAGTAATCGTAACATCCGAAGGATATATCGTTGATGAACCTTCTTGTTTTTTAATAAAACAACAATTGCCACCCAGTGAAAATCATTCTGGCTTTTTATTTCCAGACATTGAACAAAAGTCCAGTTTAGATAATGTTTTTGTGGGTTTTGACGCTGCTTGCTTTAATTATTATCATTGGTTATTGTATGGAATCTCCAAAACACAATTAGCCAATTCCATATTGCCACCTGATACAATTCTTGCCTTACCATCTGAACATAGCCTATTCAACAATCGGCAATGTGCTTTCTCACCAACAACTTATGTTCAAAGCCTTGAATATAGTGGATTGATTAATCGTGCCACTTTTATGAATTATGGTATTTATCCTGTAAAAAATCTGCATTTTTTCTGGCATAATCCCCTGATGCCGGAATTATATCTAACATTTGATGAAATTTATACCTTATTCGATACAATCCAGCCCCCTGTCAATGCTTCATTACCCAAACGTTTTTACATTTCAAGGGAACATCATCCAAATCCTCGAATTAGTTTTGATGAACAGCGTATTATTGATAAAGTTTTGAATGAGAAATCAATTGAAAAAGTGTTTCTTGAAAACATGGATTTTGCTGCACAAGTCAATCTTTTTCGTCAGGCTGATCTGATTATCGCCCCTCATGGTGCAGCTTTAGCAAATATGGTCTTTGCAAAAAAAGATACAGCTCTATTGGAGTTAAATAGAAAACTGGATAACCAAAATCATCTGCGTAATTGTTTCTATCTTCTTACCGCAGTTAAAAAGCAACGTTATGGTTGCATAAATTTAAGTGATCAACCTTTAACAGAAAATGATTTATCCAGTGCGATAAATCAATTGATAAATTAGAATTCCTTCATCTGATCATTAAATGCAATATTAACAAACAAAAATCAAGGTAAGGTAAATTAAGAAATATTATAATATTTTAACAGTTCACCCTTTAGGAAAAATTTTTTCCGCAGTTTAATAAATCCCCCCAATGATTAATAAACCCAATATTCTCAATTATGATTCAGTTTTCAGATATCGCATAAGTAACGCATATTCGAGAGAAAGATTTTTCTGGACAGGAATATAGACAATATGACTATTTCCTGGTGCGATTTTAATGGCTTCCCCTTTCGTGTTTTCCATTTTTTCTAAAGTAAAGCTAACATTTCCGCCAGGAGTCATTATTTCTAGTTGATCACCAATTTCAAAACGGTTTTTAACCGCGATTTCGGCAAGGCCATCCCTGAAATTACCAGTGAATTCACCAGCAAATTGCTGTTTAACCGAAATTGATGAACCTGTTTCATAATTTTGATATTCATTATGTTTATGTCGACTTAAAAAACCTTCAGTATATCCACGATGAGCCAGAGATTCCAAACTTGTCATCAAATTCATATCAAATGGCCGACCTGCCAAGGCATCGTCAATTGCCTTGCGATATATTTGAGCAGTACGGGCACAATAATAATGAGATTTTGTTCTCCCTTCAATTTTAAGGGAATAAACACCAATATTAACCAACTTTTCAACATGCTGAATTGCTCTCAGATCCTTCGAATTCATGATATAAGTGCCATGTTCATCCTCAAAGGCTGTCATCTCCTCATCAGGGCGTTTTTCTTCGCGCAGAATGAAAACTTTATCTGTTGTCTCCCCTTCACCCAAGGTAGGTGGAACATCACCAGATTTACAACATGTTTCAGATTGGTTTTTATTGACAATTTCTCCCAATTCATTTTCACTTGCCTCTTCAACATCATATTTCCAGCGACAAGAGTTTGTACATGTTCCCTGATTGGCATCACGGTGATTAATATATCCCGACAATAGACACCGACCTGAATAAGCCATGCAAAGGGCCCCATGCACAAATACCTCCAATTCGATATCTGGAACATGTTGATGAATTTCTTCAATTTCCTTGAGGGAAAGCTCACGTGACAAGATAACCCGTGTTAATCCCATCTCTTTCCAAAATTTAACCGTGGCCCAATTAACAGCATTGGCCTGGACGGATAAATGTATGGCCATTTGAGGAAAATGTTGCCTCACCATCATAATTAGTCCAGGGTCAGACATGATCAAAGCATCAGGTCCCATGGTAACAACAGGCTCCAAATCTTTGATAAATGTCTTTAACTTTGCATTATGAGGTGCAATATTAACCACCACATAGAAAGATTTTCCTTGAGCATGTGCCTCATCAATACCGATTTTAAGATTTTGGTGATTGAATTCATTATTGCGAACTCGCAGACTGTAACGTGGCTGTCCTGCATAGACCGCATCTGCACCGTATGCGAATGCATATCGCATGGCTTTTAACGTACCGGCTGGACTTAAAAGTTCTGTTTTCAAAGATTGACGCATAACAAGGTAAAACTTTAATGAAATAAAAAAGCCTTTTTAACAAAGCCAAGAAATTTTTCAACCTTTTAAAAAAGCTATATGAAGATAAAATTATTTATCTTCATAATTTAATTTATCTAGGCAAGAGAACATGCCTCCGTTAACCGTCTGACCACTCTTTCTCGCCCAATCAGCGGTAAAAGCCCTCTCATCTCCGGCCCTTTATCCTCTCGTGTTAATGCCAGACGCAATGGATGAAAAAGAGATTTTCCCTTTCGACCACTAACCTCTTTCAAAATATTGGTCCATTGGCTCCAGGTCTCTTGCCCCCAAGGTTCAGTTGGCAAACATTCCAAGGCCAGATGAAGATATGATTTATCTTCATCCGCAACTTCAGGAATAATATCCTCATGAACCAAATCCCACCAATATCGCGTTTCAGACAATATATCGATATTGGGTCGGACAATATTCCAGAATTCTTCTGTAACAGCTTCAGGCAATCGATCTCTGACTTCTGAAAATTCCATTGTATGCAAACACTTTTTATTCAATGCCAACATTTGTTGAATATCGAACCTTGCTGGTGAACGCGAATATGAGGATAAATCATAATCCTTTGCCAATTCGTCAACAGACAACAATTGTGGATCTCTTGATGTCCCCAATCTTGCCAGATAGGAAACCACAGCTTTTGCCTCCAATCCATCCTCGCGTAATCGGCGCAAAGAGATACTTCCCAATCGTTTTGAAAGCTTACCCCCATCCTCGTCAAGCAGTAACGGTAGATGTGCAAACTGGATGGTATTTGGATGATCAGTCAATGCCTCAATCAAATCCAGTTGAACACCTGTATTTGTCACATGATCCTCACCCCGGATAATATGCGTAATGCCACTTTCAAGATCATCGACAACTGATGCCAAAGTATATAAAACGGTACCATCCGCCTTGATCATGACTGGATCGGAAATGGAGGATAATTTGACGTGACAGTCACCCATAACCAAGTCTTTCCATTTCATTTCACGCCCAGAAAGCATGAAGCGCCAATGAGGTTTTTTTCCGTTTGCCTCTGCCTCTTTTCGTTGTTCAGACGTAAGCTTAAGCATTGCCCGATCATAAATAGGAGGCTTATTTTGCCGACGACGCAACTCTCTCTTAAAATCAAGCTCCTGTTTAGTTTCAAAGCATGGATACAGACGCCCAGACTGTTTTAATTTTTCTATTGCCAATTGATAACGATCCATACGTTCAGATTGACGCATGAATTCATCCCAGCCAATCCCAAACCATTTTAATGCCTGATATATTTCCCGAACATATTCCTCCTTGGAGCGTTCAACATCCGTATCATCAATACGCAACATAAAGGTTCCACCATGATGACGGGCATAAAGTGCATTAGCAACTGCTAGACGGGCATTTCCTACATGCATTAAACCAGTAGGACTTGGGGCAAAACGTAATTTCATAATCTGTACTTGTATTTTAATTAACAAAGAAAACTTATATTATTTGTCGTCTTCAGGAAAATCATCCTCTTCCACCAAACGACGTGGATCAAGCGCACGCCAGTCCCTTTCCATTGGCGTAGCAACATTTTCAATAAACATCATAATGGAATCCGAAGAATCCCAATTCTCTTTTTCTCGTGAATCAACAACTTTCGCATCTTCTCCAAAAGCTGACCAAGCATCAAAGATTTCCTGTCGTGAAGCTCCCGGAATACGGCATCTTTCAACACTGTCCCGAACATAAGTTTTGGCGAATGCATTGGCATGTTCCAAACTGTAAAAACCGGCAACCACTTCAGTGACCTCATTTTTTTGCTCACTCGAAAGATCAAAGATCTGTACATTATATTCTCTCTTGTCTTCTTTGTTCTGATCTTCTTGATTTTGCAAATTATTTACCCCATTCATATATTATAAATTATCATATTCCCAAGTTAGGCATATACTGTCGGGCAAGATTAATCAAAAATTCCCGACCTTTTTTAACCAAAGGTTTGCCATTATAGGCAATAATATCGGCAGTTGCATATGTTTCATTCCATAAAACAGGAATGAATGAACCGGTCCCGACAATATCAACCGGGGCTCTTGCTTCAGAAATGATACGACATTTCTCGATATCAAACCCCGATGAGGCAATGATCTTAACCCTATCAAATCCGGCCTCATCAAGTTTTTTACGCATATACCATATTGCAGCCGCAGAGACACCTGTTCCTGCCAGATATGTCAATTCTTTTTCGGAACAATAGCGTTGAATTGTTTCAGGAGCATATCGCATTAACAGTTCATATGATGACTGTCTATTCAGTCCTTCAATGTATCGTCCACCATGAGTATCCAAGCGCAGCAAAACTTTACCCTGGGCCGCCAATTCTGGAAAAGCCTTGCAAACCGCCAATCCATCGGTAATTTCTTGACCAAAGTAATCAACCAATACACCAAGTTCCTGATCTGGAAACTGCTCATGAAACATTTCAGCAGCTTTAAGGGTTGAACCGGCATAACCGATCAAGGCGTGCGGCATTGTTCCAAGTCCATGATGTAATCCATAAAATTTTGAGGTTATCGTACTCGCAGTCCCGATAAATCCTTTCGCTCCGTTCTTTTTTTGTGCTGCCTTGCTACCAACCCATGCAGCATACTCCACCAACTCCTGCATTTCATAACCGGCACAATGTCGCGCATCCATCGCGATGAAGCTTGTATCTGGCAAAAGTTGGGTCATCTGAAACGCATTGCAGGCGGCAACACAACAGGCGCCGAGTTTTTGCAATAATATGGTTTCCAGTGTGACAAGCTGTTTAAAGGATCCCTTTAAGTATAGTATCGGCAACCCTGCTCCAACCCATTCCCCTTCTGGAAATGCCAGTTTATAACTGGCATTAATTTTTTCCCTGGCGATAATATGCTCTAGCCATTCAAGAGCAATACGAGGTGCAGAAATTACAGGACGTCGTAAAAAAACGGCATAAACAACTTCTGTATCCCCATATTGCTCGATTATTTTCTGTGTACGAACAAAATACATATCCGTACGATTTAATATTTCCTCATTATTACCAGGTACTGTCACAGCCAAGGTAGATGACAGAATTTTATCCACGTTCTTTTTCTCTAATCCATCAGTCATCCATTTGACTTTCAATAATATTACAAAACAATATTCCTGTTAATGAGCCGCAAAATTTCTTTTGGTCAACTCATCAGCAAGCAGAAAAGCGATTTCCAAAGACTGTTCAGCATTTAAACGAGGATCACAAAATGTCTGGTATCGTTTTGCAAGATCAGACTCCTTTAGATGATGGGCTCCACCGATACATTCCGTAACATTTGTTCCGGTCATTTCAACATGAATACCACCCGGAATAGCGTTTGAAGAAGTCATTACATCAAAAAAACCTATAACTTCAGCAAGTATTGAATCAAATGAACGTGTCTTGACCCCGTTACTTGTTGAAATCGTGTTCCCATGCATTGGATCGCAAAGCCATGTAACAATATGACCAGAATCTTTAATCCCCTGAACTATCTTGGGCAAATAATCCCTAACTTTTGCAGCCCCCATGCGACTGATCAGAGAAATACGTCCCGGTTCATTGTTTGGATTCAAAATATCCAACAATTTTAATAAATCCTCCAAATCGGCAGATGGACCAACCTTGATACCAACCGGATTTTTAACGCCTCGCAAAAATTCAACGTGCGCACCATCAGGTTGACGTGTTCTATCACCTATCCATAAAAAATGCGCCGAACAATTATACCAATCATCGGATGTTGAATCAATTCGTGTCAAAGCCTGTTCATAGGGCAATAATAAGGCTTCATGAGATGTGTAAAATTCTGTTTCATGAATTTGCGGCGTATTTTGTGATGTCAAGCCACAAGCTTTCATAAACGCTAGAGTTTCATCTATTCGATTGGCCAATTTGTTGTATTGTTTTGCCAGAGGCAGGCGCTTGACAAAATCCAGATTCCAGCGATGGACTTCATTTAGATTAGCATAGCCACCATTTGCAAATGCACGGATCAAATTCAAGGTCCCAGCTGACTGGAAATAGGCAATTTCCATTCTTCTCGGATCTGGAGTACGGGCCTCTTTCGTAAATTCAGCTCCATTGATAATTTCGCCACGGTATGATAAAAGACTCATACCGTTCTTATTTTCATGTGATGAAGAGCGTGGTTTGGCAAATTGACCTGCAATGCGACCAATTTTTACAACAGGAACTTTTGCTCCAAACGTCAGAACGACAGCCATTTGAAGAATAACCCTGAACATATCCCGAATGATATCAGCCGTAAATTCCTCAAAATTTTCAGCGCAAGGCCCACCCTGTAATACAAATGCCTTACCTTCCGCTGCTGCTGCCAATTGCTGTTTCAGTTTACGCGTCTCACCTGCAAAAACCAAAGGTGGATATTGGAATAATTTATCTTCGATTAATTTCAATACGGATTGATCTGGATATTCTGGCACCTGTTTAATTGGAAATGAACGCCAAGAATCTGGTGTCCAGTTCTTATTTACATTAGCATCAGACAATATCTTACTATCCATTGTAAATCCTGTTTCAATAAAAGCTTAAATTACAAATATTTTATCTAATATTTTACATTCAAACATACAATAACATTTTCCTAAAAAAACATATTATTTATCTTATAATATAAAAAATTAACCATATTTATAAAATAATTAACCAGCAGCTTTAATATTGTATGGTGTTTCATATAATATACTCTATACAGATACACGATTTTTATATAAAACTTTCCTTAAATATCTTTGACCTTGAACGAATGGGAACAACAGTTAATGATGATTTTCTCTCGCCGGGCTTTTCTTGCCAGCTTAACCGCATTTATCCTTTATTCGGGTATTCCGCAAGAAACTAAAGCCGCCTCCACCGTTCAAACTATTCGTGTCGGTATCATTAGTGGTCCTGAAGAGGAACTGGCCCTTACCGCCAAGGAAGTTGCAAAAACAAAAAACATTGATATTCAACTGGTCAATTTTGACGATTACAATATTCCAAATGAAGCGCTTGTTGGTAAAGATATTGATGCCAACGCTTTCCAAACAGTTCCCTTCATGGATGCGCAAATTCAAGCAAGAAATTATAAATTGACCGTTCTTGGAAAAACATGGGCAGAACCACTGGGTTTTTACTCACATAAAATCAAATCCATCCGTGATCTTCCTGACCAAGCAAAAATCGCCATTCCCAATGATCCTTCCAATCAAGGCAGAGCTCTTAATCTTCTAGTGAAAGCCAATCTCATCCAACTACGGCAGAATGCTCCGGCATTACCTAGACTTGGGGATGTCATCAGTAATCCACATCATTTTCAACTTATTGATCTTGACGCCGCCCAATTATCCCGTGCCCTAGATGATGTCACAATGGCCGCGGTCAATACGAATTTCGTCATACCGGCCGGGATCAATCCAAAATCTGCTTTACTTAGAGAGGATATTAAAGACAGTCCTTATGACAATATCTTGGTTGTACGTAAAGGGGATGAAAACCGCCCTGAAATGAAATTGTTGCTGGAGAGTTTTCAATCCGATGCCGTGAAAAAGACAATGGAAGATAAATTTCACGGCGCTATATTGCCTGCATGGTGACACATTCTTTTCCTCAATGCAGTTTAATTGATAAAAATTTATGACTTCAGATTTACCCGTTATTGAATTTGACAATGTATGCAGAAATTTTGGCAATCATGCCGCATTATCCAACCTTACTTTCTCGATTCAAAAAGGAGAAATAGTTGGAATTATCGGACACTCTGGAGCAGGAAAAACAACTCTGCTACGATGTTTGGCGGGGCTGGAAAAACCAACAAGTGGCAAGGTCAAGATTGAAGGAAAAGATATAGCCCATTTGCCTGAAAAGGCTCTTATTCCATTGAGACAGCGAATTGGGCTGGTTTTTCAGCATTTTAATCTACTTAATTCTAAAAATGTTTTAAATAATATTGCCCTTCCCTTGAAAATTGCAGGGATTCCTAAAGCCAAGCGAATTGAGAAAGCAAAAGAATTGCTCGAACTGGTTGGCATTCCTGACAAGGCCCTCAATTATCCAGCCCAGTTATCGGGGGGGCAAAAACAACGTGTTGGAATAGCAAGAGCCCTGGCAGCCAATCCCGCCCTTTTGTTATGTGATGAGGCAACCTCTGCCCTTGACCCAGAAACGACACGTTCAATAATTGAACTTTTATTACGAATTAATCAGAAACTAAAACTTACAATTGTTTTGATCACTCATGAAATGAGTGTTATCCGCCTTTTAGCAGATCGAGTTTTTGTTCTGCAAAAAGGTAAAATCATCGAGGAGGGAGCAGTCGGTAAAGTTTTTGCTCATCCGCAATCGGAAACAACCCAACAATTATTGCAAGAGGAACAGCCTTCCCTTCCCCAAAGTATATCGCAAAATATTCATCCCAACCCTGACAGGAATGACCATGCCATTCTACATGTCGTCATGATGGGCAAGGTTGTAAGAGATCCCTTAATAGCTAATCTTCAAAAAGATTATCAAATTTCCGCAGTACTGTTGGAAGGAAACATAACCCATATACGTGAAACACCAATTGGCACGACATTTCTTGCCGTTCCTGCGGATCAATGGCAACAAACAATAACAGCTCTTACAAGCATGGGTGTTGAGACAGTTGAAAAGGTTGGTTATGTCCGTCTTTAATCTTGATCAAATGAATAATCTCATAAGTCAGTACTCTCATATTTCAACATATCAACTTGAGCAGTTATATATTGCTATTGGCCAGACATTGGAAATGACTCTAGCTTGTGGTTTGCTAACCTTGACAGGTGGATTACCTCTCGCCCTTTTCCTGGTTATCACCGCACCTGACGGTTTAAGGCCCGCACCGATATGTAATCGATCGATTGGATTCATTATTAATATATTCCGATCCATTCCTTTTATAATATTGCTAGTGGCCCTAATTCCCGTAACACGATTTCTTGTTGGAACCGCTATTGGCACGACTGCAGCAATTGTTCCGCTAACTATTGCAACTATTCCCTATTTTACCAGAATAGCGGAAGTTTCCCTTAAGGAAGTCGACCGTAATCTTATTGAGGCAGTTAAAGCGATGGGAGGAAGCAATTTTACAATTATTAAAGAGGTTCTATTGCCTGAAGCTTTACCGGGACTCATTTCCGGTTTTACCGTGACTCTAATCCTGATTATTGGAATATCCGCCATGGCTGGGACCATTGGGGCAGGTGGATTGGGTCATTATGCTATACAATATGGATATCAACAATTCAGATCGGATATTATGGGAATTGTAATCGTTATATTGGTGCTCATGATTTCAGGAATTCAATGGTTGGGAGATTATCTTGCAAGAAAATATAATCACCGTTAATCCTTAGATAAAATTAAAATTACTGATATTTCTGAAATCATCAAATATGTTTTTATTTCATTTTATGTTATAGATTGAAGAATAAACCCATCCATTTCATCACGGGCTTAACTTTTCAAATTTGGTATATTATATCAAGAACGTAAATTATAAATCTATATCAGCTATTTTTTAAAGCCATAAAGGATAAATTATAATGAATTGGTTTAAAACTGGATTGTATACAGTTTTACTTTCTACGACTTTACTATCTGTCAAAACTTATGCACAAGTTACGCCAATCAATCAAGAAGAAAGCGGAACTTTACCAGGCTTATCCAAACAATCCGTTCAAATGAAATCCCAGGAAGCTGAAAAAGGGGGTGAACATATTACCGTTCGAGGACACCGTGAACCACCTCCCGGTTATACCTATGCGCCTTCCATGAACATGCAAAATGGACCAGATCCCGAGCATCAACAAGCTTTGGCTGAATCGAAAGACAAGGTAAGTGGTGCCAATCTTTCAAAATATGGTACAGCGTATCAGGAAAGTGGCCCAATGGGACAGGGGAAATTAGGGGATTCAACAGGAAATGGATGGTTAACCCCCCGATAATCAAACTTTTAATTTTGTTTATCTGTAACCCTTGCAACCTGACGAAGGGTTACAATTTCCTCCGCAGAGGTTGGATGAATACCGATTGTTTCATCAAAAACTGCCTTGGTTAAACCTGCCGCAACTGCAACTGAAAATCCTTGCAGCATTTCTGGTGCGTCATCTCCGACAATATGAAGTCCAACAACCTTTTGCGACGATTGATCAACGATCATTTTAATAAAGGTTTTAACCTTACGTTCCGTTAAACTATAGCGCATTGACGTAAAATTGGAGATATAGATATCAACTGCTCCTCTTAGTGCAGCCTCTTCTTCAGTTAAACCAATGCTTCCAATTGGTGGATTAAAAAATACAGCCTTTGGAATGTAGTCATAGTTACTTTTACGAATTTTATTTCCGAATAAACGATCAGCCAGAGCATGTCCTTGAGCAATGGCTACAGGAGTAAGATTAACAAAATCTATCACATCACCGATGGCATAAATATGGGGAATTCGAGTTTCAAAATCTTCATTAACAATGATTTCCCCTTTTTTCCCCTTTTCAATCCCAATTTTTTCAAGATTTAATCCTGACAAATTGGGATGCCGACCAGTGGCAAAAAATACACAATCTGTTTGCACCACTTCTCCGTTATCAAGATAAAGATGATATTGCTCACCTTGTTTAATAATCTTTTTTGGATGGGCTTTGACATGTTGGATAATATCCTTACGCTGTTCAATCGCATCATAGACAGCCTGACGTATATCCTGATCAAATCCTCTGAGGGGGACAGGTTGACGATAAATTAAATCCACATTTGAACCCAGTCCGGCAAATATGCCGGCAAACTCAAGTGCAATATATCCAGATCCAATGATGGCAATATTTTCCGGACGTTTTGACAAATAAAAAGCTTCATCTGAAGTAATGGCGTATTCATTTCCTTCAATATCAAGTTTCGTGGGCGATGAGCCTGTTGCAATAACAATATGCTTGCCTGTAATAAATTTATCTTCTGCTTTTTCATCAGATAATACAGAAGATGAGATTTTAAGAGTATGATCATCTTTGAAAGAGGCATGACCTGTAAATAGAATCACTCCCGCCCTTTCCAACATGGAAATATAAATATTATTTAACCGTTTTATTTCCTTGTTTTTTTCCTCAATAAATTCAGGCCAATGATGGTGTCCGGGAACCGTATCCCATCCATATCCATGACTATCTTTGACCTGGTTGTTGAAATTGCTTGCATAAACCATAAGCTTTTTTGGTACACAGCCAATATTTACGCAGGTACCACCCCAATATTGTTTCTCAACAACCGCAACACGGGCACCATGGGAAGCTGCAATACGGGCACAGCGAACACCGCCTGAACCTGCTCCTATAACAATAAGGTCAAAGTCGTATTTCATGAATTATTGCTCCGCAAATGCTTTTTCAATTACAAAGGAACCAGGTGATGAACCGTTGCCTTCTACAAAACCTCTTTTTTCAAGAATTGACTTGGTTTCCGCCAACATTTCTGGAGAACCGCAAATCATAGCACGATCATGTTCGGGATCCATAACAGGTAAATTAATATCAGAAAACAGTTTCTCATTTTCAATCAGGGTCGTGATACGATCTCTTACAGGAAATTCCTCACGAGTAACTGTAGGATAATAAACCAGTTTTTCTTTTACATATTCTCCCAGAAATTCATTATTTGGCAAATCATTTAAAATATAATTATGATAAGCCAGTTCCCCTTTGATGCGTACAGTATGGGTCAGGACCACTTTTTCAAAATTCTCGTATACCTCTGGATCACGAATAAGGCTCATGAAAGGTGCCAATCCGGTTCCCGTTGAAAAGAAATATAAGTTTCGACCGGGTTTCAAATTAGGAAGCACCAGGGTTCCCGTTGGTTTACGTCCAATAAGAACCGTATCACCGACCTTCATATGACATAAACGTGAAGTCAAGGGACCATCAGGAACCTTGATTGACAGAAATTCAAGATGTTCTTCATAATTAGCGCTTGCAACACTATAAGCTCGCAATAAAGGTTTGCCATTTACCTCGATTCCGATCATGCAAAATTGACCATTATCAAATCTTAAACTTGAGGTGCGCGTACAAGTGAAAGAAAAAAGACGGTCCGTCCAATGATGAACAGATAAAACCTTTTCAGCATTTAAGTGACTATATTCTTTAGAGGGCGGGGAAAGACGAAAAGAATCATCAATCATCACTGATTCTGTCATTATTTACTAATCTCCTGCAATATTGGTCAATTTATATGAAATTTATCTTATATATTGAAACCCAATTCGTCATTTTAAAAAAAATACCGTGTTTTAAAATTATCTCTAAATAAGAAAATACTGATAAAATTTTTTGATTCAATCTTATTTAATCAATTTTTTCAAATTATACATAAATATAAGGCATTAAAATAAAAAAACTTATATTATAAGTACAATATGTTGCGAAAAACCTATATCATCTTTTATCTTGTATTCTAGATATGTACTAAATAATAAAATTCAATTTTTAATCTGTTAAATCATATGAACTCATCCCCTTCTGAACTTGCTCTTTACAAAATCTTACAAGAAACCCGGCTAGATATTACGCCTCAAGAGGAAAATCGTCTAAAAAAACTCATTAAACGCCAATTTGAAACTGACTCTGACACGATTGCACCAGCAAATTTTATAAAACTTCTCTGTAATATTCGTAGAAAGGGATGGGCAAAAAAATTAACCCAGCTTGTCCAACAAAAAAAATATGTTTGGGTTCAACCCGAAGATATTGCATGGGCGGTTTCGTTTATTCACACACCTGAACCCAATGAAACTAATTTTGAAAATGCATTGCAGCTTGCCCTAGGAAACCGTTTGAAACAATCAAGCAGCAATGCCCATGAGGCAATTCAGAATTTACAGCTTGAAACCAATAATGTCTCAGCTAGAACATTTGATAATGAACAATTGACAATTATGGCAGATACCGTTGCCATGGCTTTTGATATACAGGATAAAGATAGTTTTATTGATCAGATTTTGACAGATTATAAGATCAATAAAGAAAAAAATGAACAGTTACTACAAACAGCCAAGGCCCGTAAGAAACAAGAGATAAAACGACAAAGGGAATGGGAAAATAGCCTTGTAAACTTCAAGGATATACCCACAATATTGCATTGCTCGTCCAGGGATGCCCTAAAATGGATTGGACAGAACAGAATTCCAATTGCCCAGAAAATAAAGAAACGCGGAAAAGATATTTGGAAATTTGATCCTGTTGAATTGAGAAAATTACGCAATCAAATTACAAGTTGGATCGAAGAAATCCCTAAGGAAAAAAAGGGTAAATATATAAACCTTGGTGATCTCAATATCAAAAACAAGGTATTGGCCAATGTAGCGGCAATGGATCGATATGCAGGGCATTTTATAACAGCCCGCTCCCTGAAAAGACATATCACCATTGTGACTGGACCAACCAACAGTGGAAAATCTTATACTGCCTTGGAAGCAATGGCTAAAAGTGAGAGTGGAATTGCCCTTGCACCACTACGTTTATTGGCGCATGAATTCAAGGAAGCCTTGGCGGAACGTGATATTGAGGCATCCTTGAAAACGGGTGAAGAGCGCAATATTATCCCCGGAAGCCGTTTTCTGGCAGCTACTGTAGAAATGTGCCCGATGGACAATCCTGTTGATGTGGCATTGATTGATGAGGCGCAAATGCTGACAGATCCTGATCGTGGCGCAGCATGGACGGCTGCAATTATGGGCGTTCCGGCACGCCATGTTTTTGTTCTGGGTTCACCAGAATGTATCCCTATTGTCA
The DNA here is from genome assembly GCF_016101365.1 of Commensalibacter sp. M0355. Lineage (NCBI taxonomy): Bacteria > Pseudomonadati > Pseudomonadota > Alphaproteobacteria > Acetobacterales > Acetobacteraceae > Commensalibacter > Commensalibacter sp. M0355. The sequence continues at coordinate 401,182 of NZ_JACFQQ010000001.1, forward strand.
AACGCATTGCCAATTTATGTGATGACCCTTGTGACGAGATTATCCTACAAAGAAAAAGTCCCCTTATCACTGCCAGTTCGCCAATCAGGTTATCAAAATTGAGAACGGGTGATGCACTTATCGCCTTTTCAAGAAGAGAGGTTTTGGATCTACGTTCCCTTCTAATGCAGAAAGGCCATCGCGTTGCTGTAATATATGGGGCCTTGAGTCCGGAAGTCAGGCGGGCGGAAGCAAAACGCTTCAATAATGGCGAGGCAGATATTTTAATCGCAACAGACGCTATCGGTATGGGATTAAATTTAGCCATCAAACGTGTTATATTCAGCACGATCTTTAAATTCGATGGTCAAAACAGGCGCCCCCTCACATCCCAGGAAATCAAGCAAATAGGCGGACGTGCAGGTCGATATGGCAAGCATGAAAACGGAATTGTAGGTATTATGGCTGGTGCGGGCGATCCTACCTTCATCCATCGTAATCTAGAGGCCCCTTCAATCCAGGAAGATGATTTGCGGCCCCTGGTGCAACCTGACAGTGATATTGTTCAAGCAATTGCCAATGAAATCAATTCAACGAGTTTATTCGGTGTATTGACACGCTTGAAACGGGCTGTTTTACGTCCTGATGATCCCAATTATCGATTGGCAAAAATGGAGGAAACATTCGCGATTGCATCCTCACTGGAGGGAGTGGATGGTCTTTCCCTTAAAGATCGCTGGACATATTCAACATGTCCGGTCGATGACCGTGACAATGGCATTCAACGGCTTACTCATTGGGCAGCGGATCATGCTGCCGGCAAAACCATACCCGCCCCTGGATCTGGAAAATTACCCAATCCAGCCCAGGCATCCCGACGCGAACTTGAACGCGCTGAAAAAATGCATAAACGCCTGGTAAGTTGGCGCTGGCTATCCTTGCGTTTTCCCGATTTTTACCCAGATCTGGAAAATGCCGAGAAAAATACGAAGAAATTAAATGAATGGATTGAATCAGTCCTTCGCCAAAAACGCAGGAAAATTGAATTGTAAATTGTTGATTTTTACAAATTCTTTAATGAAACAAGATGATACAATAAATTATTACTATTTCATCCTGTTTATATTAAAAGTGAATTAATCAAAATCTTTTCGATAAAATCGATTTTGGAGAAGGCAATGTTGTGGTTTTATCAATTAGGGTATCCACGACTTTATTCTTAACAGGCTTTAGTAAATTGGCCGTTTTAATACCTAACCTCCTTAATTTCCACAATCCCTTCTCTTCACGTGTATAAAGCGTTGCAATAGTGTTTGTCAGGGTAAACATCGGCATGGTTTTGATTCTTAACCGTTTTTCGAAATGGCGTAATTGTTTCGATGTGCCGATTTCCTCTCCCCTTTTTAAACCTGCCAAAACTTCATCTGCCAGGATTTCCTGGGCAATCAGGGCAAAATTGTAACCATGGGCTGTGATAGGATGCATTCCAATAGCCGTATCGCCGACCAAGGCAGCATGTCTTGTTTCAAACCGGTTGGCAAATACAGTTTTCAAAGGATAAACATGCCGGGTGGAAACAAGCTCCATTTTTCCAAGCCGTCCATGTATGCGTTTCATTATTTCCAGATTGAATTGTTCGGCTCCCAACGATCTGACCCGATTCATTTCATCAGGAGGAAGAGACAATACAACAGAAGTGACATTATTATTCAATGGCAGTAAGGCAACAGTCTGTCCTTTGTCAAACCATTGCAAGGCAACTTGATGATGAGGCAACTCATGCTTCATACGACATACCATCATATGTCGATGAAAATCATGCAGCAAATATCCAATTTCAAGACTGTCCCTTATTTTGGAGAAACGTCCGTCACTTACAACAGCCAGTTTTGTAGAAAAAACTGCATCGTCCTGATCTGCATTGGAATATTCAACCCGGGCATAATCAACAAAGCAATTTAATTTATTACAGCGTGTATTGAATAAAACAGTAATCCCTTCACGAGATTGAACCTCTTCAAATGTTGCCTTTCGGATCAGATGATTTGGGACAAGATAACCAAGAGCCTCTTCGCCCTTTCCCTGCGTGTCAAAAATCAAAGGATTGTTTTCTTCCCCATTCTCAACCCTGGCCTCCCTGAGCGAAGAAATTTCATCTTGAGGAATACGGTCCCATATCCCCATTGATTTCATCAATGAAACGGAATGATGGGTCAAAGCTATTTCACGACCATCAAAAGAAGGTTCTTGCAAAGCTGTCATTGGGGCTGGATCAATAACAGTGACTTTCAGACCAATCCCTTCCAGGGACAATGCCGCACTTAATCCTGCAGGACCCCCGCCAATCACAACAACATCCATCATATCTTTAATCTTTAACATCGTTTCATCTCTTTAACTATTTATGAATCAATTTTGAAATTTACTGCATTTCCCTGCCAGTTAGCGACATAATCATCCACTGAAACCCGTGGAGGTGCCTCAGATCCTTCCACAGGTGTTCCGATAAACATAAACCCGATCATTCTATACGGTTTTTTCAGTCCCAATAATTCCGTAATTTCAGGGACATCAATGGGGCCTGTAATCCATTTTGCACCAAATCCCAGAACATGGACAGCATTCAATATATTCATGGTTGCTGCTGATGCTGCCATCAACTGTTCATCAAGGGAGATAGACGTCTTGTCATCATGAAATTGACGAAATCCAAGTGCCAAGATCAAAGGGGCATTCGAAAAATTTTGCACTATTTTGGTTATATAAGCAGGGGGATAACAAGAATCCGGTTTTGTAAGGATCTTTTCCAATGATCTTACCCATTTTTCTCGATACTCTTTACCAATAATCACAAAACGCCAGGGACGTAAGCGCCCATGATCAGGAGCCCGCATCGCTGTTGATAAAATTTGATGCAATTCATCGTCATTTGGCGCAGGTTGCGTTAATGAACCACATGAAAAACGAGAAAGCAGAAAATCAATATTTGACATAAAATTATCCATTACAATAAAGTTATTTATAATTTTACCATTTATAATGTAAGTTTCATATCAAATCTAAACTTACTGTAATTTCCTCGAGACAAAAATACGTAAAAAGTATTATGAATTTAAGTTCTATTCATAAGAGATTCATGATTTCATAATTTCATTTCTTACTCTTTAATCTTGGCATTCCGGCAAAAGCAAGTTATTAATTGAATGTCAAATAAAATTTATATTTTAAAGTTATCTTTTATGAATACTCAAAGACAGGTATCCGTACATCGCAAAACCTCGGAAACAGATATCCAGCTCACCCTGAATCTTGATGGAGCAGGTCAGTCCAATATCGAAACGGGAATCGGTTTTTTTGACCACATGCTGACAGCTCTTACCAAACATGGCTTGTTTAACTTGGACATAATGGTCAAAGGCGATCTACATATTGATTTTCATCATACAGTGGAAGATGTCGGCATAACTTTGGGTCAGGCATTCCAGAAAGCGATTGGAGAGAAAAAAGGAATCTGTCGGTTTGGACAAGCCTCTGTTCCTCTGGATGAGGCCTTGAGCGAAGTCGTTATCGATATTTCTGGTCGCCCATACCTGGCATGGAACGTGTCTTTTCCAACAGAAAAGATAGGAAAGATGGATACCGAATTATTTGAAGAATTTTTTCGTGGGTTTGTGATGAGCGCCCATTTGAACTTGCATGCAATATTGCATGCGGGTCGTAATTCCCATCATATTGCCGAGGCAACATTTAAAGCAACTGCACGTGCTTTGCGAATGGCTTGTGAATTCGATTCACGTGCTTTGCATTCCATTCCATCAACCAAAGGTGTGTTGTGAAATATTTTACTGTCTATGCAAACCAAAACCAACCTTCCGAATTAAAACTAGTGCCTGAGGGTTTTTCCTGGCTCGTATTTATACTTGGACCTGTTGGTCTTTTTGTCCAAAAAAGCTGGATTCATGGATTAATTCTTTTAAGTGTCTGTTTTTCACTGATTATCTGGATACATCCATCTTTCTTCTTGATGGCTTTGGTACATTTTATAGTAGGTTGCTTTGCCTTCCACTTTCAAAGAACCGAATTGCAATGGGCAGGATGGAATCTTCAAACCGTAATTGCCGCACCCAATAAGAAATTTGCCCTTCTTCGTTTACTTGATAAAAAACCCCGTTTAACAAACTATATCAATTCATGAAACATAAACCCGAAAGCATTATTGTTATTGATTATAACGGCGGAAACCTTGCCTCCGCTCAACGTGCCCTGATTGCGGCGGCCCACATGATCAATCTGCCTGTTGATGTTGAAATCAGCAACAAACCAGAACATGTTCAAAATGCGGACCGTCTTATATTACCTGGTCAGGGAGCGTTTGCAGATTGCATGAGTGGATTGCAATCCATTCCCGGTTTGCTTGAATCGTTAAATGCCAAAGTTCGGCAAGGGACCCCTTTCCTAGGAATTTGTGTTGGCATGCAAATAATGGCTGAACAGGGATTGGAACATAAAACAACTAAAGGTTTGGGATGGATCCAGGGTAAAATAAAACCTATCGATACAACAGATTTACCTTTACCCCATATGGGATGGAATGAACTAAATTTTAAAGTAAATGCACATCCTGTTATGAATGGAATAAATCCAGGTGATCATGCATATTTTGTCCATTCATATGCTTTGTTCGCTGAAGATAACAAGGATATTATCGCTACAACCGATTATGGCATATCCATTCCGGCCATCATCGCCAAAAAGAATGCGATTGGCACGCAGTTTCATGTCGAAAAGAGTCAACAGGTTGGATTACATATTTTGGCAAATTTCCTAAGATGGAATCCTACCCCCGCTTAGCAAGTATTTATTAATTACAATGGATAACATCAACTCAAACCTACTTCCAAAAATCGAATTAGAACAAATTACCACCCTTGATAATGATGATGATTTGCATGCAATCTGTGAATCTCTGGAAGCCGCGATATTGGCTGGTTATCATTGTCGCTGGGTTAAGGCACCACCAAGACAATTGTTGGAAAGCTATATAAAGGGATCGTTACTTGTTCCCGAAAAAACTCTTTTCACAGGTCGAATGGATGGACATATTGTCGCATTTTGCGAGGTTGAAACACCACTAAAAGAAGAGGAATCTCCCTATATTGCTGCAAAAATCACCATTTTTGCAGTTGCACCCTATGCCATAAATGTCGGCGTCAGTAAACGTTTACTTCTAAAAATCGAACAGACCATTGCCCAACTAGGTTTCCCGATCATTAATGTGCAAATTGATGAAAGTCAGAAAAAATTATTTCAGTTTTATTTGAAAAATGGATATCATCATTGGGCAACCCACCCTTATTATCGAAAAATCAACGGGCAAATTTTCAGGGGATATTTTTTATATAAATCCTTTTTGAACCTACCATAATTTTAACTTCATGAAGTGTAACTTATTTATGTCCAGCTTTTCTTCAGCAGTCCATCCCCTAACATTATATCCCGCGATTGATTTGAAAAATGGTCAATGTGTTCGATTACGTCAGGGTGAAATGGATCAGGCAACAATATATTCTGACAATCCCGGTGAACAAGCGCGAAACTGGAATAATCAGGGTTGTAAATGGTTACATGTTGTTGACCTTGATGGTGCCTTTGCAAAAAAATCTGTTAATACAGAAGCTATTTTAAGCATTCTTGCCAATTCTCAGGTGCCTGTTCAACTTGGAGGTGGAATACGGGACCTAAATGCTATCGAATATTGGCTTTATAAGGGCATAAAAAGAGTTATCCTCGGTAGTGTCGCCGTTAAAAATTCCAGACTAGTTTATCAGGCCTGCAAATCCTTTCCTGGTCAAATCGTGATTGGTATTGATGCCAAAAAAGGATATGTATCCACCGAAGGTTGGGCGGAAACCTCTGAAATGAAAGCCCTGGACCTCGCCTTACGTTTACAGGACAGCGGTGCTTCTGCCATTATCTTTACTGAAATTGAACGAGATGGCATGTTATCCGGACTTGATCTTGAACAAACTGCCAATCTTGCCCATCATCTCCAGATACCGATTATCGCCAGTGGAGGCATTGGTAACCTTGCACATATTGAGGCATTACGAAACATTGCCAATCAGGAGCCAGGAATAGAGGGTGTAATTGTTGGTCGAGCCCTCTATGATGGACGCATTCGGATCAATGACGCTTTAAAGGTGTTGGAAACATGTTGAAAACCCGTGTCATTCCTTGTCTTGATGTTAAGAACGGACGTGTGGTCAAGGGAGTCAATTTTGTCTCCCTACGTGATGCCGGTGATCCCGTTGAACAGGCATTGGTTTATGATAAGGCAGGTGCCGATGAATTGACATTTCTGGATATAACCGCAAGCAATGAAAACAGAAACACCATCATTGATGTGGTGAATCGTACAGCGGAAAAAATTTTTCTTCCTTTGACTGTTGGCGGGGGTATTCGTACACCGGACAATATACGTGCGCTTCTTTTAGCAGGAGCGGATAAATGCGCCATTAATTCCGCAGCCATTAAAAATCCGGATCTTGTTAATGATGGAGCCAATAAATTTGGCAGTCAATGTATCGTTGTTGCTATTGACGCACGATCTGATGATAAAGGTTCATGGGAGGTCTACAGTCATGGTGGTCGTAATCCAACGGGTATTAATGTCATTCAATGGGCAAAGGAAATGACCAGGCGTGGTGCTGGTGAGCTTTTAATTACCAGCATGGATCGTGATGGTACGGGAAAAGGTTTTGATCTTGACCTTCTGAAAGCAATTAACAGTAATGTTCGTGTCCCTGTGATTGCTTCGGGGGGTGTGGGTCAATTACAACATTTTACCGAAGGCGCACAAACAGGAGCAACAGGATTACTTGCAGCCAGCGTTTTTCATTTTGGCCAATTTACGATTGAGCAGGTAAAAAAGTCTCTGGCAGGAAACAACATTCCCGTCCGCCTTTCCTGATCCGAATTTAATAAAGGAAACAAGGTATGAAATCCAATCTAAATGGTGAAATTCTTGATCGTCTATATAAAAAGATTGAAGAAAGAAAAAATAATGATCCTCAAAAAAGCTATTCTGCCAAATTACTGAAAAAAGGGTCACACAAGGTTGCACAGAAATTCGGTGAAGAAGCTGTTGAATGCCTGATTGAATGTGCAACAAAAAATTCACAAAACCTGATCAGTGAAAGTGCCGATGTTTTGTATCATTTGTTGGCCATGTGGGTTATAACAGATATATCGCCTGAAGATGTTTGGGCGGAACTTCATAAAAGAGAGAAAATAAGCGGGATCGAGGAAAAGGCTTCTCGTAATTTAAAATCTTCAAAATAACAGGTGAAACAATGGCTTCAACTTCAGTTCGTTATGATTCTCAAAATATATTTGCTAAAATTTTGAAAAAAGAAATTCCAGCAAAAACAATTTATGAAAATGAATATGTGTTGGCGTTTCACGATGTAGCCCCCAAGGCACCAATTCATGCCTTGGTCATTCCCAAAAACCCTTATACCTCCTATGCTGATTTTTCTCAACGTGCAGCCCCCGAGGAAATTGTAGCTTTTACCAAGGCTGTTGCACATGTAGCCAATTTATTGGGTCTTGACAAAGATGGTTATCGCATTATCAGTAATATTGGCAAGAATTCCGGTCAAGAAATTTTCCATTTTCACTTTCATATTCTTGGTGGGAAAAAGTTACCATTTGCTTAATTAAAATTTTTCCATGATTATTAAAGCAGATAAAGAAACACCTTTAGCAAAGGCAATGAATAAGAAAGAAATCAAGGAATTCATTCGTCTTCTTGCCAAGGCACGTCCGGACGCTAAAACTGAACTGAATTATTCTTCACCCTACACGCTTTTAGTATCCGTTGTTTTGTCGGCTCAGGCAACTGACATATCTGTTAATAAAGCCACAAATAAATTGTTCAAGATTGCATCTACACCTGAAGCAATGGTTGCTCTTGGTGAGGAAAAATTAGTTCCCTTTATCAATTCCATCGGTTTATGGCGTGCCAAATCCCGAAATGTTATAGCGCTTTCCAAACAATTGATCGAAAATTATAATGGGCAAGTCCCGCAAACGAGAGAGGCTTTGGAAGCTTTACCCGGTGTTGGAAGAAAAACAGCAAATGTAGTATTAAGTGTTGCTTTTGATCAACCTGCCATGGCAGTTGATACGCATATATTTCGAATAGGCAATCGCACGGGTCTAGCTCCTGGCAAGACACCCCTCGATGTTGAAAAAAATCTAGTAACAAATATTCCCCGAGAATTGATTGCGAAATCACATCATTGGTTGATTTTACATGGACGCTATTGCTGTAAGGCTAAAAAACCTGAATGCTGGCACTGTCCTGTTGTGCAAATATGCCATTACCAAGATAAAAACATAAGTCCGTTTTGATTTATTCACTCAAAGCTTCGGGTAAATTCGGAATACCACGTTGAATTGGTTCCATAACCCATGGACGATTGCCTCTTAATGACAAATCATTTTTGATCTTGTTTGAATTCAACCATATGCTATGTGATCCATATACCCAGTTTTTTTCTTTATCAACAAATGATATATCAGGACATAAACGCTGTTCCCATAATAAAGAAATTTCCAACCGCATAGCATGACATATTTCAGCTTGGAAAAAGAAATTCTCAGGTTTTTTTAATATGATCAAAACATGTTCATCCAGCAATTTGCAATAAAAATCCTTGCAAAGAATATTTCTGTCATGATTGTGAGAAAATTGAATTCTCACTTTTGATACACCCAAGTATTGTTTCCATCCCTCAATCGTATATTTGTTGCATCCATGCTGACAAATTACCCATATAAACCCAGTTCGTCGAATGGCAATCATTTGTCCATCCGCAGATGTTACCAGATCAGGATTTTTACCCCATAAACAGGATATAATCCCTATCGTAATCAGAAGAATGCCGGTAATTTTTAACCGAGTCACGCATAAACAGATAATGCATAATCCAATAAAATAGCATGTCAACCCCCATCCAGGCATATCCTTAACCCATATAACCGCATAAGGGAAATCATTAACAATTCGGGCTGTATTAATTACCAAATTAATTCCATACGCCATCAAATGTAAAAAATAATAATCAATTCCTGTCCCGATAGTTACCAGGGATAGTAATCCAGTTGGCATGATCAAAAACATTGTTACAGGAACCGCAATCAAATTTGCCAAAATAAAATATAAATTCAGTTCATGAAAATGAGCCATAACAATTGGACATACTGCCAAGCCAGCCAGGAAACTGATCCATGCAGCCTCCGAAATATAGAAAAAAATTTTTTTTAAACCACAAGTGTTCTTGGATTTTTTCAAAAAACGGTCATATCCCCAACCATATCCTGCAATTATAGCCATCACAGCTGCCATAGACATCTGAAAGGATACGTTCATGATCGATGAGGGTGAAAAAATCAAAATCATCAATGCTGCCAGCATCAAATTATGCATTGATAAACTTCGACGATCCATAGACAGGGCGAAAACGATCAAACTTGCCATTATCAGACTACGAATTGCCGGCAAATGAAATCCTGTAAGAAGAAGATAGATACAATTTGCAATCCATCCAATTGATAACGCAATCATTTTCACTGGCCAATGCAAGGCAATATATTCACTTCGCAATAAAATCCAGCGTACTGTACCGCCAACAATCAACATCACCGTTCCCAGATGCAGACCAGCAATGGCCAATAAATGGGCCAGTCCGGCCACAGCAAAAACATGTCTGTTTTCTTGAGATAAATTCGCATCAATTCCGGTTAATAGAATTTGCGCAATTGCACCAGTCTCACCAGGCAATAAAATCCTGATACGACAGGCTATTTTTTCACGTATCAATTGTATTGAGGTTTTATCGCTTTTTCTAATTACGTTAATAGGAGCGATAGCATATCCATAAGCACCAATATTTTTAAACCAATCATGAAATTGCAAATCATAACTCGCCATTCTAACTGGAGGAAATGGATGCTTCAGCATCGCTTTAACCTCTATCCAATCTCCGACATTAATTTGGGAATGATCGGTATGGAATAATGTAATTTGAATATATCGATGCCATTCTTTCTGTTCAGATTCTGGATATGATAAAAAATGAACACGATGCACTAAAACACGGGTTTTTCCACTTGATAAAATCTCTATTCGACGAATTTTTCCTTTCATTGTGGCCGCATGCGTTGGCAAACGGTAAAAAGGTTCCTGTCGATGTGTTTGTAACCATGCAAGACAAAACCCTGATCCCAATAAAAAAACAACACAGTGAAAAATATAGAGATTTAGTTGAAGGGGATAACGCCATCGAATGACTGCCATTCCTATCAAACCGAATATTGAAAATATAAAACCATAAGATAAATCTGGTTCACTCGTAAGAGTGAAATAAATCAGACTTCCAAGACCCAATATCACAGGCATCCATAATTTCGAATGGTCGGTTTCCCTTACCAACAGAGCAATGACATTTTTTATGCTGTCTAAAATAGTTCAAAAACTCCATAAAAATATTTTTTTTCTAGACTTCATATCTTTATTTTTAATAATTAATATAAACATTATTTCAATTCACTTTTCATTCTACGTGCAAGAAAGATACCCATGACCGTTCGTACACGTTTTGCTCCAAGTCCAACGGGATTGCTTCATATTGGCAATGCTCGCGCTGCACTATTCAACTATCTTTATGCCAAACATCATCATGGCGAATTCTTATTACGGATTGAGGATACTGACAGAGAGCGCTCTACTCAAGAAGCTGTTGATGTTATTCTTGATGGACTGGCATGGATGGGGTTAACACCTGACGAACCGCCTGTTTTTCAATCGACAAGAATTAAAAGACACCAGGAAATCGCTCTTCATCTTCTCGAGACAGGAAAAGCCTATAAATGTTTCTGCACATCAGAGGATTTGGCTCAAATGCGTGCCAAGGCACTGGCTGAGGGAAAACCTCCCCGTTATAACGGATACTGGCGTGACCGTGATCCATCCGAGGCACCCTCCAATGCACCTTATACCATTCGCATCAAGGCCCCCAAAGAAGGTGAAACCGTTATTCAAGACCTTGTTCAAGGAGAGGTCACCGTCGCCAATATCGAAATGGATGACATGATTATCCTACGCGCTGATGGAACCCCAACATATCAACACGCTGTTGTCTGTGATGATCATGACATGAATATCACCCATGTCATTCGTGGCGATGACCATTTAACCAATAGTTTTAGACAATTAATGATCTATCGCGCGATGGAGTGGAATATTCCCAAATTTGCCCATCTTCCCCTTATTCATGGTCCCGATGGTGCGAAATTGTCCAAACGACATGGTGCAAGTTCGGTTGTTGAATTTCGTGATGAAGGATATTTGCCTGAGGCTTTATGTAACTACCTGCTTAGATTAGGCTGGGGTCATGGAGATGAGGAAATACTCAGTCGGAAAGATCAAATTAGGTTATTTGATCTGGATGGTGTTGGCCGTTCTCCATCTCGAATGGATTATGCCAAATTAACACATGTTAATGGATACTGGTTAAGACAGGCAGATGATGAAAGACTAACCAAAGATGTATTGTCTCGTTTGAAGGGACGGGAAGACCTTGATTTAAGCCAGAATAATGAACAGAAAATCAAGTTATTGATGCCTGGATTGAAAGAACGCGCAAAAAATCTGAATGAATTGGCTGAAAATGCTTCTTTCCTTTGTATGTCAATTCCATTAAATTTTACGGACAAGGCACAAAAATTATTGAATGAAAATAATCGTGCCTTGTTGAGTAAACTTGTCATGGAACTGAATAAACTACCTGAATTCACAAAAGAATCTGTCAATAACTGTCTACATGCATTTGCTGAAAAGGAAAACCTGAAATTGGGTAAAGTTGCCCAGCCTTTACGGGCGGCTGTAACAGGAAGCACCATGTCGCCAGGAATTGATGATACACTTCTCGCATTAGGCAAAAATGAGGTTTTGGCTAGATTAGGAGCCGTAATTAATGGTTAATTCCTTTGGACAGCATTTTCTTGGTATAGAAGGACTTCCCGAAGACCAAATTGAAATATTACTGGACCGGGCAGAAAACTATGCCTTACTAAACCGTTCTCGCAAGACCCCTCGCAATCTGTTGAGAGAACGTACGTTAATCACCCTGTTTTTTGAAAATAGTACCCGCACTCGTACATCTTTCGAACTGGCGGGAAAACGTCTGGGTGCTGATGTCATTAACATGTCCGTTTCCACTTCTTCGGTCAGCAAGGGGGAAACATTACTGGATACGGCCTATACCTTAAACGCTATGCGAGCTGATTTGCTTGTCATTCGACATGCACAATCTGGTGCCCCTGCGCTTCTTGCCCAAAAGGTCGATGCAAGTGTCATCAATGCCGGCGATGGAACTCATGAACATCCCACTCAGGCTTTGCTTGATGCATTAACAATTCGTCGCCACTTTGGAAAATTGACAGGTTTGACTGTTGCAATATGTGGAGATATAGCTCATAGCCGAGTTGCCCGTTCAAACATAATCCTTCTTAACACAATGGGTTGCAATGTAAGGGTTATTGGTCCAAGAACCTTATTGCCTTCAACAATCGCTAAAATGGGTGCCACCCCTTATTACTCAATGGATGAAGGAGTTAAAAATGTTGATGTTATCATGATGTTACGTCTTCAAAGAGAAAGAATGAGTGCTGGATTAATCCCAAGTACCCGTGAATATTTTCGTTTCTTTGGATTGGATCGAAGACGGTTAAACCTTGCAAAGTCAAATGCATTGGTCATGCATCCTGGACCATTAAACCGGGGAATAGAGATTGACAGTCATGTTGCCGATGATCCGCATCAAAGCGTCATACAGGAACAAGTCGAAATGGGTGTTGCCGTAAGAATGGCAGTTCTTGAAAAATTCTCTCACATAAAGGCGCAGCCATGAAATCAATTCTTTTCACCAATGTCCATTTAATTGATCCTCAATCAGGATTGGATCAACCGGGAAAACTTCTTGTCAAAAATGATAAAATTGCCGGGATAGATCTTCCGGAAACAGAAGGGCAACCATCAGATTGCGATGTCATTGATGGAAAAGGAGCCATTCTTTGTCCTGGTCTTGTTGATATGCGTGTAACCGTGGGAGAGCCTGGATTTGAATATAGGGAAACCATTGCCACCGCAGCAGAAGCGGCTTCTGCAGGTGGGATAACCACCATGGCGATTCTACCCAATAGTAACCCCGCCATCGATAATCCCGCGTTGGTAACCCTGCTAAAGGCCAAGGGTGAAATAACAAAATCGGTGTCCATTCTTCCTTATGGTGCATTAACTGTTGGTTGTGAGGGAAAGGAACTTGCAGAAATAGGCTTGCTTCAAGAGGCTGGCGCCATTGGTTTCACGGACGGAGACAAGGCGCTTGCAGATACCCGTTTGATGATGCAGACCATGGCCTATGCAAGTGGATTTGACGGATTGATCATTCAGCATCCCGAAGACCCCAGTCTGGCCAAAAATAGCAGTGCCACCCAGGGAGAGCTGGCAACAAGACTTGGTTTGCCTTCTGTCCCAACTGCGGCTGAAGCAATTATGATTGCCCGTGATTTACGATTGGCGGAACAAACAAATTGTCGATTACATTTTGGACATATTTCCACCGCGGAGGGACTTAATCTAATTCGACAGGCAAAATCAAAGGGATTTAATATCAGCTGTGATACCGCCCCGGTCTATTTTGACTTGAATGAAGAGGCCATTGGTGATTTTAGAACCTATGCCAAACTTTCCCCACCACTCCGTTCCGAAGCGGATCGTCTTGCAATCTGTCAGGGATTGGCAGATGGAACCATTGATGCAATCGCCTCGGATCATCTTCCAAGAGATGTGGATGACAAACGTTTACCCTTTGCAGAGGCGGCTCCGGGCGGAACAGGGCTAGTTACCCTTTTAAGTGTTACCCTTATTCAAGTCAAAAATGGCAATCTGCCCCTCGCAAAGGCTATTTCACTTTTAAGTAACAATCCTGCGAAAATCCTGCGTCAACCTATCGGAACGCTTGCCAAAGGAAATGTTGCAGATTTATGCTTATTTGATCCGGATCAAACCTGGCAGGTTGAAGCGGGAAAATTACCAGGACGGGCTCAAAACACTCCATTTGACAATCGTGTCCTTCCAGGTGTCGTCCTTGGAACCTGGAAAATGGGACGCTGTATTTACAAAAGAGAGACCCTATGATTTGGCATATACCCCAATATGCATGGACATTAATGGCAGGCATTATCTTTTTGTCCTATCTGATTGGCAGCATTCCTTTTGGAATGTTGGTTAGCTATATTGGTGGAATAGGAGATATTCGCCAAATCGGTTCAGGCAATATTGGCGCCACAAATGTTTTACGTACAGGCAAAAAAAAACTAGCGGTTTTAACTCTTTTACTCGATATGGGGAAAGGTTCTTTTGCAATATGGTGTGCCTATATTTTTGCCATTAACTATACAGTTCAGGCCGAATCACTTGCCGCAATTTTTGTAGTAGTCGGCCATTGTTTTCCCGTTTGGATAAATTTCAAAGGTGGAAAAGGTGTTGCTACAGGGTTAGGTGTCAGCCTTGCCTTAACCCCTATTGCTGGTCTATTATCATGTATTGTATGGTTACTTGCCGCCAGACTGTCCCGAATTTCCTCTATAGGAGGGTTGTCCGCATTTGTTGCATGGCCTTTATTCATTATGATTTTCAATCATCTTGATCTTAAAACCCCTCTTTTATTTCCCGCCCTTCTTATAAGTTTACTCATATTTTTTCGTCATAGAACCAACATATACCGTCTCAGCAACGGTACAGAACCTCGGATTGGTGAAAAAAACCAAAAAAATTAAGCTAAATGTCCAAGAAACCATTATCTTCCACCCTATCTGTAAAACAATTACTTCCATATTTAAAAATTGCCAGAACGGAAGGGATCGGTGGAATCCGTTATCGACAATTACTTGACCATTATCAAACCCCTGAAGCTGTTTTGGAAATTTTACCAAAATTAAAACGTTCAAAAGATTCAACAAAAAAATTTCAAGTTCCTGATAATAAAATACTTCATAGAGAAATTGATCAAACACTTGAATTGGGGGGACAATTCGTTCTTCATGGAACTCTGGAATATCCGCCCTTGCTTGATATGCTTGAAGATGCCCCTCCTATTCTGATTGCCATGGGCAATATCGAGTTATTAAAAAAGAGAAATGTTGCTATTGTCGGGGCGCGTAATGCTTCTATACATGGCATTAAAATGGCAGAAAATCTTGCGGCTGATCTATCCGCACATCAAATTGGCATAACCTCTGGTCTAGCCAGAGGTATTGACAAAGCAGCTCATAAAGGGGCCTTATACACAGGTTTCACCATTGCCGTAATTGGTTGTGGAATCGATATTTTTTATCCAACAGAACATAAAGACCTTCAAAAATCAATAACAGAAAAAGGAGTTGTTTTAACTGAATTTTCTATTGGAACCCAACCACAAGCCATGCATTTTCCACGCAGAAACCGTATTATTGCTGGATTGAGCTGGGGATGTATTGTCATTGAGGCTGCCCAGCATTCCGGCAGTCTTATCACGGCTAAACAAGCGCTTGATTATAACCGTCCCGTTTTTGCAGTACCAGGATCTCCCATTGACCCACGTTGTAAAGGAAGTAATAACTTGATTAGAATGGGGGCTATATTAACAGAAAATGCCATGGATATAATATCCGAACTCCCCCATCCCCTTATCCAAGAAAACACCTATTCCAATACTGATCTTTTCACCTATTCTCCCGCAGCTGAAAATATATCCCTCCAGAACAAGAATCTTCCACAGGTCAATATACCTGATAAAAACAATTCAAGAACAATTGAAGATGATATTCTCTTCCTGCTTTCTGCCACCCCTACACCTATCGATCTAATCTTGAGAAATGTTCATTACCCTACCAATGAAATTCAGAGTACTCTTACCTTACTTGAAATCCAGCAAAAAATTTTTCTTTGCCATAATGGCTATATTTTAAAATGAGGAAATCAAACGAATTCTTGAATTTTTCTTCTATTTTCGTTTTAATATGTAAATCACATCCATTTAAAAAATGAATTAAAAACCAAAATAGCAGTTGCTTCTTACTAAAGAAAAGATAGTATTCTGTTTCTAATTGAAGAACTCATTTTTACTAATCCGTCTGGAGAGAAAATGACAGACGTCATCGTTGTTGAATCGCCTGCCAAGGCCAAAACCATAAATAAATATCTTGGAAACAAATACACTGTTCTCGCCTCTTTCGGGCATGTCCGAGATCTTTCTCCGAAGGATGGAAGTGTTAGGCCGACTGAAAATTTTGCCATGGATTGGGAAACGGATGAACGTGGAAACAAGCAGATCAAGGCGATTGCCCAGGCCTTAAAAAATGCCAAAACACTTTATCTTGCCACTGACCCCGATCGTGAGGGGGAAGCAATTTCCTGGCATGTCCAATCCATTCTGAATGAAAAGAAATTACTTAAAAATATTAATGTCGAGCGTATTACCTTCAATGAAATTACCAAACAGGCAGTTCAATACGCTATTCAACATCCCCGGAAACTGGACCAACCTTTGATTGAAGCATATCTTGCACGACGTGCACTTGATTATCTGGTAGGCTTTACATTATCACCAATTTTATGGCGGAAATTACCTGGATCCCGAAGTGCAGGACGAGTCCAATCTGTTGCCTTGCGTCTTGTATGCGAACGTGAAGCTGAAATCGAGATTTTTCAATCCAAAGAATATTGGACCATTCATGGCACTTTTATCTCTTCATCCAATAAGGATTTCACGGCAAAACTTACCCATTTAAAAAACAAAAAACTTGAACAATTTGATCTAAGTACGAAAAATCTGGCAAAAGAGGCTTGTACATATTTAAATAATCAACAGTTTAGCGTTCGTACCATAGAGCGAAAAAAAACAAGAAGGAATCCATCCCCCCCCTTTACCACCTCGACATTACAGCAGGAAGCATCAAGAAAATTAAGAATGAGCGCACAAAACACGATGCGTACCGCACAACAACTTTATGAAGGAATTGAAGTCAAGGGGGAAACCGTCGGTTTGATTACCTATATGAGAACCGATGGAGTACAAATGGCCAATGAAGCAATTCAGGCCATTCGTAATCATATCAATACCAAATATGGCGAAAAATTTGTACCAAAATCACCACGCAAATACACAAGTAAGGCAAAAAACGCCCAAGAGGCACATGAAGCCATACGACCCACACATATCAATTTCACTCCTGAACAAATCAGTTCTTATTTAACAGCTGATCAGAAACAGCTTTATGATCTTATCTGGAAAAGAGCTCTTGCCAGTCAGATGGAATCCGCAGAACTTGATCAAATTTCCATAACAATAACAGATGAAAAGCAGGAAAATTGCTTTAAAACAACGGGATCAACAATAACATTTGAGGGTTTCTTAAAAGTTTATACAGAAAGTTTTGATGATACAGATAAAGATGAGGCGGAAAATAAAAACAACAAAGGGTCACTCCTACCCCCCTTAAGAGAAAAAGAGACTCTTCAAACCAAAGAAATTTTGCCTAGTCAGCATTTTACTCAACCTCCTCCACGCTATAGTGAAGCTTCACTTGTTAAAAAGATGGAGGAACTGGGTATTGGTCGTCCATCCACTTATGCATCCATTCTCGGGGTTTTACGTGACAGAGGTTATGTTACTCTTGAAAATCGTTATTTTATTCCTCAGGATCGTGGACGTTTGGTTACCGCTTTTCTAACATCTTTCTTTAAACGTTACGTTGATGTCGATTTTACCGCCACGTTAGAGGGACAACTTGATGAAATTTCCGATAGTAAAATAGATTGGAAAAAAGTTTTACAGGATTTTTGGAACGATTTTTCCAATGCCATCGAGCAAACAAAAGAACTGAAAATCTCTGATGTTATTGATGCGCTTGATCATGATCTTGGCTCTCATTTCTTTTCCGAAACAACGGACGGGTCCAACCCCAGAAAATGTCCTGCCTGTGAAAATGGCAAACTTCATCTGAAACTGGGTCGCTATGGGGCGTTTATAGGATGTACCAACTATCCTGAATGTCAATATACTAGAAAGTTAAGTCTGGATAATGCTGATCAAGAAAATAATGAGATTTTAAAAGAAGGCAGCAAAATCCTTGGAAATAATCCAGAAAATAATGAAGTAATCTCACTTCGTAAAGGACCTTACGGATTATATATACAATCTGGTGAGGCTGATCCTGAAAATAAAAAGATCAAACCCAAACGTGCCGCTATTCCAAATAATATTGATGGAAATACACTTACCCTAGATCAGGCCATTGCCCTGTTATCTTTTCCAAAATTACTTGGAGAATATCCTGAGACAGGTGAAAAAATCGAAATCGGATTGGGACGTTTTGGCCCTTATATCAAAATGGGAAATATTTTTGCCGCCTTGGATAAAAATGAAGATATTTTATCAGTAGGATTGAATCGAGCCTTGGAGGTTCTTGCAAAAAAAATGGCTTCTATCCGTAATCTGGGGCTTCATCCAAAAGATAAGGAACCTGTTTTATTAAGAAAAGGACGTTTCGGATTTTATATACAGCATAAAAAATCTGTTGCATCCCTACCAAAAGGAGATAACGGAGATAATACAACCCTAGAGGACGCATTGAAACTTCTCGAAGAAAAAGGAAAAGAGGTAAAGAAAACGCCAACAAAAAAGAAAAAAACAGTAAAAAAAACAGTAAAAAAAACAAAAAAATAATATGATTTTTAACTAGATTATTGTGTTTTTTACGTGACAGATTTTGTTATTTTTATATTTAGGTTTTAATAATCTTAAAGTTGCTATAGCTTTTTTAATATTGGCTAACCTTATATTTAAAATATTTTATTGTCTTTGGAGAACAATCATTTTCCTCCTAATACGACATTTCTGTTTCTTTAGACTGACGCAAAATGCGATATGTTTTCTATATTTCATTTTGCAAAAATACAAACCTTTATTTTATTGTCTGTATATAATTCTTGCATTTAATACCTATACCCCTATATACGCACAATCCACTACATCCACAAAACCAAAAGATATCGCCCCGTTTAATCAACATAGCTACGAAAATGTCATCGCCACCGCATTGACTTTTCTACAACCCAGAATACTGGAAGAACATACGATAAAAGAATTGTCTTTATGGGGACTGAATGGCTTAAATGCCGTTGACCCCTCTTTATCAATTCATGAAATCGAAGATAAGCTTGTTCTTCAACAGTCTCAAAAAATTCTAGCTAACTATCCCTTGCCGGCAGATAACGATATACCCCAATGGGCAAAGACCATAACAGATATTTCTACCAAGGGATGGGAAAATTCCAATTTAATTCAATTGGCAAACAATCAAGGTCTTACCCAAGCTTTTTTTGATGAATTATTTGATCATATGGATCCCTATTCAAGATATGTCGCTCCCAATTTTGCATCCACGGATCGTAATCAACGAGGAGATGGTGAGGCAAATATCGGAATTACCATCTCCAAAGATAAAAACTATATCGTTATCAGCTCTATCAATACCAATGGTCCCGCTTGGTCAGCAGGACTTAACGTAGGTGAACGTATCTATAAAATAGATAGCAAACGTACCTATAAACAATCTGTTGATACAATTAATAACTGGCTAAAGGGCAGCAACAATTCATCTTTGACTCTTGTCTTGGGCTCACACGGTAGAAAAAAAACAAGAATCGTACATTTGAAAAGAGAAATTGTTCCACCAGCGACCGTATTTGCATTTACAAATGATAACATAATTATTTTGAAAATAACCTCCTTTTCAACTTTCACTGCGGAAGAAATCAATCAGTATCTTGATCAAGCTGTTCAAGATATGAAATTAAAGGGCCTGATTCTTGATCTCAGAGGAAATAGAGGAGGTGTTTTGCAACAGGCCATAACAAGCTCTGCATTATTGCTGGATCATGGTATTGCAGCAACGACACAAGGACGAGATCAAGAGTCCAATCACGTATGGGCAGTACAGGGAGGAGATATAACCAATAATGTTCCCATTGTTATTTTGGTTGATGGCAGAACTGCAAGTGCTGCCGAAATTTTAACCGCTGCGTTATCCGATCATAAGAGAGCCGTCGTAATCGGCAGCACAACTCTGGGTAAAGGTCTTGTACAAACCATTGCACAATTACCTGATGGAGGAGAGCTCTTCGTTACATGGAGCAGGGTTATTGCCCCCTTGGGATGGCCAATCCAGGGCTTGGGCATCATTCCGCAAATATGCACAAGTCGTGGAGTTAAATTCACTCAAAAACAAATGAATGAATTAATTAATGATCAATCTTCCTATGCACGTGATGTTATCTTTTCTAGACAATCACGTTTTCCGGTTGAAGCAAAGGACATTCTTCAAATTAGAAATGCCTGTCCCCCTGCCATCGGTTCAGATATTGATCTTGAGATTGCCGATGATTTGCTTCTTAACCCAAAGCTTTACCAAAAAGCACTTGATATGATCCCGAATGATTAAGTTGTATAGACAACCAAATTGGATTTTTCACGGTATTAATATTTTTTTGATTATTACATTGCTAAATGATAACAATTAAAAATTGCTCTCTTGTATTTATTTAAGTTTGAAAATAGTATATTGCTTCTATTCAAGTAAATTTAAATTATGTGATGTTTCAATGACATTTGATATATTTTTCGAACAAAAAATTTTTTTTACTTCTTTCTTCACTAAAAAAAGGGTATTTCAGTTCGAAGAATATTTTACTAAAACAATTTGCAGCTGATAGCTAGATTTAAGGAGTGAAAAATTAAGATGAGTTTGAAATTCCCTCTATTTGCTGCATCTATATTTAATATTTCTACCCTTTTATGTTTAACCACTTTTCTCATGCCCTCAACCACGATAAAAGCACAACCGGTTAAAGGTTTGTATGTAACAGGTGCTGGCGGGCTTAGTATCAATCAAGATCAAGTTGTGCGTCAAAATCCCATTATGCCTGATGGTCGCGATAAATATACACCAGGGGCCACTGCAGTAACGAGTCTAGGATATGGTCTTGGAAACGGTTTTCGAGTTGAAGTGGAGGGAAATTATCGCAACAATCCCTTGAAATATCAAAATCTCGGTTCCTATAAAGCCCGTGGTGAGGGCCGCCAACAAACTTATGGATTTATGGTTAACGCCCTTTTTGATATGGATGTGGGAAGCCCTTATATATTTCCATATTTCGGTGCGGGGATTGGTTATGGATGGTCTACAATGAATGGAGTAAAACTTCGCACCTCGGATCATCGTCTTACTGAACACATGGGAGGTACATTCGGACAATTCGCTTACCAGGGAATTGGAGGGCTATCATTTCCAACCCCTTGGATTGTTGGATTGTCCTTCATTACAGAATATCGATTCTGGACAATGCTGGCACCCCAAAGTCATACCGCCGATGTATGGGGTACCCAAGGAGGAAGAAACATTACCCATCCTTATGGTCATACTAAAGGCAATCGGGATACAACCACCTATTTTAACCATTCCATTTTACTCGGGTTACGTTATGAATTTAACCCTGCCCCTCCTCCTGCAGCACCTGTTGATGAAACCCCTGTAGTTCCTAAGGCTAGAAAATCAAGATTATATCTTGTGTTTTTTAACTGGAATAGTTACAGCCTGAGTAATCGAGCGCGACTTATTGTCCGAGAGGCTGCCCAAGCATACAATAACGTGGAAAACACCCGTATTGAAGCGGATGGTTATACAGATACATCTGCTAGTCCTGACATTAAGGGAAAAAAATACAATATCGAACTTTCCCTAAAAAGAGCCAAGGAAATCAGATCCGAATTGATACGAAATGGTGTTCCGGCCGGCAATATTGATATACATGGATATGGATCACAAAATTTGCGAGTACAAACAGGACCCAATGTAAGGGAGGCACGTAACAGACGTGTGGAAATAATTTTACGCTAAATAGTTTCATCGTGGAGGGAATATCACATATTCCGGATTTCCCTTACGATACGGTTTTAAATAAGGATTTAAACCAATCCATTGAACAAAGGTGTTGATAGATAACGTTCCGCAAATGAAGGAACAATCGTTACAATGACTTTACCTTTGTTTTCTTTACGGGCTGCCAACTGAATACTCGCAAACAGAGCTGCACCTGAAGAAATACCCACAGGAATACCATCCAATCGAGCAACGCGTCTTGACGTGGCAAGAGCGTCACTTTCTGAAACCATCAGAATCTGTTTAAGTAAATCGGTATCCAAAATACCTGGTTTAAATCCTGCCCCTATTCCCTGAATACCATGAGGACCAGGCTCTTCTCCGTTAAGAACAGCACTTTCTGCAGGTTCAACACCAAATATCTCCACCTTTGGATTATGTTTCTTCAATCCTCTGGCAATTCCTGTAATGGTTCCACCTGTTCCGATACCGGCAACAACAATATCGACTTTTCCTTGCGTATCCTGCCAGATTTCTTCCGCAGTGGTATACTCATGGACAAGTGGATTCACGGGATTTTCAAATTGTTTTGGCATCCAGGCATGAGGTGTATTTTCTACAATTTCTTTTGCTCGAGCAATTGCCCCAGCCATTCCCAGATGACCTGGGGTCAGTTCAACCTGCGCATCAAGAAAACGCATCATTTTTCGACGCTCAATCGATGCCTTTTCAGGCATTGTAACGATCAGCCGATAACCTTTCGCTGCCGCTATAAATGCCAAGCCAATACCTGTATTGCCTGATGTTGGTTCAACCAGTACACTTTTATGAGGACTAATAATCCCTTCTTCTTCCGCCTGATATACCATCGCGGCGGCAATTCGATCCTTGACTGAAGATAAAGGGTTAAAAAATTCTAGCTTTAATAAAATATCAGCTTCGATATTATCTTGCTTTATTAGATTTCCTGGCCTTACAAGCGGTGTCCCACCAATTGTATCAATCAAAGAATTATAAATTTTACCTCTAGGTTGTGCCAACCCAAAACGATTATTTTTTGTCATAACAATTCCCATTACTCGTTGATTAAGGATAATAATCGCTATAAATAACCTATTTATGCAAAATATTTCCACATCACAGATTTTATTTATAAAAAATACTATTTTTCATCTTAAATAATTATTATATACTATTAATATTAGGATATAAATTTTAAATTAACTAAATATTTCTTTAAAACCTTAGGAAAAATATTTAATGCTCTTAAGACAAGATCGTGCCATTATCGCTATTCTTATTGTAACAGATATCGCCTTTTACTCAAGTCACAATAATACCGTAAGTGCTTCTGACATTTCTTCAAGGACAAAACTACCCAAAAGAAGTATTGAACCGATTTTACAACTTTTATCCAGAGCTTCAATCTTGGAAAGTACTCGTGGACCACGAGGTGGGTATCATCTGGCTAAACCAAAAAGACTACTTTCAATCGCTGATATCATTAAGGCCATTTCGGTTGATGAAAAAGAAAAATATGAAGAATTTACGTTTCCACTTTTTCAACAAGTTATCAAACCATTATGGCAATCTATTGATCAAAAAATCATGAAGGAAATAGCTTCAATAACGATGCAAGATCTCATCAGAAAAGCCGAGGAAAAAGGAATGAAGCGTCCTCGTCCCACAGCTATTAATTTTACTATTTAACGTAATGGCAAATTCAAATCATCATTTAGCTTTTCCTACGGTTTTTCGATGATGGGAGACAGCTCTATGACGTGTTACCTTTTTTCGAGAGGTCGTATTTTTGTTCGCGGGTTCTATAGCGGGTTTAGGAATCTGAACACCTGTATTGTCTACTGTTACATCTACTGACAAAACCGTTTTATTGCCCCCATCCTGATGTAAAAGATTGACAATGAATCTATCTGTTCCTGCATATGCCAAAGATGGCGTGTATCTTATATAGGTTCTTTTATCATAATTATAAACAAATGTCTTGCCATGTTCAGGAACAGTTGCAATACCAAAAGAGATGAAGTTGTTTTTGGAGTCAGGTTGCACAACATTGAATTCACATTGACCATCATCGCTGCGGACTGTCATCGTCGTTTTCCAACTTCCATCCGCTTCTTTGACTATAGGTGTTATTTGACAAACAGATGATTTTTTTGAATATTTAAAAGGATTGGCAGCCTCCCTATCGGGTTGGGCCACTGGTTGCTGATTATGTTGACAAGCTGCCAAAGCAATTCCCAATGAAGCCAAAATAAAAGATGAACGCAAACGCACGAAACTAGCCTCCATTTATTAAATCCTACCTATAACTTGGCAGTTTACAATTACAAACTTGATGAGAATATTAGTTTAAACCCGGATTGGTAAAAAAGATGTAAGAATTTATTCCTACCTTTTGTATCAATCACACATCCACTTACAAAGATCACTACCAGATAAAAACAAAATCACCAATAACTTTATGATATTTTAGATGAATTTTAGTTTTTTTATTTTCGTTTATTATTGCAAAATGTGAATATAAACTATTGCATTATGTACAATTCCTGTTATATCCGATTTAATAATGTCATATACAACTGCAATAAACTTTTATAGAATAAATCCAATATTCTTTTAACTACCCAACCAATCTTTTTAGTTCATATCCGATTTGGAGCACTCAATGTCTCTATTAGTTAAACGTTTTCTCTTCTCTGGATTAATCGCTGCGGGAATGTTTTCGAATCCATCATGGGCTTCAACGGCCACTTGCAATAATTCCCCTTCTCACGAAGCTTTTAATATAGAAGGCTTGAAAAGCGAATTAATGGTGACAGCCCTTTCATGTCAGGCTCAAAATCAATATAACGCCTTTATCAATCAATTCCGCCCGATTGTTAGCAGTGAGGAAGTTAAATTGAAGGGGTATTTCCGGTCAAGTTACGGAAAACGCTCAGGAAAGGCATATCAAAAAGCATATGATGATTACATAACACAGCTAGCCAACGTACAATCCTCTCAGGGACTTAAAGCGGGAACAATTTTCTGCATTCAAAGAATGTCCATGTTTGATGAAATCAAACCATTGAAAACGGCAAGTGAATTGTCTCAATATGCAGAGGCAAAAGATATTCTCCAACCAGCATCTTATGAAATCTGTCAGGCACCTGCAACACATAAAAAAGGCAAAGTCGTTAGAAAAAGACGAATCACACGCAAAGCGGCTATTCACAAAAAATAATCTCAAAATTTAAGAGTCATGAAGAAAACATTTTGTAAAAACGTGTTTTTATGCGAAAAACACTTATATGAGCGATTTATTTTCTTCAAACAATTCTTCTAAAACCCATTTTGCAGACAAGAAAAATGTAAAAGGGATAAAATCTGTTACCAGCGATTATAACGCCAAAGACATAGAGGTTCTTGAAGGTTTGGAGCCTGTCAGAAAGCGACCTGGTATGTATATTGGTGGTACGGATGAAAACGCCCTGCACCACATGGCAGCTGAAATATTGGATAATGCCATGGATGAGGTCGTTGGCGGTTTTGCAAACACCATTCACATAAAACTTGAACAGGATAACAAATTAACCATTCGCGATAATGGACGCGGAATTCCTGTTGACCCTCATCCAAAATTTAAAAATAAATCAGCCCTGGAAGTAATTCTAACCACGCTTCATGCAGGAGGGAAATTTTCCAATAAAGTCTATAATACTGCTGGGGGTCTTCATGGAGTTGGATCTTCTGTTGTCAATGCCCTATCTTCTTGGATGGAAATCGAAATTGCCCGTGATAAGATGCTGTGGAAACAAACCTATGAACGCGGATTACCGATTACTCCATTAATTGAATGTGGTTATATACAAAATCGCAGAGGAACCCAAATCAGTTTTATTCCTGACATCGAGATATTTGGCAAACTGCAATTTTCACCGAAACAGTTGTATAAACTGTGTCGCTCCAAGGCGTTTCTTTATAAAGGTGTCACCCTAAACTGGTCGTGTGATCCTGAATTAGTGAATAACACTGATATTCCAAGGGAGACAATCCTGCATTTTGCTAATGGACTTGAAGACAGTTTGAAAGAAGAAACCGACTCGGACCAGTTGATCTGTCCTATATGGTCCGGTGACGTCAATTTACCCAATGATTCAAAAGGTGAAAATACAGGCAAAATTGAATGGTCTTTGGCATGGCTGGAAAAAGGTGAAAGCGGTTTGGCATCGTTTTGTAATACCATACCGACGCCATTGGGTGGAACCCATGAACAGGGCTTCAAAAATGCCCTGTTAAAAGGAATTCGGACATGGGGGGAAAACCGGTCCAATAGAAGATCCTCAATCATCACTTCTGATGATATGCTGGGATCTCTTGCGGCAAAATTGTCCATCTTTATTCGGGATCCAGAATTCCAGGGACAAACAAAAGAGAAACTAAGCTCAAAAAATACAACCAAACTTGTTGAAACCGCACTACGGGATCGTTTTGATCACTGGTTGGCAGCCGATCCAAATCAGGCAGATCAACTTTTCTCTTTCCTTCTTGATAAAGCTGAAGAACGTTTACAACGTAAAGAAAACCGGGAAACAGTAAGAAAAAGCGCAACAAAACGTTTAAGATTACCAGGTAAGCTGACCGATTGCACAAGTTCTAATACCAATCAAACAGAAATCTTTATCGTAGAGGGAGATTCTGCTGGAGGATCGGCCAAGCAAGCCCGTAATCGCGAAACTCAGGCAATTTTACCTTTGAGAGGTAAAATTCTCAATGTTGCAAGTGCTTCCAATCAAAAATTAAATAATAATCAGGAATTAAAAGATTTAATAGAAGCCTTGGGTTGTGGCATAGGTTCCGCATTTGATATCGATAAACTACGCTATGGTCGCATCATTATCATGACAGATGCGGATGTTGATGGTGCGCATATTGCTTCTTTATTGATGACTTTTTTCTATCAAGAACTTCCAGAGCTTATTCTTCAAGAAAAAATTTATCTGGCTCAACCACCCTTATACCGTCTTAGCCAAGGAGATAAAATTATTTATGCCATGGATGATAAAGATAAAGACCGTAATTTATCAAGGTTGAGCCAAAAAAAAGGTAAAATTGAAGTTTCTCGTTTTAAAGGTTTGGGTGAAATGCCACCCAAGGATTTAAAGGAAACGACAATGGATCCCAAACACCGTATCCTATTGAAAGTCATCATTCCTCATGATGAAAAAGAAATCACGGAAACACGTGTTTCTGATTTAATGGGAAGAAAATCAGAAATGCGCTTCCAATTTATACAGGAGCATGCCGGTTCTGTTGATTTACTGGATATTTAATTCAATTATATTATAAATATTCGTTTTATCTGCCATGGAAAGGAATTATTAAATTCCTTTCTATTCGTTGTTAAAACATTTTATCGATGCCTAGAAAATTAAATCTTTTTATTTAGGCACCTTCAACACCATGTCCAGCCATCAACCGAGGTTTTACATGCTCGTCAAACTGCTTTTCATCAATCAATCCCGATTTTAAAGCCGCCTCTTTAAGACTTAATCCTTCAACATCCCCCATATGTGCAATTCTAGCCGCCCCATCATATCCAACGACAGGTGCCAGAGCTGTAACAAGCATTAATGAATTATCAATATATTTTTGAATACGCGCATTATTTAATGTTGTCCCTTCGACTGAAAATTCACGAAAGGCTTTGGCTGCATCCCTTAACAATCGGCTGGCGTGTAGCGTATTCATGATAACCAGCGGACGCGTTACATTTAACTGCAAATTACCCTGTGAGCCAGCAAAGGCAACGGCAGCATCAAGACCCATGACCTGCATGCAAACCATGATCATTGCCTCACATTGAGTCGGATTGACCTTTCCAGGCATAATTGACGACC
Source organism: Commensalibacter sp. M0355 (assembly GCF_016101365.1). Taxonomy (NCBI): domain Bacteria; kingdom Pseudomonadati; phylum Pseudomonadota; class Alphaproteobacteria; order Acetobacterales; family Acetobacteraceae; genus Commensalibacter; species Commensalibacter sp. M0355. The sequence goes on from NZ_JACFQQ010000001.1 coordinate 429,111, forward strand.
CCGGTTCATTTTCAGGCAAATGAAGTTCTCCAAGTCCACATCGTGGTCCTGAAGCGAGCCAACGAGTATCATTTGCTATTTTTAATAGAACAACTGCAACGCCACGTAACGCAGACATCGTGGCCACCATAGCGTCAAGTCCACCCAAGGAGGCAAACTTGTTGGGCGCTGTTACAAAAGGATAGCTGGTGATTTGAGCGATTTTTTTAGCAATTGCCCTGGAGAAACCTTTTGGCGCATTCAATCCTGTTCCAACAGCTGTTCCACCTGCAGCCAGTTCAAACAATTCTTTCTCTACTGATTTTAAACGATGTAAACTTTCCTTTAATTGAGCAGCCCAACCAGACCATTCTTGACCAACGGTTAAAGGAACTGCATCCTGTAAATGGGTACGACCGATCTTTACAACATCCATCCATTCCTTAGCTTTATGCTCAATGGCATTATGTAATTTTTGTAATTCTGGAAAAAGATGCCTTTCCAATTCCATTACCATAGCGACATGCATAGCTGTCGGGAAACTATCATTGGAAGACTGTCCCATATTCACATGATCATTGGGATGAACAGGTTTTTTGGAACCGATCTCCCCCCCTAAAAGCTGAATGGCCCGATTGGCAAGCACCTCATTTACATTCATATTGGTTTGTGTACCTGAACCTGTTTGCCAGACACAAAGCGGGAAATGATCATCAAGCGCACCCTTGGCTGCCTCTTCAGCAGCCTGAATGATTGCTTTTGCCTTCGTTTCATCCAAACGGCCCGCTTCACAATTCACCTCTGCGGCGGCATGTTTAACAATACCGTAGGCATGATAGACCTCACGCGGCATGACATCCCCACCAATATTGAAATGATGCAAGGAACGTTCAGTCTGTGCTCCCCAATAACGATCCGCAGGGACCTCTATTTTTCCCATTGAATCACTTTCTTGACGCAATCCTTTTTTATCAATTCCAATTGCCACTTCGCCAGAAACAGATTTGATCATAATTTACCTTTTAAAAAAATTATTAAAATAATCACTATAAATCATAAAAAAAACCCACGCATAAGCCAAGAGAGGCAACGTGGGTATTAATCAAATATATTCGCTTAGACTATCAAATCTTAGCGAACAAAAATACTGTGCATATTATTAATATTATCGGCCACAATATGACCATGATTCATCAATTCTGCTATACGGTCTGAATTTGTAAAGGCAGTCACTACCGGATTAAAAACCGATAAGAAACTGTTTGGATAAATCCCCATCCACAGGATAATTACGGCTAATGGTACCAAGATTGTCATTTCTCTTGCGTTTAGATCCCGAATTGAATTGATAACCGGATTAACAATTTTTCCAAATATGACATTGCGATACATGACCAGCATATAAACAGCACCTAATATCATGCTTGATCCTCCCAGGAAAGCAACCCAGAATGATATATGTAAAACTCCAATCATGACCAGCAATTCACCCACAAACGAACCCGTACCAGGCAGTCCAACATTGGCCATGATAAAGATCATTCCAAGCAAGGCCAGTTTGGGCATTTTACTAGCGATACCTCCAAACGCCTCGATATCTCTTGTACCAATACGATAGGTGACAGCGGCAACACATAAAAAAAGTGCCGCAATTGTTACCCCATGAGTAAGAACCTGTAATAGGGCGCCATCAATTCCCTCTGGTGTCAGAGAGAAAAATCCTATGGCAATAAGACCCATATGAGAAAATGATGAATAGGCTATAATCCGTTTAATATCTGTTTGTTTATAAGCGATTATTGCACCATAAATAATCGCACATATACCCAATCCCATAATCAGCATTGCATAACGGTGAGATGCCTCAGGCAACATTAAAACACAAAATCTTAATAATCCATAGGCGCCTGCCTTAGACATGACGCCAGAAACCAGCAAGGTGGTCGACGCCGGACCCTCAACATATGCGGCTGGTAACCAGGCATGCAGAGGAAAGAGAGGCAATTTGACTCCAAACGCGAGGATAAAACCCAGCAATAACCACCCCTGGACAGCAGGTGAGAAAGATGCGTGCATTAAAACGGGAATATCCGTGGTACCTGTATTCACCCATATCCACAAAATCCCAATCATCATAAATAAAGAACCAGCAAACGTGAATAAAAAGAATTGCAAAGAGGCAAAAATCCGTTTCGGACCTCCCCAGATTCCAATTAACATGCTGCTTGGCAGCAGGGTCGCTTCATAAAAACAGTAAAATACAACCATATCTAGGGCGGAAAACAGGCCAACCAATGTCGTTTCCAACACCAGAATAGCAACCATATAATCACGGATACGATCCGTGATCATCTGCCATGCGGCCATTATTCCAATCAGGGTCAATAAAGTTGATAGGATAATAAAAAATAAACTGATCCCATCCACGCCAACATGATAGGAAACACCAAATCCCGAAATCCATGAATTTTGAATTTCAAATTGATATCCATCGTGTCGAGGATGAAATTCACTCCACATAACAATTGACAGACCAAATGTTATGATACTTGTCCATAAAGCAATCCAACGGGAAGTGCGTGCAACCTCTTCAAAGGATCCACGCATAAGAAAGATGACCAAAGCCCCAAGCAAAGGCAAATACGTTACTAATGTAAGCAGTACTGAATGCACGGTATTCTCTTTTTTAATCTATTTAAACGTAACAATTGTTCGATTATATACAACTTTCTGACCATATTGCCCAGAAAGTTTTTATTTTTGTCAATATTACTTAAAATTAATTTTTCCTTAATATCAATTTATTAAGAGCGATGAAATAATTTTTCCATATCTTTTTTGCTCCATTTCAGCCATGTCGGTCTTCCATGTGAACAGGTTCCTGCCCTTGGAGTGGCCTCCATCTGACGTAAAAGGGCATTCATCTCTTCCTCATTCAAAGAGCGGCCTGCCCTTACACTGTTATGACATGCCATTCTGGCAAGAATAACATCAAGTTGGGTATGGACAGATTCAATATCATTAACCGACATCTGTTCTTTATCCTGCAATTCTTCGGCAAGATCAATCAAAAGCGACTGTGCGGAAATGCTTCCCAAAAGTTGTGGCAAAGCCCTGACCAGAATCGTTTTTTCACCAAAAGATTCTATTTCTATTCCCAAATCGGCCAAACTGTCCTTAAAACCCATAAGACAACGATAATGAACAGCAGATAATTCAATTGCTTCCGGTATAAGTAAAGACTGTGTTTGTATTCCAGTCTCTAAATACTGTTGACGTAATGCCTCATGAGTTAAACGTTCATGAGCTGCATGCTGATCAACAATGACAAATTCTTCATGTTCCGTTACAGCAACAATATACGTTTTGAAAATTTGTGCCACGGCATATCCCAAAGGCAAGGTTGCAGTAGTTTTTTGATATTTTTTATCAGGTAATCTTGATAACGTATCGCCAACATCCTTGAAAGATAATCCTGCTCCCAATTCAAAACTGTCCCCGGCACATGCATCTTCTTCTTGAAAAAATTCTTTATTGTTCTTACCCATTCTTTGCTGATACGCGGGATATTGAATAGAAGCTTTTTTGGAATGATATTGTGTGGTGGGAAAAACATGCAAAGATTCAGGATTAACATTTGCAACTCCCGCACCAATAGCCAGACTCTTTTGAATGCTACCAATTATCAAGGCTCGAACTGCAGCTTCGTCAGCAAAACGCAATTCAGTTTTGGCAGGGTGTACATTCACATCTACCTGATCCAAAGGTAGCTGCAGAAAAAGTACGGCAACAGGATAACGTCCTTTTTCAAGAACTTGACGATAACCAACACGAATAGCCATTTGCATTACTGGATCAGCAACAGGCCGATCATTAACAACCATAATTTGACCATTTGTTGTTGCCCGATTTACAGATGGAGCACTGATGAAACCGGATAATTTCAAATCCCCCCGATCGAAATTCAACATAATCAGTTCTTCATCATGAATATCAGAAAACACTGCCAAAATACGGTCTTTTTGCGATTGAATCGGTAGATTCAAAACGGTCTTACCATCTTTTATAACAGTGAATGAAACATCGGGGTGAGAGATGGCCAAACGCTGTATAATCATTTCACACCGATTATATTCAACTCGAGCGGTTTTCAAGAATTTACGTCGTGCAGGAAGCGCATAAAATAAATCTTCTACAACAACTTGTGTTCCCATTTGACCAGCGGACGGACTGGGGTTTACAATCTTACCACTTTCAACCGAGATCTGCCACGCACTTTCCGCCGATTTGACACGCGAAATAATTTTCAATCGGGCGGCGGCCCCAATGGAAGGCAGAGCTTCCCCCCTAAATCCCAATGTTTTAATATTTACAAGATCATCTTCAAACAATTTTGAAGTACAATGTCTTGAAACTGCAAGAGGCAGGTCATCAGCCTCTATTCCACAACCATTGTCAATGACCTGAATATGATCAATACCACCGTTGTCAAGATTGATCTCAATTCTGCCTGCCCCTGCATCAAGCGCGTTTTCCACAAGTTCTTTAACAACGGCGGCAGGACGCTCAATAACTTCTCCTGCAGCAATTAAATTAACTGTATGTTCGGATAAAGGGCGAATAATCATTATTCTAATAATGACTTGGAGAATTGCAAATCTTTTTTATAACCCTCTTTTGTCAAAAAACCTATTTTTGTGTCGTCGTTGGTGTTGCCCCGTCATCAGGACGCAAACCCAAACTCAAGTTATTATGCAATCGTTTATTTTCAGCCACACTGTCAACAGCCAAATCTGAAGGCTTGCCATTTTTCCAGAACATGACCTGGTCAACAAAACCATTCTGCGTGACCAACTCATTATGACGTTCCTGATCAGCTGATTGATTGGCATCCTGAATCAACCGGGTTTGGCCCTGGCTTGGAACATCTTTCATGCCTTCCAAGGCAACATCGGGAGAAAGAATTTCCAGTGCCTGCTGACGTATGGACTGTTCTTGAGGTCTGACTCCATTTTCATCAGGCTTCATCAAACTATCATTAGGTGGCATTGATAAAGGCGCGCGAGTCGTAACGGTATATTCATCAGGCATTGATCTTTTGATACCAAATGCACGGGAAACATCCTGACCGGAACAGGCAGAAAGCAAGACAACAATACCGATTAGGGATCCCATGGGCAATAAAAATTTCAAACCTGATTTACGCATTATCATCCGTCTTATTCCTTAACAAAATCCGTAAAAGCAATAATAGTTAATAATATGAATCTATTTCGTATCATATTAAACTATTCTTCCCAACCAAAAAAAGCATCCATTAACAAGATAATCACACCACAAACAATTGCGCTATCTGCAACATTGAAAACATACCATGACCACCCTGCAACATGAAAATGAATAAAATCAACCACTGCGCCAAAGCGCAAACGGTCTAAGATATTTCCCAACGCTCCGCCAACAATGGCACCCAGACTCATGATAACCCAGATTTTACGGGCACGAATCATCCATATGAATAAACTTGCCGCAATCACAAAGGCGGAAACAGAAAAAATAACGGATCCCCATGAACCAAACTGACCCAACATGCCAAAAGTAATTGCCCTGTTCCATACCATAGTGAAGTTGAAAAATGGAATCACGGGAATAGAACCTTTTTGGGGCAAATTTACTATATTGAGAATACAGTATTTGCTGATCTGGTCCAGCAAGAATATCAGAAACAGCATTCCCAATCCCCAATACCATTTTTTCAAATGATTAACTTGCATGACAACGGAACTTTTATTCATGAAAATCCCTAAACCAAATATTACGAAATAACATCAATGCAACGCAAGCACAATTCTGGATAACTTGAATTGCCTCCCACTTCATCGAGAACTTTCCAGCAACGTGCACATTTATATCCTGTTGCTACCCGAATACGAGGTGCGGCATGACCCTCTCCACCCTGTTTGGTTTCCACTGAATATAAAGATGCCGAACCCGGTATAATATTGATATCAACCCGGGACACAATAACCAGTTCAGCCCAGTCATAATGACCGAACAAAACGGCTTCTTCCTCTGAAAAATTCAATTCTACAGCAGCTTGGAGCGAAGACTTGATAATCCCTTCCCGACGCATATTTTCAATTTCCGTCGTAATGATACGACGAATAGAACGTAATTGAATCCAACGTTTTGCCAGATCATCATTCAACCATTTCACAGGTATGAGAGGAAATTCTTCCAAATGAACAGTCGCATTCTCACCAAAGCGAGCAGTCCATGCATCCTCTGCAGTAAAGCATAACACCGGTGCCAACCAAGTGCATAAACATCTATGCAAAACATCCAATATGGTTCGAACCGCCCTACGACGTATATTCTCTTTTTTATCACAATAAAGTGAATCCTTGCGGATATCGAAATAGAAAGCCGACAAATCACTTGTACAAAAATAGTGTAAAGCAGGATAAACCCCAACCCATTCATGAGTATGAATAGCTTTTTGAATAACCTGATTCATTTCATAAATACGATGCAGAACCCATTGCTCAAGTTCAGGAAGATCTTCATAATCAAGTTTTTCCTTATCTGAAAACCCTTCCAAACCTCCAAGAACCCAACGTAACGTATTTCTTAAACGTCGGTATAATTCACCTTGCTGTTTTAAAATCTCTTTTCCAATTCGAAGATCTTCATTCGTATCAGAGTTCATTACCCATAAACGCAAAATGTCTGCACCAAGTTCATCATTGACATTCTGGGGTGCAATAACATTACCGAGGGATTTTGACATTTTACGTCCCTGTTCATCCATTACAAATCCATTAGTGACAATGGCCTTGTAAGGTGAAACTCCACGTGTTCCCACACATTCGAGCAACGATGACTGGAACCAACCACGATGCTGGTCGGAACCTTCCAAATACAAATCCGCAGGAAAATCAAGTTTGTCCCTACCCAGGACAAAAGCATGCGTTGAACCACTTTCAAACCAAACATCCACAATATCAAACACCTGTTCATATTCTTCACTATTGTAATTTTCACCAAGAAAACGCGAGGGAGAAGAATTATACCATGCATCTGCACCTTCTTTTTTGAAAGCTTCTACAATCCGTTGCATAACTTCAGCATCCCTTAAAACCTCACGGGTTGCCTTATTGACAAAAACGGCGATTGGCACACCCCAGGCACGTTGCCGGCTAATACACCAGTCGGGACGCGAGGCAATCATGCTGGTCAAACGGTTACGGATTTGTGCGGGAACAAATGTAACATCCTCTAGAACTGACAATGCATTCTCACGAATTTTTCTATTATCATCCATTGCTATGAACCATTGCGGGGTAGCCCGGTAAATAATCGGGGCCCGTGATCGCCAGGAATGAGGATAAGAATGCACGATGGAGGATTGGGCAACAAGACCAGTAAATGATTTGTTTGCATTCCTTGCCTCATCTCTGGATAAGTTTAACTCTTCACAGACAGGTTCAGCCGCCTTGAAAACATGGATACCGGCAAATAGAGGAACATCCGAAGCGTAACGCCCATCATCTTCAACATATTCCGTTACACCAATTTGATGTTGCTGACATAAATAAAAATCATCTTCACCATGTGCGGGAGCACAATGAACCAATCCTGTTCCCGCTTCAGTCGTGACGAACTCGCCTGCTAATAAAGGAACATCAAAATCATAGCCTTTTCCCCGCAAGGGATGCGCTGCAACTGCACCTGCCAACGCGTTTCCTTCAAGCGATGCCTCTTCCTTGAATTCCGTAATACCTGCCTGTTCACAAAATGAGGTCAGCAAATCCTGTGCAATAAGAAAATTAGCTCCAATGGACACGTGGGAATCAGCCTTAACAGCTTTAACACTGATAATTTGATAGGTTATATCGTTATTGTAAGCTATGGCTCGGTTCGCAGGAATTGTCCATGGAGTCGTTGTCCAGATAACAGCCGAGACATTTTCCAATAAATGCTGGGGTGTTGGATCTTTGACAAAAGGAAAAGCTACAAATATAGTTGTCGATGTATGATCGTGATATTCAATCTCGGCCTCAGCCAGAGCTGTTTTTTCAACCGGGCTCCACATAACCGGACGCAGGCCACGATATAAACTGCCATTTAATAGAAAACGACCAATTTCTTCAACAATGGCTGCCTCTGAACTGAAATCCATTGTTGCATATCGGTGATCCCATTCTGCCTGAACCCCAAGTCTCTGAAATTCGGATGATTGAATTGACAACCAGTTTTGGGCATAGCTGCGACATTCTGCCCGAAATTGCAATACCGGGATATCATCCTTGTTTTTACCTGCCTTGCGATATTTCTCTTCTACCTTCCACTCAATGGGCAAACCATGACAATCCCAACCGGGAATATATCGAACAACCTCTCCATTCATACGATGGGAACGATTAATCACATCCTTGATAATCTTGTTAAGCGCATGTCCGATATGCAAATGTCCATTGGCATAGGGAGGGCCATCGTGCAGGGTAAAGACCTTTTTCCCTTCCAAAATCCGTTGATCCGATTGCCGGATAATGGCCTCATCCAATCCTATTTTTTTCCAACGTTCCAAAATTTCAGGTTCCCGTTGAGGTAACCGCCCACGCATTGGGAATGAGGTTGAAGGTAAAAATACTGTATCTCTATACAGATCGGTAGATTTGGATTCAGCCATGATTTCGTTCTAACTGTAAAATTAAAGTAGATTAAGATAATATTTGATTTTATAAAATAAAACCAATTTCTAAAAAATAAAATTTATCATTATTAATAATTCTTTTTTACAAGGAATTAACAGAGTCATTTTTTATTTTAAAAAATTCTTTCGCATTATTTGCATCCCGGGCTATTTGTTTTTTCAATTCATTCAAATCACAAAAACGTTTTTCATGACGAATAAAATGATACAAATAAACAGTAATCTTTTGACCATAAATATCCTGGTTAAAATCAAACAAATGGGCTTCCAGACAGGCTCTGGTCTGTTTTCCAATTGTTGGACGGTATCCGAGATTGGCCACTCCTTCATGCATTCTCCCATTGGCCAACCGAATTTTAATCGCATAAACCCCGCATTTGGGCTCTACCTGTTCACCCAACTGTAAATTCGCAGTTGGAAAACCAATTGTCCTGCCCCTTTTATCCCCATGCTCCACTATATTCTGAATGCACCAGATCCTACCCAAATAATGGGCAGCCTTTTCAGGATTTCCATTTTTCAGACAGGAACGGATAAGGCTGGAAGAAATTACCGTCCCCTCTTCCTGCAAAGGTTTTACAATCGTAACGCCAATACCCAGTTTATCCGCTTCAGAAATCAAAAAATCGGTATTTCCTTGACGATTGTGCCCGAATACAAAACCCTCACCGCAAGCTAAATGAAAAATCCCGAATGATTTATAAAGAATTTGATGAATAAAATTCTTTGCATCTAGCGCAGCAAATTCTTGATCAAATGTTATCTGAAAAATATTTTCAACACCCAGAGCGGACAAGGCTGCATTTCGTTCATCTGCATTCGTCAATCGAAATGAAATTTCCCTGCCTTCGAAAAGCTGTCTTGGATGAGGTTCAAAAGTTACTACAGATAAAGAACGGTCTGGAAACTGTTTTTTTAAAGTCTCCAATAAATAAACGTGCCCACGATGCACACCGTCAAAATTGCCCAAAGCTGTTACAGAACCCCGGGCTGATAGCGGAATTGCCTGTCCGTTTGTATAGATAGTCGTCATAAACGGCAAATTTTCTTTCGTTATTAATCTAAAACCTCTTCTGAAACAACAAAACCTTATTTCTGTGTTTCGGATGATACAGGTTTTTTTTCCTTATTATCGTTAAAGGAAACAGAGGTATCCCCTTTGTTGTCGACATCTGGCAAAATTGTCTTGCTTTGTGAGGACGGGGTTTCATCGTCGGCAATATTTTTCTTGAAAATCTTGATACCCTTGGCCAGATCCCCCATTAATGTTGAAATCTTTCCTGATCCAAAAACCAGCAAAACCACAATCAATACAATCAGCCAATGCCAAATACTCATACTGCCCATAATATATTTATTCCTTACACAACTTACACATGCAGACAATTTTCGGAAAATTCAATCGACTTTTTCTAACTTAAACACAGGAAATATCATAATTTAATTAAAATTATCATACTATATTTTACTTTTAACACCAAATTGCAAATCACGCGGTTTTTTGTTGCCTTGATCACGACTTGTTGGGAATAATAAAACCATAAGTCGCATATCGCTTGATACCGATCTTTCCCGTAGGAGCCCACCAAACCCTTACCAAAGACCAGTCATTACGTGATGAAACATCTATAATTGGCGCCTTGTGATCAATTCTCTGCGCTTCCCAATTGGCATGATCAACAATAATCGTGCGTGAATCCTGAAGTTTTTTTACGACAGAAACATGCCCATAAGGCAATCTGGAAGTTTTACGAAAAACCAATATTGCCCCCGGTTCTGGCCTTTTGGTTCTATAATATTTCCCTCTTGACTGATACCACCAACTATAGGCTGCCCCCTGAAGTTCAACACCAGTGATCTTGCGGGCATAGGGTGCGCATTGCAAGGAGCCATGATAGCTTCTTCCCCCTCCACAGGCAGCCAGCAAGGGTAGAATTCCAAAAAACATGATTAAGACGCGAACAAAAAATCCTGATTTCATTTTCCCCTATAAAGAACGTATTTTATTGATACATTCTTCTGCCTCTGCATGGGTCATCGACAAAACTTCTTTTGAGATTGTAAACGAAAATCCACGCCTTGCAAGGATCATTTGTTCACGATCCTTCAGTTCAGCTGTTTTTTTTAACAAACGCTTACGAAATGGTCCAATCTTCCTTTTCCGTGCATAGGCCAAAGCGGATAGCAGCTCAAGATGATCATCATGATATTCTTGCAAGGAGGACTGAATTAAGGAGGGATTGATTCCCTTTTGTATAAAACGTCCCTGAATTTGTTTTTTGGAACAACCCGCACGGATCAAGGATGGCATTTTGGAAAAAATAAATCTGTCATCATTAATACCGCCATTTTGCTTCAATTCATTGACAATCTGATCAATCTTATCGTATGCCTTCTTGAGAATTTCATCGTAATCTTGATCGTCCTCCTTTTGAATTTGTTTAATCCAACGATTGACTTTCTGCCTTAAAAGTTTAACCAATCCTGCCTCGGTATTATTATAACGGGCAAGATAATTCAGTGCATACTCTTTTAAGTCAGGAAGCTGTATCCTGTTTGACATGATTTGCATCACTTCCCTTTAAACATTATCCAATCAATTACCCTTGATTATATTAGGAATAAATTGACTTTTTTTTCTCAATCATTAATTATGTCTGTTTCCTTCAATAAAATCGACAAGAGAGATTATGATTTCCGCTTTGATGCCCACTTATAATCGTGCAGACCTTGCCTTTGACCATGGAAACGGCGTGTGGCTTTTTACGGTTGATGGGCGACGATTTCTGGACTTCGGGGCTGGAATTGCAACATCATCTCTAGGTCATAATCATCCCCTTTTGTGTAAAGCTATTTCGGAACAGGCAAAAAAAGTCATTCATGTTTCCAATTTATACCAAATTCCTCAGGCAATAAAATTAGCCGAAAGATTAATAGCAATAAGTTTTGCCGACAGTGTGTTTTTTTGCAACTCTGGGGCAGAGGCAAACGAAGGAGTCATAAAGGCTATTCGTCGCGCCCAATATAAAAACAACCATCCAGAAAGAACAGATATCATCTGTTTTAATCACGCTTTTCATGGAAGAACTATTGCAACTTTGAATGCGACAGGCAATCAAAAATATCTGGAAGGTTTCGGGCCTAAAATACCTGGAATCAAACATATTCCAATACATGATATTGACCTGGTGAAAGAAGCCATTGACCAGAATACGGCAGGATTTCTGATCGAACCCATACAAGGCGAAAGTGGAATCACTGTTATTTCTCCTGATTTTCTAAAGGCATTGCGACAAATCTGTGATGAGAATGATCTTTTCCTAGGATTTGACGAAGTTCAGTGCGGAGTTGGCAGAACAGGTAAATTTTTTGCCTATCAATGGACAGATATTGAACCTGATATTCTTTCATTGGCAAAGGGTATCGCCGGGGGCGTACCTATGGGCGCTTTTCTTGCCAAGGAAAAAATCGCCAAACACATGACCTTTGGAACGCATGGATCAACCTTTGGAGGAAACCCTCTTGCATGTGCGGCTGGAAATGCAGTTATGGATATCATATTGAAACCTGGATTCCTGAAAAATATACGGGAAACAGGACTGTATCTAAAGGAACAACTGCAACAATTAACCGAGATTTATCCAGATGTTTACGCTGAAGTTCGCGGAAAGGGTCTTTTATTGGGATTAAAGGGAGCCATTCCAGCAAACGAAATTCAAAATGCAGCCCTAGAGCAAAATCTACTGACCGTATTGGCAGGAAATAATGTCATTCGCATAATTCCTCCCCTAATTATAACCAAGGAGGAATGCCTGGATGGTATTCACCGGTTAAGAAATGCTGCCGAGCAATTACGTAAAAACCTGAAATCTGTTCAATGAGTAATTTCTATGAATAACCCAATTATTTCTCAATCAAAAAAAATAAAACACTTTTTAGAACTCAAAGATATTAGTAAACAAAATTTAAGAGATATTATCACCCTCGCCTCTCAAATCAAAGAAATGCAGGAAGATAGAAAATATCCCTCACATCCTGCCCAACCTCTGAAAGGACGTTCAATCGCACTTATCTTTTCCAAACCTTCAACCCGTACGCGCGTATCTTTTGAGGTGGGAATTCATCAACTGGGCGGTAATCCGATTGTTTTATCAACCAGTACAATGCAGATTGACCGGGGCGAAACCATTGCCGACACTGCCCGTGTTCTTTCAAGATTCGTGGATGGCATAGTTCTTCGAACAGGCTGTTCCGAACATTTGACCGAATTGGCACAATTAAGTTCAGTCCCCGTTATTAACGGACTGACTCCCGCCTCGCATCCTGGACAAGTCATGGCTGATGTCATGACCTTTGAAGAACATAAAGGTCCTATCAAGGGACGTGTAATTGCCTGGGTTGGCGATGGTAACAATGTTGCAAATTCTTTCATTGAAGCTGCCGCGCAATTTGATTTTACTCTTAAATTAGCCACCCCACCCGATTTATTGCCCTCAAAAACCATACTGTCATGGGCCAAAGAAATGGGGGCAGACATTCAGCTGACCACAGATCCAAAAAAGGCAGTTAAAGATGCGGATTGTATTGTTACCGATACCTGGGTTAGCATGTCTGATAATGATTCTGAAAAACAACAACGCTTGAAATTATTGCATCCTTATCAAGTTAATCTCGATTTAATGAAACTAGCCGCCCATGATGCCATTTTCATGCATTGCTTGCCTGCCCATATCGGTGAAGAGGTAACCGCTGAGGTTTTTGAAAGTAAACAATCAGTTGTTTTCGATGAAGCTGAAAATCGTCTTCACGCACATAAAGCCATTCTGATTTGGGCTTTGATGGGTGATAATTGGCGTGATTACGGCTCCCGTTAATTCCATTCTTGAAATAGACAATATTTAGCCTATCTTTTCAAAAAAGATTTCTCGGCTATTCGTTTTTTTCTTGAGAAGATAACCATGAAAAACCTTCATCATTCCAATAATGATCGACCCAATGTTCCAGATATTACCTACGGCAAGGGAATTACGCCTTTTTTCTTCCCTTCGGCAAGAGGAAGGCTCATTCGTTTGGGACCTGTAGCTCATTCCATTCTTGAACGCCACAACTACCCAGACTGTATCACCAAACTGGGAGGTGAAGCTTTGTCATTAGTTGCTGGCCTGGCTTCATCATTAAAATTTGAAGGATCCTTTTCTTTGCAAATCAAAGGAGAGGGAGTCGTGTCAATGTTGGTTGCTGATTGTACCCATAAAGGCGAGCTACGCTTCTATATTCGTTATGACAAAGACAAAATAAATAATTTTACTGAAAATGCATCAGCAAAAACACTTTTGAAAAAAGGATTATTCGTTCTGACCGTAGACCAACAAGACAAAAAAGACAATTATCAGGGGATGGTTGAACTGACAGGAGAAACACTTGCAGAAATGGCCAGTCACTATTTTGAAAATAGTGAGCAGTTTCCCTATTCAATTCAATTATATTGCGAATGCTATCAAAATAAATGGCAAGCTGGCGGCCTAATTCTTGAAAAAATTGCCCATGAAAATTCAATCGTTTTGAAACCAGCCGCTGAAAATGATGAAAAAGAATGGGAAACAATATGTATTTTAGCCAACACTTTAAAAGCTTCAGAGTTATTTGATAAAAATCTGGCTTCAGAAAAATTACTTTATCGTCTTTTCAACAGTTTGGAATTTTCTGTTGGCAAGCCGAAAAGTGTCGCTTATGGTTGTCGTTGTTCCCGATCAAGGTTACAAGAGGTCTTGAACAATTTTTCCAAAGATGAACTTGATAGCATGGCAGAAAATGGAAAAATTATCATGACATGCGAATTTTGCTGTTACGATTTTATTTTTTCTCGTAAAGAAATCTAATAAAAATAATATCGATTAATAAGCAAATTCAAAATACTGTTAAAATTTTCTATTTGTTGAATATAAACAAATGTGAATTCTATAGAATTTTTACTAATTATAATATTCACTTTTTAATTTTTAAATGACCAAAAAACAGATAAAAAACTGTTTTAATAAATAACACCTAATAAAATTATGATTTCTTCGTATTGTTTCAAACAAATAAGCTTTTAACTCTCTATTATCATAATCATTGTCATATTTTATTCTAAACAAATTATATCATTCATAAAATTGGAATAGTAATATGATATAATTTTTTCAAAAGATTTGTTATCATGACTAAATTTTGGAATAGGATTATATCATGATAAACAGGTTAAATATATACGTATAATTAACCTGTTTTAACGTAACCAGCAATTAATGAATTTATAAATATCAAGGGGTTGTCATGTCATTCGAATTACGCAAATCGTTATCATATCGATTTAAATTTTATTTATCTGCATTTTTATGGATTAGTCCGGTCGTGATATTATCAGCTTGTGCACATAAAGATACCACTCAATATGCACCACTAACATATGATTATCTAACCCCTATATTCCTGAATGTTGGACAAATAAGCATACAGGATCATTCTAACGCAAATCAATATCCAAGGGATATTTCCAATTTAAGCCCGACCCCTCCCGCCATGGCCTTGAATAACATGGTTAATAATCGTCTTAAAGCAAGAGGCACATCCGGAAAGGCTATATTTACAATCAGCCGAGCTTCTTTGCAAGAAAACAATGATGATGCCGTTTACGGGCAAATTGATATTCGTCTTGATATTTATAACAACAATAATAGAAAAGTTGGCTCAATTCAGGTCAGTACAAATCATACATACCAGACTGATCATAATAAGGGAGACTTAGATAGCCGAGCAAATTTATATGATATTACCCAAAAAATGATGCAAGATGTCAATGTGGAACTAGAATATCAAATTCGCAATCATTTGGAGCCCTGGATTGTTGATGCCACAGGCACACCAATTTCAGACTCAATTAAAACACAGGATTTGAATGATAAGGCATCTTCAACCGCTGTAAAACATGATATGTCCCCTCCAGATCACAGGATTATAGCACCTGCTACCAACAAACCTCCAGCTTCAAACGCAGATTTAAATGCTGTTTTCCCTGATGGCATTCCCAACAATGAATCTGCCGCACCCCCAGTCCATGATACACAACCTGTTTCTTCAACTAAAGGTAAATATCCTGTTGGGGTATTGGGAACACTGCCTCAATCAGCCATTTCCAAAAAATACTAGATTCTAAAGCAATAACAAGGAAAATGAACGTACACCCTGGGCGCCATGGATCAATACCCCTTCAATATCTGCGGTGGCCGAGGGACCTGTATGTAGTGCTGCATAATGATTTCGCCTCCATTCCGGACGTGCATACGCATCATGCAGGTTTTCCACGATTTCAGAGCTGTTCAATAAAACGACCAGATGTTGCGGTAAATAACCCAAAGTATTTACAACCAGATCTTTTTCGGTAAGACAAACAGATCCTGTTTCAGCCACACCAAAACTTGCCCTGACAACTGCATAGTCAATATCATGCAAACTATTCGGAGGCGTTTGATCCGTTATATTATAATCACCCTTTATTTCCTTAACAACAGAACAGATATTCTTTGCGTTTGAAAGTTTTTCATAAATCGACTCAAAAGGATTATCGGCATGATTTTCCAGTAATTCACCCCCCATCTGCTCAAAAACTTTCTTAAATTTTTTTATCAAATCAAGATCATTCTGGTGAAACAGGGGAACAGAAGGAGGCTTAACATATTCATCAACACAGGCCTTGCGAATTTTGCCCAAAATGATATCACGACTATTCATTAACGCTTTCCTTTTTCAGATAATTCTTTTCATACCAGCCATGAAAGGTCTCCTTGGGTGCAGGTGGCAAGTCCCTCTGTTTTCCCCATTTATTGAGATTATTGTAAACAATAAAATGTGGGAGATATTTCAATGCCCGATCGGCATTTTTTATCGCGGCCCTGTACAGGACCGGATTGCCCAAAATTTTCCCGGCGGCCTGCATCAATATTCTTTTTGCAAGGGACAATTCACCTTTTTCTGCCAATGTCTCTCGCCACTCAAAAATTTGTTCATGAATATTGATTTTAACAGGACAGACATTAGAACAACTGCCATTCAAGGTTGAGGCAAAGGGAAGGTTGCGAAATTTATGGGCATTGTATCCCGGACTAAGTATCAAACCAATTGGCCCTGCATAGGTACTTCCATAACTTAATCCACCACTACGACGAAACACGGGACATGTGTTCATACAGGCACCACAGCGTATACATTTCAAGCCTGCCTTGAATTTCTTGTCAGCTAAACGGGTGGAACGCGTATTATCGACCAGTATGACATGCATTTCCCCGCCATGATGTCTGGGCCCTCGGAAATAAGATGTATATTGTGTTATTGGGGAACCTAGCGCACTACGTGACAATAAACGAATGAATACTGCCAGATGTTCAAGTCCTGGAACTATTTTTTCAATTCCGACCGTTACAATATGCAACCCGGGTGTATTGGCAGAAAGATCGGCATTCCCTTCATTCGTGCAAACAACCACCGCACCCGTTTCAGCAACCAAAAAATTTCCTCCTGTCATGCCAGCTTCGGCTTTCAGGATCAAGGGACGATTTGTTTCGCGCTGGGTTTCGGCAAGATAATGTATATCATTATTGCCCGCCTGTGCCCCGAGAGTTTTGGTAAAAACCTTGGAAACATCCGTACGGGATTTGTGAACAGCCGGAACAACAACATGACTTGGATCCTCATTGTCCAATTGCTGGATCCGTTCACCCAGATCCGTTTCAATTACGTTGATCCCCTCCTTTTCCACAGCCTTTCGCAAACCACATTCTTCCCCAAGCATGGATTTGCTTTTCACTAAAATTTTGGTCTGGCGTTTTTTCATCAACTCGATGGCAATCGAATTACACTCTTCAGCATTTTGCGCCCAATGAACATGAATACCATTATCTTTGGCATTTTTTTCAAACATTTCGAGATAATGAGCAAGATGATCAAGCGTGTGCTCCTTGATATCCGAAGCCAACTGTCTAAGTTCCTCCCATTCTGGGATAAGATGCATTTGCGCATCACGCTTTTTACGTAAATCCCATAAACGGTTATCATGCATTTTCTCGTGGGCCTGCGCAGCGATAAAGCGATTGGCGGCTTCAAGCTGATCTATGGGTTTATTACCTTTGACAACCGCGCCCCTTGCGCCAACTTCATGTTGAAGCGCCACATCATTCACGTCTGAATTAATATTAACATTCATTGTAGATCTCCATTCAGAACGCGTGCAATATGGGCATATTTCACGGGAATTTTCATCCGTTGCGCGCATCCCTGCTGATGCATGAGACAAGAGCTGTCTGCGGAAATTACGTATTCTGCACCGCTATTATATTGGTCCATAACCTTATCCTGACCCATTTTTGCTGAAACACCCTCCTCAAAAACTGAAAAAGTCCCCCCAAAACCACAACACTCATCAGGACGTGTCAATTCAACAAATTCAATTCCTCTTACCTTTTCAAGCAAATCCCTGGGTTTTGAGAAATATGGTTCCCTCAATTCTGACATGCTCGCATGTCTTAATCCTCTCAATGCATTGCAATTATTATGAATGGCAACCTTGTAGGGAAAAAACGCCCAGGGAAAAGAATCAATCTTGAGAATATCATGCAGAAACTCAACCAGATCATAAGTATGCGTTCTGACATGTTTTACCTCATCAGTCTGTTCGATGGCATCAAAATTGGAACGAACCTGATGCGTACAGCTTCCCGATGGCATGACAATATAATCAAATTGCGAGAAATTCCTCACAAACAGGGTTTCAGTCGCGGCAGCCTCTTTATGACACCCCGTATTAGTCATGGGTTGACCACAACAGGTTTGATCAAAAGGATATGTAATATCCAGATCAAAACGTTCCAATAACTTTAAAGTTGAAATACCAACTTCAGGTTCCAATGCATCCATATAACATGGAATGAACAACCCTACCTTCATTTGTGCAAACCTTGATATCCATTTGTAATTATTATATTTTCAATGGCAATTTATCACTTTATGAGTTGTTTCACTACTTGTAATTATTATTTCGATTTTTAATTTTTAACATTTTCAATATTTTTTATCACCAAATCCGGGGTCAGGATTTGGGGCAACACCCTGGGGTTTCCATAGGCAGGATAATAAATATAAAGTGGAACCCCTTCCCGTCCAAACTGTTTTAGAAAACGACTGATTTCATTATTGTGATGTGTCCAATCACCAATCACATATTGAATATGATGACGATGGAAATAGTCTCTTACTTTTCGGTTGGATAAGGCAACCTTATCATTAACGAGACATGTTAGACACCAACTTGCCGTCATGTTAACAAATACAGCTTTATGATCAATCTGCAATTGCTGAACATTCTTTAATGAAAATACCATATATTCCCTATTTTCCACTGTTTTATTAGATGATTGCAAAAGATTCATTTCCGTGATCATACCCCCTAACAAAATGAAAATCAGAATAAGCGTGATACTGGAAACCCTTTGAAATACACGTGTAGCAGTTTTATATCGCAATAGCTGATTTTTACCCAATAACCATGCTCCAAATCCAATTAAAACACACCCTAACAAAACAGTTAATAAAGATATGGACTGATTATGCTGATAAATTACCCATACCAGCCACACACAACTAAGTATTAGGGGAAATGCCAAAAATTGCTTCAATATTTCCATCCATATTCCTGGTCTCGGTAAAAAACGGGTCAATTTTGGAATAAAAACCAATAGCAAATAGGGAAAGGATAGACCCAATCCCATTCCTATAAATATAAAAAAAGTTTTTTCGGCTGAACTATTTAAGGCGGCTGCGACAGCTATACCCATAAACGGTGCGGTGCAAGGTGTTGCAACCAAGACAGCAAGAATACCTGTAAGAAAATCAGAAAGGTAAGAGGATGAATTTGTTCTTGAATAAAATGAAAAATTTATCGTGAAGACATCGAGAAGATTTAAGGCAATAATAAATAATAACCAGCATAGAATTATCAAAAATGAAACCGATTGAAACTGAAAACCCCATGTTATCTGTTTTCCCATCCAGCGCAGACTTATAAATATGAGCGATATGCCCGTAAAACTGCTCAAGATCCCTGCCGTGTATGACAGACATGACCGGTATTGATAGGCACGATTTTTATTTCCCAAACGACTTAAGGATAACAATTTCATAGCAATGACAGGAAAAACGCAAGGCATGAAATTTAACAGGCACCCACCAAGAAAGGCACTGCTGATCAATAAAAATAGATTCAGAATATGTGAGACAGGTTTCTTTTTAATTATGGGATGAATTGACCAGTAATGAAGCTTGCCATTGTAATCCTTCAATGCCAAGATACCAGCCAAGGACTGATCAAGCGGTTTTTTAGATAATAGGGGCAATTTCAATTCAAAATATTCTGGATTGATTTTAAAATGCTGTTTTTGATCTTGATCAATCAATCCCGATCTTTCTGGCATAAACCAAGCATCCTGCACTTGATCAAACAGAGGAGCTGTTTTATTGCCCCACAATTTTCCATTTGGTGTAATGAATAAATTATATTGCAAAGGCCTAGGTTTATTATTCAGTGATTTTTGAATTAAGATCGCTTCATTTGCCTGATTGATTTTTCCTTTTGGTAGATCAATTGTAAATTCAGCCTGCACGGGAACACAGATATTGGCACAAATCAACCACGTCGCCTTGATATGAAGATGCAGATCTTTGGCACGATAGGATTCTGGAATATGAAGATAAAAAGGTAAAATAACTTCCCCATCATATATGTAAGACAATAAACCATTTTCAAACAACCTCTTTGGAACAGGCCATTCTATTTTTGGAAATATAATTTTTCTATCATGGT
Source organism: Commensalibacter sp. M0355 (assembly GCF_016101365.1). Lineage (NCBI taxonomy): Bacteria > Pseudomonadati > Pseudomonadota > Alphaproteobacteria > Acetobacterales > Acetobacteraceae > Commensalibacter > Commensalibacter sp. M0355. The sequence goes on from NZ_JACFQQ010000001.1 coordinate 449,696, forward strand.
TGATTGAAACTTGTAACGAAGCAGGATCTCCCGCATCTCCCGGATTCAGCCAATAAGTGTGCCACCCTTGCTCCAGTTTGATTTTAAGGGCTAGTAAAGACCGATCAACATCATCATTGAAATCGCTTGCACTGATGATACTTGCCTCAACATGCGCTTTAAAGATTTTATCGCTTTCTTTACCCCAAATAACATGCGTGTTAAACCCTATTACAATCAATAATATAGCAATCCAGAATCGCACTTGATTTAATCCTGTCCCTGTCAATAATATTCCATTTTTATCTTAAAGATGAGATAAACAAAATTAATAATCATTCATGTCACCAAGGCATTTTATCGACTAGTCTCAACTTATGTTTAAACCTGATCCCATTTCCCTACCAATACAGAATACCTTACCAGAACTCCATGATCATCTACTTACCCATCAGAACTGTATTCTTGTAGCTTCACCAGGGTCAGGAAAAACAAGCCTTGTACCTTTGTCATTATTACAGGCTTCATGGCAAAACGGACATAGGATCATCATGCTGGAACCACGACGCATTGCCGCCCGAGCCGCAGCAAAACAGATGGCCTGTCTATATCATGAAACCATTGGCCAGACGATAGGTTACAGAACCCGCATGGAAAAAGTGGCCAGTTCAAAAACCCGTATAGAGGTTGTTACACATGGACTGTTCTTGAGACATCTTTTGAACAATCCATTTCTTGACCAAGTTGCCGCCATTATTTTTGACGAAATTCATGAACGTTCCCTTGAGTCTGACCTCTGTCTTGCCTTGTGTCGTGATCTTCAAAAAAACCTGAGACCGGATTTAAGGCTCATCGCAATGTCGGCTACACCATCCTTGTCTCAACTACAAAAAATATTAAACTGTCAGATTATTGAAAATAAATCAAGAATACATCCTGTAACAATACATCATCGACAAAGAGATATTCATGCAATAAAAGATCTGCCCAAAATAACCGCTGCGGAAATAGAGAATGTTTATTACAAAAATCAGGGTAATATACTGGTATTTTTACCAGGCGTTACCGAAATTCATCGCACAATGAATATACTTGCATTGCCAGATGCTGAAGTTCTTCCTCTGTATGGCGAATTACATTCCACAGAACAGGACAAGGCCTTGCGATCTGTCAGTGCCAAAGATAAAAGGCGGATAGTTTTGACCACTTCCATTGCTGAAACTTCCCTAACCGTTCCTGGCGTAAGGATTGTCATTGATGGAGGTTTTCGTCGTGCTCCTCAATTGGACGGAGACACTGGACTAACACGACTTTTAACACGAAGAATATCCAGGGCAGCAGCTGATCAAAGAGCCGGAAGGGCTGGACGTGAAGCTGAAGGAGTTGTCTATCGTTTATGGACCCAAGCGATGGAACGAAGTTTTATCCCGCATGATTCTCCTGAAATATTATCCAGTGAATTAAGTGAATTCTTATTGATTTGCAAAACATGGACAGACCTTATGGGAACCTCAATAAAGGAATTGGTCTTTCCTGATTTTCCTTCCAATGGCCTTCTTGAGGCGGCCAGCAATTTACTGACTTTATTAGGTGCGTTAAATGAAAAAGGGCTCATCACTGATTTTGGTAAAAAAATTATTCAATTCGGTGCGCATCCACGTTTGGCGTCAATGATGTTAAGAGCAACCTCAAATGAAGAAAAGGCATTAGCGGCCGATCTGGCTGCATTACTGGAAGAGCGTGATCCTTTTCGTAAAAATCATGACCAATCCTGCGATATCCAAACTCGTCTGAACTGGCTACAAACCCTACCGCATAATCAACATGATAAGGAATTATGGCACCGTATCCACCATATAGGCCAGGAATATCGCAAAAGATTAAAAATACCATTCACCCAAAAATCTCTTGGAAATCCTGCCAAATTATTATGCGCCTCTTTTCCCGACCGATTGGCACAAAAACGTGATGAAATTGGATCATTCCGATTGGCAGGCGGTGGCAGTGCATATCTTTCTCAACAAGATATATTGGCAAAGGAAAAACTATTAATTGTTGCAAATATCCATACTCAGAAAAAAGCCAGAATCTGTCTGGCAGCACGCATGAATTCCGATATTCTTCCCGATTTTATCCTTAATCGGTCCCGTCAGGTAGAAAATATTTCTATTGACCCAACCAATGGAAAAGTCATTGCCCGAAAACAAGTAAAATTTGGGCGGCTTATTTTACAAGACAGAAACGATATAGCCCCAGCCGAAAAGGCTTATCCGGTCTTGCTTGGCTATGTTAAAAACAATTTTTATAAGGCTTTGAACTGGAACGAGACTACGAAACAATTACAGTCACGTGCTTCATGGGCAAGACAATATTTAACAGAAGAAAAAATTCCAGATTTAACTGATGACAAGCTAGAATTACATATTGAAAAATGGCTATCCCCCTGGATCACACAAATCAATAATTTGAAAGATCTAAAAAAAATAGATTTAAAAAATATTCTCGAAGCCTATCTTGGTTATGATATTTGCCAAAAACTAAACCGGTTATTTCCTGAATTTATTATATTGAATCATAATAAATTTTATATTGATTATACACAACCCGCACCCATTATTTCAGCACATGCACAAAAATTTTATGGTATAAAAGATACTCCTTCTATTGCAAAAGGACAAATTCGATTACAATGCTGCCTTCTGTCCCCAGCCAATAGACCTCAAGCAGTAACCAGTGATTTGAAAAATTTTTGGAAAGAGGGTTGGAAAGATATGAGAAAAGATATGAAGGGGCGTTATCCCAAACATCACTGGCCAGAAAATCCCATGAATGACGAATAATAGTTTATTTAACAACTTAAATTTTTTGAATAGATTAATAATGTTTGTACCAATTGAATATTCAAACCAGATAAAAAAAAAGCTAGGTCTCAATCTCAAGACTTATCTCATTATTGTTTTATTCAATTTTCCCGTCTATGCCCAGGATATAAATAAAAAAGATATCGAACCATCAAAAACAGTCATTCCATCCGACACATTTACGGCCTCCGCAACACCACTTGTAGAAAATGGGCCTCTGACCTTTTCCCCGCTAGTGAAAAAAGTTGTACCAGCCGTTGTTAACATTTCGGTTTCCCAAAATATATATACAAAACAATCCAGAAACATTCATATACCACCCTCCTTAAAGGGAACACCATTTGAAAAAGAATTCAGGCAACGTCAACATACCCGCAACCGTAGGGTTACAGAAGCTGGGTCTGGTTTTATCATTGATCCCCATGGGATCATAGTAACCAATACGCATGTAATCGGGACTTCCAACAACATAACAGTATATCTTGCGAATGGAAAACGTTTCACAGCAAAAGTTATCGGTAATGATTCTCTCACAGACATAGCAGTCATCAAAATTGATAGCGATCATCCCCTTCCCTATGTACAATGGGGTGACAGTCGCAAAGTAGAGGTTGGTGACTGGATTCTTGCTGCAGGAAACCCTTTTGGCCTTGGTTCTTCCGTCACTGCCGGAATTGTATCAGCTCGTGGTCGCGATATTGGTTCCAGCCCTTTTGACGATTTTTTTCAATTGGATGCTCCAATGAATCCGGGAAATTCTGGAGGACCATCCTTTAACCTTGCCGGACAAGTTATCGCCTTGAATACCGCAATTGTTTCCCCTACCGGAAGTTCTGTTGGAATTGGTTTTGGTATCCCCTCTGAAATCGCCGCCCCCATTGTTACTCAACTATGTAAAACAGGATTTATTGACCGCGGATGGCTTGGTGTTACCCTTGAAGAGGATTCTGGACACAATGGAGTGAAAATCATTGATCTTGATCTGGATGGCCCGGCCTACAAGGCAAAAATCAAAATTAATGACCGCGTTGAATTAATTGACGATCAGCATGTAGACACAATTCGTACTTTTATTAAAACAGTGGCCATTGCACATCCTGGATCAAATTTACAACTGACAATAAGGCGCAACAAGAAAACCATCAAACTTGATGTTACGGTTGGTCATCGACCAAAAGATGATGTAGAATAACAAATTTTTTTTATCTCTTGCTAAAATAAAATTTTTTTATAGATTGATATCATGAATACGAATAATTTTATTACATTGGTGATCAATTTTATCTTAAGATAACAATTAAATGAATATTTTAATCCGTTTAACAAATATAATATTTAATCTTTACTAATTACAAATGGTTATAAATACTATTAATTAATCACTTGAAATTATTTAATCATAAAAAATCGTTATAATTTATGTTTTCCCCATAACTTTGATTGAGGAATTTTTTGATGCATCGTCGTTTCATACAAACCCCTGTATCTCAATTTTTATTGTTTTGCAATAATACTAAAATAAATTTTTCGTTAATTTGCATCTCTGTGATATTTACTTCACATTACACATATGCAAGCAATGCATCTAAATCCGATATAAACAATTCATCAATCAATAATATATCCGACAGTGTCAATGTATTGGATGAACAACGATATACGGGTTCCCTTCTTTCCCCTTCAGGTGCCATTACCAAGGCAGGTATCCTTGCTTTGGAACCGTATCTCCAATCTACAATCAGCCGTGGGGCCTATCAATCCGATGGCAGTGTCAAAAATAGCAAACACAGAACAGATTCAGCGGACAGTTTCCTTTTGATCAAATACGCCATTACCGATAATCTGACCATTCAGGCAACCCCACAGGTTAATTATGCCTGGAACGGTAAAACCACATCCAGCAGTGTACATATTTCTGACTTGCCTGTAGAATTTCAATATCGCTGGATTGACCAGGATAACGCACATTATCGACCCAGCTTCACGACTTTCCTGGGCATGAATTTTCCTACCGGCAATTTTGATCAGTTGAACCGTTCCCTTGATGCTTTTGGAAGTGGACAATATACCCTACGTTTTGGTCTTCATTCCCAAGCAGCCTATAAAATATTTCATCGCGCCATACGCTTCCGCTGGTGGGGTGTAGGTCGAAAACCTATTGGTCACCGAAATATCAAGGGGATAAGCAACTATGGTACAGATCAGGGTTTTGCAGGCACAGTCAGAGGTGGCTTATTTGGCAACGCCGGATTTTCATTTGAATTTGGAATAACCAAAGCATGGGTATTGGCCTTTGACTTTCAGTATGATTGGGCTCAGGGGACACATATTAAGGGAAATTATAATCACCAGCGTTATTTACGCCATATCACAGGTGCCTCTCATGATTTTCAAATCGCTCCTGGTATAGAATATAACTTTACACCGGCCGTTGGACTTATCGCTGGTGCGGCATTGACCGTTGACGGCCATAATACCAATGATTTCATTCAACCTCAATGTGCCGTGAACATCGTTTTTTAATCTGATAAAATTTAACTTTTCATCAATATTGCAACCGTAAGCGATTGAACTATATAGAATAAGCAACTATCTGATAACCTTATAATTTATAACAATTATAAGGTCATTCTATAGAAGCATTATGAATTATCCCTGACTAGGAGCCATTTTATGACTCAAATTTTCAGCAATTCCTGTATTCTATTTCGTATGCTTAAAAACAGAATTAAAATTAGTTATTTTTGTTTTGTTTTTTTCGGTTTACTCAACCCTTCTGTTAACATATACGCTGTCCCGAACGACATTGCGCTTGAAGCTACACAAGAGGAAAACAAGGAAGATACAGGTTCCAAAATTTTACAGGAACAAAGATATACGGGTTCCTTGTTGGCACCATCCGGGGCATTGGTCAATGCCGGGACTTTTGTTATCGAACCGTATTTGCAAAACACAATAAGCCGTGGTGCCTATCAGGCAAATGGAAAAACCAAGAATTCCAAACATAGAACTGATAATACCCTGAATTATACATTAGTTAAATATGCAGCAACCGATCGCCTGTCAGTTCAGATTGTGCCCCAGATCCGCTATACCTGGAACGGTCACACAACAGCTAGTACAGTTCATTTCTCAGATTTACCTTTTGAGATTCAATATCGTTGGATTGATCAAGAAGATGCCCATTACCAACCTAGCCTAACTACTGTCCTTGGCATGATCTTTCCAACAGGCAATTATAACAATCTTGGTCGTCATTTGGACGGTGCAGGAACAGGCAATTATACGCTGAGATTTGGATTGCAGTCCCAAGCCGCATATCAGGTATTTGATAAAGCCATTCGAGTTCGTGTTTGGGGTATGGGCAGGGAACCTCTGAATTCCGTTAATCTCCGCAATATTAGCAGTTACGGCACTGATACTGGATTTCGTGGAAAAGCAAAATCAAAACTTTTTGGCAATACTGGTTTTTCCCTGGAGTACGGTCTGGATAAAAAATGGTTAATGGCTTTTGATCTTGTTTATGATTGGGCAAAGGGCACTCGAATAAAAGGAGGATATCTTGATAAACCCCATTCCTATCAACGTAAAGTAAATGGTGCCTCCCATGACATTCAGGTTGCACCAGCAATCGAATATAATCCCTCCACCCACATAGGTATTATTGTTGGAACGGCTTTAACCGTGGACGGGCATAATGCAAATAATTTTGTTCAGCCTCAAATGGCGGTGAACTTTGTTTTCTAATTCAATCAATTCAGAAATACCAAACGCGATAATCGTTGATCTTGTATAACAACAATCGCGTTTTGACGAAACTTTCTTGCCAATACGATCGCCTTGCTGGGATCCATGACAACCATAAATAATGGCTCTGAAAAATTTCTTAAAGTTCCTGTCCCTTTTCTGTAATCATAGCCTGACAAATACAAGGAAAGTTTTTGCATCATGCGCTTGTTCCATCCCTTGGCTTTTATTCTTCCTCCCGGATTACAGGCACTCATCATAACCAGTTTCTCACTTTTATAGCGTTTTGGTAAATTTAAAGGATAGTGCCCTATTCTGATTTTAACAGTTCCAGCCTGATATATACTTTTAATATAGTTAGATCTAATTTTATTTGTCGCAGGTAATATTCCAGTCATTATTATATCTTTTTATAAGATTGATCTTCACCAAATGTTGAATTTTTATGAACTTGTACAGATAATAAAAGACCAAATCCAAACATTACCGTCAGCAGGGCTGACCCTCCATAGGATACCATTGGTAACGGCACACCCCCCACGGGTATGGCACCCATAACCATTGAAAGATTAACTGCACAATAAAAAAAGAAATTCATCGTGATCCCCAATGCAAGCAAGCGACCAAACTGATTACGTGACCGCATGGCGATAACCATGCCCCCCACAATAATTAACAGTAATAACCCTATAACACAGATTCCCCCCACAAAACCCCATTCCTCTGCAATCATCGTAAAGATGAAATCAGTTTGTTTTTCTGGTAAGAAATTCAATTGCCCCTGTGTACCATGCAAATATCCCTGTCCCCACATTCCACCAGATCCCAATGCTATTTTTGACTGGATGATATTATATCCCGCTCCTAATGGATCATTTTCAGGATGCATGAAAGTGGTAATCCTCGCTTTCTGATAATCATGCAAATGATTATAAACCAACTTTATGACAAACGGAATCGGTGTTAGTAACAAAAGAATCAAATACCAGCGCATACCTGCCGCAAAAAAAATAACAGCTCCTATACAACCTATAATAACCGCTGTGCCCAAGTTCGGTTCTTTTAATACAAGAACAACGGGTAATAATACAAGGATTGCAGGAATAATCAGACGTAATGGATTTGCCATCTGCTTCCAGCTAATTTTGTAAAACCAGCTGGACAATAAAAGAACCAAGGCAATTTTCATTAATTCAGAAGGTTGCAAGGCAATACCGCCAATTATAATCCAGCGCTCTGCTCCTTTACCCACATGCCCCATATGCAATACTGCAACCAATAACATTACAGCCAGTCCATAAAGAGGCCAAGCCAGTTTTACCAATATTTGCGGAGGAGTTAACGCCAACCCTATCATGATTATAAAACCCACGCAAAATTTAACAAATTGTGAATGAGCATAAGGATGGGAAGATCCTCCCCCAGCGGAATATTGGGCAAAATAACCAACCATTGCAAGAAGGCAGATCATTCCAACAAACAGCCAGTTAACTCGCCAAAGCTTGCCCAGAATTCTAAAATTTGGTTCTGCTCTTAATAAACGTTTCTCAAAAACCATTATGTCTATACTTCATTCAACTTCAGATGGTTTTGAATCACCTGTTTCCGTTCTTGTATTTTTAGACTGATCTTTTTCCCAATTTTTTGCAGGATCACACTTTAATGTTGCAACCATCATCTCACGTGCCAAAGGCGCCGCAACAGAAGCCGCAGCATTACCATGTTCAACAATTAAAGAAATCGCATATTGTGGATCATCATAAGGGGCAAAACAAATAAACAACGCATGAGGACGATATTTCCATGGCAAATTAGCAGAGTTGAAATGGCCACTTTCTCTCAATGCACGGGAAACACTCTTTACCTGTGCCGTACCCGTTTTTCCAGCCAGTAACATACCATGATAATCCATTTTTGCTTTTGCACCCGAACCTTTGTTTTCATTGACTACAGCATACATTCCAAATCTGATCATTTTTAGAAAATCAGGCTTGATATCCAGTTTTTGCCAATAGTTTGGATCTGCTTGCGGAACCAAAATATTATTGCGCTTCCTAATAAGATGCGGATCAATTTTTTTACCCGTGGCAATTCTCGCCACATAAGTGGCAAGCTGCAATGGGGTTACATGAACAAATCCCTGTCCAATACCGCTGACGATTGTATCACCTACATTCCAGTGATGTCCTCGGGACTCACGCCATTTAGGAGTGGGAATTAACCCGGAACGCACATGAGTCAACTCAATCGGCAACTCCACTCCCAAACCGAGCTTATCACATGTGGCATGAATTGCTTCCATTCCCGTCCTGCGGGCAACCTCGTAAAAATATACATCACAAGAATATTTTAGGGCACCATGCAAATCGAGTGACCCATGTCCATATTTATTCCAGCAATGAAATCGGCTTCCCCCATAATCATAATAACCCGGGCAATGAATACGCGTATTTTCCGTAATCGTTGAAGCTTCAAGCGCAGCCAGGGCAACAGCAGGTTTAAAGGTTGAACCGGGAGGATAGGAACCTGCCACTGCCTTGTTTGTTAAGGGACTCCTTTCATCTTGAATCCAGGTCTTCCATTGTACATGACTGACACCACTGTCAAATAAGGAAGGATCAAAAGATGGATTACTGACCATTGCCATCACTTCCCCATTCCGACAATCTAAAACAACTGCGCTGGCGGATTGGTCCGCGACGATTGAGGAAATTTCCTTTTGCAATTCAACATCAATGGTCAAGGCCACATCCTGGCCCTGGATACTATCAACATGACCTAATTCTGTAATGATATGTCCCACGGAATCTACTTCAACCTGAACCTCACCGGCCTTTCCACATAGATCATTTTCCTGAGTCTGCTCGATCCCGGACCGACCCACTCGCATACCTGGCAAAGCCAAAATGGTATTCTGTGCAATGTCTTTATCATTTGGGGGCGCTACATAACCGACAATATGAGCCAACAAACCTTCCAATGGATAAAGTCTTTTAGTACCCACATCAATGACAATACCTGGTAGGGAAGGCGAATTCACCTCGATAATCGTCATTTCGTCACGAGACAGAAAATCTTTCAACATAATGGGTATAAAACGACGTTGATGATCCAAATTCCATTGTATACGGGCGTAATCATGCTCATCCAAGGAAATTAAATCAGCAAACCGTTCTATCACATCAGAAACATTGTCTGTTTCTTCAGGTATAAGCATGGCCCTCCAATTTATCTTGTTATTGGCAAGAATAGCCCCGAAACGATCAAGGATACGTCCACGAGGTGGAGACAATAACCTTTTGCTTATAAGGTTTTTCTTGGCCATTTTTATATATCGATCGCCATTTACAACCTGCAATTTATAAAGACGATTAGCCAACAAAGACAAGATCCCTGTTTGAGCCGCTAGAATCAAAATTGCCCGCCGCGTAAATACACGTCGCGAATTCGTATCTGACAATACATTTCTGATACGATAGGGTAATCTTTTCTTCATTTTACAAGTTGTTCTACACCTGTTCGGGATCAGCTATGGTACGATGGGCCCAGGTAAACATGATTGATAAGAGCGGATAAAATCCTATAGCAAAAACCATCTCAAATATAAAGTATGAAACTGAAACCAGCTTTAAACTTAACAAAGAAATCAACAGCCATTGTATAAAAAAAACACTCAATGCAATTATTGAAAAAATTAACCAGACTATTAAAAAATTATATCTTGCCAGACGAAAACGCTGCGTGATTGCCATTCCATAAACAATAAGTAAAATGAAAATCACAACACCAGGTGAGGAAAAGTTTAGGAGATCAATAAGAAACCCCAGAAAAAAAACACCAATTGCCGGCATGGAAGTTGGACGATAAATTGACCAAAAATAAACCGATGATATCACAATAGCCAATAAAAGTTCATTACGGCCAGGAATATTCAAGGGAACTGAAAAGATTAAAATTACAAACAGATTAAATCCCAAAGGAACCATCCAACGAATGACAGCATCAATTTTTTGACACCTCGTTAAAGAAGGACGTATCCCTGGATGCCTTTTATGTGTTTTACTTTCAGATGATTTTTCTTTTTTAATCATTCCTAATCATGGCCTAGTAATTCAGGATTGGCGACGGGCCTGGTTTTCATCTTCTTTTTAGCCAGATTTACACGTCCCGGTGCATCAGGTGGAATGATATCATAATTTTTAAAATCAAAAATTCGAACAATTCTCAGACTTTCCAATGAAGTGTAAGGCACAACAACGGGATGTCCAGGTTCAAGATAATGTACGAAACCAACAGGGATTCCAGTCGGAAAAGCGTTTCCTTTATTGTCAGTCAAAACTTTCTCCCCTTCAGTTGGAGGTTTATCTTCCGGGTAAAAAATCAATTTGGGATAAAGACTGTTATCACCAGCCATAATCGCCTGTACATGTGAACTCATTAAATTAACAGGAATTCGACTGGCAAGATCATTGATTAAGAGTATCCTGGCAGAACGATCACCAATTTCTGTCACTCTACCTATCAAACCGAAACCACTCAAGGCAATTTCACCGGCGTGCACGCCATGCCCCGGTTGTAGCATCACCAAAACTGCCTTATGATAAATCCCGCTTCCATCTGCGGCAACATGTGCGGTAATATAGGATATTGTCGGATCAGGTATCCAATGCAATTGATTTTTCAATTCAACATTTTCCTCTGCCAATCCTATTGCAACATGATACCACCCCTTAAGTTGCGCATTTTCCTCTTCAAGTTTCTTTTTTTCCTGAGAAATATTTTTAACTGTATTAACATTCAGAAAAAAACCATGAACAATATCAAACGGTCTCTCCACCAAAACATAGGCAGGCAAAAGAAAATCAATAACTTTTAACCGTATATCTTCTATTAATTTGGGTTTTGCCTGGCCAAGCAACATGATTAAACTCGCCATTACAAATAAGAATGGTAAGATTAATTTTGCCAACGCTTGCTTGATTTGAATGGATATAGGAATCATTATCGTAATATTTTTACGTTATTTTTCATTTTAAACCAGCTACTTAATATATAAGATGAGCAATATACCAAATTGTATATTGCTTATTAATATTAACGCTATTTTTTATATTTTCTCAATTGTGTTGACGTAACAACTAATACATAGTTGTTAAAACATTCCTAAGCTTTTTCATTTCCTCCAATGCACGTCCTGTTCCCAAAGCCACACAGTCCAATGGATTTTCTGCAACAATAATAGGTAACCCTGTCGCCTGTCGCAAAACATCATCCAGTCGAAGCAATTGACTGCCCCCACCTGTCAACATAATCCCTTTATCAACAATATCTGCAGCCAGTTCCGGAGGGGTATTTTCTAAAGCAACGGATACTGCCTCGACAATTTGAGAAACCGGTTCAGCCAAACTATCGGCAATTTGCTCCTGGGAAACCAAAACTTCCCTTGGCACTCCATTCATCAAATCTCGGCCTTTTACTTCACGCCAAGGACCGCCATCCTCCTTGGAGGAATCGGGAATAGCAGCTCCCAGTTCCATTTTCAATTTTTCCGCTGAACTCTCTCCAATTAAAAGATTATGATTACGACGTATATAGGCAATGATGGCATCATCCATTCGGTCACCACCAACTCGAACGGAACGCGCATAAACAATTCCCCCCAGGGAAATTACTGCAACCTCGGTCGTACCTCCTCCGATATCAACAATCATGCTGCCAGAAGGTTCCGTAACTGGCAAACCGGCCCCAATTGCAGCAGCCATAGGTTCTTCAATCAGCTGAACCCGTCGAGCACCTGCACTTTCTGCGCTTTCCTGGATAGCTCGCCTTTCAACGGCCGTTGATCCTGATGGAACACAAATTACGATTTGCGGGCTGGCAAACATACGACGATTATGCACTTTATGTATGAAATGCTTAATCATCTCTTCCGCAACTTCAAAATCCGCAATGACACCATCCCGCATTGGCCGTATAGCAGTTATATTACCAGGCGTTCTTCCCACCATATTTTTGGCCTCTTCCCCAACAGCCAAAACCTGCTTTTTCCCACGAACATCAGCAATGGCAACAACTGATGGTTCATTCAATACTATTCCACGACCTTTGACATAGACTAGTGTATTAGCCGTTCCAAGATCAATTGCCATGTCTGCAGACATAAAACCAAACAGACGAGAAAACATCCAAAACTCCCGACAACAAACTTATAATTCTAACAAAAAATTTGTCTTAAATTTCTATCATCACAATTTGATAGAAATTACCAACCCCTACTTTTCACAGTATTTCCTTTCGACTTACTCATTTACAACCAATGGAGCAAGCGTTATCTGGCAAATGCTATATAGCCTTATATATTATTTTTACCTTAAAGTATCGTTCACTAAAAAAAAATGTAAAAAAATCATTTCCTACAATGTAATTACCTATTTTGACTAATATTTTTCTCATTTAAATAAAAATCATTTTAAAAATAAAAACGAATCGAAAATATAATTATTTATACCCCCTTTGCATATTATTTATGTTTCACTGTTTATACGTTTTATTCTGACTTTTTTATGTCTTTTTAAAAATTTATTTTAATAATCAAAAATCAAATTTTCATAAAAATGACAAAAAACATGTTTTATATAAATAAATAACAAGGAGAATTTATAAATGTTTAGAGTTAGCAAACAAACTTTTTTGAGGTTTTCAACCGTTATATTATCTGTTTCTTTTTTAACTGCCTGTGATAATGGCTATAGTGCTGGTGGAAGGGCAGGAACTGGCGCACTTATTGGTGGTGGAACCGGAGCAGCCATCGGGGCCCTTGCAGGAGGGGGAAGAGGAGCCGCTATTGGAGCTTTATCTGGTGGAGCGTTAGGGGCAGGTGTTGGCGCTTTGACAACACCTAATCGTCCAGGACCCAATTATAATAATCAGTACTATCAAAACCAACAATATCGTCAGCAACCAGTTAATAATTACAATTCATCCCGTCGTTAATCAAAAACGGCGTCAAAACGCCGTTCCATTTTTAAGAAACGCTTTCTGGTTTCTGTCGCTGACGCTTTGTTAACAATTTATTTAAAGCATGGACATAGGCCTTAACAGCAGAAACCACGGTATCAACATCTGTTCCTTGACCATCAACTGTTTTGCCATTTTCTTCCAACCTTACAGTTGTTTTTGCCTGTGCATCCGTTCCCTGCGTAACAGCCCCGATCGAAAATAGGGATAATGTTGCTTCAGGATGAGGGAAAATTTTCCTAATCGCATTGAAAGCTGCGTCAACCGACCCGCTATTTCCCGTAAATTCGATTTTTTTATTTTGTTTGTCAACTTCAAGAGTCAATAAAACCTCAGAAGCTCTTATCCCACTTTTAATTGACATATCAATAAACCGGATAAATTCATGATCTCTGACTTCATCATCAACCAAAGCCGAAATATCATCATCGTAAACCGTCTTCTTTTGATCAGCCAACGTCTTGAATCGCTGAAACGCCTCGTTTAATTTCTCATCAGAAAATTCATCATATCCCAATGATTTTAATTTGTCCCTAAAAGCAGCTCGACCCGAATGTTTACCCAAAACAAAAGAGGAACGGTTCCAGCCTACACTTTCAGGTGTCATGATCTCGTAAGTTTCTGCATTTTTCAACATTCCATCTTGATGGATACCACTTTCATGTGCAAATGCGTTTCTACCTACAATTGCCTTATTCGGTTGCACATCGAACCCGGTAATCGTTGATAAAGTCCGTGAGGCATTTAATAATTTCTTAGAAATTATCCTGTTATCATAAGGAAATTCATCATGACGTGTCCGTAAAATCATTGTTATTTCCTCCAGGGCAGCATTCCCGGCCCGTTCACCAATTCCATTGATCGTACACTCAACTTGCCTTGCTCCACCTTGCAGTGATGCGATAGTATTAGCCACCCCTAATCCCAAATCATTATGGTTATGACAAGAAAAAATGACCTGATCAGCACCTGGAACCCGTTCCAACAAATCTTTAAATATACGACGCATATCTTCAGGAGTTGAATAACCAACCGTATCAGGAATGTTAATTGTTGTCGCTCCATTTTTAATGGCCACTTCAACACAGCGACATAAAAAATCTGGGTCTGTGCGTGATCCATCCTCCGCTGACCATTGAACGTCATCTGTAAATTGTCTGGCCTTTTTATTTCCATCGGCAATAATTTCCAAAACGGTTTCAGGTTCCATGCGCAATTTATATTTCATATGCAGTGGAGAAGTCGAAATGAAATTATGAATACGTTTACGCTTGGCCGGTTTTAAAGCTTCCCCTGCCTTTTCAATATCATTTTTACCACCTGAACGTGCCAAGCTACAAATAACTGAATCTTTGATTAGCTCAGCAATTCTGTAAACACTTTCAAAATCTCCCGTTGACGCAACGGGAAATCCTGCCTCGATTACATCAACTCCTAATTCAGTCAATATTCTAGCCATTCTCAGTTTTTCATCCAAATTCATTGAAAAACCAGGGGACTGTTCACCATCACGTAACGTTGTATCAAAAAAAATAACTCTATTTTTGTCAATTTTTCCAAATGATGGATGATTTATATTCATATCCGATGAACCTTCATAATCGTTTACAGGCATATTCTGGACGCAGCTAACGCCCTCAATTTGCCTATGAAAAAATAAATTTTTAAAGGAAATTACAAAAAAAACCCCTAAATAAGATAACCTATTTTACAAGGTTATCTTACCTAGGGGCTGCTAAGTTGAAAGATCAAACAAAACACAGATATCCGTTCTCTATTTTTAAAATAGAAAAAATTTTTTTCCATAAGAGAGAATACCATAAATTTCATGCTGATATGACATCACTTTTCCCCAAAAAAAGCAAGTCCTATTTTTTAGCCCGTTAAATGTGTTACACTTCCACCAATTGTAAAATACCGATCAACAGCATTTTTCATGGACATGGCTATTAACTGTCTATATGAAGACTGACGTAAAGCGGCCTCATCTTTACGATTAGACATAAACCCCATTTCAACAAGAATTGATGGAATGTTTACCGATTTCAAAACCACAAAAGCGGCATGTCTTTTGGGATTAGGCAATAAACCAACACGGGAATTAAACGATAAGACAACATTTTGCGCCATTGCTGCAGATTCTTTTTTTGTTTCCATTTTAACCAGACTGGCCAATATCTTTTCCACCGCTGGAGAAGTTACATGAATATTGGAGCCACCATAACGATCAGCTTGATTTTCAACTGAAGCCAATGCAGCAGATTGTGCATCAGATGCATGATTGGATAAAGTATAGACACTTGCACCTCGCACAGATGAATTCCGCAAGGCATCCGCATGCATCGATATGAAAAGGTTCGCCCCTTTTTTCTGGGCAAAATCTACACGTCCATTCAAGGGAATAAAATGATCTGAGCTTCTTGTCAGATAAACTTGATATCGTCCGGAGCGTCTCAACTGATTGGCAAGTTCCACAGCCGTAGCGTATGCAACATGTTTTTCATAGGTTCCAGAATATCCTATGGCTCCAGGATCCTTTCCACCATGACCAGGATCCAGCACAATTAATGGTAAAGCAGGTCTGGCTTTGCCAATGATAGCTGGCGTCTTGGTTTTACCTTTGAATGTCCTCATCTTGGAAGTGGATTTAACTTGATTACAACCTTTTCCAATTGTTCCAATTCTTTTTTGCCTTTTTTGTTTCATGGCAAATGAAAAGGAAGGAAACAAAACTCCTATTGACATTAATAACGTATTTCGTCTGGAAAAATTTAAAGCCATTTCAATCTATATTACCTTATCAAAATGTATATTAATAATGTTAATTCATGTCTAAAAATCTGTATACCCGAAATAGGATTCAGTGTATAATTTGACATTATTGCAATAATTCTACATTTTTTTTGATCAAAAGCCATAAATCACGTTTTTAGCAACAAAAAACCTTTGCTTTCATAACGCGTTTTGAGATATTAAAATAATTGTAGGTCTTTATTTTTAATAACAAATCAATAACCTATAAAGTCCTATAAATTATTGTTTATTTTTGATAGCGAAAATATGTCCATTTAATATTTACAAAAATTTAATGAAAGCAATCTAGAATTTAAAATTATTTTAAATCTTATAACAATTCAGAAATAAACAAAAAATGATCGAAATTCCTAATTAAAAATGCTTCATGGTTACATTTCCCTTAAGACAATAATTAAAAACATGTTTCCAACAAAAAGCATTTCTTCAAAAAACTATGGATTGTGACTACAATCACCGGAGTATTAGTAAAACATGAATAAAAAAATGCTGATTGATGCCAGCTATAAAGAAGAAACACGCGTCGTGATCCTTGATGGCAATTACATCGAGGGATATGATATTGAAAATTCCGCAAAGAAACAAATAAAAGGTAATATCTACCTAGCCAAAGTAATCAGAATTGAACCCAGTCTACAGGCTGCTTTTGTTGATTATGGTGGAAATCGCCATGGTTTTTTAGCTTTTAATGAAATTCACCCTGATTATTATCAAATTCCCGTTGCAGACCGAAAAAAACTGCTGGAAATCCAAGAATTAAATAAAATGGAGGAAGAACCAAATCCGGATCAAGAATTGGATCCAGATCAGTCTTCCTATTATGAAGACATGGTTCATTCCCATAATAGCATAATCAAGAACTATAAAATTCAGGAAGTTATTCATAAAAGACAAATTATCCTCGTTCAAGTGGTAAAAGAAGAACGTGGAAATAAAGGCGCGGCATTAACAACCTATCTATCTTTGGCAGGACGCTATTGTGTTTTAATGCCAAATTCCTTACGGAATGGCGGAATTTCTAGAAAAATCACTTCACCATCTGAAAGAAAACGGTTGAAGGATATTATCACTGAACTGAATATCCCATCACATATGGGAATGATTATCCGTACTGCAGGAGCCCAATGCCCAAAAGCGGATACCCTAAAAGATGGGGAATATCTGCTTCACTTATGGGATGAAATACGCAATCTAACCATGAAGTCGATTGCGCCAGCTCTTATTTATGAAGATTCCAACTTATTGAAATTGACATTACGTGATAATTATACACAAGATATTAATGAGATTTTGATAGATGGCGAGGATGCTTGGTCCCAAGCGAGAGATTATATGCGTGCATTGATGCCGCAAAATGTACATAAGCTTCATCTGTGGAGAGATCAAAAACAATCTCTTTTTTCTTATTACAAGGTTGAAAATTTGATTGATCAAATGCTTTCCCCGATTGTCCAACTAAAATCAGGGGGATATTTAGTCATTAATCAAACAGAGGCTTTGGTGGCTATTGATGTAAATTCAGGCCGTTCAATCAAGGAAAAAGATCTTGAAGAAACTGCATTGAGAACCAATCAGGAAGCCGCCAATGAAATTGCACGCCAGTTAAGGTTGAGAGATCTGGCTGGATTAATCGTTATCGATTTCATTGATATGGAAAACAAGAAGCATAATCATATTGTTGAACGTCGTTTGAAATCTCTACTTCACAAAGACCGTGCACGAATTCAGATCGGTTCCATCTCCTCCTTTGGCTTACTGGAAATGACCCGTCAAAGATTACGTCCCTCTATTGCTGAATTTGCCTTCACTCCATGTTCCGCTTGTAATGGAACAGGTATTATTCGAAGTGACGCCAATATTTCTTTACAAATCATCAGACAGATTGATGAAGAAGCTCGTAAAATCAAACCAGGAATTTTAACCGTTTCCATTTCATCCGGTGAAATTGCCTTGAATATTCTCAACCAAAAACGCAGATGGCTGGCGGATATTGAAAAGAAATATAAAATCAAGATTGAATTTACAATTGATTCAACCCTGTCCTCTCATAATGTCCGTTTTTCAAGCAAAACTGATTCCTCACTTGATATGGAACCTGATGATGAAATACTTCAATCTACACCAAATGTAGTTCAGGAGAATCTTTTTGTCAGGGAAATACCAATCCAATCCTATCTTGAATATCAGACAAATTCAAAAACAGATTATAGACAAGATGAGATAGAGAATAAAGTTATTGATCTAAAACCTGAATCAAAAGTATTACGTCAAAATTCTGCCTCCATAGAGCATAAACAAGACGATACAAATCTCGATTCTTATTCGGAACAATATAAGGAAAACAAAAAAACATACAGTAACTCCAGGGATAAAAAACAACCCCATCATTCCCGTCGTAACCGTTATAAAAGAGGACAAGGTAAGGCTCAAAAAAATAATGACTTTACTCCCATTCTTGAGGCTGAACCTATACCAGAACCTGTCATCAATGAAAAACCTGAAGAAATAACTGTGACTCCAACCTTTGTTTCAATTGAAATTGATGCCGATAAAAGCCAGAATCAGCATGAAGAAACTGAATCTTTGATAAATCAAGTTATTGATAATTCTGACGCTGTAAATAAAGAGGATGAAACTTCAGATAATCTGGAAATAAAAGAGGAAAAACCTGCTCCAAAACGTCGACGGGCTACTAAAACCACCAAATCCACAGGCACCACCAAAACGACACGTAAAAGAGCATCAAGCAAAAAAGAGTCAAAAGAAAACGAAACCGAGGAAAAATCGGATAATAAAGAGGAAAAGGAAACGAAGATCAAAAAAACTACCAGAGCACGTAAAACAACTACAGCCAAAAAAACAACGCTTCGAAAACCCAAAAAAACCAAGGAAGCTGATGAAAATAACGAACAACCCTTAATTCAGCCCATTGTCATAGATGATACACCGACCAAAACGCCACGTTCCGGCTGGTGGAAACGGTAATTTTCGTTTTTTTATAAAGGCTTAAAAGAATTACTTTTAAGCCTTTATTATTATGCCAAAACAAAAAATCATTCAAACTTTTTATAAATGTATATATAATATACATATTCGAAACAATAAAAGTTATCAACATATTATGCAACTTTCCCGATATACAGATTATGCGTTAAGAACCCTGATCTATTTACATGTTCATCATGATCGGCTTTGTTCTATCCATGAAATTGCGACTTGTTATTCGATTTCACAAAACCATCTAATGAAAATTGTCCATAGATTGGGTAAACAAGGGTTTATCAAAACATTACGTGGAAGAAATGGAGGATTAACTTTAAACAAAGATGCTGGCAGTATCAAACTTGGAGACATTATTCGCAACACAGAGGAAGATGAAACCTATGTCAAATGCGATCAATGCCTTATTCAATGCACTTGCAACCTACCTGCATTTTTAATCGAGGCAATGAATAATTTTTATAAAACACTCAATCAATATTCTTTAAACGATCTTTTTAAAAATCCAAAACAGCTTGAAGCAATTTTGAAATATATTGAACTAGTCTGAAAACCTAAAGCTAAAATACTCACTTTTTTTATCATATTAATCAACAGAATTATATGATGTCCTTTTATAATTTTTTAAAAACGTGTAAAGCAATTGATTAATCGCTTTATAATCAAAAAATTAATTATTTTAATTTAAACAGGATATATCAATGCATCGCTACCGCACTCATAATTGTGCCGCTCTAAGATCCCAGGATGTTGGATCAACTGTCAAGCTTTCTGGATGGATTCATAGTAAAAGAGATCATGGGGGTTTACTTTTTATCGATTTGCGCGACCATTTTGGTATTACCCAGATTGTTATTCCCGCCAATTCACCTTTGATGAACACTGCGGAAAGATTGAGAGTGGAAAGCGTTATTTGCATTACAGGTAAGGTTGTCGCTCGTGAAGGAGAAACCGTTAATCCAAAACTGCCAACAGGACAAATTGAAATTCAGGCTGAAAATCTTGAAATTATTTCCGAAGCTGACGTATTGCCTTTTCAAGTGACTGGCAACGAAAACTATCCGGAAGATTTACGTTTAAAATATCGTTATATCGATCTGCGTCGAGAACGGGTTCATCGCAATCTGATGTTAAGGTCAAACATTATTGCAAGCCTTCGCCATAGAATGATTGAACAGGGTTTCACTGAATTACAAACTCCTATCCTGACAGCTTCTTCACCTGAAGGTGCCAGGGATTTTCTGGTTCCTGCCCGTCTACATCCTGGAAAATTTTATGCATTGCCACAGGCACCGCAACAATTCAAACAGCTTGCAATGGTGGCTGGTTTTGACCGCTATTTCCAAATAGCCCCCTGTTTCCGTGACGAGGCTGCACGTGCGGATCGTTCTCCAGGAGAATTTTATCAACTTGATTTTGAAATGTCTTTTGTCACTCAAGAAGATGTTTTTGGAACGCTGGAACCTGTTATGGAGGGCATTTTCAAGGAATTTGCACCTACACATACTGTAAGTTCAGCACCCTTTGAACGTATTCCCTATAAACAAGCCATGAAAGAATATGGCAGTGATAAACCAGATTTAAGAAACCCCTTAAAACTTGTTGATGTTTCCGAAGCGTTCAAAAATTCTAGTTTTGGTCTCTTTGCAAAAATTGTTGAGGCAGGAGGAGAAGTTCGTGCTGTTCCCGCTCCTGGTGCAGGATCATTTCCCCGCTCTTTTTTCGATAAGTTGAATAAATGGGCCAGAGAAGAAAAAGCGGGTGGTTTGGGATACATCATCTTTGAAGACAATGGGGCAAAAGGACCAATTGCCAAAAATTTGGATGAAGAACGTTGTGAAATGATCCGTCAGGCCTGTCATTTAAAAAGTGGCGATGCTGTTTTCTTTGTAGCTGGACAGGGCCCTGATATGGTTAAATTTTCCGGTTCTGTTCGAACAAAAATTGCAACAGAACTTGATCTAATTGAGAAAAACGCCTTCCGTTTCTGTTGGATTGTTGATTTCCCTATGTATGAAATCAATGAAGAAACCGGATTGATTGATTTCTCTCACAATCCCTTCTCCATGCCTCAGGGTGGACTTGAAGCACTGATAAACAAGAATCCTTTGGAAATTAATGCATATCAATATGATATCGTCTGCAATGGTATTGAACTTTCTTCAGGTGCAATTCGAAATCATCGACCTGACATCATGATCAAAGCCTTTGAAATTGCCGGATATCCAGAGGAAGAAGTCGAAAAGCGTTTTGGTGGTATGCTAAACGCATTCCGTTATGGAGCTCCGCCTCATGGAGGTGCCGCACCTGGTATTGATCGCATGGTCATGCTTCTGATGGATGAACCCAATATTCGTGAGGTTATTCTATTCCCATTAAATCAACAAGGTGAGGATTTAATGATGAAAGCGCCTGCCCCGATTTCTGCAGAACGATTAAAAGAATTGTCCTTGGCAATCAGTGTACCAAAAGTGGCAGTAAAAAAATCTAATGAAACTGTTGAAACAGATAAAAAATAAATGATAATTTCAGCCACTCCAATATATTTTATAGAGTGGCTTGAAATAATTAAATTGTTGAAAATCTCGAAATGATACTTTATTGAAAAATTTTAGGCATTCTAAATTTTGGTATCAATAATGAAATTTATCTATAACAAAATTACATAAATAACATTATCGTGATTAATTCTTTACAATACTCAACCTTTAAAAACTCAAATTGCGAAATATAATAACAATTATCTATCTTTAAAGATAATTAAAATTCCTTTATACCTCCTATTTCAGGATTAAATATTACATACATTTTATTATTACAAAATCAATCTACAAATTTTAATATGGGAAAATGGCATTGCAAGAAAAAAAACATCAAGAAAAAACAGCCCTTTCATATTCCGATGGGCAATTAGCACACACCCTCCAACGCCGCCATATTATCATGATCTCTATCGGTGGTATTATTGGGGCCGGTCTTTTTGTAGGTGCCTCTGCCTCAATTAAGCAAACGGGACCTGCTGTTCTTTTGTCCTATGTCATTACTGGATTTCTCATTTTTTTTGTTATGCGAATGCTTGGCGAATTGGTTATTGAAAAACCAGAGGCAGGTTCCTTTCTCAATCATATCCGCCGTGGACTTGGCGATCATGTTACCTTTATATTAGGATGGGGGTACTGGCTTTTCTGGATTTCTGCCATTGCTGCCGAGGCCATAGCCGGTGGTATTATTTTACTACATTACATGCATATTCCCGAACAATACACATTTCTGGCAACCATGGTTCTGGGACCTTTATTGGTTATTATCATGATGATAACCAATCTATTTTCTGTCAAGGGATATGGTGAATTTGAATTCTGGTTTGCCCTGCTTAAAATCCTAGCTATTACGGCCTTTATTATTCTTGGCGGTATAGCAATAAGCCATTTGGGTGGATATTACACAACAAAAATTAATAATATATGGCATTTCCAAAGCTTTTTTCCAAAAGGCATTCTTGCCGTTTTCACAATCATTCCAACCATTCTATTTACAGTTACTGGATCCGAAGTGGCTACCATAGCGGCAGCTGAATCCGATAAACCTGCGGAGAATGTCGCTTATGCCAGTAAAACAATTATTTTCCGAGTTATCACCTTTTACGTTATTTCAATTGGAATTATTGTCTCTATCCTGCCCTGGAATTATGTAATCCCGGGGATATCACCTTTTCTAATGGTTTTGCAAAAGCTTGAAATTCCATATGCCTCGGATATTATGGCAATGACCATCCTGATTGCTATTCTCTCTTGCTTAAACTCATCTATTTACGCAACCTCTCGTACACTCTTTGAACTCGCAGAATTTAATGATGCACCCAGATGGCTAATTCATACCAATAAAAATGGAGTTCCCAAAAGAGCAATTATTACCGCCTCCATCATCGGTATAATAATTTCGATTTTCTCGGTAATTTCGCCAAAAGTTTTTTTCACTTATATTTTAAGCTGCGCTGGATCCATTATCCTGTTTGTCTATATTGCAATCGGTTTATCTGAAATCGTAATTCGCTCAAAATTGGAACGAACCAAACAAAAACTAACATTTAAGATGTGGTTTTTCCCTTATCTATCGTGGTTTACAATCATGTCGTTTGCCATGGTGATTCTTGCCATGTTTTTTAATCATGACAGTCGAAATCAAATTACACTCAGCTGCCTTACCTTAATTTTGATAAGTATCTGTCGAATCATTATGTGTCGATACAATAAAATCAAATCTGTGGTTTGAAATTCATCAATTTGCTCATATTTATAATTCTGATAATGTTTTTTAATTTATAGTTACAGGGTTTGATATGGGTGAAATTATTTTAGATCTCAAAGAGTTGCGATGCCCCTTACCTATTTTGAAGGCTAATCGGGTTTTACAAACTCTTGAACCTGGGGATTGTTTACGTGTTTTGGCAACAGATCGTCATACAATCAAGGATTTTCATGAATTCTGTCGTAAAACTGGTCATTCACTGATTGCTTTTTCAGAACAGGGAAATAATTTATCTTTTCTGATTAAAAAAAAGTAAAATTGCACAAAACAATTTTTAAATCTATAAATTGGTTTCTTTTTTCAAAAGAGGTATAAAGAAATAATATTTATCAGATATAAACTTGTTGGAAGTTCAACATGACAGATAATCTCTCTTCCCTTTCATTTGAGGATGCATTGAATGAATTGGAAAAAATCGTTCATAATTTGGAAACTGGACAACAAAAACTTGAAGAAGCCATCGTATCTTATGAACGCGGTGCCTTACTTCGACGTTATTGTGAAAAAAAATTGAATGAAGCCGAGGCTCGGGTAAAAATGATTGTCGAAAAAGATAACCAAAGCCTTGATACTGAAACTATTGAATAAATTTAGGGTTAATTACCATGACTTCTGTTGAAGCACAAAATCAGTCTCTTAATCAATCGCTTTCATCACGTGCCCAAAGCCTTGAAACAACACTTGATAAATTCCTTCCCAGAATGAAGGGGGGCGAGGCAAATCTGATTGAGGCAATGCGCTACGCTGTACTTGGGGGGGGGAAAAGATTAAGGGGTTATCTTGTTACAGAAGTCGCTTCTCTCTTCAATATCCCAATGAAAAGCGCGCTTTATGTGGGCGCTTCTGTTGAAATGCTTCATGCCTATTCATTAATTCATGATGATTTACCGGCAATGGATGATGATGATCTGCGTCGGGGAAAACCCTCCACCCATATAAAATTCGGTGAGGCGATTGCCATTCTTGCCGGTGATGCTTTACAAACCAAAGCCTTCGAAATTTTAACGTGGGAAGATGTCAGCGAAAACCCGGATATTCGTATTGAACTGGTTAAGTCCCTTGCTGAAGCAAGTGGATCCAATGGGATGGTCGGTGGACAAGTTATTGATATGGAAGGTGAAAATCGTCATCTGACCCTTCCTGAGGTAATCAACTTGCATGCCATGAAAACAGGCCGCCTAATTTGTTATTCCGCTGAAGCTGGAGCCATTTTAGGCCAGGCAAATGCCGACTTGCGCAATCATATCATTAGTTATGGTCGAGATTTGGGAACAGCTTTCCAGATCGCTGATGACATTCTTGATGCCACGGCAAGTGCAGAGGAACTTGGTAAAACAGCCGGTAAGGATAATGCCTCTGGAAAATCAACATTCGTTTCTTTGCTTGGAATTGAAGATGCAAAAAAGGAAGCAAACAGACTTATCGGTAAAGCTATCCGTCATTTAGAACCTTTCGGATCCGCCGCCGATAATTTACGCGCTTTGGCAAATTATGTTATTACCAGAAGAAATTGATTTACAATAAACATTTACCCATTCAATAATGGCTAACACTAAAAAACGCGTCGATATACTTCTCTTTGAAAGAGGCATGGTTGAAAGTCGTACAAAAGCGCAGGCCTTGATTATGGCGGGGCTGGTTTTTACGAAAGATCGTCGAATTCAAAAGGCAGGGGATATCGTATCTGAAACCATTGAACTTACCATTAAAAATCAAGAACATCCTTGGGTATCGCGTGGTGGTTTAAAACTGGATCATGGATTGAAATCTTTCAATTTATCCCCCAGGGGATTAAATTGCCTTGATATCGGGGCCTCCACAGGAGGGTTTACCGATGTTTTATTAACGAATGAAGCGAATAAGGTATACGCAGTCGATGTTGGGCATGGACAATTGGCATGGAAAATACGTCAGAATACACGCGTGATTGTGAAAGAAAAATGTAATGCCCGCTATCTTACATCGGAAATAATTCCGGATCCCGTTCAAGTCATCGTCTGTGATGCAAGCTTTATTAGTCTAAAAACAATTTTACCTGCCGCCTTATCCCTGTGTCAAACTGGCGGATGGGCAATGGCGTTGATCAAACCCCAATTTGAAGCTGGACGCAAACATATTGGATCAAAAGGAGTTATCCGCGATCCTGAGATTCATACAAAAATTTGCCAGGACATTAATAATTGGTGGCAAAATCTGCCCAACTGGCAAGTATTGGGAATTGAGACTAGTCCCATTACCGGTCCTGAAGGCAATAAGGAATTTCTAATAGCCGCACGTAAAGAATCCCCGTAAATCATAAAACAACTTTTCCCTTATATTATTTAAAGTTAATTTTTTGAATCAAAGTGTTTATAAATGGTTATACATCAGCATTTATCCATTCCAACCTTACAAATTGATCAATATCTTTTACGATTGATCCAAAAAAAGGATATCAAAAGCATACATAATCATATTAATGATTGGAATATTGCAAAAATGCTGAGTGACGTGCCATTTCCTTACTCACAAGAATTATTGGAAAAATGGTTTGAAGCCACTCTTCAGCAAATCAAGGCAGGACAATCCTATCACTTTTCAATTATCGATACACAAACCAATCCGGACACAGTTGTAGGTTGTATAGGTTTAACCCTGAATATGGCAGAACAATCTGCCAAAATAGGATATTGGGTTGCTCAGAGATACTGGGGCAATAATATCGCTACCCGAGCCTTGAAACGCTTAACAAATTGGGCGTTAGCCAATCTAAATATCAATTACATTCATGCCACTGCCGCTGATGACAATATTGCCTCTATAGCGGTTTTGAAAAAATGTGATTTTCAACCCTATGGTCAGGGCAAGGAGAAATTTTTAGCTCGTGCTGTTGAACAACCCGTCTCATATTTCCTTTTACAACGGGAAGATATTTGTCCCAACAATCTCACACCCAATCAAAATATTTATACATCAAAAGAAAAAAAAATATTGTTAGTTGTAGCCGCCGCACTTATTGATATTGAAGGTAGACTTTTACTCGCCCGTCGTCCGGAGGGAAAATCAATGGCAGGAATGTGGGAATTTCCAGGCGGAAAAGTTGAACCTGGGGAAACACCTGAAACAGCATTGATTCGAGAATTGAAAGAAGAAATAAATGTCGATATTTCTAAAAGCTGTCTCGCCCCATTCACATTCGCATCCCATGAATATCAGGATTTTCATTTATTGATGCCATTATATGTATGTCATCGTTGGAAAAATGACCCCATACCAAGAGAAAAACAGCAACTTGCATGGGTTACCGCCAATGAGCTTGACCGTTATCTTGTCTTGGAGGCTGACAAACCATTTATTCCACTCTTGAAGGATTTACTCTTCTAATCTTACCTCGTCAGGAATATGAAAAACATTCTGCCTTTTTCCAGCAATATTATTGTCAAAAGTGAATAAGGCACCAGCTTTTGGATATTTTTCAAGATCTTTTTTTGATATTTTGGCACGTGCCGATGTAACAAAAGCCGTTTTTAAATCATTACCACCAAAAGCTATTTTGGTTAAATTCGGACAAGGAAAATCTATTGATTTCAATTTTTGTCCATCAGAGGAATAGACATTTATTTTATATCCTTGATAAAGACAAACCCACAGATTGTTCTCACAATCAAGCGCCATGCCATCAGGATATGCTTCCATTTCTTTTAAAAAAAGTCGTTTGTTTGCAAGTTTTTGCCCATCTTCAATATCAAACGAAAAAATTTCATGTGCATTGGAATGACTGCAATATAGGATCTGTTTGTCTTCATCAATTACAGGCCCATTAAGTACCGCATATTCCCTATCCTGCCTTATTACATAAGGTTTAGCCTGATCCCATTTTAACAAATAGAGAGATCCTGTTAATTTTTTTTCTTTTTCATCCATTGATCCAAACCAAAGTTGACCTTTGGCATCAATATATCCATCATTAATTCGATTATTTGGAAATTTTTCCTCTAAGGGATAAAATAACGTCACACTGCCATTAAATAGGCTAAACCAATATAAACCGTCTTCCATACCGCATAAATAAACAGATCGATTGGTTGGAAAAAAAAATGTAGGTTTCTTGTGAGTATTCCAGCTTTTCTTCTGATTGTCATTTAAGCGGTATTGATGAATTTTTTTGCCCTCAATATCAACAAAATAAACCGCTTTTTCAGAGGCATTCCACATAACCCCCTCCCCCAATTCTGATTGGGTTTCCCAAATGGCGGATGGACATGACGAATTAATTGTAATCATTATAAACCCCTTTTTGAAAGGCTTTTTAAATTAAACAAAAAGAAATTCAATATTTGCAATAATAATTATTTTAACATAAAACTGTTTATACTAAACATTTACTTAGGAATTTTCTTAGACAATTCTTAATTTTAAATATAATTCTCTGTAAATTTTCAATACTTAAATATTGTAACTGTTTTAACAATTGGACTTTTGTAAAATGACTCTAAATCCAACTGCTTCAATTATGGTTATCGGAAATGAAATTCTTTCAGGCCGTACCCAAGACGTGAATATAAATTATATTGCGAAAGGATTAACCTGTTCCGGAATTGAACTCATAGAAACCCGTATCATTCCTGATGATCAAAAAATAATCATCAAAACAGTTAATGAATTACGTGCTGCATATGATTATGTGTTTTCTACAGGGGGAATCGGTCCTACCCATGATGATATAACTTCCGAGGCTATAGCAGAGGCGTTTGGTGTACCCAATCCAATTCATCCAGAAATATCCCGATTATTGGAAGAACATATTGGCAAGGAAAAATATAATGACGCCCATAGAAAAATGGCTCGTTTCCCATTAGGGGCTACGCCCATTCCCAATCCTGTATCCGTAGCGCCGGGATATGTAATCAACAATGTATATGTTATGGCTGGCGTTCCCCAAATCATGCGTGCAATGTTTGATCAAATATTGCCCACCTTACACCATGGCAAGCCAATTGTTTCAAAAAGCTGGTACGCTTTTCATGCCTCTGAAGGCAAAATTGCACATGATCTAGCACATATACAGGATCAATTTCATAACCTTGATATTGGATCCTATCCATTTTACAAAAATGAAGATCAAAATGGAATAGCATTGGTTGTCAAAGGTCAGGACCAAGATGCCGTTCAGCGTGCCGCTCAACAAATCCATCAGTTGTTTATCCGGATGGGATACGACCCGCACGAAGGTGAGCCCATTTGAACCCTGGTTTTAACTAGTTTATTTCCTCACGCCCCATGGCAAGGAACTTATTTCTACGTTTAGCCTGAAGAACCTGTTCTGGAACTAAGGCGAGTTCGCCAAATGCAGCTTCAATCGCCTTTTGAACATTACTGATCGCAGTCTCTGGATCTCGTTGCGCTCCACCAACCGGTTCCTCGATAATTTGATCAATTAATTTGAATTTCAACAAATCCTGAGCCGTCAAACGTAATGCGCCTGCCGCCTGAGCCGCTTGTGATGCATCCCGCCATAATATGGAGGAACAAGCCTCAGGAGAAATAACTGAATAAATCGCATGTTCAAGCATCAGAATTTTGTCAGCCGTTGCCAGAGCGATTGCCCCTCCCGATCCACCTTCACCAATGATAACGGAGACAATGGGAGTTGTTGCCCTAAGGCATGTCTCAATTGATTTTGCAATGGCCTCAGCCTGACCATGTTGTTCCGCATCAATCCCAGGCCATGCTCCTGGCGTGTCAATCAACATGATAATCGGTAAATTAAATTGTCCTGCCAGTTTAATTAAACGTTGAGCTTTTCTATATCCTTCAGGCCTGGCCATCCCAAAATTATGCTTTAGTCTTGTATCAAGATCGGAACCTCGCTCTATCCCGATCACAACAACAGATTGCCCTTTGAATCTTCCCAATCCACCGATAATGGCATGATCTTCTGCATAAAGACGATCCCCTGCCAATGGCATGAAGTTTTCAATCATACCTTTGATATAATCCAAAGCATGCGGACGTTGCGCGTGTCGTGACACCTGAACTTTTTGCCAGGGTGTTAGTTTGTTATATATAACTCGCAGCTGTTTTTCAGCCTTTTCCGTAAGCGTTTGCAATTCTTCGGCAATATTAATTTCTGTGGCGGTTTCAACACGTTGCAATTCATAAATTTTATTTTCGAGTTCTGCAACGGATTTTTCAAAGTCCAAAAATTGACGCATGATTATAAAAGATTACCAATTAAACGTTAATAACAGATCAGTGTAATGTATATTATCAATCAAATAAATTTTTAATTGTATAAATTACAATATTTTTTTAATAAAGTTATTTTTTCATACTCAGGGGATGAAAATCCTGCACTATTTTTTTTAGGTGTTCAGTCTGTAAATGGGTATAAATTTGTGTCGTCGAAATATCAGCATGCCCCAACATCATCTGCAATGAACGCAAATCTGCCCCATGTGCCAACATATGACTGGCAAATGAATGACGTAAAACATGGGGAGACAGCCTGCAAGGATCAAGATTGGCCTTTAATGCAACTTCGAACAATATTTTATCAAATCCCTGCCGCGTTAAATGATTTTGCGGGTTTCGTCCAGGAAACAGAAAGACACTCTTTAAACTCGCATCATTTTTTTTAAGCACCAATGCCGCTTTTACCGCTGCATCTGAAACAGGTATTAACCTTTCACGTCTGCCTTTTCCGTATATTCGCAAAATTTTTGTTGCCTGCTGAATCTGGTCCTTGCGCAGAGATAACAACTCAGATATGCGTAATCCCGAACTATACAGAATTTCCAAAGCTGCCTTGGCAACAAGTGACCGTCTGTAATCGTCAAGGAATTCACTTGCTGATAACAGGTTAAAAACTTCCTGTTCGCTCAGATATTTAGGTAATGATTGTGGCAAACAGGGGGATTGCATTAAATAAGTGGGATCATCGGAGCGAATATTCTCCTGAACCAAAAAACCATAAAACTGACGCAGACATGACAACCTTCTTATTGCTGTTCGCGCTGTTTTTCCCTCTTGACCCAAAAATTCAAAATATTGATGAATATCACATTTAGAAACCCTGTCTATTTCTAGATCTCTGGCTTGCAAATAATCCATAAAATCTTTTAAATCAGTTTGATACGCCTGATATGTATTTGCGGTAACCCCTCTCTCTGCCACCAGCATTTCCAAAAAAAAATCAATCAGATCCCTGTTCATGATTTATTCAAAATCTATTGATTGGGCATTGTATTCAACGCATTTCCAGGAACTTTTCCAGGCTGGGGAATTGTTGGAGTGTTTATCGGAGCAGGCGCTGAAGCATTATGAGCGTTTGCATTGTTATAGGGAACGATAATGGGGGGAGCGCTAGGGACAACAGGTACAGATGGCAAAGTTGTATGTTGCTGGGCTTTGGGAATGGAAATAACCTTGTGAACTTCTCTGATCGGCATTTCGGGTGTTTGCAAGCAAAAAAACACTACCCCTGCCACAAGCAATATAACTATTAATCCAAAGAGAATAACAAATAATCGACGCATTATGGCTTCCTGATGTAAAATTACTCGTTGATGTTTTAATAATAACAGCTTGATTTCATACCATACTACAATTAATTTTTAATAGTCTGGATTTTATAAATTCTCTCAAAAATTAAATAAAATCTCAATTTATCAATTTTTATTCCTGTATTTGATCGACCACATGACTGATATACCTAGCAAATTATTAAATCGACCACTTGTTTTAATCGGTCTGATGGGGGCTGGAAAAACAACGATTGGTAAAAAAATCGCAGACTTGCTTTCCATACCCTTCATCGATTCGGATAAAGAAATAGAAACTACGGCTGGATGCAGTATCGCCGATATTTTCGAACAATATGGAGAAGAGGAATTCCGTCGTGTGGAAAACCAGGTTATCCAACGTTTATTGGATCAAGCCCCCTTGATTCTCGCAACAGGTGGTGGAGCCTACATGCATCCGGAGACAAGAAAAACCTTAAAGGAAAAAGCAACCACCCTTTGGCTACATTGTGATCTGGAAACACTTTTCAAGCGCGTTTCCAAAAATACCAACCGCCCCTTATTGAATGTCGATAATAAAAAAGAGATACTCTCCTCCCTTATGAAAAAACGTTACCCTGTCTATGCCGAGGCAGATATTGTCGTTGAATGTAAGGATAAAGACATTGATACAACAATTAATCTTGTTATCTCAGCTCTAGAAAATTCAAGTAAAATGCATATTTTACCCATAACCCTGTCAAAAAATCATTACGACGTAATTATTGGTTCTGATATATTACAGCAATGTGGAACACTGATTTTACCTTTATTAAAGCAAAAGAAAGTTTTTATTCTGGCGGATCAGACAGTTGCCAACCTTCATCTGGACAAACTTATCCATAGTCTTGATTTAGTACACGTAAATTATGAAGTTATCCTGCTTCCTCCTGGGGAAAAAACAAAATCCTTTCAATATTATGAAAAAGTCACGCAAACATTGTTAGAAAAAGGGGTTGAGCGAAATTCAACGATTTTGGCATTCGGTGGTGGCGTTACAGGAGATTTGGCAGGATTTTCAGCTGCCACCGTGTTACGTGGAGTGCCATTCATTCAAATCCCCACCACCCTGCTTTCTCAAGTCGATTCTTCCGTAGGCGGAAAAACCGGTATCAATACATCGGTGGGTAAAAATCTGCTTGGGGCCTTTTACCAACCAGAAGTCGTTCTCGCAGATACAAAGATTTTGGACACACTCCCCCAAAGAGAATTACAGGCCGGTTATGCAGAAATTGTTAAAGCCGGTTTGATCAATGATCCAGAATTATTCAAATGGTGTGAAAAAAACGGTAAAAAAGTCATAAGTAAAGAACATGCTTGTCTAGCCAAGGCCATCGAAATGGCTTGTCAATTTAAAGCAAGGATTATTCAAAATGATGAATATGAACAGCAATCGACAGGCAGAAACCTCCTGAATCTCGGTCACAGTTTGGGACATACCCTGGAAGCGGAACTGGGTTATGATGGTCGTTTACTGCACGGAGAAGCCGTTGCACTGGGTTGCTGCCTGATCTTCAAATTATGCACCCAAATGGGCATATGTCCGGAGAAAGACACACAACGTGTCATTCATCATTTCGAATCTGTAAACCTACCTGTTACAATAAAAAGGCTTTCTCAACCCATACGGGCCTCAAATCTTCTTAATCATTTGAAACATGATAAAAAAAGCCAAAACAATAAAATAACGTTTATACTTGTCAATGGGATAGGAAAAGCTTTCACATCACAAGATGTTAGTGAAAAACAGCTGTACAGTCTCCTAATCGAGGACGGTTGTATACAGGACTAAAATTGTTGCATATAAAACACATGAATTAATTCTAATCAATAAAGTATATATGAAAGATTGTCATTCAATAAAATCTTTTATAAATTGCCGAATATCTGAAAATCTTTATAGAAATTAGAAGGTAAAGCCCTTTTCTGTGTTTTTTTAGTTACATTACATTAATAACTATAATCACCGCATTAAAATCCTTCTAATTTTTCAAAGATATAGATTATAGTAAATTATAGAGTATAAATTTAAAGAGCTTCCGCCTTAATTGGCGGTCTATCGCTCGAAACTTATAAAAGAAGGATGTGTCAAGATGCGTCTTCGCACTGCATTGCTTGCAACGACTTTCGCGGTTGCTACTCCCGCCGCAGCGATGGCTAGCACAATTACTGGCCCTTATGTTAGCTTGGGTGGCGGTTATAACCTTGTTCAAACACAACATGCCCATTTCAAAAATGGTACCAATGCCGGTGGTAGGCTTGATAACGGTAAGGGAACCTCATCAAAACTGCGCCATAATACCGGTTTCACAACCATGGGTTCTTTTGGTTGGGGATTTGGTAACGGTCTCCGCGTGGAAGTTGAAGGTGTTTATAACTACTCCAACATCAGCGGACGTCATGGAACCCCTGTTTCCGCATACAAAACCAAAGGACATGACCAAGGTTATGGCGGATTGATCAATGTTCTTTATGATATTGACTTGCGTCAATTCGGCATTGACGTCCCTGTCACCCCATTCGTGGGTATTGGTGCCGGTTATCTCTGGCAAAATATGGCTCCATTAGATACAGTTTACCGTAATGGTAATAAAAACCGTATCGGTGGAACAGGTGGAAGCTTTGCCTATCAAGGTATCGTCGGTGCTGCCTATGATATCCCAGGTGTTCCAGGATTGGCAGTTACAACTGAGTACCGTATGATGGGTCAATTGGATGACCATCGTTCATACAATTCAAGTGCCTGGGTTGGCGGAAACCATTATAACAGCCACAGAGGCGTTAAAATGGATCACCGCTTCAATCATCAGTTTATCCTGGGTCTGCGTTATGCATTTGACACCGCACCACCAGCACCTCCTCCAGCTCCACCAACTGTAGTTGCTCCACCACAACCATCTGTAGCTCGCACCTACCTAGTATTCTTCGATTTCGACAAATCAGCGTTGACACCTCGTGCACGTGAAATCGTAAGAGAAGCTGCTCAGGCTTCAACACGTGTTCAAACAACACGTATCGAAGTTAACGGATATACAGATAACTCTTCTGCACATCCAGGTCCTCGTGGTCAACGCTATAACATGGGTCTTTCAATCAGACGTGCCAAAAGCGTGAAAGCTGAATTAATCCGTGACGGTGTTCCAGCAACAGCAATTGATATTCATGGTTATGGTGAATCTCATCCATTGGTTCCAACAGGACCAAATACACGTGAACCACAAAACCGTCGCGTAGAAATTATTCTTAAATAATTTTCAAGAAATTATCTGAGTAATGTAAAAGAGATACTTAAAATTAAGTATCTCTTTTTATTTTGAAAAACAATCAGGCCAATTTATTTTTGAAGGTTCTTTTTGATATCAATCGCTCATAAACAACAACTTTTTCAATTTATCAAATTTGGTATTGTTGGATCATCCGGTCTGGGAATTGATATTCTAGCTGTATACTTGTTACGGCCCTTAATTGGATTAACCTCGGCAACCCTTGCCGCTTATTTTATAGCTGCAAGTTCCAACTGGTTCATAAACAGACTCTGGACATTTGGAAATATTAATCATCGTCATTCTATCTTTGCACAATGGATACGATTTATTATGACCAACATTCTTGGTTTTTGTTGCAATAGAGGAATTGTTTTCTTTTTATTTTTCCTAAATTCGTTTTTTAGGTACTATGCTTTTATACCTTTAATTATTGGTGCAATGACTGGAATGCTAGCGAATTTCCATTTATCGCGCAAATTGGTTTATAATGATTCCATATCAAAAAGGTAAATTATTTTTTTCCAACGTTCCAAAAGGCAGTTTCCAATTGAACAACCTCCTTAAACTTACGTAGAATCATTGGATAACGTTGTTCCGCTCCATACTGAAAAGCAATTTGA
The DNA here is from genome assembly GCF_016101365.1 of Commensalibacter sp. M0355. NCBI lineage: Bacteria > Pseudomonadati > Pseudomonadota > Alphaproteobacteria > Acetobacterales > Acetobacteraceae > Commensalibacter > Commensalibacter sp. M0355. Next base: position 484,849 of record NZ_JACFQQ010000001.1, read on the forward strand.
TCCAGAAACATAATACTTTTCTTTACAAGACTGTAATAGCTATCACTTCCGTACGTTTCCAACCAAGATAAATAAGGATGGTCCCTTTTATCAAATTCTTGATCATTTAATAAATTCAAACCGATTTCACCATACCCTATCAAACATGGTAGTATTAGAATTACGATATCTAACAAATCACCCTGCATACTTTTTGTAAGCAAATATTGACTGTATGCAATAAGCTCGATTGATTTCCTTTCATTTTCAATAAAGTCAATTTCTATTCCCCATTGCTTGCAATATGATAAATGCAATGGAAGCTCTATTTCGATAAGCCCTTTCAATAATGATAAAAAATATTGCATCTCCCATAATGAATTACTTTTATAAATCGCTAGGGCCTCAACACGACTGTAATCAAGAAGATATAAATAATCCTGAACTAAATATTTTCTAAATTCCTCTGCCGGCAAGCTTCCCTTACCCAGCGCCTTGACAAAGGGATGATGGATAAATTGTTGCCATTCCTTCTGACAATCCTGTCGTAACCGACCAAATAATCCTTCAGAAAATAAAGAATACGTATTTTTATCATTATCAAACATTAAATCTTGACTTTCATGACAAAAGCTTAAATAGCTGTACTGTAAAAAACATTTTGAATAATAATATATACGGTTAGATTAATTTCCATATTACTCTTATCCAGTTCGTTTAAAATATTATTTTAACATATCAGGATTGTTCATTCCACCATGTCCACCACAATGCCAAGCACAAATGAAATACGGTCGCACTTTTTGAATTATTTTTCTAAAAATGATCATCAAATTGTACCATCCTCATCTTTGGTTCCCCAGAATGACCCTACTCTGCTTTTTACAAATGCAGGAATGGTACAGTTCAAAAATGTGTTTACCGGACAGGAACAGCGTCCCTATTCACGTGCCACAACTGCACAAAAGGTTGTTCGGGCTGGTGGCAAGCACAATGATCTTGATAATGTTGGATATACCGCTCGTCATCATACTTTTTTTGAAATGCTCGGAAATTTCTCTTTCGGAGATTATTTTAAGGAAAAAGCAATCTATCTGGCATGGAACCTAATCACTGGCGAATTTAAATTACCCAGGGAAAAACTTCTTGTCACTGTTTATTCGGACGATAATGAAGCAGCTGATTTATGGAAAAAAATAGCTGGCTTTTCCGATGACCGTATTATCCGTATTAACAGTTCAGATAACTTCTGGCGTATGGGAGATACAGGCCCATGTGGACCATGTTCAGAAATTTTCTATGACCATGGCGAAGATGTATTTGGAGGCCCCCCAGGATCTAAGGACGAAGATGGAGACCGTTTCGTAGAAATATGGAATTTGGTTTTCATGCAATATTTTGAAAATCCACCAGGTACACGAAATCCCCTACCCCGTCCATCAATTGATACAGGAATGGGATTGGAACGATTTGCCGCAATTATGCAAGGGAAAAGAGACAATTTTGATATTGATACTTTTCAGGTCTTGATCAGGGCATCTGCTGAAGTTACTAATACAGATCCATTTGGTCCCCATAAAGTCAGTCATCGTGTCGTTGCAGATCATCTTCGCTCTTCGGCTTTCCTTATTGCTGACGGTGTCTTACCGTCCAAAGACGGACGTGGTTATGTATTACGTCGTATTATGCGCAGAGCCATGCGTCATTTACACATGATCGGCACTCAACAACCGGTATTTTACAAGCTTTTACCTGCATTAATCGAGGAAATGGGAAGCGCCTATCCTGAACTGATACATTATGAAACTTTGATTTCTGAGACCTTATATAATGAAGAACAACGTTTCAAATCAATGCTGGATCGGGGCCTTTCCCTTTTGAATGAGGAAAGCGGCAAGTTACCGTCACATGGTAAATTGCCTGGTGATATTGCTTTCAAACTGTATGATACCTATGGTTTCCCACTGGATTTAACGGCTGACGCGCTTCGTGAAAAAGGATTGACCGTTGATCACGAAGGCTTTGATAAAGCCATGGCCGAACAACGTAACCGTGCCAGAGCCGCATGGATTGGTTCCGGTGATAATGCAACTGAAACAATATGGTTTGAACTCAAGGATAAATTTGGATCATCTGAATTTCTTGGATACAAGAATAATAGGGCTGATGCTGAAATTCAGGCAATTATCATTGATGGTCAATTGGTAAACCAAGCAGAAGAAGGTAAAGAAATCAGTATCTTGTTAAACCAGACCCCCTTTTATGGTGAAAGTGGTGGTCAGGCTGGGGATCAGGGAATCATTTTCAATAAAAACAGTATTATCGAGATTAAAGATACGCAGAAGAAACTTGGCGAACTGATCCTTCATCATGGAATTGTAAAAAAAGGCCAGATTAAGATCAATGATACGGTCACGGCTGAAATTGATACTGCTTACAGACAGACAATTCAGGCACATCATTCTGCCACCCATCTGTTACATCGTGCATTGAGAGAACAATTCGGGACACATGTCACCCAAAAAGGAAGTCTGAATACAGCAGAACGCTTAAGATTTGATTTCAGTCTCTCCAAACCGATTACACGCAATGAACTGGATATTGTCGAAGCAAAGGTTAATGCACAAATCCGGAAAAATTTACCGGTCAGAACGCAAATCATGACGCCGGAACAAGCTAATAGACTTGGTGCAATGGCATTGTTCGATGAAAAATATGGTGAGGAAGTCCGTGTGGTTTCAATGGGAAATGGAGATGATATTGCCAATCCACAAACGGCATGGTCCATTGAACTTTGCGGTGGAACCCATGTCAATCGCACCGGAGATATAGGTTTATTTCATATAATTTCTGAAAGCGGGGTGGCTGCCGGAATAAGACGCATTGAAGCCGTTGCCGGTTTGGCCGCGGAAAATTATTTCAAACAGAATTTAAATATATTAAATGAAATAGCCTCTCTTCTTAATACTGCCTCTGTACAACTTACCGATAGAGTGCAGTTGTTATTAAACGAAAGAAAAGAGCTAAAACAGCAAATATCCAAATTGCAGCACCAATTGACAATCGGCAAAGACATGCAAAATGACATTGAGACAATCAATGGCATTGAACTTATTTTCCGTGATGTTGGTGAAATCCCGCCAAAAGAATTAAAACCTTTGGCTGAAAGTCTTGTTAAACAGCTTCAAAATGGAATAGCTGTCGTATTGTCATCCTTTGGTCAAAAAGCATCCATCGTTGTTGCCGTAACTGCTGAATTAAGCAAAACTGTAAATGCAATTGATTTGGTTAGAATGGCGAGTTCGATTGCGGGCGGTAAAGGTGGTGGTGGAAGACCAGATATGGCGCAAGCTGGAGGACCTGATATTAATAAGGCAAATGATATTTTTGAAAAAATAAAAAGCCATATCAATTCTTTATGATACTGAATTCAAGGCAGGCTTATCATGGCCTGCTTTTTCATTATAATTATTTGGTTATTTATCCTGCATGATCATACTTTCGCCGTAAAATTGTACATAATATCATACAGTTAGCTGTTCAATTCATTCCGAAATGAAAGATCACAATATGTCGGAAAACAACCCTCAACTAACCCTCCTTGATATTTTAAAAGGTGTAAAGAAATTTCGAACGGATATTTATCCGGAACGTAAAGAATTATATTGTCAACTTGCCAATGGACAATCCCCTAAAACACTTTTCATAACTTGTGCAGACAGTCGAATAAGTCCTGAATCCCTGACCCAGCAACCTCCCGGAAATTTATTTGTCTTACGTAATATTGGCAATATTGTACCTGCTTATGGTAACAGCTTCGGAGGAGTAACATCCGCAGTTGAATATGCAGTTTCCGCCCTAAAGGTTTCTACAATTATTATTTGTGGACATTCTGATTGTGGCGCGATGAGTGCCCTTATACATCCTGAAAAATTGAATTCAATGCCAGCCGTAAGAAAATGGTTGCAATATGCCGAAACAGCCCATGCCATTACGGACGCACTTTCTGCCACTGATGTCGGCCCCGAAAGCATCCAAAGTTTAACGGAACACAATGTCCTGCTTCAACTCGCACATTTAAGAACTCATCCTTCAGTTGCTGGTGCCTTGGCAAAAAAAGAAATTATTCTTCAAGGATGGTATTATGATATCCCAAAAGGTAAGATTTATGTGTTAGATGAAGAAACAAGAAATGATATGACCGTCGATGAAGCTATTTCCATGCTGCAGAATCGTATCAACCAAAATACAAAAGCTTAAGAAAACTATTGCTGTATTGAGCTGCTGGTTTGCTTTTTTTGCATCTTTTACGCTGCATGCCAGAACAATCAAGATAACCACTTGGAACACAGAGTGGTTATTATCAAAATCAGATCTTGATAAATATGAAATACCAAATGATATTCAAGCAAGACACTCCAAGAATTTCACAAGATTGTCTTTATATGCAAGAAAATTGAACAGCGATATAATTGCCTTACAGGAAGTGGGATCAGTCGAAACCGCAAGACGAATCCTTCCTGAAGACCAATATGATTTTTATATAACTCAGGATAATATCGCCCAACATCCTGTCCTGGCCATTCGAAAAAAACTTTCTTACAATATTATAAAAAACCCTGATCTTACCGCTTTGAGTAAGAATGACAAAACCCATATTTTACGAAGTGGTCTTGATCTTACCCTATACGATCATCGCATAAATATTCGAATTCTGGTTGTACATTTAAAGGCTCATTGCCCTGAAAGATCTCTTTATTCCCAACAAAAAGCATGTAATATCTTGAATCAACAGAAAATAATTATCCAAAAATGGATTGCAGACAGAATAAAAGACAAACAGGCTTTCATTATTTTAGGAGATTTTAACCGTATAGTGTCATTTAATGATGAATTTTTTCAATCCTTGTCAACAGAATCTAGTTTATCAATCCCAACATCTCAACTTGCTTCACCATGCTGGGGAGGCAATTATTTTCTCGATGGATTTATTTTGGATCCCATCTTAAGTGAATCCACTATTCCTAATACGTTAAAAGTATTGGTATACAAAGAAAAACAATATATGATGCATGCTGATCTGTCAGATCATTGTCCTGTCTCTTTAAATTTGTCTTTATAACAAAAAATGATTTGTTCTTTTTTCACCTAATTTTTAAAAGGATCAATCTCGCAAGAAAGGTTAACCCTTTTATGATTTAGACAATGAAATCAGTTAATATTAGAAACTATCGTCTCCCCAGCCTCCATCATCACCACCCCAGTCACCACCATCATCAGAGCCCCAATCAGCAGAATCTCCAGAATTACCCCAATCTGTATCATTTCCGCTGTTACTGAAACCATCATCAGCATAATTATCAAATCCGGCACCAGAATTGTTACCAGCATCAAAATTCGGATCAACTGCGGTACCCTCACCCGTAAAGGGATCACTGCCAGCTGCTGTTCCTGCAAACGGATCATTCGGATCTGCAGCAGGCATTTGTGCAGCACCATTAACTGCATGATGGCCACCAAACAATCCACTCAATGCATTATAAGCCATCATACCCCCGGCAACACCAGCTGCCGTCGACAATGCACTGCCTAAAAATCCATTTCCACCCCGATTAAACATTCCTCGTTGATAACCTGGGGGATAATTCACAGCCGGAGGTTGTTGCTGTCCATAAGGTGTATTCATAGACTGATTTGTTTGTGGTTGTGGCCGATTAGGATTTCCTCCCCACCCTGGCGGCATTTGTTGGGATTGAGGCGACATTTGAGTTTGCGACCGGTTTCCGCCACCAAAAAGCCCTCCCAGAAATCCTCCTGAACGAGGTTGGCTTGATTGGGCCTGAGCCTGTTTCAACTGTTGAATCTGTTGTTGCATCTGCTGTAATTGCCATTCCAGCTGACGAATACGATTCTGAGATTCAACCAAGGCGGCTTCCTGAACAATGGCCATTTGTGTCATACGATAACCCGCTTCAGGATATTTCTGCAAATTACTGTTAATCAGTTGATTGGCTTCAGAATCAATAGGGGGTAACGGACTGGCTGTTCCAACCGTATTTGGAGAAGCTGTTTTTTTCCCACTGACACGTTCAAAAAATTGATTGATCAATTGCTGTTCGTCATTATTCATCTTTGATTAACCTTTAAAATTATCTTTGGATTTCTCTTTATATTTTAATTATAAGACAAATTTTTGAAGATGATTCACTTTTCTTGTCATATCATCAAGATCGTATTATTTATTTAATCTTATTCGTAACCATCGATAGACTAAAAAATAATTAACACTTATTATTCGTTATTTTTGCATTCTTTTGGAATTATATAATTCATGCCATCGCATACACCCTTTCAACCAGCTTCAACAAAAAAAACGTTATCATTCCAGGGACTGATCTTAAAGTTACATGAATTCTGGAATTCTCAAGGTTGTGCATTATTACAACCTTATGATCTTGAAATCGGCGCGGGAACATTATCACCACACACGACATTACGAGCGTTGGGCGACAAACCTTGGAAAGCGGCCTATGTTCAACCCTGTCGGCGTCCAACAGATGGACGATATGGTGAAAACCCCAACCGTTTACAACATTATTATCAATATCAGGTTCTACTGAAGCCATCCCCTGAGAATAGTCAGGAACTATTGCTTGAAAGTTATAAAGCCATCGGTATCAATCCAAAAGAGCACGATATTCGTTTTGTTGAAGATGACTGGGAAAATCCCACAATTGGCGCGTGGGGACTTGGATGGGAGGTTTGGTGTGACGGTATGGAGGTCACTCAATTCACCTATTTCCAGCAGGTTGGCGGGATAACAACCTCTATTCCTTCAACTGAACTTACATACGGCCTTGAACGATTGGCCATGTATATTCAGGGCGTTGAGAATGTCTATGATTTGGCCTTCAATGATCACGGTCTGACCTATGGAGAGGTTTTTCTCAGGGCTGAAAAGGATTATTCCCGTTACAATTTTGAATGTGCAGACACGACTCTTTTATTCAATCATTTCAAGGATGCAGAAAAAGAATCCAATGCGTTGGTCCAACAGAAACTTGCTCAGCCAGCCTACGATCAGTGTTTGAAAGCAAGCCACTTATTCAACCTGCTTGATGCCCGTGGAGTCATCAGCGTGAATGAACGCGCTTCCTATATTGGTCGCATTCGTAATTTGGCAAAACAATGTTGTGAAACTTGGCTGGCAGAGGAAAAATAATATGTCGGAATTGTTTATTGAACTATTATCGGAAGAAATTCCCGCACGCATGCAAAAGCAAGCCATGGAAAATCTTAACCGTTTACTGAATAATGCGCTGATCAATCTTAATCCCACTGATGCTAAAACTTTCTCCACACCAAGACGTATCGCTGTTTCTATGCAGATTGACGCTACCATTCCGGCACAAGAGCTGGAGGAAAGAGGACCACGAATTACAGCCCCTGAAAAAGCGTTAGAGGGTTTTTTACGCAAACATGCGGCTCAAAAAAAAGATTTGATTGAAGAGAACGGTTTTTGGGTTTTGAAAAAAATCAAGCCTGAGCAATCGGCTAGCCAATTTATTCAGGAAAAAATTCCGCAACTTTTATGGCAATTCCCCTGGCCTAAATCACAGCGTTGGGGAAATGGCAGCCAATTTACATGGGTTCGCCCATTGCATCGCATCACCTGTATTCTAAATGGTGAGGTTGTTCCTTTTACCTTGGCAAAAGAAAATGATGATGCGCATGGATTATCCAGCGATCAAATCACTGAAGGCCATCGTTTTCTTTCTCCTTCCCCCTTTACCATCCGCAATACAAAACAATGGCAGGAAACACTGTTTTCCCATTATGTTATTGCCGACTCTGAACAGCGTCGTGTAAAAATTCTTGCAGACATATCCAAGCTTGCAGAAAATAATAAACTTCAACTCGTTTCTGATGAAGGACTTTTGAACGAAGTTACGGGACTTGTTGAATGGCCCGTCGCGTATATGGGTAAAATTGATTCCATTTTCATGGATTTGCCACAAGAAGTAATGCAAGTTTCAATGCGAGTGAATCAACGTTATTTCACACTGAAAAATCAAGATGGCTCACCAGCAGCACGTTTTATTTTTATAGCGAATATTAGACCAGACGATGATGGTTCCTTAATCATTGCCGGAAATGAGCGTGTTTTGAGGGCACGTTTTGCCGATGCCCGTTATTTTTGGGAACAGGACCGTAAAACACAACTTGTATCATATAACAACTCATTAAGTGATGTTATTTTTCATGCCAGACTCGGCAGCCAATACGAACGTGTGCAACGTATTGTCAAAGTTGCAGGCTTTCTTGCAAACGAACTTTGCGCCGATGTGGTTCATGCACAACGTGCTGCTTTACTTTGCAAGGCTGATCTTGCAACAGGAATGGTTGGTGAATTCCCGGAACTCCAAGGTATTATGGGGGGATATTATGCTCAACATGATAACGAAAATCCTGCCGTAGCGCTTGCAATCAAGGAACATTACAAACCTTGTGGTCCAAAAGACCAGACCCCCACTGAACCATGCTCTGTTATCGTTGCACTCGCGGATAAAATCGATTTGCTAACCGCATTTTTTGCCATAGGTGAAAAACCCAAAGGATCTGGTGATCCTTTTGCATTAAGACGGGCTGCCTTGGGGATTATCAGAATCATCCGTGAAAACAATCTCTCTCTTGATTTAGAAAAAGTATTTGAATTCTCCATTTCAACACTTCCGAAAGATTTACAACAAGCTTCAGATCTGAAATTTTTGGCAAATTTCATGAATGAACGACTTATTATTCAGTTACGAAGTGAGGGTTTACGACATGATATTTTATCAGCAGTTTCACAAAAAAATCATTTAACTGATATTTCCGAACTTCTTAAAAAAGTTAATGCCATAAATCAAATTCTTGAATCATCCGAAGGAAAAGATCTTCTGGCCGCTGTCAAAAGAGCAAGCAACATTCTCAGAATTGAAAACAAGAAAGACGGCCCTCATCACGGTGAACCCGATCCGTCTCTTTTCCATACTGATGAAGAAACAAATCTGTACAGTCATTTAAAGCAAGCTACACAAATGATTGAATCAGCACTTGATCATAAGAAGTTTGAATTTGCAATGAATACTATAGCTTCCTTACGCTCTGAACTGGACATCTTTTTTGATAAAACTATTATTAATGATCCAAATGAAATCATTCGTCATAATCGACTTAAACTTCTCAATCAAATTGATAATGTGGCTAACCTTATTGCTGATTTTAGCCAAATTGAAAAATAGTTATATTAAATTTTAACTGGGTCTGTTAATTCATAAAACAGCTGGGGCTTGACTTTAAAATGAGGTGAATAGGCTGAATCATTTTTATAAACCGCCTTTTCACCCCATTTTTTTTCCATAAATTCCATTTCATATGTGAAACGTTCTTGGTGTTCAGGTCTATCATCACTACCTCTTGAATAGCTTTCATGATGAATGGCAATCACATCCATGCACATAATAATTCGATAACCTGCCTCTCTTACTTTCAAACATAGATCGACATCGTTATATGCAATTTTTAAATTAATTTCATCAAATCCATCTACCTCATGAAAAACTGATGCCTTTACCAACATCATGGCCGCTGTTACTGCAGTCAATTCCTGTGATAATACAGAACGTCCGACATAACCAAAATCATTCTTGATCATCCCCCTATTCATATGTTGGGCAATTTCCCCAGGACCAACAATAATGCCTCCATGTTGTATTCTTCCATTCGGATATAACAGTTTGGCTCCCACAATTGCAATATCATCAGCAAATTCCGCCTCATTCAACATGATTTCCAGCCAATCTTCATTTTCGATAAATACATCATTATTTAAGAATAAATAAAAATCGGATTTTATTTTTTGAGCAGCCAGGTTATTCAAACGTGAAAAATTAAATTCTTCTTGTACTGTTAAAAAATTCACAGTCTTTTTTCGTGAATAGTTTTTTATAAACTCCAGAGTTTCTGGTTTTTTTGACCCATTATCAACCAATAATATATTATAGTGGCTATAATTGGTTCGGTCCAAAATACGGTCAACGCATTTTTTGGTAATTTCAATCTGATCTTTGAAAGGGATAATAATTGTAACAGTTGATTGCGGTATCTTATTCCATGCAACCTTATACATCGTAGCATTCTCTATTGAGCTTACCATAGTTTCTTGACCCGTACGTTTCAAATGATCACTTACACAGGCTATACCTGCCTTTACCGCATATTGTTTATTGGCGGTTGTTTCCGCTGTTGAATTCGGAGTAATACGCCAGTGATACAAAATCTCCTGAACATGATGAATTTGCGATGATTTTAAATATTCTGTCAATCGCAAAATAAAATCATGATCCTGTGCACCATTATATTGCGATGACAGAAAACCAACTTTTCTAACATAATCAACATGAATCATGACAAAATGACAAATATAATTACACCCTAACAAATAACGGTAATTAAAATCAGGTTTTAAATTGGGTTCGGTAAATTCACCATTGTTATCAAGCTTATCCTCATCTGAATAAACAAAATAGGCATTATGACACTGCGCTTCCATTATCATCATTTCCAATGCTTCAGGAACCAGCAGGTCATCATGATCAAAAAAAGCAATCCATTGACCTTTTACCTGTTTCAATCCTTCGTTAGTCGCTTCGGAAATACCCCTATTGCATGTCAGTGTAATTGCCTTGATCCTGTTATCAAGCAAAACATATTTTTTAATTTCTCTCTGAATTGATGCTGATTCTCCTCCATCATCAATCAAAATCAATTCCCAATTTTTATAAGTTTGACATAAAACAGAATCAACAGCCTCCCTAAAATGAGATAAATCAGGTTTGTAAACAGGACATATAATTGAAATTTTGGAAGATTTAAGTTTTATCTTTAAATCTTTCAAATTTTGTCTTTTTTTATCAAGTAATTTTGGTAAACTCGAGAAATATTTTTGTGCCCATAGATGATATTCATCAATTACATATTCCGGATAAGCGATTAAATTTTTAATTTCACTTTTTAGGGAATTAATTTCATTATATATACTATCTATATGCTGATTCATTATTAATAATTTTTGTTCCAACAAATCATCAACAAGGCTTGTTTGATAGGGACTGTTTTTCACTTCTATATAATCAGGCATTACATACACGCGAAATTCCGCCTTAAAACGTTTTCGAAGCACTTTGGGTATAACAACCGCAAAACCACATCTTGGCTCACTATTATAAGCACTTGCCACATCAGGACGATATCTATTGGCCTGAACCGTTTGTAATTCAATCCCATTCATGACAACAAGAATTGAACAGTTTCCTGTATATTCTCCTGTTTTCAAATCCTTTTTCAAAACCCATCCAACAATTGAACCGTTCTTCCATCCATCAATAAAAGATTCATATCCTACAGAATCGTTATTTCTTAATAATTGAAAATATACATAGGATACTTGCTTATTATTCTGTTTTGAATCAGAAATTATAAAAGATGTTTCATCAATAAATTGAAATGATAGCTTATGGTTCTTATTATCCCTGTATCTTTCTGGTATGGAAAATTGAAAACCAATATTGCTGCGAAAGAAATTCAACTTTTGCTGGATAGTTTTATTTTCAATATCGCATTTAATTTCAGCAATCTTCACATCATCGATAAAAGCAGAAACAATTGTAGGTTTTTCAGGTTTAACGACATTAATTGCCCATCCCACAAATACTCCCTCTTCAATTCTTTGACAGAAACCCGTACAGCGAGATTGAGCATTCATGAACCCCATCCTTTTAGTTAACTGAAATTTACTACTTCTTGAATAAAATTATAATTTTTCAAAAATAAATATCATTATAAAAAAAGGTATGTAAAATTTACATACCTTTATTGAACTTCGTTTAATATTTTATCACATCAACGGGCTACTAAAACCATAATCATTTGACGATTTTCGATCTTGGAAGTTTGTTCTGGCTTCGCAACCTCTTCCATATCAACACGGAATCGATCCAACAATTGAACACCCAGTTCTTGATGGGCCATTTCACGTCCACGGAAACGTAACGTGATTTTAACCTTGTCACCACCAGCAATAAAACGCTTTGCCGCGTTTAGTTTTACCTGATAGTCATTTTCATCAATATTAGGTCTTACCTTGATTTCCTTAATATCAATGACTTTTTGTTTTTTACGTGCCTCATTCTTTTTTTTCTGCTGTTCATATTTAAACTTGCCGTAATCAACAATTTTCGCTACTGGCGGATCAGCATTTGGACTAACTTCCAATAAATTCAGTCCAACAGCATAAGCCATTTTCAAAGCTTCACGTGTTGGCACAATACCTAACATTTCACCATCAGCACCAACCAGGCGAACCTGTGCAGCACGGATCTCATCATCAACCAAAGGCCCTTCACGATTAGTCGCAGGGGTTATCGATGTTTTTACTATGGTTAAGCTCCTTCTATAAAAAAATCATTGAAAGGGGATTACTTACTTAAAAATTAGAAATTGAACTTATCAAAAAAATCAATCTTGTAAATAACCCATTTCCTAGATTTAATAATAAACAACTTCTTAAAATACTATAATAGATTTTAAAAAAACTATCTAGTCTTCACAATAAAATTTAGCCTTTCGCTGCGCAAAGGGAACACGCCCTTTATCTGGCGGTGATGCCTCTCGAGACAGTTGATCCATGGCTTCATTCAAAGCCATGATCTCTTGTGATTTTCCACCCAATCGACGTACCGCCAAATGACGTTCTTCCGCCTCCTTGCGCCCAATAACCAAAATGACAGGAACATGTTGCAGACTATGTTCACGAATCTTTGCATTGATCTTTTCGTTTCTATCATCCAATTCCACACGAATTCCCTGGGCTTTCAACAGGGCAACGACTTCTCGGGCATAATTCTCCACATCATTTACAATCGTTGCCACAACTACTTGGACAGGTGCCAGCCACAAAGGGAAATGACCTGCATATTGTTCTATCAAAATACCAATAAACCGTTCAAATGATCCTAAAATTGCCCGATGAAGCATAACTGGGCGATGTCTTGCGCTATCTTCTCCAATATAAGCCGTCTTAAGCCGTTCTGGCAGAACATAGTCAACTTGCAACGTGCCACATTGCCAATCCCTTCCTATCGCATCACGTAAAACAAATTCCAGTTTGGGACCATAAAAAGCGCCTTCCCCTTTATTAAGCTCAAATTCTACACCAACCTGTTTACAGGCTTCCTTCAAGCTATTTTCAGCACGATCCCAAATCGCATCATCTCCCGCTCTTTTTTCTGGACGATCAGAAAATTTGATGCGGAAACTCTCGAAACCAAGATCTTTGTATACTTCTGACAACATTTGGACAAACAAAGCTGTTTCAGAAGTAATTTGATCTTCTGTACAAAAAATATGCGCATCATCCTGAACAAATGACCGAACACGCATAATCCCATGTAGTGCTCCAGAAGGTTCGTAACGGTGACAGGCTCCAAATTCCGCCATCCGAAGGGGAAGCTCACGATAGGAACGCAATGTATGATTGAATATTTGGATATGACATGGACAGTTCATGGGTTTCAAAGCGTAAATGCGATCTTCATCCTCAACGGAAGCAATAAACATATTTTCCTTGAATTTGTCCCAATGCCCTGATGCCTCCCATAATGAACGGTCAACAAGTTGGGGGGTTCGCACCTCCTCATATCCATAACGACGTTGGACACGCTGCATATAAGCCTGTAATTCGGTATAAATTTGCCATCCTTTGGGATGCCAGAATACGGAACCTACGGCTTCATCCTGCAGATGGAAAAGATCCATCTCTTTTCCAATCCGTCTGTGATCGCGTTTTGTCGCCTCTTCCAATTGCGTCAGATAGGCATCAAGCTCTTTTTGATCACGCCATGCCGTTCCATATATACGTGACAGCATGGCATTTTTTGAATCCCCACGCCAATATGCACCAGCAACCTTCATCAGTTTAAAAGCTTTACCGACATCCCCGGTCGTTCTTAAATGCGGTCCACGGCAAAGGTCAAGCCACTCCCCCTGTCTATAAACTGTGATCGTTTCTGTTTCTGGCAAATCCCGAATGAGCTGGGTTTTATAATGCTCCCCATTGGTTTCAAAATATTCAATTGCTTTCTGCCGAGGCAGAACCTCTCTGACAAAAGGTTCATTACGCGCAATAATCTCATGCATTTTCTGTTCAATTTTACCAAGATCCTCTGGCTTGAAAGGTTCTTCACGGGCAAAATCATAATAAAAACCGTCCTCAATAGCTGGACCAATAGTAACCTGGGTTCCCGGATATAGTTCCTGTACTGCCTGGGCAAGTACATGTGCAGCATCATGACGGATTAACTCTAACGCCGCCGCATCTTTTTTTGTAATGAATTTTACTGACGAATCTTCATATATTTCAGTTAATAGATCGACTAATTTTCCATTCAGCTCCATTGCTAAAGCTGCACGGGCCAAACCTGCCCCAATAGATTGTGCAATACTTAAACCCGTAACCGATCCTTCATATTCACGAACAGATCCATCAGGCAAGGTAATAGATGGCATACTTAAAACTCCAGAACGATATAATAAACCTAATAATAAACTTTAATGAACCCAGTTCAATTCTTGTGCAACCTTTTTTACGGAAAGATTTCTTAAATCCGCCTCATACAATATTTTGACATGTTTTCCACGTGGTGCGGTCAGCGCAGGATTACTTGATGATGAGAACAAAACAACAGAACACCCCCCCACCAATGCGGCAATATGCATTGGTCCTGTATCATTTCCGAGCGAAAATTGTGCATTTTTCATTAAGTGCCCCAACTGAAACAAACTTGTTTTACCAATCAAGTTCATTGCCTTCGGACATAATTGCAAAATCTGTCGGGAAATCTCTTTCTCTTCTTTTCCTCCAGCAATTATGGGGACCAACCCTTTTTCAAGACATATATTCGCAATCTCACCATAATACTGAATAGGCCATCTTTTCTCCATACGTCGTGCCGAGCAACCAGGAACTAACACAACATAGGGTCGATCCATGGAAAAATCAATCATTTCGGATAAAAACCAAGATAAATCAAGCTCGGGATAATCAGTTATACCAACCTTGCTTAGCTGATCTTTCTGGCGATCAAATGTATGCAAGCGATTGCGCTCCTCATTGTCATGTCTATGCGATGCTGTTTTTGCAATCGCCGATCCTTGTCTCTGTCCTGTAAACCTAAAGTAACGTGTCGATCGATGAGAAGTTTGTAAATCAAAGATATAATCATATCCCCGTAGTTTTTTCACTAGCCTAATCAATCCCGCAATATTGAACCAGGAAGGTTTATCATCAACAATAACACGATCAAACCAAGGTGATCTTTTGGCCAGATCAACAAATGGTGCAGATGTTAACAAGGTGATCTCTGCATTGGGATAATACTGACGAATGGCCGCAAACGGGTAAAAACTTTGGATAAAATCCCCCAAAGCACCCAAACGTATAATCAAGATTCTTTTAACTGACATCATTGATCTTTAATTTGTTTTCAGCAGGTAATATCTCGTTATAAACAGAAAGGGTTTTGCATTGCATCTGTTGTAAAGTATATTTTTTTTGAACCGCTTCCCGGGCAAGCCGACCGATCCAATTTAAATCTGCATCTGTTTTTTCCATCAACTGATCCAAAACAAATACCAAATTATTAACACTGCCGGGTTTAAAAAGGTAACCTGTAACATTTTCTTCAACTGTTTCTGCCGCCCCACCATGATTGGCAACAACCACAGGTTTCTCCATAGCCTGGGCCTCAATTACGACACGTCCAAAAGGTTCAGGTTTAAGGGAAGGTACTACAACGATATTTGCCAGTGCATAGACCGCAGGCATATCCTGGCTATTTCCCACAAAATAAATCGAATTTTTTATTTTTAAATAATCGGCTAAATCAAGCAACTCTTTTAAAAAATGATCTTTTTCTTTGGCGGGACCGACAAAAATGCAGATCCAGTTCGGATGATTGAATTTTAATTCAGCAAAAGCCTGCAATAATAATTTATGTCCCTTCCACTCCGTAATTCTTCCCGGCAATAACAGGATCTTTTGCTCTTCAGAAATTCCCCAACTCTGTGCCAATGAACTTATTCGGTTACCTAACGGCAAACTCGGATCAAAAATAGTTAGATCAACCCCACGTGGAATGATACATAGTTTTTGCTGGTTGACATGATATTCTTGTTGTAAATGATTAGCAATATAATGACTGATCGCTATCACCTTTTCCCCTTTGGTCATTACCTGGTTGTACCAACGTTTTCCGAACCATTTGGCCTGAAAAACTCCGTGCCAGGTTGTGACAAAACGGATATGACATTTTTTTGCTGCCAACCATGCAGACCATGCCGGCGCTCTTGAACGTGCATGAACAATATCTACTTTATAATACTGGATAATCTTAATTAACGCATAATGATTTTTCCAGATTATCCACGGATTTTTTGAGCTTAGCGGTAAATGAATGTAAATTGCCCCAATTTTCTCGAGATAATGCTGCCATATTCCATCTTCACTGGCTACAATTGCAATGCCACCCGCCTGTATGATTGCCTTTGCCATATCAACAGTTCCCCGCTCTACCCCACCTGTACCCAATGCTGGTAGAACTTGCAATATGACCGGTTTATTTTCCATTCCGACTAAAATTTCATTAAAAATCTAAATCGGCATAATATTTGGGAGGGACTACACCACTTACCCGATCATTTAACAAGGCACGAAAACTGGGACGGGATTTTATCCGAACATACCAATCCTTTACCATTGGATATTTATCCCAGTTAATATCACCAATATAATCCAAGCTGGAAAGATGGGCTGCAGCGGCAAAATCAGCAATTGACAAATTATTTCCTGCCAGCCAAACCCTGTTTTCAGCTAGATAGGCAATATAATCAAGATGAAATTTTATATTCTGGTAGCCTTCTCTCAATGCTTGAGCATTGGGATTGCTATTTCCAAAAAGACGTTTGAACATTTTCTCAAACAGTAAATTTCGAGTGATTTCTCGATTGAATTTGTCATCAAACCAGGCAACCAATCGTCGCACCTCCACTCTTTCCGCCAAAGTGCGACCCATTAATAACGTGTCAGGATAGGCTTCTTCCAAATATTCGCTGATCGCATAGGAATCACAAATAGCCAGACCCGTTTCTTCTACCAGGACAGGAACGGTACCAGCAGGATTCATCGACAGGAATTCATCCCGTTTTTTCCATACAGCTTCGGTCATCAATTCAAAAGATAACCGTTTTTCTGCCATTATCAGCCGAATTTTACGACTGAAAGGACAAAGGGGAAGATGATACAATATTCGCATAAAGCCTTGCCATTATTCCACAAAATCTTTTTAGTGTAACATAATATGTTTTTTTACTGAAAATATTTTAAAATCAGTTTATCACTACAGTTTAATCATATAGCTTAACTTTTAATCAATTATAAAGGCTTAAATTCATCTTTTAAAAAATTACAAGATATTTATTTTTTCGTATATTATTATTTTATTTTTCAACTTTATCAAAACGTAATAATTTAGACGTCATTAATTTATTGATCTGTCAAACAGGAAATACACTCGTGGTGCATCATTCTTCGCATTCACTGCCCCCCTTACGGATCCGAGGCCGTTCGTTTTTGGCACTGGTTCTTTCACCAAAAGCCCCTCTTGTAAATTGGTTACAAAGCCTGGACGAACAAATTAAACGTTCTTCACAATTTTTCTATGGCAAACCTGTTATTCTCAATCTTGAACTCTTGACGGGCGATGAAGAAGGATTGGAAAAACTTTATCATGAACTTTTAGGCAGAAATATTCAGATTATCAGTATGGAAGGATTGCCATCCAATCCTTCTGCATTAAAGGACTGGCCTAGAAATTTCATTCTTACAGGAGGAAAGAATATCGACAATTTAAATCCCCCGATCGATTCTCCAGCTAAAAATCAATCCGTTCCTTGCTATATTACTGATGATCCCGTTCGATCAGGACAAAGCATTTTTTTTCCGGAAGGGGATATAATTGTTGTTAATTCTGTTGCATCGGGAGCGGAAATTAGCGCCGGTGGATCCATTCATGTTTACGGCGCCCTGCGGGGACGCGCTATTGCCGGTATAAGTGGACAACCCAATGCCAGAATATTCACCAGTCATATGGCAGCAGAACTATTGGCTATTGACGGATATTACATGACAGCAGAAGAAATTCCAGAGGCTTTTAACAATAAATCTGCACAGGTTTTTTTAAAAGAGAATGTTATTACTGTAACTAATCTAACAAAAACAAGGTAAATAAAATTATATTCTGATATTTTTAGTGTTTTATTTGCCGTAAAATGATATTTTTAACATATTGAAAATGGATTATCATAAAGGAACAAGTATGTCGAAGGTAATCGTTATTACCTCAGGTAAAGGCGGGGTTGGTAAAACGACAACAACCGCAGCGATTGGAGCGGCCCTCGCCCAGACAGGACAAAAGGTTGTCGTCATTGATTTTGATGTCGGTTTAAGAAATCTTGACCTTGTAATGGGATCAGAAAGACGTGTGGTGTTTGATTTTATCAATGTAATACAAGGTGAAGCCACGCTTTCTCAAGCATTGATTAAAGATAAACGTATCGAAACCCTTTTCATTCTGGCCGCTTCCCAAACACGGGACAAAGACGCCTTGACTGAAGAGGGTGTCAAAAAGGTTATTGAGGAATTAAAAGAGAAGTTTGACTGGATAATTTGTGACAGTCCGGCCGGAATTGAACGCGGTGCTAAAATGGCCATGCATTTTGCTGATGAGGCCATTGTCATTACCAATCCCGAAGTATCCTCGGTTCGTGACAGTGATCGTATCATAGGCATCCTTGACAGTACAACTGATAAAGCCCAAAAAGGTGAAAAAATTAACAAACACCTGTTAATTACACGTTATGCAACAAACAGGGCAGCCCATGGCGACATGCTTAACACAGATGATATACTTGATATCCTTTCCATTCCCTTGATTGGTATCATTCCTGAAAGTGAGGAAATTCTCAAGGCTTCAAATATAGGTACTCCGATAACACTTTCTGCACCCAACTCTGCTCCTGCCCGTGCCTATGTAGATGCAGTTAAACGCTTGCAAGGAGAAAAAATAGACATTACCATTCCGACTGACAAAAAAGGGTTTTTTGACTGGTTGTTAAAGAGGAATAGATGATGAGTTTTTTATTTTCAAATTTCTTTAATAAAAAAAGTTCAGCGCCCGTTGCCAAGGATCGTTTACAGATCCTGCTGGCTCATGAACGTTCTTCTTCCAGCAATCAAAATGATTCAGATTTATTGCAAAAATTACAAAAAGAAATTATGGCGGTTATCCAAAAGCATATCTCCATTGATCAAGAAAAAATTCAGGTCAAAATTGATCAAGGATCTGCCTGTTCTACATTGGCTATTGATATTGAGGTTCCCCAACAACGTCAAAAAAAATTTTGATTCAAACTTGATAATATCGATAGACTTTTTTTATGTATTTGAGGAGCTTGTTATTGATCTAGAATAAAACTCCTCAACATTTATTTAGAAATGAACTTTTTTATCAAGCTCTTTCAAACCTCTTTTTCCATAATTGAAGGATGCAATACGGTCTGCTGAATCCTGAACTTTTTTGGGTATGTCAAAAGGATCAATCATAATTTCAACAATACGCGGTACTAAAGTATCATTTTCCAGTTCTTCCAGGCTTGTTTCCAATTCATCCTCAGTTCTGACTTGATAGTATGAATAGGGTTTATTATCACTCAAAGCATCAAATAGTTTATGATAGTTCCATTCAGGAATATCATTAAACGAGGAATATAACCCCATAATGCTGCGTTCGATTGTATAACCTTTATTATTCACCAAAAAAATGATTGGATTAAGATCATGCGCAAAAAAAGCTGATACTTCCTGCGCTGTTAATTGGAATGACCCATCCCCGACAAATAATATTTGGCGCCGTTTAGGTGCTGCCATTAATGAACCAAACAAGGCAGGCAATGAATACCCGATTGATAACCACAAAGGCTGATTAATGATGGTAATTCCGGCAGGAAGAGCCAATCCCCTGACACCTCTCATCGAGGTGCCTGCATCCGTAACAATGACATCATTTTCCTGAATGAAATGATCCATTTTTGTCCAAAAACGATTGAGGATTAATGCCTTGCCCTTTTCAACTGTCCATGAATGTTTTTTATTTTTATGAATGGAAGAGAATAAATTTGACTGTCGGGACAAGTCATTTTTTATCAGGCTTTTCAAAAGGTCTACAGCACAGACATCCTCAAACACTTTTTTACCAACGATAGTGCTGAAGGGCATGATATTGATCATATTTTCTGGAATATTCTGCGTAAAATACCCAGAATTACTGTCTGTAAATTTTACGTTAATTCCTATTAAGCAATCAGAATTTTCAATGATATCTAAAACGGATCTGACAGAAGCCCCGCCATTATATTCACCAACCCATTGCAATAAACCCTGATCCAAAATTGCCTGTGCCGCTGATTGGGTGGCAAATGGAATATTCAATTTTTCAATAAGTTCTTGCGTAAGTTCTCTAAGTCCAAATCGATCTATGGCATTACCCAGCAGCATAGCCGGGCGTTCAGCATGTCGCAGACGTTCTTTAATGCCATGCAAAAGATTTGAAAGTTGTAAGGAATCACTCATTTGTAATGAACAGACCAGTTTGTCATCATGGACATCAATCTCGAAAAACGTTATATCCGATGGGATTTGAATATAAACAGGTCTTTTTTCCCGTTTGCAAACATTCAATACACGATCAATTTCCCCCACTGCATTTTGTGGCGTAAGGCGCGCCTGAGCGACAGTATAGGAGCGGTAACAATTCATGACATCTTCATAATTACCCTCCGCTGTGGTATGATGCAAAAAGGATCTTTGATTTATACTGTGTAAAGGTGGCGCTCCAGAAAGACAAACCATTGGCACGTATTCGGCATATGCTCCTGCAACACCATTAAGGGCACTCAGGTCACCAACACCATATGTTGTTAGTATTGCAGAAATTCCATTTAAACGTGCATAACCATCCGCAGTATAGGCCGCGTTCAACTCATTACGATTTCCAACAAATTTTATATCTTTTCTTTTTTCTGCCTGCATCAAAAATTGAAGATTATAATCCCCAGGCACACCAAAAATTGTGTTGATCCCAATTTGAGATAATCTATCCAATAAGAAATCCCCAATTGTTTTTTTCATATATTATCTCCTAATTTTACAATGTATTTCTTAAAATAGTCTTAAATTTAGAGACTGTTATCTCAATTGAAGAATCTTAAATTATACGAAATAAATATTTCAAAAAAAATTAACACTATCGTGAGGCAATATGCTGTATGGCTTTAACCATCGACATAACCCCATTACTTCGATTTGCTGACAACGCCCCTGCAAGTCCCAGATCCTTAACAAATCCAGGATCGATTTTCAAAATTTCCTCTGCTGTTCTTCCAGAATAAATCCTTAGTAACAAAGCGATCAGACCTTTAACTATCACGGCATCAGACGATCCAGCAAAATAATATTTATTTCCTTCCCGGGAGTAATTTAACCAAACCTGACTTTGACAACCAACCACACGAAATTTATCATTTTGCCATTCAACAGGAAAAGCAGGCAAATTATTTCCAAGTTCAATCAAATAACGATATCGCTGCGTCCAATCATCAAAAAGATCAAACTCATCCCTAATGGCATCAATCGCCTCTACCGCGCTTTGTTCTTCGGGTAAAATAAAAGAACCTGAAATTGACATAGATAAATCTCGTACAGCCAGACAAATTACAAATTAAAGAATAAAACGACTTAAATCACTTTTACTCGCCAAGGAAGCAACTTTTTCCGTTACATCCTTTGCCGTTATCTGAATCTCCTCACCTGAACGTTCAGAAGCTGTAAAAGAAACTTCTTCGAGAAGCTTTTCCATAACGGTTGCCAGACGACGCGCACCGATATTCTCAACTCTTTCATTAATATCCGTTGCCAATTGAGCAATTGAATCAATTGCATCATCCGTAAACTGTAACTTGACTTTTTCCGTTTCCATCAAAGCGATATACTGTTTCAAAAGTGACTGTTCGGGTTCTGTTAAAATCCGACGCATATCTTCACAGGTTAAAGCCGATAATTCAACACGAATCGGTAGGCGCCCCTGTAGTTCCGGCAATAAGTCAGAAGGTTTAGCCAAATGAAAAGCACCAGAGGCAATAAAAAGTATATGATCGGTTTTAACCAGACCATATTTTGTTGAGACAGTCGTTCCCTCTATTAATGGCAGTAAGTCACGCTGTACCCCTTCACGGGAAATATCAGCACCACCACGCCCACCACTTCCTTCATAAGAACGGGCACAAACCTTGTCAATTTCATCCAGAAAGACAATTCCATGATTTTGTGCACGCTGTATAGCTTCTTGCACAAGCGCATCATTATCCAGAAGCTTATCAGATTCTTCACGAATTAATGCCTCCCGGGCTTTTGCAACCGTCATACGGCGTGATTTTTCAGAACGGTTCATGAACCCTTTCATCATATCGGTAAAATTGATAATCTGGGCCGATGGCATCCCCGGTATATCCATTTGATTAACAGGAGAAGATATATCCGCCACTTTAATATCTATTTCCTTGTCCTCTAAATCTCCATTAACCAGCATCTGCAGGAATTTATTGCGTGTTTCTGCTGTCGCTCCATCTCCCACCAACGCCGTTACTATTCTTTGATTTGCGGCATCTTTTGCCTTTTCAACGACATTGCGACGTTTTACATCACGCAACATGACCAAAGATGCTTCAACCAAATCGCGAATAATGCTTTCCACATCACGACCGACATAACCGACTTCGGTAAACTTAGTTGCCTCAACTTTTAAAAATGGAGCTTGTGACAAACGGGCTAATCGACGAGCAATTTCCGTCTTACCACAACCCGTTGGTCCAATCATCAAAATATTCTTAGGAACGATTTCTTCCCGCATCCGGTCAGGTAACTGAGCTCTTCTCCATCGATTGCGCAAAGCGATAGATACAGCCTTTTTTGCTTCATGTTGACCAACAATATAACGATCAAGTTCTGCAACAATTTTTTTCGGAGTATAGGTCGGGATTTGCATATATTATTTACTTTCTGAGTTCAAAGTCTCTACAACAAGGGAGTGATTGGTATAAATACAAATATCCCCAGCAATTTTCATGGCTCGACGTGCGATTTCTTCCGATGTTAGTCCATCAACAGTCAAAAGCGCCCTTGCGGCCGCCAGAGCATAATTACCACCGGAACCAATGGCTACCACCCCGTCTTCTGGTTCCAGTACATCACCATTACCTGTTAACGTGTATGAATGAACATGATCAGCCACAAGCAGCATTGCCTCAAGTCTTCTTAAGTAACGATCCGTTCGCCAATCCTGAGCCAACTCGACACAAGCCCTTTCCAACTGATTGGGATAACGCTCCAATTTCTTTTCCAAACGTTCCAGCAAGGTAAAAGCATCCGCTGTCGCCCCTGCAAAACCAGCCAATATAGAACCGTTTTGTCCTATTCTCCTGACTTTCCTCGCATTACCTTTTACAACTGTATTACCCAGTGTTACCTGGCCATCACCTGCTATTGTCACCTGCTTTCCGTAACGGACACATAAAATAGTCGTACCATGCCACTGAATAGGATCATACGTAGATAAAGTGTTATTTTGCATATCTAGGGTTAACCTTACATAAAATTATATGATAATAATTATCCGAACTGGTTAAGAAATCAATTCTTCTATACGCTTTGTCAATACCCCAAGGGAAAAAGGTTTGGTTAACAATTGTATTTTATTGTCAAGAGTCATGGTATTGATACCATGTGCATAACCAGTAATAAATAATATCGATAAATTCGGCCAGATCTTACGCGCAAATTCAGCAAGTTTGTTTCCATTTACTCCTGGCAACCCGATGTCGGTTAATAGTAAATCGACATGCATATGATTACAATCCAAATCTTGTAATAATGCCATTGCCTTTGTGCCATCTTCAGCGGCAATTACCTCAAACTGCATTTCATCCAGCAATTCCACCAATAATGGGCGTAAAATGGAGTCATCCTCAGCAACCAAAATTATTTTTTTTGTTTTTTGTTTTTGTGCTTCAATCAACATTTCCTTATGCCTTTACGTCAAAAGGAAAAATATAGTGTTCAGACTCTATAATCATTTTAAAACTATATATTCACTTCGTTATCTATATTATCATTTAAAAAAAATATTAAAAAGCAATTAAAGAATAAAAATATGCATCTACGTTTTATATAAAAATCATATTAGATTGGTGACATAATATAATATTAATTTTTGATTTCTATTTAATTAATTTATATTAATATTCAAATATGTTGATGGAAATTTATTAAATATCTATCTTTCCATTTCACTATATATGGGTAAATATATACTTATATTTGTTCCTGCTCCCAATTGACTTTGCACATTAACCTGTCCCCCCGACTGTTGTGCAAATCCATAAACCATTGCCATTCCCAGTCCTGTTCCCAACCCCATTTTTTTTGTTGTGAAAAAAGGTTCAAAAATATGAGCAATGGTTTCAGCACTCATTCCCTCGCCTTCATCCTGAATGATGGTGACTGCATAAGAACCCGGATTTAAATGAAGCCGTTTGCCTTCATCCGGACTAATATCTTTCTTATCCAAAATGATAGTTATTACACCTCCATTTTTCATGGCATCTACTGAATTGATACACAAATTCATGACAGCCAATTCAAATTGTGATGGATCTGTCTTAACCGTCAAAATACCCGATATATTATTTTTAAATTCAAGATGAATTCTATTTGATTGGTTGGCTTCAATCTGTTCTTTGAACCTTCTTTCATAACGCATCTGAAGAGTTTGAGACAATAGATCAAAATTTTTATGAATAATCTTGGTGAGATCCACTTCCTGCAAAGATAATTTCTTTCTTCTGCTGAAACTCAAGAGTCGCTCTGTCAATGTGCTACCCTTTTTTGCCGCCTCCAAGGCATTGTTCTGTAACTGCTTAATTGTATCCATGATTTCAGAATTACCCGAAACCTCCAACAGCTCTTCGGATAACTCCAACGAGCCGATCATTGTTGTCAACAGGTTGTTGAAATCATGAGCAATTCCCCCAGCCATTGTACCAAGGGCCTTCAATTTTTCCGACTGCCGCAACTGCATTTCCAATTCTTTCTGTTTAGTGATATCCAGCTCCATCAGTACAGAAGGATGCGTAATTTCACCCTTTGCTCTATCCAGCAATAAACGGGTAATCATAAACCATTGTGACGATTGTTTAGAATTATTCGAGGGAACCTCCAATATCTCCACAAAGCGCTCCTCCTTTTTCAAACGCTGGTTAAATCTTGACAATTCTTGCGACGTAAAAGACGGTTCAATTTCCTCTTCTGTTTTTCCAAGGCATTCGGTAATGGTCAATCCACGCCGATTGGCCGCCAACTGGTTCATACGGGTGAAACGACCCTCCTCATCTTTGAAAGCAAGGCCATAGGGCAGATTATCCAACAGCCCTTTTAACAATAAACGTTCATGCATTAGTTTTCTTTGAAATTCTGATCTTTTAACGGCCCGTTTTACAATTTCCTTTACCATGAAAGGATCCAGCGGTTTTGGAATAAAAAACGATATTCCCCCTTCATTCAACGCCTTGATCAGAATATCCGTTCGGCTTTTTGGTCCCAAAAGAATACGTGTAGCAACAATAAGATTACGAACACGGGCAAAAAAAATATTTCCGAACATGCAGGGCATGAAATTATTATAGATAATGGTGGAAAAATGAGCCCCCTTTTTAATCATATCCAAGGCATGATAGGAAGATTCTGTAAGATATAAAGAGTAATCCTGACCCAGAATTTGTTTGAATTCCTTTAAAATCCTGGAATCATTATCAATGATTAATATCGAAGGCTGCGTATTGTTACCCATACCCAATTCTCTAAAAAGTATTTATTGATATATATGGTTTGCCTAGATCAATAATTAAACAGGATCTACAAAAATACCATTCCACTTATTTTTCTCAGAATATCTGATATGGCAAGTAAATTCACTGAAAATTAATATGTTTCGGTTCATTAATTATTTTAATTCAAAAAATTAAAGATTTATATAAAGAGTTTTATTATAAGATTTATATCAATATGCTACAGTGTATCTTCTTTTTATTCAGTTTAAGGATAGTTTCGTGAATAAATTTTTCTCTAATAATACACGATCAGAAGAACGGCTAGGCCACATCAGCCAAGAATATACCGATTCAAGAAATTCATCCAAAGTGTCCAATCCATTTTTAAATATTCTCTGGTTCGCTTGTCATTTCTGCTTTTACTTGATCCAGCAAGTCGCCGAAATTTTTGCCCCGTTATTCTTGGTTGTTGGTATCATATGGAAATTATTGCCTGCCATCACTTCTTCATTAATAGCCGTTATCTCCTCATCAGATCCTCAAACAGGTGAGCTTGTGAAACATGGAGGCAACCTGATTCCCCATTCAATTATGATTGCAGGACATAGTTTAACTGCAGGAAAATTAATTTTCGATGGCGTTTTACTTATTATGTTAACCGCATTATGTGCGACCGTTACTGTTTATTTGGGACGTAAATTATAATCCATTTCCTTATCTGCCATGAAACCTTTCTGCAATGATTCAACTTGACAAGGTAAGCCTTTATTACAGACAAGACTGTCCGATTTTATCAAATGTCACACTCCATATTCCCCAAGGTAGTTTTTGCTGGTTAACAGGACCATCAGGAATTGGAAAATCAACCTTGCTCCAGATGTTCCATCTTGAAATAATGCCTAATGCTGGGCAATTACAAATTTTGGAAACAAACATACATAAAAACCGTCGTTCAACTATTTGCCACTTAAAACAAAGAATAGGCATCATTTATCAAGATTTTAAACTTATTCCCAATTTAAGCATTTATAATAACATCGCTCTACCCCTTCGACTGCAGAATACGGATGAATCCATAGTAAGTCGTTGGACAAATCGAATTCTCCAATGGATGAATTTGCAAAATAAGGCTGAACTATACCCTCGAACCCTTTCTGGAGGGGAGCAACAACGCGTTGCAATTGCCCGAGCTGTCATTCACAGACCTGATATTTTGTTGGCTGATGAACCCACCAATGCGCTGGATGAGGAACAGGTATTACGTTTAATGGATCTTTTTTTTGATCTTAATGATTTGGGGTGCACAATCATTATCGCCACCCATAATGATAATCTCATCCATCAATTCCCTGCCCCTAGACTAAAATTAAATAATGGACAAATACGAATTGATGATGCTGTTAAAACATAAAACCACTGATGGATTGAAAGTCAATCTGGCTTTACCCGGGCAATTTTTAATTCCCCTTGTTGCTGCAATGACCTTTTTGGCCACCCTGATGATTGCGGGAACCTATGCTGGTCAAAATCTTGCAAATCGTTGGAATACAGGGGCAGCGTCCACAATAATTCTACAAATTCCCCAAAATAACCTCCAGATTTCGTCTCAAAATACAAAACAAGAGAACTCCGACAATAATGCATCAATCCAGCAAATTATCACCCTTCTCTCGACCTCCAGGGAACTTGTCTCTTTTCACAAACTTGATGATAATGAAATAAATGAATTATTAGCCCCTTGGCTGCATGAAGATTTTGACAATCTTGCCCTTGCCATTCCCGCAGTCATCGAATTACATTTAAAAAATAATACAAAAATTTCAGGCCAGCTTGAAACTTCCTTACGCAAAATCGAACCCAATATCGTTATTGAACAAAGTAACTTCTGGAGTCAACGCTTAAATGTTCTTGCAAATAGTTTGCAAACCTGTGCATTCCTTGCTTTTCTTACCGTGATTTTTGTCGCAGCCATTGTAATAGCCATCGCCACCCGAACTGGTTTGATACAATGTAAACAAACAATCGAAATACTTCATAATCTAGGCGCGTCAGACCACTATATATCCATACGTTTTGCACGAAGAAATGCATTTCTTTCCCTTATCGGAGGTGGCATCGGCTTAATTTTCTCAATTCCCTTATTGTTTTTTTTAACCTATCTGAGTCTGCCCTTCAGCAGTAATCCAAACTGGGAAACAGTTTATCAGGGGTGGTTTAGCATTTTAACCTTGTTACCATTCAATCTATTGATTTTAATTATCATTTTACCTTTGTGCAATTATTTTATAGGCTGGATTTCAACAACACTCATTGTTTATTATTGGTTAAGACATTTGACATAAAATGAAAAAAAAAATCTCTCAGAATTTTTTGATCAAGATTATTGGAATCATCATTTTTTTATGGTTAAGTGGTTTTGTTGTTTTTATATATGATTTGTTAAGTTTCTCATCTATCCCCCCTTTAACGGACGGTATCGTCGTATTGACCGGTGGAACCGGAAGAATCCATACAGCCATTAGATTTCTTGAAAAAGATTGTTCTCAATATCTGCTTATATCTGGAGTTGGCGCAACAACAACCCTGCAAGATTTAAAGAATTCAATTACGAATTTTCCTGCAATTTCATGTCAAGACCATATTTTACTGGGACATAATGCAACGTCCACCATGGGTAATGCCATTGAAACAGCGGCATGGGTTCATTATTACCATTTGCAATCCCTGACGGTAATAACTTCAAATTATCATATGCGTCGAGCCATTCTTGAACTTAGAAACCTTCTATACGATATTCCTCTTTATCCCTTCTCGATCAACACCATCAATAAGGATAATGTTTTAAAAATATCTTCTATTCGATTATTATTTATCGAATACAATAAGCTACTTATGGCCTATACAGGATTAATTCACACGACAAAACCAAAGCATGATTTAATCAATATTAAACATTAACGGATTTCATGACCTTTATGACTTTTATTCGATCACTACTTTTCTCAATATATTTTTTTACCCTAACCCTGTTCATGGGTCTTTTTGCTTTTTATATCCGTTATTTTGCAAAAAAACGTGCCTTGGCCTATGCACAATTATGGACTGAGCTTTCAATCAAGGGTCTTACAAAAATCTGTAAAATAGAGATTGATATAAAAGGCAAGGAATTCTTACCTAATGACTCATCTTTTATAATAGCATCTCAGCATCAATCCGCCTTTGATACCCTGATATGGATGAATCTTTTACCGCGTCCTGCCTATATAATGAAAAAAGAGTTGATACATCTTCCACTTGTCGGGCCAATGCTTCTCTTGTCCGGAATGATTCCCCTTGACCGTCAAGGAGGTGCAAGGGCTTTGAAAAAACTTGTCATGAATTGTAAAAACGCTATAAAAGATCAACGACAAATTATTATCTTTCCTGAGGGTACACGTTCACAATATGGTAAAAAAGTTAAACTGCAGGCCGGTGTTGCAGCTATTGCAAGTCAACTTGACCTTAAAATTGTTCCAGTTAGCACCAATTCAGGGTTACATTGGGGGCGCCACTCTTTCCTAAAAAAACCTGGAACAATTTATATTAATTTGCATCCAGTCATTACAGACCTGTCAAATCGCAAGAAAGTGTTATTTGCCATAGAAAAAAGCTGGGATAATAATATCATGTAACATTTTTTATGAATTGTGGATAAGTTGGTGGATCTATTTATTGAAAATAAAATAACTTTAAAAAAAAGAACACAACGAAAAGATAATAATTTGCGCCTACAAGCCATTCTTTACGATTCCTTTCCGATTTAACACATGCTTTGACAAAATGTGGATAATTTACCGATAATTAATAATTCTCCATAATTATTATCGTAAAATTAAATCTTGCTAAATCATGCTTGCTTACTTAATATCCACACATTAAAAATTGAAATCATTCCTTTTTAAACCTATCAAAATTGATCTTTTGCCTTACGTAAGCGTGCAAACTCCTTAACGGTCAAGGCCATCAAAAAAGGATTGGTTCTCTTTTCAATTGCCAGCATGACAGGCAAGGATGGTTTATTTTCCGAACGCAATTGCTGCACTTGCTTCAAACGATTTAACAAATCTTCATTGTTTGAATCCACTGTCAGGGCAAAACGACCATTATCTTCAGTATATTCATGAGCGGCATAGACCATAATTTCATCAGGCAGGGACTTTATCCGTTTGAAACTTTGAAACATCTGTTCTGGACTACCTTCGAATAAACGACCACAACCAAGGCTAAATAGAGTATCTCCTGTAAAAATTATACCTAAATCATATGAATAATAACAAACAGATCCCAAAGTATGACCTGGCGTATTTATAACTTCAAAAAAACCGAAACCCAGGTCGATCTGTTCATGATCCTGTACATAATCCGTAGCATCCACAATACTGTTTTTTTCTTTATCAGGCGCATATATCTGACAATTAAATTTGTCTTTCAATTGGCGAATGCCCCCTGTATGATCTGAATGATGATGCGTGACAAGTACCGATTGCAAATTCAGTTTTTTATCTTTTATAGTATTAAAAACGGGAGTAAAATTACCAGGATCGACAATAGCTGCATTTCTGGTTTTTTTATCATATAATAGCCACGCATAATTGGTTTCATAAAAAGGAATAGGCTTAATAAGAACAGACATTCTCTTTCTTTATTTCAATATTTTATTCTTGTATAACAAAATGATTCTTCTGGAAATCAATAATGAATCCTAAGGCTAATTCTAGTATTATACCAAATAATACTCAACCAGGATCAGTAATCTATCTTACTGATAAGTTTCTGCACCTGTGGCCAGATCTACGAGGGCTTTCTTTACTCACCCTTGGTACTATTCCTCAAGATTTCATTCTGCAATCTTCACCCCATAATCATATTCAGGGTAATCTTGCAGAGAACCTAAATGAATTATCCAATTTAGAAAATTTTCCATCAGTAAAAACATGTTGTTTTACATACAATCGTTTTCCTTTCGCAAAATGCAGTTTTGACCGAATCATTTTTTATCCATTCTTTCCGATCGGCATCTATAACATTCATAAAACTTTAAGGTCTTGTTGGGAAATTTTAAAAGATGATGGCAAAATTTTGCTTTTACTTCCTAATAAATTAAAATGGTGGGGAATATTTAATTTATCTAATTTTTTTGAGTATCAAAAAAAAAGCTTTTACATTTATCAATTAAGAAAAATATTAAAAGAACATATGTTTCAACTTGTTTATTATGAAAAAATTATTTATTTTCCATCTAAAATAATGAATTCCTTTTCCCTATATGGAAATAAGCTGTTAGAATTTTTAGGTCATTTTTTCATTCCCTTTGGAGGAGAATACCATCTGATTGAAATCCGAAAAAATCTCTATGCCCCGATTACAATCTTTTCCGCTTCAAAAAAAAGAATTTTAAATCAAAAATTACCGAAACCCAACTGGAATCGCAAAAGAAAATTGTAAAAATAACAAACGACCATCCCCTAAGGAATTCCCTGATGTCTATTTTACATTCAATCCGAACAAATATTAGTAAACCGCACAAAGCTGGATATCCTTTTCTCTGCATCTCTGCTTTGATAAGTTTTATTGGCTATCGCATTCATGCTCGGATCGGACATTTAATTGGTCTTATAGGAAGCTTATTTTTGGGGTTTTGCTGGTATTTTTTTCGTAATCCCAAGCGAATTGTCCCCCATAAAAATGATATTCTTGTTTCCCCAGCAGATGGAACCGTTTCAGCCATAAACTATATTCCCCCTCCTGTTGATTTAGGTTTGGATGACAAACCGGTCTGGCGCATTTCTATTTTTCTTTCCATTTTCAACGTCCACTTACAACGCATCCCTGTCGCTGGAAAAATTACCGCACGATCATATATCAAGGGAAAATTTTTTAACGCTTCACTGGATAAAGCATCAGAACATAATGAACGCAACGCAATTTGCATAACTTTACCAGATGGAAAAAAGGTGGTTGTTGTTCAGATTGCCGGATTGATTGCCAGAAGAATTGTATGTAATGCCGATATAAATCAACAATTTAATATGGGTGATATTTATGGGTTGATCCGATTTGGCTCCAGAGTGGATCTTTACCTGCCCGATGGGTGTCAACCCTGTGTTGAGGTTGGGCAAACCATGATCGGCGGCGAAACGATTGTTGCAAAATTATAAACGCTCTTTTAACCCAGAACATAAATTAATGTTACGACAAAAAATTCGTCCCCGTGTCAAGGGAATTTCCTTTAATCGGATTATTCCAAACTTATTGACAATTCTTGGATTGTGTGCCGGTCTGATCAGTATTCGCAGTGCAATTCATGGAAGGTTCAATGAGGCTGTTATCGCCATATTAATTGCTGCCTGTTTTGACGGGTTGGATGGGCGAATTGCCCGTTTATTACGTGGTACAAGTCGATTTGGTGCAGAATTGGACAGCCTTGTCGATTTTTTGTCCTTCGGGGTTGCTCCAAGTCTTGTCTTATACTTATGGTCCCTTAAAAATGGAGGGGATTATTCTTTTATTCCCTGTGCAATATTTACGGTATGCATGGCTTTACGTCTGGCACGGTTTAATGCCGCACTTGATGATAACAAACCTCAATATGCCAGCAATTTTTTTACGGGTGTCCCTGCCCCGGCAGGTGCTGGAATAGTTTTATTTCCTGTTTTTCTTGGCTTGGAAAGCAAGCATTATCAAATTGATTTTCTTAATTCCATCGCCCATTCCGAAATCCTGACAATTACAATTTTAGTCATAACATCTTTTTTGCTGATTTCTACCTTACCGATCTGGTCATTCAAAAATTTTAAAATTCCCACACCTTACGTCATGCCTATATTTTTAAGCACCTGCATCTTCGCAACTATTTTGGTAGCAGATCCTTGGGGAACCTTGGCTTTAAGCGGGATTTTATATCTGAGTCTAATTCCATTGAGTTATCGCAGTTACCATCGTCTAAAAGCTGATGCCCAGACAATTCTTGTGAAGACGAAAAAGGGGGAGGACTTTTTGAATAAAAATTAGAAGACGTATTCCGTTTCAATTTCATTAAACAATCCATAATTGTGGAAGGTAAAGGCGGACATCCTTCAATTTGCAAAATACATTCCTCGTCACCAACATTTTCACCCAAGATCGCATAATTACTTGCAAAAATATGTCGGTTAATTGCACATGATCCAATTGTTACAATCGCTTTTGATTTAGAAATCAATTTCCAGCTTTTTTCAATATAAGGAAGCATAGCACGAGTAATCAGCCCTGATATTAACAACAAGTCTGCATCAGCAGGATGTCCAACAAATTTTATCCCCGTATCTTTTATATCATATGCGGTCCCGTTTAAGGCCTGCAGTTCAAACGTGCATCCATTACAGTCTCCGCATCCAATATGAAATACATGTATATCCTGTTTTTTTTGACCGGCAAATTTTTGAACAGGTTTTATTTTTCCAGTTAATGAATCGATTAACGATTTAATAAAAACCACTAGTTTTCCTTTTATAGATCTACGCCTGTTACCAAATGACCAAATGACGCCTTTATCAATACATGATTATCAAAATGTTCATTTTTTAATACATCTTGCAAGACATAGGCCTGATTGGCACCAGGATCACGTATAAATACGTCTTTTATAACCCCCGCTTCTAGTCTCACATAATACCATAAATCCCCTTGTACCCCTTCACAAACACCAACCCCTTCCCCATTTAATTTTTCAATAATAATTTCTTGAGAGGATTTGAACGCTTCCTCATTATTTTCTTCCCTTAGAAGTATATCAATTATATTTAACGATGTTTTTATTTCAACAAACCATAATTGCATACGTGCATCAACATCCCCTTTTGTAAAATTCGGAGGTGGCAGCCATTCCAATCGGTATTCAGACATATACCGACGCAAATCCACATCCCGTCCGGAAGCCCGCCCAACAATTCCACCTATATTGAAATCAATTGCTTTTTTTAGAGATAAAATTCCCATATTTTGAAGATAGTCACCCAGGCCAGGCAAGGTTATAGCCAAATTAAATGCCTGATCAATCAAATATTTAATTTTTTTAGGAAAATGTCTTTTTTTATCATTTTCTTGCCCTAAAAAAACAGCACCAGGAAAAACACAATCCATTAACCAGCGATGCCCAAAATAATGTATATTCCAACGCATAAGGAGTTCACGCGCCAGATCACACCGGCTGGCAACCAACTCTACTTCTAACACGCGAAATAAACGTGTTAAATAAAGCAGATAGGCTGCAATTCTGGATAATTCAGAATATAAGATACGTTTTCTCAAAACAGGTAAGGAAGGGACAAAATTTGCAATATCTTCAATCGCATGAGAAAAGGCAATCTGATGCGCAACGGAATCAAGTGCGTTAATACGGCTTATTAAAGGTAATATTTCCAAACTATTTCTATTATACAGATTGGATAGAATTCCTCTATGCGTATATCCGTACACTGATTCAGCTCGGATAATCCGCTCACCCATATTAAGAAAACGCCACAGCACAGGCAATTTTTCTGTCGCATTGGAGGGATCAATAACCGTTATCTCCCCTCCATTATTCAGTAAATGAGAGACAGATGGATTTTCTTGTCTTTCTGGAGGCCATAAGACAGGCCCTGGTTTTTCTGACAATGGCCAGCAGTTATTCCATAAACCCCGATCCAACCATGGGCGTAAATCAACAGCATTCATTGCTTCCTTACCCCATAACTCCCAGATCATTCTTTCATATATAATGGCAGCGGGTCTTACAGAAGACAAGGCCAGATAACGGTTCATTGATGCGGAAATACGAACGCCAATGGGCTTGTATCCATTCTCAAGAAATAAAACAAAAACAGTATCCCCCTTACACCACATCGTTAGGAACATAAGCCGATCAGTTTTTAATGCTGCAAGCATCTCCGTCCATTCTTGTTCATCAAGAGAAATGAAAAACCTACTATCTGTTTGATGATTTTTAAGACAATCTATTAATTTTAGGGAACGCTGAACAAATGTTTTTTTATCAACCATTTTTCAGAAACAATCACTTTTGTATAAACTGCATTGCAATTTGAAATAGCCAATATTTGGCAATGATAGGAATAACCAAAGAGGGTAAAAAAATCAGGCTCAATAAACATCCACCCTCTTTTGTAAAAATATTTCGAGAAAATAATTGAATATTATTTTTTTTAAACAGAAAAAACCCTCTTACAAAAAACAATAAAAACAAGCATGATCCCAACCAGGGAAACTTTGCAAACACACTCGCAATCAAAATTGCACATGCAAAAAATATGCCAAATGGCGGAAATGCAGATATTGCAATGACAAACCAACCTCTAGAATCCACAGCAAAAGGACTTTTTCGAAGAATATACCCTAACGGTGCATAAATAACCAGAACGGTTATGAAAAGGCAAAAACTGTATAAACCCTGAAATTCATTGGAAAAAATACCAGCCAAAGCTGCCAAAATAGTGATCAAAAACGGGGAATACAAAAAAGGATCATCATTCTCCTTTATAATAATGATAATGAAACTGATCAACCCTAATATCATGAGAAATGATTGAGGGTTTTGATAAGATGAGATTTGAAATAATCTTATGAATAAGGAGAGAAAAGCAACTGGGATGATAAAAAAGATAATACTGCCAATTAAAGTGGGCAAATGATTGACAAAACGTAGAAAAATGATGAATACGGGAAACAACCCGATCATTTGAACAATACTAAACGCCAAGATAAAACTGCCAAAACGGGGTAACATGGGATAGGTTTGTCCAACAGATAACTCAAGAATGAAAACACCCATCAAAGCCATTATCATAAAAAAAAGCATATAGCGGAAGTATTCCCAGGCCGCCTGTATCTGTTCTCCCCCACCATGAATAAAACAAGCCAAAAAAGACAGGAAAATCATGCTATGCAAACAAATCTGCGCTATAAAAAAATTATTAATAGCTACAGCCATCATGGCGGTACAGATAATTAATTGATAGAGGCCGAGACTATAGGATAATTTTTTTTGCTTTCCAGATGAACTTAATTGGCCAGGAACCATGAATTTCAAAACTATTGATGCAATAATGCTACCTATAGCGATCATAACCCTTAAAAAACTTGTTAACTCGTCATGTTTCCAAATAACGGAAAGATAAAAATCATCATGAATAAATGCCGATGCAACCGTAATAAAAAAAAGGATTATTGTTACAATAAAATGACATCGGATTTTTGCACGCTGATGATGACAGGCATAAATTCCTATGATTCCTGCCACGGGCCAGAGAACACAACTCCAATACAAAATTTTTGCTAAATCACCATTTCCGAACACAGTCAACCTGTCCAAAACGTTGCATGATAAAAATAGAAGCTAGCAAAAACACAACATAAAAAGCAAAAAGAGTAAAAAATGCATAGAATTGACTATTCAATCCAACGACAAGGGTTAAAGCATTCAATACACATAGCATACCAGCAATTTGTCCTCCGATTGCTTGACTGCTCATGCTATAAAATACCCCAACCAGAATTATAGATAAAACTATTCCATATTCCAAGCGGAACAATGAAGGCGGCAATACATGGACAACAAGGGAAACAGCAAGAATGGTCAAGAATAATCCTGTAAATAAGGTTTTCAAAGTATGCTGGAAATATTGTCCTTTCAAAATGACCGTAAAAAAAATTGCCACAATGAAAAGCATAAAAAAACTCAATAACGTAATTTTACTGTTAAGTGCATTCTGCCAACCAGATAAAAGACAGCATCCCGTCAGTATAGAATGAATAACTGCCTGTAACGAAGACGAAGAAATGCCGCTTATCGTAATCAGTAATAGCAGACTCATAAAAAAGGCAAATACCATTCTATATTCCGCCTAAACCTGCAAAATAAATGACAACGGCCACAAAATTCAATACTGTTGCGATACCAATTTTGTAATAACCCTTGGACAAAAATAAGAAATTTCTCATTATAGAAATTACAATACATTCTATGACAATTTTACCACTCCATGCCAATAATCCAAAAAAAGCGGTTAACAACCAATACATCAAGGATTTTGTCTGTAAATCAAAGATGGCAATACTCTGGGGCCATATTAAAAACGCAATCAGGGATAGCCAGATCAGAAACTGGAGACTGGAAATATAAAACAAGATTGCCTTCTCGTCTCCATCAAACCCATCTTTCTCAATAAAATTCAAAAAATCCGGTATATCTAGAACAAGAAAAAATAGAGAACATGCACATATAAAAAGAGGGCATAGGGCCAAATTTATCAAACTTGTGGAATTATGAAAAAAAAGGACAATATGCGAAAGCTCTGTACTTTTTGTATTTAAACGGCAAACCATAGCGATCAGTAAAATTGCAGGAATATACATGAAGGTTTGGAACATAATCCGCTGCGAATTTTTGAAACATAACAGTGAGCAATCTTGAAAAACAAGAAAAAATATCAAAAAAGGTACAAATATTAACAATATCGTAACAAAGATAAAATCGGAATTATTGTTAACCAGGGTATTTGTTGAAAATATCGGAATAGATATTGCCACAGTTACTAATAATCCAATAGTTATTAAATAAATCAGGGTATTGACAGACAATATTTTTTTAAAAAGAAAATTTAAAATTCGTGAATATATAATTTTGATATTTTGTAATACATATTGGGATGATTCCAAAGGTTTTCCCTGAATTTTTCCATTCAACCTTTCCATAAACACCATAATTAAAGGTGCCATACCTAAAATCAATAATACATGAAATAGGATCATTAATAGGGACATCAGCCAATACAGAAATATCATCTAACAAAAAATCCTATTAATAACAAAGAGATAATAATTATAGATATAAAAACTTTCTGCTCATTTTCCCAAATCAATAAATTAAAATAATTTCTATAATTAGAAAAGCAACGATAATATTTTACACTTTCTACATATCCTTTACGTTTTATAACCAAATATTTTTTAAAAAGTAAAATATCAGCCAATGTATAGATGAATGTTTTTTCACCAAAACCGAAACTGGTTTTATCAACATGACCTTCATAGACACCCTGTTCTGAAACAACATATTTTTTTGTTTGATTTATCAACGCTTTAAATTTAATTTTCTCTTTCACAAGATAAAATAAACCCGCCAAGATTAATAAATATATCATTGGAAAAACAGGGGAAAACGAAAATTGCAATTCATCATTTTTGAATGCAAACCAGTATAATTTTTCCGTGTGAATTAGATTTTTTTTTATTGGATAGATTAGAAACGATATTATTCCCGGGCAAAAGGACAAAAGAAATAGACCGGATAAATAAATCCTGATCCCTTTTCCGTTTTTTTGTAAAAAATTAAATGATAGTTTTGACGATAGATTAAATTGATGCCGATTTTTTTTATAAAGATTTAAAAGTAAGTTGATCCATCCCAGAACTAAAAAAAGAAAAATAACAGAATTACATCCTATAAAAAATAATGCAAATATCATATTGAATAAATAATGACTGAATATGACATTCATGCCTAGTTGCAAATTCCCCCATAACAGCGTAAATCCGGGAAATGGAGGAAAACCAGACAACAAAAGTGCTAGGCAAAAAAAGGTACAAATTGAAAGTGCCTGATTGATATGTCTTTTCAAAAAAAAAGTTAATAGAAAAGCCAGTGCAAATCCTAAATTCTGAATTAATAATCCAAAGAAAAGAAAATCATACGTCAAAGACAGTATGGCTAATTTTTGAAAATGAATTGAAAATAAAAGGATGCAAACAAGCTCAAGCCATAATGCATTGTTCAAAGAATATAAATATCGTAACCGATCGTATACAGTTACACTTTTTAAACTGGACCAACCCAAACGCAATGCAGATGTTAAGCCTAGAAATCCAGTAAATAAAATCAAGATAAGGGAAAATTTGTAATCATTAACACTGATGATAAATCTTAATAATGCATAAAATCCAATCAAGCTTTTTAAACAAATCAAATAGAAAGAAATATCACCAATTCTATTAAGTTTCTCATCAGATTTTTCGTTATGAAAAAAATCAAATAATCCAAGCAGAAAACATATAGGCAAAAGTGATAAAAAAAACAGACAATCTATATTATTGGATTGCATAATCCTAGAAAAATCAATATCTCTTGGACTAAACTGGTTATCACTCATAACAGGTAAAAAGCTCATGACCCCCAACAAACATGCAAAAGCAATCCAATAAACCAAATTTTTCTTCTGATCTGCCTGATAAATAATCAATAAAACCAATGATAAAAGAAAAATCAGAAAAAAGAAATTTCCTGCAACAAAAAAGGATATGGCGATAATATTTAAAAAGAGAAAATAACAATTTTTAGACAACAACGGTTGATAATATAAGAATAAAAAGGCAGTCATAAACAACAACAAAAGGAAAAAACAAGATAGCCCATCTAAATAGAAACTGATTTTATATACGTCACTTAGAATAAAAGGATAAAATGATAATGGGTCGGAATGAAATACCAGTGCAAGAAAGGCAAGAAAAGCCCCAGTGATAGATCCATAAAGTGGAAAACTAAAAAATAACTTAGGAAAGTAATATCTTTCAGATTTTATAAACCCAACGTTAACAAGATAGAGTATACTTGTTTGATAAAACAATAAAACGATTCCTAATATGATCAAACACAAAATTAATGTTGACAGAATTTTACCCCTAAAAACTCATAGTAATTTCAAATAATATGATTTTACGAATAATATTTCATAATCGCTTGATCAACTGTATCAACCTTTTTCCCACCCTTTTTCTGTTTGTTTCCAATAAGTCAAATCATGCCCAGCCTTTTTCAGTTTACGCCACCGTTCACGAGCCGCCAATACAAACTGTTCCTCTTTTCCATCAAATAAATCGAACACCCGTTCAAATTGACTGATATCATTCACTGATTGACCATGAACAACAAACAGATAGGCTGCCTGGTTTGGATTTTCCTCAAAAGTCGTCAACCAAATTGGTTGCCATTCAGGATATTCATCCCGATATTCTTTTGCATGACAACCATGTGGTAACCAAATAGGGTCTATAATATTCCATAAAATCTCTGTCAGTTTTTTCAACTGTTCATCATCCTTGCATAGAACAATCCCTTTTTGTTTTTGTTGTCTTGTGCGTATCAGCAAAGAGGGAAGCGCCTGCTCCATACTTGTTCGGGTCAAATGATAAAAACCAACAGAGGTCATCGAATTCCCTTATTTTTCGTAATAAGTTTCAACAAAATGGTTTAACAGATTTACACCGAAAGCTGTCGCCCCTTTTGGACCGCAATAATTGGGTTTTGCCGTGTAGGCTGTTCCGGCGATATCCAAATGAGCCCATGGAGTATCATTAACGAATCGTTTTAAAAATTGTGCGGCGGTAATGGATCCTCCATCACGCCCACCAATATTTTTCATATCCGCAAAGTCAGAATTGATCGCTTTATCATAAGCATCGCCCATTGGCATACGCCATAATTTTTCTCCGGAATCATGACCGGTTGTCGACAATTTACCTGCCAGTTCATCATCATTTGAAAAAAGACCGGCATATTCATATCCAAGTGCAACAACCATGGCTCCGGTTAATGTTGCAAGATTGACCATGAAACGCGGTTTGAAACGATCCTGCGTATACCAAAGTAAATCTGCCAGTACCAATCGT
Source organism: Commensalibacter sp. M0355 (assembly GCF_016101365.1). Lineage (NCBI taxonomy): Bacteria > Pseudomonadati > Pseudomonadota > Alphaproteobacteria > Acetobacterales > Acetobacteraceae > Commensalibacter > Commensalibacter sp. M0355. The sequence goes on from NZ_JACFQQ010000001.1 coordinate 525,661, forward strand.
CCCTCTGCATCCGTGTTCAAAACCTCGATTGTCTGTCCAGAGGCACTGCGAACTATATCTCCGGGGCGTTGTGCATGACCAGATACCATGTTTTCAACCAGACCTACAACACCAATGACATTCACCTTGGCTTTACGCTTGGCCAGAACAGACATCAATCCTGTTACAGTCGCGGCGCCAGCCATATCCATTTTCATGTCTTCCATGCCATTTGCTGGTTTTAAGGAAATACCTCCGGAATCGAAAGTGACACCTTTTCCAAGAAAAGCGAGAGGCGGATCTTTATCATCAGGATTTCCTTTCCATTGCATTACAACCGTATAAGGTTCGTTATTACTACCTTGAGCCACACCCAGAAGAGCACCAAAACCTAATTCTTGCATTTTCTCTTTATTGATTACTTCAACCGTCAAACCCAACGATTCAAGTTTTTTGATACGATTTACAAATTCGGCAGGATTTAACTGATTAGCGGGTTCATTAACAAGATCCCTGGTCAAATAGACCCCGTCAGCCACCGCAGACAAGTCAGTCCATTGTTTTTGCGCCCCTTCATAGTCAGAAGCCATAATTTTTATCGCTTTTAATTGCCTGAATTCATCTTTTTTACTTTTATCAAGGCAATATTTTTTAAATTCATAATTTTTCAAAACGGCGCCTAAAACAAGATACCCCGCATATTCCGTGAAATCCCAATCCGCCATAATATGAAAAGATTCCACTTTCCTTTGCAAGGCCTGAAGCGCAATTCCACCTGCTTCTTTGGCTTTACTGACGGAAAACTTATCCTTCATTCCCAGACCAACGACCAGGATATAATCATGATTTTCATCAGGAGAAACAAGTTTGCAAACCTGTCCAAACTTACCCGTGTAATTATCTGCCTTCATCGCCCGATCCAGGGCATTATGAATAATCTTATTAATAACCTTTACAGAATCACCACCCTCATCATTCTCAAACGAGAATAACACAATATTACCTTTTTCTGGTTTATGCAGGTTCGTAAACTGAATATCGAGTGTCACGAAATTATCTCCCCTAAAATAAAGTTACTATATTCTATTCAAATTTATCATTGATCGTAGTATTTATGACTATAAATTACGTCCATTTTTTGAAAAAAAGATACCGAAAATCAATCTGTCACTGATTTTAAAGTATTTTTCTCAGCTTTCTGCCTATCTTATCAGATCAATTGACCCTAGTGTTGGATTTTATTTAATGACCCATTTTTCTGATACAGAACTTGTATCGAGAGTTATCTCCATTGCTCAACAGGCTGCTGACGAGATCAATTCTATTCGTAAAACGAATTTTGACATAAAAATCAAAGACGATTCAAGCCCTGTTACCGAGGCTGATAAAGCTTCAGAAGTAATAATTATTCAGGGGCTGAAAAAATATACTCCCTCTATTCCCGTTATTGCTGAAGAGGAAATAGCTTCAGGGATACAAATTCCGGTAAAATCCGAATTCTGGTTGGTTGATCCCCTGGATGGAACAAAAGGCTTCATTCAACATAGTGACAATTTCACGATTAATATCGGTCTGATAAGGGATCATAAACCTGTTCTTGGTGTTGTGGCCTGTCCTGCTTATCACGAATATTTTTTTGGTGTTGTGAATAAAGGGGCTTGGAAAATTGATAAAACTGGCCGAATTATACCCATTCATGTTCTTTCCCCACCCAATCAACAGTTTCGTGTTCTTTTTTCACCTCGATGCATAAAAAATCCATCCTTTGAAAAATTTTTGAAATTATTTAACACTTCATCTGTTGAACGTTTTGGTTCAACTTTAAAAATCCTGCGCATTGCAGAGGGAAAGGCAGATTTACACCCTCGTTTCAGTCCAACCATGGAATGGGACACCGCTGCACCTCAGGCAATTCTCGAGGCTGCAGGTGGAATTATTCACGATTTCAATAATCAGCCATTGCAATATGGTAAAAAAAATTGGAAAAATCATAATTTCTACTGTTCAAGCATACCGATTGATTCTTATTTAAAAAATACAGACTTTTAATTTCAATGACACTTTTACTTACCAACACGCCATTCAATATCCACAAAGCCGCCTCGATTTTACATGATGGCGGATTGGTTTCCTTTGGAACCGAAACAGTTTACGGATTGGGCGCCGATGCCACCAATAACCACGCTATCGCAAAAATTTATCAAGCAAAAGGACGTCCAAATTTTAATCCGCTTATTATCCATTTTGCACAACTTGAGCATGTTTTCCAATTTGTTGAAAAGAATGATCTGGCATATGAATTGGGTCTTAAATTTTGGCCTGGTCCATTAACTCTTATTTTAAACAAACAAAAAAACACACAAATCAGCCAAGCTGCAACAGCTCATCTGTCAACAATGGCCGTCCGTATTCCAAATTCGTTAACAGCCCGTCAGCTTATTGAATACTGTCAAAAGCCGATTGCCGCACCTTCCGCCAATGTTTCGGGCCACGTCAGTCCTACAACAGCTCAACATGTCTATCAGGAACTTAATGGAAAAATCGATGCTGTTTTTGATTCTGGTCCGTGTCAAATTGGTGTCGAAAGTACAATTTTGGATGTAAGCGATGATTATCCCAAATTACTTCGACCTGGCGGAATTTCTGCTGAATCTCTGAGTTCCATTTGCGGACCGCTATCTTTTAAAGATTCTGTAGAAACAAAAATCACCGCACCCGGGCAATTAAGTTCGCATTATGCACCTTCTTTAACGGTTCGTCTGAATTGCACACATGTTTTGGCAAATGAAGCATTGCTTGCCTTCGGTAAAACCACCTTACAGGCCCCTCTTTCGGTTAACCTAAGTCCGACTTCAAATCTTGAAGAAGCTGCGAGGAATTTATTTGCAAATTTGAGATTTCTTGATACAGAAGGGAAAAAACTCGGATTGCAAAAAATTGCCGTTATGCCTATTCCCGATTATGGCATCGGTCGGGCTATTTGTGATAGACTTCAACGTGCTGCCGCACCTAGACCATAGTTGGAATCATGACCGAAAACATTGATAAAAAAGAGCTGAAAATACTGGCCGATATCCTGGCTTTGGTTCTTGAAAATGAACCAGGTCAATCAGCAAATGCCCTTGAAACCCTGAAAAAAAGGGCAAAAAAGAATATGGTTACTGGTGGAGCAATAAAAAACATTTTTTATTCCATTGCGGAAAATCCACCAAAACCTGAAACAAAACCATCATCCCGCAGTCGTAAAAGCACTACTAACAATGCTGATCTTATCAAAGCACGATCACAGATTACCAGTCTTACTCAAGATATTAATCGATTGGATACTGTCATTCGCAGCTTACGGGTTCAAAACGAATCATTACGTTCCGAATTATTGTTGACGCAACAATCACGGGCAGAAATCCAATCAGTACTTTATAGTAATCAGGCCAAAGAACCCTTTAAAAAAATTCTTGGCATCATTTTTTTCATTTGTGGTTTATTAATTGGCATTGCCACTACCGCTATTTATCACTCTGTTTCTTCAACACCCCCTCCAAATAATTCAATTTATTTAAATTAATGTGAGTTTTTATGGATAATTCTGATTTTATCAATAACCTGACCTCTATTCTTGACACACAAGGAATAATTACAGATCCTAAGGAAAAAATTTCCTATGATACGGATTGGCGCGAAATTTTTCACGCTAACAGTCTTGCCGTTGTCCGTCCAAAAACAACAGAGCAGGTTGCTGAAATTGTAAAATTATGCAATGACTACCAAATTGCAATTGTACCTCAGGGCGGAAATACAAGTCTGGTGGGAGGAGCCTCCCCCACTCCAGATAAAAAGCAAATCGTGCTTAGCCTCAATCGTATGAATAAAATCAGAGATATCAATACAATTGACTACACTATGACCGTCGAAGCGGGTCTTGTTCTTGAAGAGGCGCAAAATATTGCTCTCAAATCTGATTTATATCTCCCAATCATGATATCATCACAAGGATCAGCCCAAATAGGCGGAATTATCGCCACCAATGCAGGTGGTAACAACACCTTACGTTACGGTAATACACGTGAATTCATTCTAGGATTGGAAGTTGTTACAGCAAAAGGCGAAATTTTAAATATTTTGCGGCATTTGAGAAAAGACAATACGGGTTATGATCTTAAACAATTATTTATAGGATCAGAGGGAACGCTTGGCATTATAACGGCGGCAGTTATCCAGCTGCATGCGAAACCAAAATCAACTGAAGTCGCGTTATGCGCCCTTGCAGACATCCATCAAGCCTTGAAACTTTTAAGACTTTTTCACAATTATAATCCTGCTGCACTACAAGCTTTTGAATATATTTCATCAACAGGAATGCAATTAGTTCGTTCTAATATCGATGACATCTATTTTCCCCTTGAAACAGAAACATCAACTTATATTTTGGTTGAACTGGCTCTGCCTGAAAAAGGGGATAAATTAAAAGCATTACTGGAAACCGTTCTTGAAGAGGCTTTTGAAAAAGGAATTGTATTGGATGCAGTTCTGGCCGAAAGTGAAACTCAACGGCAAAACCTATGGAAATTGAGAGAGGAACAAGCCGAATCCCAAAAAAGGGCTGGTGCAAATATCAAAAATGACGTTTCCGTTCCAATTTCAGCCATTCCTGAATTTATTGTTCGTGCCACCCAAGCTTGCCAGGAAACGTATCCAGGTATCCGCGTCGCACCATTTGGTCATTTGGGGGATGGAAATATCCATTTTAACCTTGTTCAGCCTGAACATGAAGATCCTGATGAATTTATGCAAAAAAGTCACAATTTAATGAATATTGTATCCAAAATCGTGTTTGATCTACACGGTTCTTTTTCAGCAGAACACGGTGTGGGACAACTTAAAAATTATATGATGTCCGAATGGAAAAGCGAAACTGAACTTGATTTGATGCAAAAAATCAAAAAGGCACTTGACCCCGATAATCTTTTAAATCCTGGAAAAATATTCCCCAAATCTTAAAGATCACGAATAAAATCATCTGCAACTTATTCAGAAAAAAATAAATTAGTAATATTTTATTCTTGCAATATCTGCCTAGAATAAAATATTGCTATTATCATTCGTTATTATAATTAATTTTACTTTTGTATTTAATTAGAGAAAGCCTTTTAGGTATAAAGCAGGATATTAACTAATGCAATTTTTTACATTCTTGCGTCTACCTATGATTGACCGTTATATTTTACGGCAATTACTAATTGCCCTGATTGCCACCACGGGTGGATTGGCGGCTCTAATCTGGCTAACCCAGTCTTTACGTTTTGTCTCTTTGGTTGTTGAAAGAGGACTGTCTCTTAAAGTTTTCCTGCAATTAACCGGCTTGTTAATCCCATCTTTTGTCGCCGTTATTTTACCGATAACAACATTTGTCGTTGTCCAATTCATTTATCAGCGACTGGATGGTGATCGTGAAATCATTGTTATGCGCGCGGCTGGCATATCCTCTTTTTCCCTGGCAAGACCAGGTTTGATATGCTCAATTATTTCAATGATTTTCTGTTATTTATTAAATGTTTGGATTGTTCCAACCTCCTATCACACTTTCCGGAAATTTGAATACAAAATTCGCAATAAAATGGCGGCATTCATGCTGGAGGAAGGAGTATTCACTAACGCTTCTGATAATTTAACCGTTTATATTAAATCCAAAGACAGTAACGGAAATCTACAAGGAATACTAATTGAAGATGATCGCCAACCCAATAATAAGGCAACCATTCTGGCAGAAAGAGGAAATCTGGTCATTCTAAATGATCAACCTCAAGTTGTGTTATTTAACGGATCCAGAGAGGTCATTGATCACAAAACCGGCCGTTTGAATATTCTAAATTTCGAACGTAATACCATTGATTTGTCCTCTAATCGTAACGATGCCGCACGATCCCGTGATGCAACAGAAATGTCAATTTACGAGTTATTACATCCCGATCCAGAAGAGGTTGCCAATAAAGATTACGGGAAACTTGCCGTAGAGGCTCACCGACGATTAACCTCACCTCTGACAATTATATCTTTTACACTCATTGCTCTTGTCAGTGTTTTAAAAGGAAGTTTTGCTCGGTTTGGCAATATTCTAAGACCTCTGGCAGCAATTTTTACGATTGTGGGTTTGCTCGCCGCCTCGCTGATTATGCAAAATTTGGCCAGTCGCAATACCAACCTGATTTTTTTAATGTGGATTATTGCCATACTTCCAGGAATAATCGCTGGTGTAACTTTGTTCGGATCTGAAATGATGGCTAAATTACATCATAATGCATCATTCCATCCTTCCTCATACGGCCGAAAGTTATAGATTATGCTCACCGCTTATACAATCTCGATCTATATCGCTCGACAATTTTTTTCGGCTTCCATTTCCATGATTCTGGCCTTGACAGGATTGGTATCATTATTCGACTTTATTGACCTGTTACGTCGCATTGCCACAAGACCAGGAGTTTCAACAAGTATTGTTGCGTATATTGCCCTGGATCATATTCCCAACTTCTGCATGCAGATCCTTCCCTTTGGAATTCTTTTGGGGGGAATAATCTGTTTTTGGAAGCTTACACGATCTTCTGAACTTATTGTTACCAGAGCAGCAGGAATTTCCGTATGGCAGTTCCTAATGGCACCTACTGCCTGTGCCTTTATAATTGGATTATTTTCCACACTAATCATATCCCCCGTTTCTTCCACCCTTTACAGACAGGCAGAAATTCTGGATCAAACCTATTTAACAACCGGTGGTGGAAAACTGACGAATATGTCAGGTGGCTCTTTATGGATAAGACAATCTGATAAAGAATTAACCTCTCGAGGTGTGGCAATTTTGCATGCCCAACAAGTACATGTTATCAACCGCAATTTACATTTAAGCGATGTTAGTGTTCTAAGATTAGATGAAGCGAATCATTTACTGGATCGTATTGAATCGCCATCAGGGTATTTGCAACATAATCTTTACTGGGTATTATACAATGCTTATTCTATAAAACCGAATAAGTTCCCGATTAAATTAGGAACTATTAAAATACCAACTGATTTAACTTTACATAATATCGAAGATAGTTTTTCATCTCCAGAGACCTTATCTTTTTGGGCCTTACCAGGATTTATTAAATTGCTAGACAAATCAGGTTTTTCATCCATTAGCCACAGGCTTCATTTTCAAGCGCTTTTAGCCCAACCTTTACTTGCAAGTACAATGGCGTTGGTTGCTGCGGGGTTTGCCACTCGATCAACTCGACGCGGAGGTGTTGCAAGAATGATAGGCTCTGGTATTGCAGCGGGATTTGCCTTATTCACAATTTCCAAAATAGCTGAACGTTTTGGAGAATCAGGTGCCTTGCCAACTTTTATCGCGGCATGGGCTCCAACCGTAGCCGGCTTGTGTCTCGCAATATCCCTACTTATTCATCTGGAAGACGGCTAATGTCTAGATCCTTATCCTCCTTACTTGTTCAAAAAATCATGAAAGCAAGAATCCTTCAAAATCAATATTACTCTTTTCTTGCATTCAGTATTTTAAGCAGTTCTTTTATCGCTAATTTATGGATTTTTTGTTCTGTCGCCAATGCCCAACAACAAATGCAAATGGCTCATAGTAATATTGGAAAAACCAATGCGGCACCTTTCAGTGGAAAAGACCCCATCACATTTCAGGCTGACAAAGTTTCCTATGATTCCAAGGCTGGTGAGGTTGTTTGGGAAGGTGACGTGCATATTTGGCAAAATGATCATACCTTGAGGGCCGATAAGGTTACTTTTAACAAAACAACAAACATCGCTACTGCATCAGGTAATGTCGCCATGGTCGAACCCGATGGTGAAATCTTGTTTACCCAGCATACGCAACTGGGAAATAACATGCAGGAGGGAATTATGGATCAGGTCTATGCCCTGCTTGCTGATGGAGGCAAACTTGCCGCCAACGGGGCACGTCGGACAGGAGGTAAAGTCCATGATTTTAGTCGATCAGTTTATACCGCCTGCCCCATTTGCGCGAAAAACCCCAAAAAATCACCTTTTTGGCAGTTTCGATCCTATCAGGCTATCCGTGATATGGAAAATCAACGCATTGATTTCTCAGATACTTTCATTGATTTCTGGGGAATTCCGGTATTTTACATGCCTTTCTTTTCAATTACGGATCCATCTGTAAAACGGCGTAGTGGTTTCCTAATTCCCAGTATCAATTGGAGCAGTAAATATATCGGGGCCTACACAACCATTCCCTATTATTGGGCTATAAATAAATGGTCTGACCTAACCTTTATTCCTCTTTTTGCGACCAAAACAGGACCACAGCTTTCCACAGTCTATCGCGCCCGTTTCAACAAGGGAATGTTAAGAGTGGAAGGTGGTATTGCCGATGATACCGTTGGTCAACATGCCTGGTACAATTCCTATGCCGACCGATCTGTAGATAAATTTAAAAAAGGTGCACAAGGCTATTTATTCCTAAAAACAGAATGGGCATTAAACGATCACTGGCGTTATGGTGGAAATATCAATGTCGCAAGTTCTGCAAATTACATGCGTGATTACCGTATTAACGGTTATGGACAAGATACTTTAGAATCTGATTTGTATCTTGAAGGGTTTGGTGAAGGATCCTATTCAAAAGTTAGCGTACAAGCCTTTCAAGGATTAAATCGCGGGGTTATAAACAATTCCGATCTTCCTTTTTCTTTACCTCGATATACTTATAGCTATTTTGGACAACCTGATGCACTAGGAGGAAGATTTTCATTAAACACCACTAATTTTGTTCTTTATCGTCCACGTGGTGTTAATGACCAACGTGGTGAAGTTGCCTTGAATTGGGATAGACCTTTTGATGATAGTGCAGGTAGAAAATGGCTTATTACACTACATGTTGATTCAAATATATATCGAGGAACACATCTCAATGAACAGCCCGGGTTTTACAGAACCAGAAAAAGCCAATTTACAGGACAAGCACTTCCTACATTTGCCGTTAAAATGAATTGGCCCTTCCTGAGAGAGTTTCACATAGGTGACTCAACAGGAACTCAAATCATAGAACCTATTGTTCAATTAATTGCCGCTCCTCATTCAAAAGGTGGCCGCAATTTCTATATGCCCAATGAAGACAGCTGGAATTATGAATTCACAGATACAACCCTTTTTGCCTTAAACCGTTTTCAAGGCACTGATCGTTTGGATGGCGGCGCCCGTGCCAATGTTGGTGTACATGGGAATTGGACCTGGAATGGCCATCAAGTCGATTTTCTTGTCGGGCAAAGCTATCAGGAACATATTCAAGGACACATGCCAGCACGTTCAGGTCTCGACCATCATATGTCTGACGTAGTCTCTCGCCTGCGTATATCCCCTGTCCAATGGTTAACCGCAACAGGAAGAACTCGTGTTGACCCTTATGACGGTAAAGTCAATTTTGCAGACGCTTTATTCAATTTTGGATTCTCTCATTTTGGCATTAATGGTGGATATATATATGAACCTGTAACCCCTTATTATTACTTCTATAGAAATCCATATGATCATGAGGGCGCCTCCAAATTATATTGGCAGAAAACAAACGAATTGACATTGGGTGTTTCAACCGATTGGGATCATTGGCATGCCTCCGCCTTTGGAAGAAGAAGCATTTCACGAAAGGAAACAGTTGCCTATGGAGGTACTGTTGGTTATCGAAACGACTGTTTTAGTGCCGATGTAATTTATTTCAAACAAAAAACAATGATTAACGGTGAAGAAAATAGTGACATGGTCCTATTTATGCTAAACTTCAAGACAATTGGCGTATTTGGAATTAACGGATGATGACAATTATTATGTTTATGCTTTCAGAAACTGTATTAAAATATAAAAAATATATCATATCATTCCTATTGGCTGGTTACGTTTTTACAGGTCACGGTATTGCACATACCATGGCAAATATAAAACATCACGCCATTTCCAATTCCCCAATACCTCCAACAACTTTGCATGATGGTGAAGATCTCTCATCTACAGCAACCTCATCTGATGATGAAAACAAAATTATCGCCATTATTAATGGTCAATTATTGACACAGCGCGATATAGCAAATCGTGAGAAACTCTTTGAATTAACAGCCGGAATTCATTTAAGTCCTGAAGTGATGCAACATATGCGTCCACAACTGATTAAACAGATGATTACCGAGCGCCTGCATATTCAAGAAATGCTAAGACGCAGCGTCAACATTTCCCCTGAACAGATTGCCAAGGCAATTTCAGGAATTGAAAAACAAAATAATATGCCTGAACACGCCTTAAGGGATAAATTGGCTGAGGATGGAGTTTCTTTAACCACTTTAATTGATCAAATCAGATTGCAAATTGGTTGGGGAAAAGTGGTGCAACAAGAATTGGGCACCCAATCGCGAATTACTGCGAAAGAAGTTGAACAACGTGAAAAAGCCCTTAAACAAGAAGTGGGACAACCTGAATATCTTATCAACGAAATCTTCGTACCGGTTGAAAATGCTCGTCACCCTGAACAAGAATTGCAATTTACTGAAACCATTATTCAGCAATTACGTAATGGTGCTGCTTTTCCGATTGTAGCGGCCCAATTTTCACAATCCCAGAGTGCATTACAGGGTGGTGCATTGGGATGGGTTCAAGAAGACAATCTGGATCCAGAAGTGGTAGCTATTGCAAGAAAAATGCCTATTGGTGCAATCTCAAATCCTATTAAGGTAGCAGGCGGCTATATTATCGCAATGCTTAGCGGACGCAGAACCATTGGTAATGAGATGGGAACCCTGATGAAAATACGACAGGTTTTCCTACCTTTTAGTTCCAAACTGAACCCTCAACAACCAACCCCGCAACAGGTTGCCACATTAAACCAAACAACAAAATATAAAAGCACCTTACATTCATGCCAACAAATGGAAGATGCCAATAAAAAGGCTGGAAACATAAGACCTTCCGATCCTGGAGAACTTCAACTTGAACGCTTAAATCCTGAAATGGCTAACATACTTAAAGATTTGCAACCGGGTCAAATCAGTAAACCTTTAGTTTCCCTTGACGGTATCTCATTGCTTATGGTCTGTTCAAAGGAACGCAAAAATCTTTCCGACATTTCTGCAAGTGAAATTGCCAATCAATTATTGAATCAACGTGTTGAACAAGCCTCTCAACAATTAGATCGCGATTTACATAGACAAGCTATTATCGAATATCACACCCCTGTACAAAATAATGACCCCCATAAAAAACAATCAAAACAACATTCTTCCCCCTCTAAAGGAAACAATTCATAAACATAATCTCTTGGCTAAAAAATCACTGGGACAACATTTTCTGCTTGATCCAAAAATCAACGAACAGATTATTGGTCTTGCTGGAGATCTTGAAAATAAGAACATTATCGAGGTTGGTCCAGGCCCAGGGGGACTCACACGTGCTATTTTATCAAGTAATGCCGAAACTGTCACAGGTGTAGAGATTGATAATCGTGCCGTTATCCTATTACAAGAATTAAAAAAATATTACCCGCAACGATTTAAAATTGTTGAACGAAATGCTTTGAAGTTTGATTTAAGCACTTTATGTCAAGCACCAAGACAAATTATCTCAAATTTACCTTATAATGTTGGAACCGCTCTTTTACTAAATTGGTTAAAACAGGCAAATCACTGGGAACGCTTTACCTTGATGTTTCAGCAAGAAGTTGCCTATCGAATTTGTGCGGCACCGAATACTGAATTTTATGGTCGGTTATCCGTTATTTCTCAATGGATTGCGTCCTGTACCATTCTTAAGCAAATTCCACCGGGTGCTTTTTTTCCTCCACCAAAAGTTTATTCATCCGTGATACAAATTATTCCATATAAAAAACAACCTTCACCTGCCTTATTTAAAGCAATGGAGACCATTACTGCCGCCGCCTTTGGCCAACGTCGAAAGATGTTACGAAGTTCTCTTAAATCAATTAACGGAAAAAACCTACTTGCAAAAGCCAGTATTGATGAAACAAGAAGAGCGGAAACTTTGAGTATTAATGAATTCGACCTGCTAGCCCGTCTTTATCTTGATAAGCAACATTCATAAAATTCAACTTGGACACTTATTTTTCAAACATATAATTTCGTGTCAAAGGTACGGCGGTTAAGGAAGGGGAAATTTGCAACTGAAAATTCATATGATTATGGTAATAAAAAGACAATTCTGCCGCTGATAAATAAAATTCAAACATTCTATAGAATTTTTCATCATACATAGCAATTATATCCTTTTGATGGTTTTTAAAATTCCCTAACCAAAAATGAATGGTTTTTGCATAATGTAAACGCAGAATTTCACAATCAGTTACCCATAAGCCGTTTTTTTCAATAGCAGCAAATGTCTCACTTAACGAAGGAGAATAACCGCCAGGAAATATATATTTATTAATCCATGCATTTGTCGAGCCTGGACCATCTGATCGACCTATGGAATGAAGAAGCATAACTCCGTCAGGCATCAATATATTTTTAATTTCCTTAAAAAAATCCGTATAGTAATGTATACCCACATGTTCAAACATACCAATTGATACAATCCGATCGAAAGATCCCTTGACCAGCCGATAATCCGTTAAATAAAATTGAACTTTATCTTGTAGCTTTTCCTCTTTGGCTCGATTCCTGGCAACTTGCAATTGTTCTTGGGAAAGTGTTATCCCTGTTACTTCCACATCATATTCTCTGGCAAGGAATAAAGCCATGCCGCCCCAACCACAACCGATATCCAAAATTTTTAGATTGGGTTTATTTAACAAAAGCTTATTGGCAATATGTATTTTCTTTGCTTTCTGAGCCTCCCCCAGATTTTCATTTCCATTTTTAAAATAAGCACATGAATACTGCAAATCTTGATCCAGAAAAAGCTCATATAAATTTTTTCTTAAATCGTAATGATGTGCAACGTTTTTCTGGGATTGCTGAATACGATTTAATTGTGACCAGAACCGTTTGCTATATCGCCATATGGAAGCAATTTTTTCACCGATATGATCATGAGATAAATCATTACTCATTAAAATATTCAGAACATCGTAAATTGAACAATTGACAGGACGGATTTCGCCACTCATATAACCCTCACCAAAAGCCAACCCAGGATTTATGAGTAATCGTTTGCATATTTCAAGTGTTAGCAATTCAACACAGGCATAATGCTTACTTTGTGCATGTCCATAAAATTTACTATGCTTATCAGGATAAATAACCTCCAAATATCCTTTTTTTATCAAATGCTTAAAAATTGAATCCATTAATTTCATCATATCTTGCTTATTTCTTATCATTTTGAAAAAATAGAATAATCATATGAAAAAAATTATTTCCATTTGTAAATCAATGATATCGCAAAAAATTATTCATTAACAGATAAAAAAAACGAGAGGATAAACCTCTCGTTTTATCAAAATTCCATGAAAACAGAATATATTCAAAATGTTTTATTCAGAAACAGCTTTTTCCTCTGAAACCGCTTCAGTTGGCTCATCCTGTGGTGTATTTTCAAAAACTTCCACAGCCGTTGCTTCACCTTGTGCCTGACGCTCAGCCTCTTCGGCGGAACGGGCAACATTAACTTTAACATCCAAATGGATCTCAGGATGAAGTTGAACTCTCACCTGATATAATCCCAACATCTTAATTGGATGGTGAATTTCAACCTGTTGACGTGAAATCGTTAACCCTTCCTTGGAAACACCTTCGCTAATATCCCGTGCGGAAACAGATCCATAAAGGTTTCCGCTTTCACCTGCCTGACGAATAATCGTTACAGAAAGTCCCTCCAAACGTTCCAAGAGGCGTTCAGCTTCTTCACGATGTTTAATGTTTTGTGCTTCAAGCTGGCTACGTTCTCTTTCAAAACGTTCACGATTTATCGCTGTTGCACGAATGGCCTTACCTTGAGGAAGCAAATAGTTACGGGCATAACCAGGCTTAACTTTAACAACATCCCCCATTTGCCCCAATTTTGCTATTCTTTGAAGTAGGATAACTTCAGTTGCAGACATATTAATGTTCCTCCTCAATCCTGAACAAATGGCAATAAAGCGAGGAAACGGGCACGTTTAATTGCCTGTGCCAATTCACGCTGTTTTTTTGCGGATACGGCTGTAATACGGCTTGGAACGATTTTACCGCTTTCTGATAGAAAACGAGATAACAAACGAATATCCTTATAGTCGATCTTTGGTGCATTTGCTGATGAAAAAGGACATGTTTTGCGTCTGCGATGAAAAGGACGACGAGCACCAACAGCAATACGACGTGCAGCTATATTTACCTGAATTTCTTCTGACATGAATTAAGCCTCCCTATCCTTTTCAACTTCGATTGAAGAAACAACCACTTCTTCGTCAACCAGATCGGAAGCATCTTCATCTTCTGAAGCATGTTTACGACCACTGTCAAAGCGACCGGATGCTTTTGATACAGAACGATTTGAAGTACGTTCCTTTTCATCCCCTTTACGTGAAAGTGTTGGAGAAGGTGTATCATCAATTTCTTCCACTCTTAGGGTCAGGAAACGTAAAACATCTTCATTCAGATTAAATTGACGTTCAATTTCCTTGATGGTTTCTGGTTTAGCATCAATGCCCAAGAGCATATAGTGACCTTTACGGTTTTTCTTGACTCTATAAGCAAGGTTGCGTAATCCCCAATATTCGCGTTTTTTAACGGAACCTTCTTCATTTTCAATCAAAGAAGCAATTCCATTAGCAATGTCTTCAACTTGTTGTTGAGTCACATCATTACGTGCAATAAACACGCATTCATATAATGGCATAATATCTCCCTTCGGCTGACTTCAACCCAATTACCAAAAAATTATTGGCATATATTCTTTCATCTAGCGGGTATAGCCAAGGCATAGCCGTTAAACCTTGGCAGGAAAGAAGATTTCTAAAAACCATAAAAAATAAAAAAATGCAAGTCCTATAAACTATAATCTTCCATAAATAATTAGTTTCCTTATTGTTTATTAGAAAATATCTATATAGAAGACTACAATTTTAAGAGTTGTATCAAATTGAAAAAATCTTATTGGATCTTAGTTGTCATCCAAAAATGACCGTAATTTACGACTACGACTTGGATGTTTTAATTTACGCAAGGCTTTTGCCTCAATCTGGCGAATACGTTCACGTGTGACATTAAACTGCTGTCCAACCTCCTCCAGCGTATGATCTGTATTCATCCCAATACCAAAACGCATTCTCAAAACGCGTTCTTCCCTTGGGGTCAAGGAAGCCAGAACACGTGTCGTCGCCTCTCGCAAATTTGTCTGGATTGCCGCATCCAATGGAATAACAGCACTTTTATCCTCAATGAAGTCCCCTAAATGGCTATCCTCTTCATCACCCACTGGAATTTCCAGTGAAATAGGTTCCTTAGCAATTTTTAATACTTTTCTTACCTTTTCCAGAGGCATCCCGAGTTTTTCCGCCAACTCTTCCGGCATTGGTTCCCTGCCAATTTCATGCAGCATCTGTCGTGAAGTCCGCACTAATTTATTTATTGTTTCAATCATATGAACAGGAATACGGATTGTTCGAGCCTGATCGGCAATTGAACGGGTAATTGCCTGACGAATCCACCAAGTTGCATAGGTTGAAAATTTATATCCCCGACGATATTCAAATTTATCAACCGCTTTCATTAAACCAATATTGCCTTCTTGAATCAAATCCAAAAATTGCAATCCACAATTCGTATATTTCTTTGCAATTGAAATGACCAAGCGCAAATTCGCTTCGATCATTTCTTTCTTGGCACGAGACGCATCTCGCTCACCATACGAAACTGTAGAAAAAACCCGTCTAAATTCTGTTACCGGCAATCCCACCTTTTGAGAAAGCTCGGCAATTTGATCACGATATTGACCAATTTCTTTACCGTATTTTTCAACGTAAAGTTTCCAGTATTTGCCAGGTAAATTTCCAACCGCTTCAAGCCAGTCAGGATTCAATTCATGACCATGATATTTTGATAAAAAGTCATCACGGGAAATTTTGCATTTTTCCGCTGCACGCAACATACTTCCCTCTAGGCTGGCAAGCTTTTTGGAAACCGTTTTCAACTGTTCAACAAGAAATTCGATTTTATTACTTTGCAAATGAATTTGCTGAACCTCTTCAATAAGCTTATCCCTTAAAGCCTCATATTTTGTCTCAAATTTACTGGTAAGTTTTTCACCGGCCTGAATCGTTTCCAAGCGCTGAGCCTGTAACTCATATAACTTGGGATAGTTCTTTTCAATTTCACTGAAATGTTTGAGGATCTCGTCCTTGTGCTTTTCCTCTAGAGCAGCAAGAGAAAGATTATTTTCTTCATCCGCGCCACTCTCCGTTTCCTCACCATCCTCATTTTCCTCCTCACTGTCGTCAGAAGTATCATGATCAAGCGAAGCGGACAAAGAATCATCCATATTTGACAATTCAACCTGGTCATATTCATTCTCAGTTGCTTCCAGATCTACAATATCCCTTAACAGCACCTCTTCGGTTTTTAACTGTTCATACCACCCAATGATTGCCCTAAAAGTCAGGGGGCTTTCGCATAATCCCCCAATCATCTGGTTCCGTCCAGCCTCAATCCGCTTGGCAATGGCAATTTCCCCCTCACGCGAAAGAAGCTCTACCGCCCCCATTTCACGCAAATACATCCTAACGGGATCATCAGTTCGACCTGTATTCGTTTCAGTTGCAACCGTTTCTTCCGAATCATCTTTATCTGACTCATTTTCGGATTCTTCACCATCCGCATCCTCTTCTTCATTCTCTATAATCTGGATGTTCATTTCTGAAAAAATAGCCATAACATCTTCAATCTGTTCAGAAGACATTTTATCTTGGGGCAAGATAGCATTCAATTCATCTAAAGTTACGTAACCGCGCTCTTTCCCTTTACTTATCAAACGTTTTACAACAGCGGATTGTGTATCCAAAACATTTGTATCGTTATCACTTGAATTTTCTTCAATTTTAGATGGTGTTGTGACTGCCATTTTTGCCTCAAAAAAGCTTCCTAATTCTACCTAAACCTTAACTTCAAACTTACCTTTAAGGTATGCTTTAAATTATTTATAAAATTTATATGCTTGCTAATATTAACATTGGCTCACAAAACTGACTTTCGCACGATGAATACTATACAGAATTACTAAACAACATTTACAGCCAAATCTAAAGCAACATATATTAGACATGATATCTACGGAAAGATAAATCAAGTCTTTATCATATCCCTAGCTAACAATTATTATAAGAAATCATCCTCCTGTTCATTGTTTGAACCTGTCCTGGCAATTTCAAGGGCTTTTACACGTGCGACAAAAATATTCTGATGCTGTTCATCTGGAGATTCAACCCATGCTTTGCGAGCCAGCTCAACCTGGTTTTCAAGTTCCTGAATATTCAATAACCCATAGAAATGCCACCATTGTTTTTCAATTAAATGTAAATCAAATTTTTGCGATAATTGATCTGAAGAAGAAATAGAAAATTCATCATTAATTGCATTAATTAAATCAGAAAAACCCTCTTTTTCAAGGAAATTTATTCTATCATCTAAGGTCGTTCCTTCAAAAGGAATTCCAACAAAAAATTCTCTCAACTTAATAAATTTTGCAGGCAAGTCTAGCTGACAAAAAGCGGACTCCACAGAAAAAAGAAGTTCTGGATAATGCAGCAAGATAGCGAATAAAATGCAAATCCTTTTATAATCAATCTGTTCCTTATCAATTTTTTGAATCCGATTTGACAAATTTACATCAGTTTTTTTTGCAAATGTTCCATATCGGTCGGCTTTTGGATAGAATTGCTGATAAAAGCGATCCAATAAAATACGGCGATATTCCTTTGACAGAATCTTGTCATCAATATGCTGAGCAATTGAAATTAGCCGCGTTTTCAACGCAGCCCGTTGTTCAGGGGATTTTATATCCACATGAGCCGATACAATCCCGTATATGGCATCACATAAGGATTGTTTTTTAGGAATAAGCCTTAAAAATGCCTCTCCACCCTGATTCTTAACAAAACTGTCAGGATCCTCACCTTCGGGAAGTGTCAAAAAATTCAATGTATGTTCAGAAGTTAAAATCGGTAAAGATTCCTCAGCTGCATGCAACATGGCCTTGTGCCCAGCCCTATCCCCATCAAAACAGAGAACGGGTTCGGGGGTTACACGCCATAACAAACCCATCTGATCTTTTGTCAAAGCCGTACCCAATGGTGCAACCGCTCCATGAAATCCTGCCTGATATAACGCAATGACATCCATGTACCCTTCAACAACGAGAACTGTATTATATAATGGATCCACCTCCTTTCTCACAAAAAGTGATGATAAATGATTTAGCCCAAATAAGGTACGACGCTTTGAAAATAAAGGGGTTTCCGGACTATTCAAATATTTCGGCTGTCCATCGCCAATAATTCTTCCGCCAAAAGCGATAGGTCGACCCTTACGATCATGAATGGGATAAATTACTCGATTAAAAAATAGCTCCCCACCCCATTCAGTATCAGATTTTTTTCGTAGAAGTCCAGCCTCTCCAATAAGTTCAAGATCATATCCTTTTTCCTTTAAGAAATGGATAAGACCTCCACGACCATCTCCAGACCATCCCAGTTTAAACGTTTCAAAAGTTTCTTTCAGAATTCCGCGTTCAAGTAGATATTGCTTACCTGTCTTAGCCAAAGGTGTATCTAGGACCAAACGATAATAATCCTGTGCGGCAAGCATAACATCGTATAAACTATGCTGTTTTTCAATCCTTTGCCTGTCCTGATATGTCTGTTCAGGAATATCCAATCCCGCCAGCGCGGCAAGCTCTTTAATTGCCTCACCAAAGGTTCTTCCCTCACTTTGCATAACAAAGGAAATAACATCACCATGGACACCACATCCATAACAATGAAAATGATCCTCATAAATATAAAACGAAGGTGTTTTCTCCCCATGAAAAGGACAACACGCTTTCCAGAAACGCCCTGAACGAGTAAGTTTTACTTTCCGTCCGATAACGGTATGAATCGGGATACGTTGCCGCAATTCTTCCAGAAATCTTTGATCAAACGCCACAAATCACCCTAAATAAATTAAGAGAGTTTAGCCTTCACCAATCCGTTTACCTTAGAAAAATCAAGAACAGAACCATAATTTTCCTTTAGGTAACCCATAACCTTGCCCATTTCCTTAATAGACGAGGCTCCTGTCTTTTCCACTGCCTCATCTACAACGTCCCGCATTTGATCTTCATTTAGTTGCGCAGGCAAAAACGTTTCAATAATCGTGATTTCCCCCTGCTCCTTTTCAACCAAATCCTGACGATTTGCCTTTTGGTACATTTCCACAGATTCACGACGGGACTTTACCATACTTTTAAGCATCGCGATAATTTCATCTTCGCCAACCTGATCAATGCCCTTTGGACGAGCATTAATATCCAGATCCTTCAATTTGGCCCCAATCATCCGTAACGTGGCGACTTTACCTGCCTCTTTAGCCTTCATGGCGGTTTTCAATTCTTCTTTAAAACGTTCACGCAAACTCATTTCTTTCTCCATTCTTAAAGTATAGCATTTTTTGATAAGGAAAAAAATTCCTATCATATTTATTTACATTCAGCGCTGGGATTTTTTTTCCCAATCCTATATACATATATTAATAATTATATTCGTCCAACATAAGGTCTAGGGACATGACAGATATTGACACAGTTATTTCCAAGCTCGGCGGTATTGAAAAGGCGGCCAAGATTGCCAGAGTCTCTACCGAAGCAATTCGCAAATGGAAGCAGGCTCATGCCATTCCTTCTAAACACTGGGCTACAATAATACAAGCAACAGGATTAACTTTAAAAGATTTGCAACCTGAAAAAAATAATTATGACGATAATTCTATCAGCTTAAAGACCCAACGCCCATCAAAAGCAAATGCCATCCTTTTACTGGAGGATGGAACCGTCTTGTGGGGAATGGGATTTGGTGCCCATTCTTCAAAAAACAACCTTGCCCTTGGAGAAATATGCTTTTCTACCGGAATGACGGGATATCAAGAAACCCTCACAGATCCATCTTTTGCTGGCCAGCTTATTACCTTTACCTTTCCACACATTGGAAATGTAGGTACTAACGACGATGATAACGAGGCAGATACAATTGTTGCAAAAGGACTGATCATCAAAGAAAAAATTACTGAACCTTCCAACTGGAGATCGACCAGTCATTTAAACAGCTGGCTTAAAAAGCAAAATGTGACAGGAATTTATGGAATTGACACTCGTGCCCTTACCCTCCTTATCCGTGAAAAAGGCCCACAGAATGCTTTGATCTTCTGGCCTGAAGATGGAAATTTTGATCTGGAATTTTTACGGAAACAAATTAAAAGATGGCCTGGATTAAAGGGAATGGATCTCGCAAAAGAGGTTACTTGTCCAAAATCCCATTCCTGGAAAAAAGATGTCTGGTGCTGGAAAAGCGATAAAAAAAATCAAAACAAGCCTGCCTATAAAGTCGTGGCCATTGATTACGGTGCAAAATATAATATTTTTCGTAATCTTGTCAATGTCGGATGTGACCTTGTCGTTGTTCCCGCTACAGTATCAACTGAGGAAATATTGAGCTATAGCCCTGATGGTGTTTTCCTTTCGAATGGGCCTGCAGACCCAGCGGCAACAGCTCATTATACAGTTCCAGTTTTAAGGGAGTTGCTAAAAAGAAATATTCCAATTTTCGGAATTTGTCTTGGCCATCAGCTTTTGGCTCATGCCTTGGGCGGTAAAACTTACAAACTGGATCAGGGACATCGCGGGGCAAATCAACCTGTTAAAGATTTAAAGACGGGCAAGGTTGAAATTACCAGCCAAAATCACGGTTTTGCTGTTGACCCAAAAAGCTTACCCGATACCGTACACGAAACGCATATCAATTTGTTCGACCATTCCAACGAAGGGATTGCCTCAAAGATTTATCCGGCCTTTTCCGTACAATATCATCCAGAAGCAAGCCCCGGCCCAACCGATAGCCATTATCTTTTCAAACGCTTTGTTGAATTGATGGATCAGCATTCCTCTTCCCATAAAAGATCATAGAGTAACCAATATGCCTAAAAGAACTGATATATCTTCAATCATGATTATTGGTGCTGGTCCAATTGTTATTGGCCAGGCCTGCGAATTCGACTATTCGGGTGCCCAAGCCTGTAAGGCCCTGAAGGAAGAAGGGTATCGCGTAATTTTATTGAATTCGAATCCAGCGACAATCATGACAGATCCTGATATGGCTGATGCAACCTATATCGAGCCAATTACTCCTGAAACGGTAGAACGCATTATTCTGAAAGAAAAACCCGATGCCATTTTACCAACCATGGGAGGACAGACAGCTTTAAATACCGCCATTTCCCTTGCAAAATCAGGTTTTCTAGAAAAAAATAATGTTGAGCTGATTGGCGCAAAAGCCGATGTTATCGACCGGGCGGAAGATCGTTTGAAATTTCGTGAGACCATGGATGCCATTGGCATTGAAAGCCCTCGCAGCGCCATTGCTCATTCTATGGAAGAGGCAAGAGAATCCTTAAAGAAAATTGGATTACCTGTGGTCATCCGTCCATCTTTTACTCTGGGTGGATCTGGGGGCGGTATTGCATACAACACGGATGAATTTGAAAATATTATCAGTGCAGGTTTGGATGCCTCTCCAACAACAGAAGTCCTGATTGAGGAAAGTATTGTTGGATGGAAAGAATATGAAATGGAGGTGGTCCGTGATAAGGCGGATAACTGTATCATCATCTGTTCCATCGAAAATATTGACCCCATGGGAATTCATACCGGGGATTCAATCACCGTCGCACCGGCACTGACTCTCACCGATAAAGAATATCAACGCATGCGGGATGCCTCGATTGCATGCCTGAGAGCGATTGGGGTTGATACAGGTGGATCAAATGTTCAGTTCGGTCTGAATCCAAAAAATGGACGTATGGTCATTATTGAAATGAATCCCCGGGTTTCGCGTTCATCCGCTCTGGCTTCAAAGGCCACCGGTTTTCCCATCGCCAAAATTGCGGCCAAATTGGCGGTAGGTTACACCCTTGACGAACTCAAAAACGATATTACCAAAACAACACCTGCTTCTTTTGAGCCAACCATTGATTATATTGTAGTTAAGATTCCCCGCTTTACCTTTGAAAAATTTCCTGGTACCCCTGCCCTACTCAATACAAGCATGAAATCTGTTGGTGAGGCGATGGCTATCGGACGTAGCTTCCCGGAAGCACTTCAAAAAGGTCTGCGTTCTATGGAAATCGGCTTGACGGGACTTAATCCGGTAACCATTCCCGGAGATGGTGACGAAGATTCTTTCCGTGCAGCTCTTTCCCAACCAAGACCCAATCGAATTCTAGTGGCCGCTCAAGCCATCCGTGCGGGAATCTCACTGGAAAATATCCATGAAGCCTGCCATTTTGATCCATGGTTTTTACAACAACTTCAACAGATTATTCTTGTTGAAAATCAGATCGAGAAAAACGGATTGCCCTCTGACCCATTTGAACTAAGAAATATCAAGGCTATGGGATTTTCTGACAAACAGCTTGCAGAATTGACACAAAAGTCAGAAAAGGAAATCGCGCAATATCGTCAAAAACTCAACGTTAATCCAATTTACAGACGAATTGACACCTGCGCGGGTGAATTTGCCTCTTCCACTTCTTATATGTACTCAACCTATGAGGGTGGTTTTAATACACCAATTTGCGAGAGCCATCCAACTGATCGGGAAAAAATCGTCATTTTGGGGGGTGGCCCCAACCGTATTGGACAGGGCATTGAGTTTGATTATTGCTGTGTTCATGCTTCATATGCTTTAAGGGAAGCGGGATATGAAACCATTATGGTCAATTGCAACCCTGAAACTGTCTCAACCGATTATGACACGTCTGACCGTCTTTATTTTGAACCTCTAACGGCAGAAGATGTCATTGCGCTTATTCGTCGCGAACAGGAAAAAGGGGTCGTAAAGGGATGTATCGTGCAATATGGTGGACAAACGCCACTTAAACTCTCCAAAGCACTGGAAGAAGCTAACATCCCCCTATTGGGTACTCCAGCGGATGCTATTGATCTTGCAGAAGATCGGGAACGTTTTCAGGCCCTGTTACAAAAACTTGGTTTACGGCAACCGTCAAATGGAATTGCTCATAATGCCGAAGATGCCGAAATAATTGCGGAAAAAATCGGTTATCCAGTGGTTATTCGCCCCTCATATGTGCTGGGTGGACGAGCCATGGAAATTGTCCATGATAGAAATAGTCTGCATCGTTATCTGAATGAGGTTCTTTCCTCTGCTGGTGTCGATGTATCTTCCGGCCCATTATTGATTGACCAATATCTTAATGATGCCATTGAAACCGATGTAGACTGTCTGGCCGATGGAGAGGATGTCTATGTCGCCGGTGTAATGGAACATATCGAGCAAGCCGGCATTCATTCTGGTGACAGTGCCTGCTCTATTCCACCTTACACCCTTTCACCCGCCTTGGTAACAGAATTGCAGGCACAAACCACGACCCTGGCAAAAGCTTTGGGGATTGTTGGATTGATGAATGTACAATATGCAATCAAGAATAATGAAATATTCATATTGGAAGTCAATCCACGCGCCTCAAGAACTGTTCCATTTGTTGCAAAGGCAACCGGGGTACCCATTGCCAAGATTGGGGCAAGAATCATGGCCGGGGAAAAATTGAGATCCTTTTCGTTAAAACAGCGTTCTGTTAGAGGTCATGTCGCCGTTAAAGAAGCGGTGTTCCCTTTTGCACGGTTTCCCAATATAGATATCATTCTCGGCCCTGAAATGCGATCTACAGGTGAAGTCATGGGTATTGACACGTCATTTGAACGTGCCTTTGCAAAATCTCAATTGGGTGCCGGTGTAACCTTACCCTTAACAGGCAATGTTTTCCTTTCGGTACGTCATAGTGATCGGCCCTCTCTATTGCCTCTGGGCAGAAAACTGACAGAAATGGGATTTAAAATTCTGGCCACACGTGGAACAGCTGAAACCTTAAAGAATGCTGGTATTGAAGCCAAGGTGGTTAACAAGGTATTGGAGGGTCGTCCACACTGTGTCGACGCGATCCTTTCCGGAGAAGTCCAGCTAATTATCAATACTGTTCAGGGTGCACAGGCAACCGCCGATAGTTTCGACATACGCCATTCCGCGCTGACCCATAATATACCCCACTATACAACTATGGCAGGTGCCGCCGCCGCCGTCCATGCCATTGCGGCTTTGCGTGAAGGCAAACTGGACGTGGCCCCGCTGCAATCTTATTTTAATCATTAAAATTCTAAGGTTATTTTCTTAACTAAAGCAGGTGATTATTACAAACCTGCTTTTTTTTATTGACTATATGTTTCCATAAATCCGGTAAAAATACTTCTTGCACAAGTACTGATTGACTGGAACAAATGAATACCGATCTTCTTGCCCATAAATCAACATGGCGATAATCTATTGGCAGGAGTTCTCTAGGATATTTTGTTATTTCAATTTTTGACCTTTCAAAAACATCTTTTTGAAATAATACAGACCCGAGCGGTTTATTGCCAATTGCCTGAAAAAGGTTTCCCCTGAGATCCTCCCCTTTGGACAGGATAATGCTACGGGCATATATCCAGGCTTGACCTTGTCCCTCCAAAACAACCTGCCTGACCTGTTTCAGACTTGGATAACCAACCTCTAATATCCCGCATTCATCTTCCCTGATTTTTTGTTTTTGTTCAGACAGACGCTTTAATGAAAATTGATTTTGACTTAAACGAATTAACCGTTTTGTCAAAGATTCCGAATTGAACAGCCATTCATCTTCATGGATTGAAAGACGGGATTTCCATCGGGAATAATCTACCCAGCATAACTTTTTATGATACATGAAATCAAATATAGAGATTGAGAATTGATTTAGAAATAAAATAATGTAATATGCTACAAAAATTTTCTTTATAGAAAAATATGTTTATAATAACAATTGTATTTATATAATATTCTTAATTTGTTTCTTAAAGGACATTCAACTTTGCAAAAATTTCCAATGACGGCTCAAGGGCTACGACGTCTGGAAGAAGAGCTACGCAGACTTAAAGATAAAGAAAGGCCAGAAATTATACGTGCGATCGCTGAGGCACGCAGTCATGGCGACCTTTCTGAAAATGCAGAATATGAAGCGGCGCGTGAACGCCAGTCTTTTACTGAAGGACGCATACTGGAACTTGAACAGATAATTTCATCGGCTCAGGTTATCGATCCATCAAGCCTATCAGGAAACACTGTTAAATTTGGTGCAAAAGTTGTTTTGATTGATGAAGAAACAGAAAAAGAGTCCACCTTTCAAATTGTTGGACTTCATGAAGCCGATATCAAATTAGGTCTATTGTCAATTTCATCCCCTTTGGCCAAGGCTCTGATCGGTAAGGAAAAAGGAGCAACGATCTCTGTCCCTGCACCTGGGGGAGATCGATCTTATGAAATCCTTGATGTTATCTACGCTTAACCCCTGATTTATACTATTATGATTTCAATTAACGACGTCCATGATGCGGCGCAACGGATAAATAAAAATATTATCCGCACTCCCGCCCTATTTTGTCAGTCCCTGTCAAAAAGAGTAAATGCAGATATCACCTTGAAACTTGAAAATCTTCAAGCCGTTGGCTCTTTCAAGGAACGTGGCGCTGCCAACCGACTTGCCCTGCTGACTGAAGAGGAAAAAAAACGGGGGGTTATCACCGTTTCAGCCGGCAACCATGCCCAAGGCGTTGCACGCCATGCACAATTACTAGGCATTGATGCGATTATTGTCATGCCGAAATTCACACCTGTGACAAAAATCAACCGAACTGCGGCCTGGGGTGCCAAGATTGTTTTGGAAGGTGAAGATTTTACCGAGGCCACCCAATATGCCAATCAACTCGCCAAGGAAGATGGACGTGTTTTCATTCATCCTTATGATGATCCCGCAGTCATGGCTGGACAGGGAACATTGGCCCTGGAAATTTTCGAGGATACAAAATCAGATCTTGATTACCTGATTGTTCCCGTTGGCGGGGGTGGACTGATTTCAGGATGTGCTGTTGTAGCTGCCGCTTTAAGACCCTATACAAAAATAATTGGTGTTCAAAGCGATCGTTATTTTTCATATTCCTTTGCCACCCATAAAGCGTTAAAACCACCTGGCGGTGCAACCATTGCGGAAGGTATAGCCGTTCGCAAACTAGGTTTTTATCCTTTTGAAGTCATAGAAAAATATGTGGAAGATATCGTTTCCGTCCCAGAAGAGGCCATTGAGGATTCTATAACCCTTGTAGCGGAACATGCCAAGCAAATTACCGAAGGAGCGGGGGCAAGTGGTCTGGCTGCCATTCTAACCTATCCAGAACGGTTTAAGGGTAAAAATATTGCCTTTCCTATCAGCGGGGGAAATATTGATACACGTATATTGGCCAACACCCTACTTCGAACCCTCCTACGAGAAGGAAGACTATTACGTCTAAGATTCTCAATTCCTGATCGTCCAGGTGTATTGGCTGACATTTCCCACATTATTGGAACTGAAAAGGGTGGAAATATCATAGAGGTATCACATCAACGGTTATTCTCGACCTCAAGCGTTCAATCGGCCATTCTCGAAATTATGGCGGAAGCACGCAGTGCAGAACATGCAGAGGAAATTATACAAAGCCTTCGAGAAAAATATACTGTCGAAAGAATTTAGTCTGAATTGATTGAATACGGATATATTTCAATCAATTCGTATTCAATCACCTTAATTAATTCAATGATTTTAAATCCTGTATAAACATTTATTTTAAAATTTATTTAAAGCTATTGAATTAAACATTCAAAAATATTTTTTGATAAATTCATAGTCATATTTAAACTTTTATATAAAAAATTAATACAATTAATTATAACACTTTTAAATTACTTTTATTATTCATCAAATTATTTATAAAATATTGAGTATTCACCAAATAAAGTAATTTTAAACTTAATTATTTTTTTTAAGCCGCTTTTTAAAGAAAATAAATCATATATAATCAATTCTTCATAACAATGACAATTTCAAGATTTTATGCCACTTTATTTTCTTAATCTGTTTAATTTTCTTGTAGCCGATGTTCGGGACGGTTTAGGACCTTTCCTAGGTGTGTTTCTGCAGCAAAATCATTGGCAAGTTAATAAAATCGGTTTTGTCATGACATTGGCTGGGTTAACCAGCATAATCATCACCACACCCGTAAGTATGCTGATTGATCATATTCGTTACAAAAAAAATATAGGTATTATTGCCACAATCAGTATCATTATCGGCTGCTATTTTATCTATCATTATCCCAATTTGCCAATGACAATCATTTCTCAAATGTTAATTGCCATTGCCGGAGCAACCCTTATTTCAGCAACAGTCAGCATAACAATAGGATTGGTGGGACCTGATCTCTTTGATAAACAAATTGGGTATAATGAATCATTTAACCATGCAGGAAATGCTTGTGCAGCCCTTATAGCCGGAATAGCAAGTTATTATTTTGGATTAAAGGCTATTTTTATTTTAATGAGCTGTTCAGCATTCCTGGCTATTACAGCCCTTGCATTAATCCCATCCAGACAAATTGACAATAAAATTGCACGGGGATTAAATGTCAACCAAACCAGTCCCCAACCCTTTTTCAAACTCTTAAAAAATAAAAAACTTTTTATTCTTGCTGTTACGATCGGTTTGTTCCATCTTGCCAATGCAGCGATGCTTCCACTTTTAAGTCAATCAATGGTTGCAAAAAATATTATCAATAAACCGGGATCCTATACCGCCATGACGATCATAATTGCTCAGACAACAATGATCCCAATGGCCATTTTTGCCGCGTTTTTTGCAAGACGGCATGAATATAGAATTCTGCTTGTTTTAGCCCTTGTTGCACTACCTGCAAGAGGATTACTGATTGGAACAATTCAACATCCCCTTGTTTTGCTTCCTGCTGAAATTCTTGACGGTGTTGGTGCTGGTCTGATCGGTGTTGCCATCCCTGGAATCGTTGCCAAGATAATGCAAGGATCAGGACGATTTAATACGGGACTAGGCATTATCTTCACATGTCAGGGATTATGCGCATCATGCAGTCATTATCTTGCAGGAACAATAGCAAAATACCATGGTTATGATCAGGCTTTTCTCACGCTTTCACTGATTGCCCTTTGTGCCCTGGTTTTCTGGTTGGTTTTTACTAAAGACGTATCTTTTGGCTAAATAAACTATTTTATTTGTCTTTCAAAATTGAGTGCAATCCCGTTAATACAATACCTTTCCCCATTTGGCGCAGGTCCATCCTGAAACAAATGACCCAAATGTGCCTTACATCTGGCACAATGAACCTCAATCCTTTTCATATGATGACTTGTATCTACTTCCGTTTCGATCGCACCATTTATTACAGAAAAAAAAGATGGCCAGCCACAACCACTTTCAAATTTCATATTTGCCTTGAACAGGGGTGCATGACAGGCAATACATTGATACACCCCTTCTCTCCATTCATAATTCAAAGGACTGCTGCCGGGTGCTTCAGTACCATGATCTCTGATAACGTGTAATTGCTCTGGAGTTAGATTCATCATCCATGAATTCTCTTTTTTCATTTTTAAAACCTTTATATTTTTAATTTTTTATAAAAAAATCTATTATTTACAAATTATTTCAATAATAATAAATAATTTTAATTTATTTAAACAATTATACTTATATTTATTAATTATTTTTATATAATTTCGTTAAAATTACTGATATTATTTCAAGCATTAAATAAATATCCCCATGAAATCAGATTATGAATCATAATATTATGATTTTCCAAAATATGGTTAGTTTATAAGATCATAGTCAATCATTGATAAAATTTAAATTCTGGTTGCATTCATTTATCTACTTAACTAACTTTTAACTATATAACGTTCATCAAAAACAAAAATCAAAACGATCCATGAACAAATAAACAGGACATAAAAATGACTCAAAAAAAATATCGCCCCGTTATGCTGACAATCCTTGACGGATTTGGGTATAACCCAAATAAAAAAGATAATGCTATTGCCAATGCCAGTATTCCCAATATTGATGCACTTTTTAAAAATTCTCCACATGCTCTTCTTGATGCAAGTAATGAAGATGTTGGATTGCCTCATGGACAAATGGGAAATTCTGAAGTCGGACATATGAATATCGGCGCTGGCCGTGTCATTATGCAAGAACTTCCAAAAATTACCCATGCCATTAAAACTGGAGACATTCTGAAAAAACCATTGTTTAAGGATTTTGTTGAAACCCTGAAGAAAAATGGCAAGACTTGCCATTTACTCGGACTTTTCTCACCAGGAGGCGTGCACGCCCATCAGGAACATGCCATTGGTCTGGCCAAGGCCTTACACGATTATGGCATTAAAGTTGCACTACATGTCTTTACTGATGGACGTGACACTCCTCCTGAATCTGCGAGGGGCTATATAGAGACGGCTTTAAATGAACTACCAAAGGATGTAAAGATTGCCACTGTTTCAGGACGTTATTATGCAATGGATCGTGATAAACGTTGGGATCGTGTTGAAAAAGCCTATGATGTTATTGTAGAGGGCAAGGGTCCTCACAAAACGGATGCGTTAGCTGCAATCTCTGAATCATATAATCAAAAAGTTACCGATGAATTCATCGTGCCAACAGTTATTGGTGATTATAAGGGAATGGAGGATCAAGATGCCGTTTTATCCTTTAATTTCAGAGCTGATCGTATCCGTCAGTTAATGGATGCGTTATTGGAACCTGATTTTACAGGTTTTAAACGTACCAAAACCGTCCAATTTTCTAAAGTGTTGGGGATGACACAATATAGCGATACATTAATCAAGAAAATGGGCGTGCTATTCCCACCAGAAACATTAACCAATGTTCTGGGTGAAATCGTTTCCAACGCTGGATTGAAACAGCTCAGGGCTGCGGAAACGGAAAAATATCCTCATGTCACTTATTTCTTGAATGGTGGTCGTGAAGACCCCTTCCCTGGCGAGGATCGTATTCTGGTCAACTCTCCAAAAGTTGCAACTTATGACCTTCAACCTGAAATGTCGGCACCCGAATTAACTGAAAAAGTTGTAAATGCCATCAACAGTGAAAAATATGACCTGATCGTTGTCAATTTCGCAAATCCTGACATGGTGGGTCATACAGGTAAGATTGATGCTGCCATTAAAGCGGTTGAAGCGGTTGACAAAGCTATAGGAAAAATTGTTCCAGCCATCAGGAAACAACATGGAGCCCTAATTATTACGGCTGACCATGGAAACTGTGAAATGATGGTTGATGAAAAAACTGGTGAACCTCATACTCAACATACGCTTGACAGAGTTCCCGTTATCCTTGACGGTGTTGAAAATGTTCAACTGCATGACGGTCGTTTGGCAGATCTGGCACCAACGATTTTAAAATTGATGAATTTACCACAGCCCAAGGAAATGACAGGTAAAGTGCTGATCAAAGAATAAAATATTTATCAACCGAGTTTTGCATGTCATTAACGAACCTTTAGAATAATTCATTCTAAAGGTTTTTTATAATCTTCATTTTATCACTGTAAAATTTTAATATATCAATGATTAAATATTTTTACATAAATTGAATTTATCGAGGCCGTTCTGAAACTCTGTCATTTATCTTCATTTTTTAAATTTCATGTTTTTATATTTATAATCCAGATAAGTATTTTCCTTACCGGACTACCCCATCATGCCTGTGCTCAACAGCAAAAGCAAACGAGATTGCAGCAAATTCTGAATAAAAGCGAACAAACACAAAAACAACTTTTGAAAGAAAAAGAAAAAATAAATTCAAATTTGGAAACTATTCAAAAAGAAAAACAACGTGCAATTTTAAAAGCCCAGCAAGATAAAAAGCGAACGCATCAAATCAATAACAATATGGTTCAGGCAACTGAAAAACTACAGACAACCGAAACCCGAATTCAGGAAATTAACAAGGAAATAACAAATCTGAAATCTAAGATTGTAACCTTGAATATACAGTTGCAAAACGAATCAAAAAATTTTTCAAAATTCCTCCCCTTAATTGAACGGTTATCCCTATATCCCTCAGATACATTACTCGCGGCGCCTTCGCCATCCTCTCATACAACAATAGGTTTGTCCATCATACAGAACCTATCCAAGCAGCTGGAAAATCAGGCAAAAGTTCTTAAGCAACATAAAGAGGAAATCAATCAGCTACAAAATCAATTTACAATTCAGATCACGAATCTTGCCCAACTTCACAAAAAACAGGAAAATGAACAAAATCAATTAACCAAGGCTTTAAAGCAGGCCCGCATCACTCAACAGGAATCTGCCAAAACGGTTTTTGAGATTTCCCAGAATGCAGCTAATGCAGCTCAGAAGGCGCAAAATCTTAATGATGCAATTCGACAGATCAATCTAACAAAAATCAGGGCACAACGCGCTTTAAAAGCTGAAATTATCCGAGCGCAAAGAGCACATAATATGGCACGATTGCAGAAAGCACGGAAAGAGTCAGCCATGATCTCATCAGCCAACAACGGTCCTGGTCTCAATTCAAGAACCACATCCAAGGCCAATGCACCCGTCATCGGACCCATTGTCTCATTATGGGGAAGTAAAACAGAAACTGGTCCAGCGCAGGGAATTACCTATGCCCCCCAATCTCAAGCAACAGTCCGTTCCCCTTGCAGCGGACTAATCGAGTTCGCTGGACCTTTTAGAGGGTATGGGCACATGATCATTCTGAATTGTGGAAAAAGCTACCGGTTCGTGTTGGCTGGTATGGATAGTTTATCCGTAGCCATTGGACAATCGATCCAAAAAGGGATTATGATCGGTCAAATGCCGGCCTGGTCAGGCGGAAAAACCGGACGTCCCACCCTTTTTGTGCAATTACGACGGGGCGAGAGAGCAATCAATCCATCTCCTTTTTTATAAGATAATTTCGTTTAATTTTATAATGGTAAAGATATTTCTTAACATATAACATGATTTTAATTATAAAAGACAGGTTAATATTTCCACTTTAGGATCAAGTATTAGGAGAAAATCAGCATGAAGTTCCGTACAGGATTATTGCTAGGTACGACACTTTTTATCGCTGGCATTGGATTGGGATCACAGATTCAAAATTGGATACGGTCGGATAACCAACTGACCATTCAAGCATTGGCCGAAGATGTAAAAAAAGATCAGGTACAAAATAACAGTGCTGAAACCTATCGCTTACTCACCTTGTTTGGAGATGTGTTTGAACGCGTTCGAGCCGGCTATGTTGAGCCTGTTGCGGACAAGGACTTGATCACCAATGCGTTGAATGGAATGTTGACAGGACTTGATCCCCACAGTTCATATATGACGGAAAAACAATTTGCCAACATGCAGATTCAAACCAAAGGTGAATTTGGTGGCCTTGGCTTGGAGGTACAAGAAGATGAGGGGCATATTAAGGTGGTTTCACCAATTGATGGAACACCTGCCGCACGGGCCGGTATTAAACCCGGGGATTATATCATTGCGATTGATGGCAAAAATATTGACGGAATGACCCTAAATGCAGCCGTCGATAAAATGCGTGGCAAACCTAAAACACAAATCACCCTGACTTTGATCCGTCTGAAAGAACCGAAACCTATTAAAGTAACCCTGATCCGTGAAATCATTCACATTCAAGTAATAAAGTCAGCTCTTTATGATCGTATAGGCTATATTCGAATTTCTCAGTTTAACGAAGAAACAGAGAAAAATATGCGTCAGGCCTTTGATAAACTACAAAAAGAAAGCAACCACAAACTTGCCGGTCTGGTCATTGACCTTCGTAATGATCCAGGCGGGCTACTTGATCAGGCTATTTCTGTCAGCCGGGATTTCATAAAGGAAGGTGCCATTGTTTCAACCAAAGCACGCAATCCTAAGGATAATCAAAGATGGAATGCCAAGGGGAAAGATATTACCAATGGATTGCCTATTGTCGTTCTTATTAATGGAGGTTCGGCATCGGCAAGTGAAATCGTGTCTGGAGCTCTGCAAGATCATCATCGTGCTGTGCTCGTAGGGGAAAAAACCTTTGGTAAGGGATCTGTTCAATCTGTCATGCCTATTCCTGGAAATGGTGCAATCCGCCTAACGATAGCGCGATATTACACACCATCTGGCCGTTCAATCCAGGGGTTGGGTATCAGCCCCGATATCAAGGTGCAAGATAGTTACGATGCACCAGAATTTAGCATTCGTGAAGCTGACCTAAATCATATTATCAAAAATGAAGGCGGAAACCAAACCAAAGCTCCCATCAGAAATGATCTACCTGCAATTGCGAAATCAATACCGGCCCAGCCTCCTAAAGATTGGGCAAAATTTGATTATACGAACCCCTCAACTGATTTCCAGTTACAACAGGGTCTAAAAGTTATAAGATCCATGGCCGGATTATCCAATGATAAACCTTTTCCTATCCCATTAAAAAAATCGGCCTCTTTGGACAGTAAAGGTAAAAACACCGTTCAGCAAAAACCTTCCAACGATAACAAAGCCAATTCTTCAAAACAAGAACAAAAGCAGCCCAATCATCAGGACAAGTCTGTTCCTGATCATCCTGCTATCCATTCCAAATAAGGATTTTATCATGAAAGCCCTACCTTATCGTCGTAATGTTGCAGCTTTTATCCTTAACAAAAAAGGGGAAATTTTCATTGCATTACGCCATGATCTGGCAAAAGATGGGATATGGGCCTTTCCCCAAGGTGGGATCGACAAAAATGAAACCCCGCAAGAAGCGCTTAAACGTGAATTGTTGGAAGAGATTGGTACAAGTAACATAGAAATTCTGGAGGAATATCCCGAATGGTTATCCTATGATTTCCCATCCAATATAATTGGCAATCCTCTTAAACGTAAGTATAAAGGACAAAGCCAAAAATGGTTTGCTGTTAGATTTCTGGGGAAAGATAGCGATATTGATCTAAATACCCATAATGAAAAAGAGTTCAATGAATGGAAATGGATTTCATCTTCCGAATTGGCGAAAATCAACACCGGGTTCAAACATGATCTTTATCAAAAAATAGCCGAATATTTTCATAAATACATGTAATTAGCTATCTGCCTTTTTTTTCTTTGCTGTATAGC
Source organism: Commensalibacter sp. M0355 (assembly GCF_016101365.1). Lineage (NCBI taxonomy): Bacteria > Pseudomonadati > Pseudomonadota > Alphaproteobacteria > Acetobacterales > Acetobacteraceae > Commensalibacter > Commensalibacter sp. M0355. The sequence goes on from NZ_JACFQQ010000001.1 coordinate 559,946, forward strand.
CATCCAGAAAAAAACAAAATGGTACGAGAAGAAAAGCCAAACAACCTAAAATCATAAATACATCGTTAAAGGCCAAAATTGCCACTTGTTTAATGAAATCCTGATAAAGATACTTCATGGCTGTTTCTGCCTGATCCTGTGTTGCATATCCCAATTGCTGAGCCACTGCACGCATATGTGCCAAATAATCATTAAAAGGCTGATGGAAAGGAGACATCCAATGTACCATGTGTGCCTGATTTACCTGCCTTCTTTCAGTGATTAAAGCTGTTGCTCCAGAAATACATAAGGCCCCCAATACGTTTCTTGTCATACTAAACAATGCCGAAGCATCTGCATTATATTTTTCTTCAATTGTCATAAAGGCAATAGTTGAGAGAGGAACAAATAGGAAAGCGAGACAAACCGATTGTGATATCCTGTACATGACCAAATGCAAAAAATCCGAATTTGGCACCAAGTTGGCTGAATAAAACAACGCGCAGCCGAATAGGAAAAAACCCATCGCTATTACATAACGTATTTGAACAACATTGATCACTTTGCCAATAACAGGAATTAAAATGATGATGGCAATCCCACCTGGTGTCAGAACCAATCCCGAAAGAAAAGCCGTGTATCCAATAATCTGCTGCGTAAATTGTGGAACAATTACAGCTGATGCATATAGACATCCACCCAATCCAGCCATTAAAATTGAGCTTATTGCAAAATTACGATCTTTGAATACTTTTAGATCAACAACAGGATTTTCAGTATAAAGAAGCCATATTATTGCGCCTATGATACCAATTACGGAAAAAAAACCCAACCAACAGATGAAACCCGAACCAAACCAGTCAGCATTTTCCCCACGATCCACCATGATTTCCAGGCAACCAAGTCCCAGCGTTATTAAGCTGACCCCAATATAATCAATTCGTTCACTACGCTTTCTGGCCCAAGGCGGATCATCAACAAGCATGGCCACTGCAAACACTGTTATAATACCGACAGGAACGTTAAGAAAAAAAATCCACCGCCAGGAATAACTATCCGTGATCCAACCGCCCAAGGATGGACCCAATACAGGTGCAACCACAGTGGCAATTGCCGTTAGTCCGAAAGCTGCCCCCCGTTTATCTGGAGGGAAGGTATCGAGAATTATCGATTGCTGGTTTGGTTGAAGCCCCCCCCCAAAAAATCCTTGCATTAGGCGGAATAAAACGAGCTGAGCCAAGCTATTCGCGATACCACATAAAAAAGAAGATACGGCAAACATGAATATACAAATAAGAAAATAACGTTTTCGTCCAAGGATCCTTCCTAACCATCCCGAAATTGTTAAAACAATTCCGTTAGCCGCCAGATAGGAGGTCAATGACCAAGTCGCATTATCATAGGTTGTTGATAAACTGCCGGCGATATGAGGCAAAGATACATTGACAATTGTCGTGTCCAGAATTTCCATAAAAGCGGCAAGAGTTACGACAATGGCAATTAACCATGGATTATGTTTTGGCTTCCATTCCTCTTTTACGGTATTTAAAGTAGCGGATTGACTCATTTCGTGTAAACCGTTGGCACGACTGAAAGACCTATGGCCAAGGGAACATTGGGATCCAGTCCTTCATCAATCAATATTTTAACAGGAACACGCTGTACAATCTTGACATAGTTACCCGTAGCATTTTCTGGTGGAAAAGCACTAAAGACAGATCCCGTTCCTGCCTGGATTGAATCAACATGCCCCTTTAGTTTCATAAATGGATATGCATCCACCTCAATTTTGACCTTTTGACCCGGACGAACATTGGTAATCTGTGTTTCCTTGTAGTTTCCAATTACCCAAACCTCTGGTTCAACTATGGATAAAAGGGATTGACCAACGGTTACATAACTGCCCTGCTCAACGTTACGTTTGGAAATCCATCCATCATGCGGTGCCCTGATTTCAGTCCATCCAACATTTAAAGCGGCCGTTTCCAATTGTGCTTCCGCTGCCTTAACAGCCCCACCCTGATCAGAAACCTTACTTTTGACATTGCCAATATTGGCTTCGACTGGAGTGGCAATTAAATAATTACCTTCAGCTCTGTCCACTTCCGCTTTTGCCTGGTTAAAAGCGGAAGTGGCGTAATCAATCGCCTGCTGGGTTGTAGCAGGACGCGCAATATTATGTTGACGAACATAATCCGTTTTGGCCTTGAATAATTGCGCTTTCGCGGCTTCCAGTTGTCCCTCGGCAACTTTTAGCTGACCTGGATAATTCTTTTTTGCAACTTCCAATAAATATTGTGAGGCAAGATACTGGGCTTTTGCCCTTTCCAAATTACCTTGCGCCTGTAAAAGAGATGCTTTGTAATCCCTTGCATCAATCCTCAACAAAACCTGACCCTTATGGACAAACTGATTATCATTGACCAATAATTCAGTCACGTAACCATTGACATGCGGTGCGATCGTAATGGCACGCCCGGCGGTAAACGCATCATCCGTACTAACATCATTACGTGTAAACCACCAATATAAACCAATTAAAATGACAACAATGATCATAATGAAAAACATTAGATACCGGATTGCCTTTTTTTTATTTTTGGGATTGGTGGATTTTTTTTCTTCAGATGAATCAAGATCCTGTTTCGAGTCAGTTGTATCCGCTGTCATAAATGTCCATCCACAATGATAAAATTATTAATAATCCAGATTCTGCGTCTGTATCAATCTGGCATACATGCCCTGCTGTTTCATTAAATAATCATGATTTCCCTGTTCTACAACTTTCCCATCCGAAACAACGATAATGACATGGGCTGTTCGTATAGTAGACAAACGGTGGGCCACAATTAAAGTCGTGCAATCCCTTCGCAGTTTAGCCAAGGCTTTTTGTATGACATGTTCACTTTCCGTATCCAATGCACTTGTCGCTTCATCCAATAACAATAAACGAGGGTTTCTTATTAACGCACGTGCAAGGGCAATTCTCTGACGCTGACCTCCTGAAAGACATTGTCCACCATGACCAACATTTGTATCCAGGCCTTTTGGTAAATCTCCAAGAAAACGATTGATAGCTGCCCCTTCCAAGACTTTTTCGATCTCCTCTTTGCTTGCATACGGATTACCGATCCGAATGTTATCGATAATAGACATATCAAATAACAACGGATCTTGTGGAACATAGGCGATTGCTGAACGCAATTCATGAATTTTGATGTTCCGCAAGTCAACGCCGTCAAAAATGATCTGTCCCTGCTGTATATCGTGTAGACGAGGGATCAAAGTCAACGCCGTTGATTTTCCCGCACCCGAGGGCCCAACCAGGGCAACAGTCTGGCCCGGTTCAATTTCAAAATTCAAACCATGCAATCCGACTTCACGACCTGGATAAATAAAATGCACATTTTGAAATTGAATTTTCCCTTTTCCATTAGGTAAAGGCAGTGCATTCATTTTATCTTTTATTTTGATAGGTTGATCAATAATATTAAAAATACGGTTTAGACCAGATATGCCTTCCTGCATTGCCGCATTTAAAGATCCCAAAGCCCGCAACGGTCTTGCCGCCAAAAGCAAAGCCGCTACAAAGCCTGAAAAATCCCCCAAGGTTGCACCGCCCATCGCAGCACGCCAGCCAGCAAATCCTAAAACCGCCGCAACGGCACTTCCTCCCAAAACTTCCATAATTGGATCAACTTTTGCACGACCTCGAATAATTTTTAGAGTAGCATCATATAATTGATCAAATGATTGACCCAACCGTCTGATTTCACGCTTTTCCATTCCATAGACACGAACGGTTCTGGCCTGTGAAAAAGTCTCATTCAATAACGCTGCGGTTTTTCCAACCTGTTCCTGCATATTTCCGGATGCTTTGCGCACTCGCTTTCCTAATTTTTGAATAGGTACAGCAGCGATTGGATATAATAGAGCCGCGATTAGACTCAACTCCCAATCCATATAGAACATCGAAACAATCAAACTAATAACCGTAATTGCATCTCCAAACGCATTAACCATTCTTATCATGGCTTCACGTATGGATAATGCATCAGTGGTAAAACGGGCGGAAAGCTGTGCGGGGGCTTCCTTTTCAACTAACGAGATATCTGCATGAACCAGATGCAAGAACATTTTTTTCTGCAGCCCCCGTATAATCTGTAAAACCAAATCTTGTACGGAAAGCGTCTGAATATATTGTGACGCGGCCTTTGCGGCCGTCACCATAACAACCAGGGCGGGGATCTGATACAAAATTCGAGGATCATTATCCTTAAACATATCCAATGCGCGCTTTATTACCAAAGGGTATAAAGCTGTCAATCCGGCCATAAAAATTGTCGAGATAACAATCAATAAAATACGTTTCGGATAAAAACGTATTTGCTCTCTCCATAAACGTTGAAGAAAAGGCCAGCTTTTATCTTCCCCCAGTATCAGGGATAAAATCATCTTTCTTTTAGTTTGTTTCTTATTGTATTTCTGTTCTTGATTCACGCTTTGATACTTTTACATGGAGCAAATGATATGAAAGCTTTTTAACCCAAATTAAAATATTAAATCGAATATTTAATCTGTATTTTTCAAACTGTGTCTTTTTAACCACTCTATACAATCCAAGGCGGAAGCATAACATCCACCATCAATCCACCATATTTTAACCGATTCAAGAATTTTCCCCATTATTGGACCTTTTTCAACTCCCAGTTCAATTAAATCCTTACCTTTTACGGGGAAAACTGGTGTCGGTATATCAATAACCCGTTTACGCCATTTATCCCATAGAATGAAATCATCATCCTGGTGTTTAATCTGTTCTAGCCAGCTTTGGCCAATAAGAACGTCAAGAGAATATAATGCCTTTAATTGAACAAGCCGCTTATCCGATGCATCGGCTTTTAAGGATAACGGTTTTTCCAATCTTGATAAGAATTTAGCATCTTTATTGGACAATTTAAACTTTTTTGCAACTATTGTGGCAGACCCCTTAATTAAGGCAGACAGGCGGATAATTGCATTATCAGGCACTCCTGCCGCGATAAGTTTAAGAAACGGATCAATACGATACCCAAAAGGCATTAGAACGGTTAAAACCCCATATCTATCCATCAAATTTAATACATCCCCCGCTCTTGGACCCGTGATAATCTTTCTTAATTCTGACCAAACTCGCTCTGCCGACAAAGTATCAAGCTGTGTCGCATAAAACTGAATGGCATTCACAGCATCTAAATCCGGTTGAGTTTTGCCATAGCGTGCATAAAAACGAAAATATCTTAAAATCCTTAAAAAGTCTTCTGCAATACGTTCATGTGCCGTTCCTACAAAACGAACATGACCTAATGAAAGATCTTCCTGTCCATGGAAATAATCCCATAATTTTCCGTTTTTATCACAATATAAAGCATTAATTGTAAAATCACGTCTGGCAGCATCCTCTCGCCAGTCCTGTGTCCAAACAACCTTGGCATGTCGCCCATCAGTCTTAATATCCTTACGTAATGTCGTTATCTCATATGAATGATGATTTATTATTGCCGTAACTGTTCCATGTTCAATACCTGTAGGTATCCCCTTTATCCCTGCCCGACTTAATTTTTCAATTATACGGTCAGGGAGATCCATGGTTGCGATATCAATATCAGAAATTGGTTTCTGAACAATCAAATCCCGAACCACACCGCCAACTAAGCGTGCATTAGGAAAAATATCCCATAATTTTTTTAAATCCTTTTTGGATTGATCAGGTAATTTATCCAAAATATTCATGAAACAGTCACTTTTATAATCATTCTATTGAAACGACCCATCCTATTCCTTAGAGATTAATTCAACAACAGACCCATCAATAATTCTTTGCGGCTTTGCAAACCTGTCAGTAAACAATACAAAATTAAAATTATTTTCTTGAAAATTTATATCATTCCCATTTCAATTCTTTCTTGATGAATAATGGTTATGTTATAAATCTATCATGTCCACATCATTCCTATTCTGAATTTTATCATTATGTCATAACAAATAAACTGTAAATGCATATCCATGAACTTAATATGCAAAATATCTTTTGAAATATGATATAAAGAAAGTGTTTCTTATTCATGATTGATTTGATAAAAGAAATATTAGCTTCAGGATTTTGGTTTCTATCAAGAGAATAATCACATGAATTATCAATCTCGTTTATTATCTTTGCTATTCTGCCTTGCGTTCAGCGGATATTTTACATTACCTGTCCTGTCTGGCGTTGCCCAGACAGCAAAAAACAACCCTGAACAAAAAACATCAAAAGTAACTTCTTCATCCAAAAACAACAAGCAAAATAGTCAAGCAAACAAAACATCAACAAATGATGACGATGATGATCCAACTGATGATGATTCAAATGATGATGATAGCAAAAATCCAACACAATCCCTCTTTGAAGCGATCAATGTCGGAAACCTTTACGCTGCACAAGATGCTTTAAACCGTGGTGCCGATTTACATGCAACCAACGTCTTGGGTCAAACACCTCTGGAAATGTCCATTGATCTTAATCGCGATCGCATCACCTTTTTGCTTTTGTCAATGCGTGGCTATAATAACTCACCTCAAAAACTAAATGGTGATAGAGAAATATCAACGGTTTCGGTTAAAAGTGAAAAAGGACATTTATCCATTAAAGGTCAAAATCAACGTAAAACTGTTTCAAATCTCAACCAATCAAACACATATTCACATTATAACAATATTTCCAAACCTGAAATCGGCTTTCTCGGTTTTAACAAAAGCTAGGTTTTACATTTGAATTTAAGATTTGGCCAATTTAGTCATTGTATTATATTCATTACGCAATATATCAAGAGCATATAATCCTCCATTTCTTTCGAAATGCCAAAAGGTCCATCCATTACAAGAAGGTGAATTTGTTACAAGGGCCCCAATTTTATGAATGGAACCTCTTTTGTTTCCACTGATAACAGTGCTATCGGATGTTACTGTAGCAAAAACGCGTTTATTTCTATCCATCAAAATTGTTCCTGGCTGAATAAATCCCTGTTCAATCAGGTTTCCAAAAGGAACACGAGGAATCTCTCGTTTGGAAGGGGTGACTTTAATATCTTCAATCGATAACGGCTTTTCATTGTTCACACGTCGAAGGGCGGCTTTCATATAGTCTGGATGACGCTCAATCCCGATATAACGTCGCTGAAGTTTTTTTGCCACGGCAAGGGTTGTTCCAGTTCCAGCAAAAGGATCCAATACAACATCTTCAATATTTGTAGAGGACAAGATAACGCGATATAGCAAGCTTTCTGGTTTTTGGGTCGGATGTAATTTTAGTCCATGTTCATTTCGAAGTCTTTCATGTCCAGTACATAAAGGCAGAAACCAATCAGAACGCATCTGAATATCATCATTTAAGGTTTTCATGGCCTGATAATTGAAGCAATATTTACTATCAGCATCTTTGGCTGCCCATATTAATGTCTCATGCGCATTGGTAAATCGTCTTCCCTTAAAATTTGGCATGGGATTGGATTTCCGCCAAACAATATCATTCAAGATCCAGAAACCAAGATCCTGTAAAATTGCTCCAATTCTGAAAATATTATGATAGGAACCAATAACCCAAATTGTTCCATTTTTTCTCAATAAACGATGACATTCCTTCAACCAGCTTCGACAAAATTGATCATATAGTTGGAAACTCTTAAATTTATCCCAATCTTCATTAACCCCATCCACGATTGTATCATCTGGACGACGCAATTCTCCCTGTAATTGCAAATTATATGGGGGATCGGCAAAAATACAGTCAATTGACGCAGAAGGTATTGTTTTCATGACCTGAATACATTCACCATTCAAAATCTGATCCAAAGGTATATTTAATTTTACTGCTTCACTCATAAAATCCTTGACCTTTTCCTTGCTCTTTTTGCTCTACGTCCATTGAAAACGAAAATTGTCTTACGGTGATATATCCTTGGCGATGATGTGGAGAACAACCATATTTCCTCAAGGCCTCACGATGCATAACCGTTGGGTACCCCACATTATGCTCCCATCCATACCGATCCCATTTCCGTGCCAGACCGACCATCAGCTTATCGCGCAAAACCTTTGCGATAATTGATGCCGCAGCAATTGAATATGAAAATCCATCCCCCTTGATAATGGTTTGTGTGGCACATCCAAAATCAGGAGCGATCGTTCCATCAACCAATACAAGATCAGGAAGAATATTTAGTTTTGATACAGCCCTTTGCATTGCCAAACTGGCGGATTTCCTGATATTTAATTGGAAAATTTCATCAACTGATGCCGCGGCAACACCAATCTTGACATGCGGCATTTGATTTAAAACCACATAAATTTCTTGTCTCAATGCAGGTTTGATTTTCTTTGAATCATCAAGCAATTCTGAAATATCCTCAGGAATATTTTCCTGAAACATTACAGCGGCAGCAACAACAGGACCAGCAAGACAACCCATTCCCACTTCATCCACGCCTGCAATTGATACTTTATGATGCATTCTACTCAAATAATTCGTTTCTAAACCAATAACCTACTATACTCAACGAGTCGCAAATGAATAGCCCTAAAATGAAAAAAATAAAAAAAGCTGTTAATAACTTCTGATTAACAGCTTTTTTAAGCCTAAATTTTAAATTTAATTATTAGTTTATTTACATTTACGATGTTTACAACAACATTTAAACATCCTTGATAAAAATGTTCCGGCAATCAAAGCGATAACCAATGCTGCAACAGGACGGTTCCGAATGAAATTCATCAAGCATTCCATTTTTCCCTCAGAACCATATAGACGCGAAAATTCATTATCGGCAACACCCGCAAAATCCTCAAAACGTTTTCCTTTTTGATCAGATGCTTTATTTCTTAAATCCTGGCCTTTTTCTCTGGCCTGGTCCGCGACGTTTTGAACCTTGTCTTTTAATTGATCAATAGTATCCTGTTTTTTATCCTGGGCACGAGAAAAGGCATCCTGTGCTTTATCTTTGGCATCATCAATCGAGCTGCCAATTTTTGCACCAACTTCCCTTAAAGTATCTTCCATATTCTTTGACATTGTTCCCTCCTTAAAAAAAGGATTGCAATCTTATCATTTTTTTATGTTTTTAAGTGTATCTTTTGCTTCGTTTTTCACCGATTCATAATTTTGTTTGGCATGGTCAACCGCGTCCTTTAATTTTGCCTTTCCATCCGTTAATGTATTTTCAATTTTTTCAGCAGTATTTTTAATAAAATCTTTTACATTACTCATATTATGCACCTTTTATAATAACAATTCATAGACTATTGGTAATTATGACAACTCCAAACCAAAAAGTCTATAAAATTATCAATCACTTAGATTACAATGCCGCTTTTTAGAGATATAAAATCTCCAGGGTTAAGGAATATTAAAAAATGAAGTAATCAACTTTAATATTGATTAAATTCTGCAATGATTTATTTTGTCACAATTAGTTTTGTTATTTTGATTTTTAATTATATAAATTTAGATATTGCCATTAAAAATAAGTTTCTTGCATATGACTTTACCCCAAAATACAACAAATTCTGATAAATCTCACTCACGTTTGCATCCATGGTTAAAAATATTTTTATATATCGGTCTAATAGCTGTCATTATTGGGGTGGCATATCGTTTTTATGGTGTATTTTCATCAACTTCCGAGCATTCCCATTATGTTGTTGAACAACCCGTTGCAGCAACAATTGTAAAGAAAAGCCATCTACCTGTTATTCTAACTGAACTTGGAACAGTCGTTCCCATTTCCAATGTTACCGTACAAACACGAATTTCCGGCTATTTACAACAAGTATTTTTCACGGAAGGGCAATTGGTTAAGAAAAATGATTTACTTGCCCTTATTGACCCACGTCCCTCAGAAGCTTTGAAGGCACAATATGAAGGCAATTTAAAAGCCGACACGGCCTTACTGCAACAGGCAAAATTGGATAATAAGCGTTATCAAACCCTTCTAAAACAAAACAGTATCGCCCCCATGACGGCTCAAGATCAGCAATATAAGGTTGCCCAGCTTGAAGGACAGGTCAAAACAGATCAGGCCCTAATCAAACAGCAAGAATTAAATCTTATCTACTGTCACATCCGTGCACCTGTTGACGGCCGCATCGGGATCAGACAGGTTGATGCGGGAAATTATATTACCGAAGGCCAAAGCGGAGGATTGGCCACTTTAACCCAGATGACCCCCATGTCGGTTATTTTTACCTTACCTGAAAATCAATTGGGCATTGTCTTGGAAGCTTTGAAAAATAAAAAAGAACTAACCGTTGAGGCTTGGAACACCGATAATACGACCAAACTTGCCACAGGAAAAACAAGCGTGATAGACAGTCAGATTGACACATCAACAGGAACCGTTCGGTTGAGAGCCATTTTTAAAAATAAAAACTGGGAGCTTTTTCCAAACCAATTTGTAAATGCCCATTTACTAGTTAAGATTATTAAAGATGCTTTGATTTTACCAAATAATGCTATTCAAACAGGACCAAATGGTTCCTTTGTGTATGTTATTCAAAAAGATTCAACGGTTAAAATACAGACAATCAAAACAGGATATAATGATGGTGAACATACGGTTATAACCGCTGGTTTAGTTGAAAATGAAAAAATAGTTACTGACGGAATTGATACTTTACATGAAGGTTCAAAAGTCATCATTCCCGAAAATACGCAATCTTCTGAATAATAATTAACTTGAAAATCATAACAGTTTCCTAATTTTGTCAAGTTTATAAATAAATCGAGATTTTTATGAATCCATCACGCCTTTTTATTTTGCGCCCCGTGGCAACAACCCTGCTTATGATTGCCATCATGATCTGCGGAATATTAGGCTATCGTTTCTTACCCCTGTCCGCGTTACCTGATGTTGACTATCCAACAATAACCGTTTCAACATTTTATCCAGGGGCAAGTCCGGATGTCATGATGACCTCGGTCACAGCACCATTGGAAAGTGAATTGGGATCCATCCCTGGATTAAATCAAATGATTTCCCAATCCTCTGGAGGGGCTTCAGTCATCACGTTACAATTCAATCTTTCAGTCTCCATGGATGTCGCGGCCCAGGAAGTGCAAGAAGCGATCAATCAGGCCAACTCCCTTTTGCCCACTGATTTGCCTGCACCTCCTGTTTATGCAAAAGTAAATCCTGCTGATACACCTATCCTTACGCTTGGCATTACTTCAAAATCTCTACCCCTGACCGAGGTTGAGGATTACGTTAATAACAGGTTGGCCACAAAAATAAGCCAGATTAATGGGGTAGGACTGGTTACCATATCAGGAGGACAACGTAAGGCAATCCGTGTACAAATCAATATTCCTAAAATAACTTCATATGGAATTGATCTGGACAGTATCAGAACAACAATCGGTAACGTTAATGTCAATTCCCCCACCGGAAATTTGGATGGCCCAAAACGCGCCGTCACCATCCAGACCAATGGACAAATAAAAAATCCGGAACAGTTACTTAACCAAATTATCGCCTATAACAATAATGGACCTGTTCGATTACGTGATGTGGCCACTGTCATAAACGGGCCAGAAAATAGTCAATTGATGGCATGGGCAAATAAAACACCAGCCTTGATTTTAAATGTACAACGACAACCCAAGGCGAATATCATCTCGGTTGTTAACAATATCAATGAAATATTACCACAATTAAAAAAATCATTGCCTTCAGGTATAACATTAACGCCATTGACCGATCGCACGACATCCATTCGCGCTTCAATTCATGATGTAAAATTTGAGCTCATTCTGTCAATTATCTTAGTTATTTTGGTCATTTTTATCTTTTTAAGAAATATTTCTGCAACAATTATTCCCAGTCTTTCCGTTCCCCTATCCTTGATCGGAACCTTGGCGGTAATGTATCTTTTTAATTTCTCACTAGATAATTTATCCTTGATGGCATTGACAATAGCGACCGGTTTCGTTGTGGATGATGCAATTGTTATGATAGAGAACATTACACGATATATCGAAATGGGTGAAAACCGGATTCAAGCCGCTTTAAAAGGGTCAGAAGAAATAGGGTTTACAATCATATCGCTTACGATTTCTTTAATCGCTGTCCTTATCCCTCTATTATTCATGGGGGATATTATTGGTCGTTTATTTTACGAATTTGCAGTTACCCTGTCTATTACAATCATCATATCCGCCATTGTTTCCCTAACCCTGGTTCCAATGTTGTGTGCGCATATTCTGACCGAAATCGAAAAAAAACAGAACAACTATTTTTTTGATCGTGTGATAGACAGAATAATAGAATTTTACAATACCGGACTACAATTTGTCTTCAAACACCAGCCTCTAACCTTATTTATCACCTGTTGCACCTTTGTCATAACCCTCATAATGGCTTACTACATCCCCAAGGGTTTCTTTCCCGTTCAAGATAACGGTATGGCACAAGGCATATCCATCATGCCTCAAAATGCCTCGCTGAAAGCGGTCGCAAACAAGCAAAAAGCTCTGGCAAACACAATTTTAAACGATCCAGACGTGGATAACCTTTCATCATTTATCGGCATTGACGGACAGAATATGACCCTTAATCAGGGACGTTTCTTGATCAATTTGAAAAACCGAAAGGAACGTAAAACATCTATTGAAAAAACAATCAAAAGAATAACCCGGGCATCAAAACAGATTGTTGGAACACAACTTTATCTTCGACCCATACAAGATCTCTCGCTAGAAACAACTTTTTCAGCCACCCAATACCAACTTTTGATCGAAAATCCGGATTACAGGCAACTTGAACTCTGGGTACCTAAAATTGTTAATCGTCTGCAAAAAGAACCTGCCCTTTCCGATGTCTCCTCAAACCTGCAATCACAAGGATTGGTTGCCAATATCACCCTTGACCGTGCCACAGGTGCTCGTTATTCCATCACACCTCAAACAATTGATAATGTTTTATATGACTCTTTTGGCCAACGCCAAATTTCCACTATTTTTACAGAATCAAACCAATACAGGATCATTCTGGAAGCCGATCCAAAATTTCAAAAACATTTGACCTCTTTGAACCAGCTTTATCTTCCCGGAATAAATGGCAACAATTCCGCTTCAACTTCTGGTCCAACAAGAAATCCAACCTCTGGTCTGGTTCCTTTATCCCAGGTGACAAAAATCACTCATGACACTGCACCCCTTCTAGTCACCCACTTCGGTCAGTTTCCAGCCATATCGATTTCCTTTAACATCAACAAGGGTCATTCCCTGGGGGAGGCAACACAAATCATCAATTCCATCCACAAGGAACTGAATCTTCCCTCAAGCTTCCAGGTCAGTTTTCAAGGAATAGCGGCTGCATTTGAAAAGAGCCTTAAAAATGAATTGTTTCTTGTTATAGCGGCCATTATTGCTGTTTATATTATCCTTGGCATTCTTTATGAAAGCTTCATTCATCCCATAACTATTTTGTCAACCCTTCCCTCGGCCACGATTGGTGCACTATTTGCACTATGGATTGATGGATGCAACTTAGATATTATGGGAATTATTGGCATCATTCTATTAATTGGAATTGTCAAAAAAAATGCCATTATGATGATTGATTTTGCGCTGGAGGCTGAAAGGAAAGACAAGAAATCCTCACTGGAGGCAATTCATCAGGCAGCACTTCTACGGTTCAGGCCCATTCTGATGACAACCCTGGCGGCCATGTTGGCGGCTATTCCCATGATGCTGGGAACAGGAACCGGATCTGAACTAAGGCATCCTTTGGGTATCAGCATTTTTTGGGGGCTTCTTGCCAGCCAATTGCTCACTCTTTTTACAACTCCCATTATTTATCTATATATGGAAAGACTTAAAAACTGGGGACATCATTTTTTTTCATCATTATCCAATCACCAACCAATTGATGAAAAACCTGAATCATGAATATAGCAAAACCCTTTATACAACGGCCTGTTGCAACAATTTTACTCACAGTTACATTATTTCTAACAGGTATACTGGGTTACGAACTATTACCGGTTTCTGATCTCCCCAACGTGGATTTTCCTGTAATCATGATACGTGCCCAACAAGCGGGCGGCACACCAGAGGAAATTGCCAGCTCGATTGCTGCACCATTGGAGAGAAGGCTGGGACAGATACCTGGCACCAATGAAATGACCTCACAATCAACCCAAAACCAGGTCAGGATCATTTTACAATTCGATCTTTCCAAAGATATTAATAATGCGGCAAGGGATGTAGAAGCCGCCTTACAAGCGGCACGTGCCGACCTTCCCTCTTCGATGCGTTCCAATCCATCCTATTTCAAGATGAATCCCTCCACCTCTCCCATCATGATCTTGGCCATGACATCCAAAACCAAAACCTTGCCACAGCTTTATGATTATGCGACAACTGTTTTGCAACACCAGCTCTCAAGTATCAAAGGGGTCGGGCAAGTTGAACTGGGGGGAAGTTCACTACCGGCAGTCAGAATTGAACTAAACCCGCATGCTCTTTACAAATACGGTATTGGATTTGAAGATGTCAGGGCGGCACTGGCATCAACCAACGCTCATACACCCAAAGGTTTTATTGAAGAAGGTGACAAACGCTATCAATTAGCAACCAATGATCAGGCAACAAAGGCTGAAGCCTATCGAAACCTCGTAATTGCATACAGAAATCATGCACCTGTCATGTTAGAGAACATCTCAACAGTAAAAGACGACGTTGAAGACTTACATCATGCGGGATATTATAACGATAAACGCTCCATCATTCTGGTTATTTTCCCTCAAGCCGGTAGTAATGTCATCAAGACAACCAGTTTGATTCATAAAAAGTTATCATTGATAAAGGCAGCCTTACCTACCGATGTGAATCTGCACATTGCCATTGATCGTTCAACCACAATCAGGGCCACCCTGTTTGATACCCAAATGACATTGGTCATATCCATTGTTCTAGTCATAACGGTTGTTCTGGTTTTTCTAAGAAACATTCGAGCCATTATTATTCCTGCCGTTGTTTTGCCAGCCTCCATTATCTCCACATTTGCCATTCTTAAATTATTGGGTTATTCACTTGATACGTTTTCCTTAATGGCGCTAACCATCGCAACCGGCTTTGTCGTGGATGATGCCATTGTTGTGCTGGAAAATATAAACCGGCATTTGGAGAATGGTATATCTCCCAAAGCTGCCGCTTTATATGGCGCAAAGGAAGTCTCGTTTACGGTAATCTCGATCACTATATCTTTGATTGCCGTGTTCCTGCCGATATTGCTGATGGGTGGTTTGATAGGAAAATTGTTTCATGAATTTGCCATGACCCTTTCCATAACCCTGATTATTTCGATGATCCTTTCCCTGACCCTAACTCCCATGATGTGTGCCTTTATTCTTATGCGACACCAAGGAAACAATAATAAACGGGGATATAAAATTAATCATTGTTTTATAAAATTATTTGATTATTGTGATCAACTCTATCAAAGCACTCTTTCGCACATCCTTAAATATCCTTTTCTCGTTGCCCTATCAATTCCTGCAACGATTATCCTGATGATTTTCCTTTTTATAACCATGCCTAAAGGTTTCATGCCTAATGAGGATATCGGAATTTTGTTATGCCATCTTCAGGGCGATCAATCCATTTCCTTTCAAAACATGAAAGAAAAAATCCAGTTTGTTCAGAAAATACTTATAAATGATCCGGATATTGCATCCATTTCCTCCTTTACAGGAGGCAAAGCGGTCAATCAGGGAAATATCTTTATTTCCTTAAAAGATAAAAAATTACGAAAAAACAATATTTTTGAAACTCAAGCGCGACTTTCTAAAAAATTACAAAATATGGTTGGCGCGAAATTCTATATTTTCCCTCCCAATATATTACATGTAGGCGGGCGTTCAAGTAACGCAAACTATCAATATACTTTACAATCAGATTCCTCTAGCGAATTATATAAATGGATGCCCAAACTTGTTGAAGCACTAAAAAAGCATCCCGGTATCATCACAGATGTTTCTTCCGATGTCCAACAGGGAGGTGAGGCAATCAATATTGATATTCTTCGGGATACAGCCGCACGAGTTAACTTAACACCACAACTTATTTCAAATACGTTGTTTGACTCTTTTGGACAGCGTGCCGCTTCAATTATTTATAATCCGTTGAACCAATATCGGGTCATTATGGAAACGGATCCGCGTTACGCCCCTCATACCGGTGCCTTGAATCAGGTATGGGTCAGTGTTGCAGGAGGATCACCCGGTGGCGGAACCGTATCAAATACAATCCGTGTCAAATCGAATGCATTTTTAAGTCAAGAGGATAAAATCGAGCAGGAAAACTTTAGAAACCAGATTGCGAATAGACTTGCCGGGGGTAATGGTGCATCCAATGGTTCAGCTGTCTCCACCAATCATGAAACCATGATCCCATTATCTTTTGTCACTAACCAGAACAAAGCATTGACCTCATTATCAGTCAATCATCAGGGTATGTTCGTTGCCGCGACTTTATCATTTAACTTGGCAAAAGGAAAATCACTGAGCGATGCCATTCAACTCATCAAAACGGAAACCGTCAAAATTCATTTACCAAAAAATATAGCAGGAAGTTTTTCTGGCAATGCAGCCCAGTTCCAGAGCAGCATCAAAAATAATATCATTATCATATTTGCCGCAATTGCCGCCGTTTACATTACACTGGGTATATTATATGAAAGCTACATCCATCCTTTAACAATTCTATCCACCCTTCCCTCGGCAGGTGTTGGCGCATTATTGGCGCTTGATCTGTTCGGGGAAGAATTTACTATTATAACCATGATTGGCATTATCCTACTTATTGGGATTGTCAAAAAGAATGCCATTCTTTTGGTTGATTTCGCTATCAAGGCAGAAGAGTCAGAAAACATGGATACAAAATCAGCAATTTTACTAGCATGTAAATTACGTTTTCGTCCCATTCTCATGACTACCGTTGCAGCCGCATTTGGTGCAGTTCCTCTTATTCTTTCCAATGGATATGGTTGCGAGATCAGACGTCCACTTGGAATCGCGATTGTAGGGGGTTTAGTGGTCAGTCAGGCTCTGACCTTGTATACAACCCCAGTAATTTATATCTATATGGATCGATTACGACATAACCGTCTGTTAAAGAGACTATTTTTTCATGGGGGACAACAACGTGCATAATAGGGGCATCAACCTGTTCTCCTTACGATATGTGGGGATCACTTTCTTTTTTTTGCTAAGCGGCTGTATGGTTGGACCAAATTATCATCGCCCCGCTCCAGTCATTTCACAACGGTTCAAGGAATTGAAACCAGTTAACGGATGGCAGACAGCCAATCCCAGTGCCGCCGCCTTTCCTAAAGGTGAATGGTGGACTATCTATAATGATCCTGTTCTTAATCAGCTGGAAGAACAGGTTGATATTTCCAACCAGAATTTAAAACAGGCAGAAGCAAATTATCGTTATGCGCGTGCCTTGATTGACCAAACTAAGGCAGCTTTATACCCAACATTAAATCTTGGCACGAATTTTGACCGTCAAGGTAACGGAGGTGGTGCAAGAAGCATCGGTAATGGGGGCGGAAATATTAATTATTCATCCGGAATGACAAGAAATACTTATGCATTACAAACCTCTGCAAGCTGGGATCTCGATCTTTGGGGAAAAATACGACGTAACACGGAAAGCCAGGTAGCAGCTGCACAAGCCAGTGCCGCAGATCTTGCCAATGCAAGACTATCTTATCAAAGCCAGTTGGCCCAGACCTATTTTAACTTGCGATATCAAGATTCATTAATCGATTTATTGCAAAAAACCGTTAAAGCCTATGAGCAATCCTTAAAAGTAACCCAGGATCAACATAATGCCGGTGTTATTGAACCCACGGCGTTATTACAGGCACAAACACAGCTTGAGCAAACCAGGGCACAATTGACTGCTGCAGGTATTTCTCGATCCCAATACGAACATGCTATTGCCACTCTAATTGGAAAGCCCCCGGCAAATTTATCAATTCCTCACGGTATTTTAAATGACAACATACCTCAAATTCCAGTAGGTGTTCCATCCATTTTATTACAAAGAAGGCCTGATATAGCTTCAGCTGAACGCCATATGCAAGAAAAAAATGCCCAGATAGGAGCTGCTATTGCAGCATTTTTCCCCGATGTAACCTTATCAGCCAATTTATCTTATAGTGGTAATCCGGTGGGCAGCCTTGTTCAAGTTGCCAACCGCATCTGGTCTTTAGGGGCATCCGCTTCAGAAAACTTGTTTGATGGCGGGGTAAGAAGTTCAATGGTCAAACAGGCAGAGGCACAATATGATGCTTCTGTGGCTCAATATAGGCAAACCATTCTTGCAGCCTTGCAATCCGTTGAGGATCAAATATCTAACCTTAATATCCTGGCCGATCAAAAAATCCAGCAACAAGCAGCGGTTGAATACGCTGACAAAGCCCTTAAAGTAGCCCTGGCACAATATATGAGCGGCACTCACGATTATACCACTGTTGTAACTCAACAAGTCGCTTTATTAAATAACCAGCAAACAACTCTTGGAATACGGCAACAGCAAATGGTGGATACCGTCTTGTTGATCGAAAACCTTGGAGGTGGCTGGAAGGATGATCGATTGCCAAGCAAATCCTCTTTAACCTCCAATATACCTTTTATACCTCCTGTATTACAGCAAAACAAAAACTAGCTCTATTATACAAAAAATGAAATTATTTTAATAAATAATAATTTGTTAGTGATTTCATTTTTTCAGAAACAAGGTTTTTTAATTTTGAACAATATCCAAAATCTTAAAATATTTGATTTAAAATCAAACATGTAAAATATATTAAACTATCATAAAAAAAATTCACAAAATAAAATTGGTTTCTTATAAAAAGCCAATATTTAATACATTTTTAAATCAATGATATTTTAAGCTTAATACTGCGAACTCATTCCCTGTCTTTGTTTCATGTCCCTAAAAAATTACAAACAAATCAATTATTTTAACATATCACTAAAAATAATTTACAACTCAACATCTCAAGAAATTAATTATTAAGTAATTTTCTTCCAACCAAAAACGCAAGAATAAAAAATAAAAAAGCGAATAACAGTGCAATAAAAAATATAATCTTAGCAATACCTGCTGCTATAATTGCCACACTTGTAAAACCAAGAAGCCAAGCCAATAAAGCAATTAAAAGACAAATAAATGCAATTTTAAGCATATCCCGGCTCTCCTTTTCAATCTATCCCAAGATTCTTCCAAAAGCCTAACGCGTTAACATATATTTTTTTTACAACTTAATTATAATCCCAATTTTGTTCATTACAAACAAAAAAAGAGATAGAAACCTATCTCTTTTTAAAAATCAAAAGGGTATTTTAATATTATGCAGCTAACTCGTCTGAATCTTCATCAGTGGGCTTTGGTCCACTGTCAAGCCCTTTTGCATTTACATCACGTTCAATAAATTCGATAACTGCCATATCAGCAGCATCACCATAACGGACACCCGCTTTCAACACACGCAAATATCCACCTTGACGCGATTTGTAACGATCAGCGATAACAGAAAATAACTTAACAACAATAGTCTCGTCACGCAACATGGCATAAGCCTGTCTACGTGCATGCAAATCACCACGTTTTCCCAATGTCACAAGTTTCTCGACAACTGGACGTAATTCCTTAGCTTTTGGCAAAGTCGTTGTAATCTGTTCATGCTTAATTAATGCAACGGCCATATTTCTGAACATTGCAAGGCGATGCGATGAAGTCACACCCAATTTACGGCCGGATATACCGTGACGCATAATTTCAATCCTCTTCTATCATACTATGCTTAAAACAGCTCATCCAGCCGTTTAGCTAACTCTTCAATATTTTCTGGTGGCCAAGCAGGCACATTCATTCCCAATGACAATCCCATTGAAGAAAGAACTTCCTTGATTTCATTCAATGACTTGCGACCAAAATTAGGAGTGCGTAACATTTCTTGCTCTGTCCGCTGCACCAGATCGCCAATATACACAATGTTATCATTCTTGAGACAGTTGGCGCTACGAACTGACAATTCAAGCTCATCAACTTTGCGCAATAAATTACGATTGAATGGAAGCTCTTCCTTAGGCTCTTCCGTCACGACTGGTTTAGGCTCATCAAAATTGATAAAAAGCTGGAACTGATCTTGCAAAATACGCGCAGCCAAAGCTACGGCATTTTCAGGCGTTACAGAACCATCTGTTTCTAAAGTCAATAACAGCTTGTCATAATCTGTTACCTGACCAACACGGGTTGGCTCAACTTTATAGGAAACACGACGAACAGGTGAATATATCGCGTCAATTGGAATCATCCCAATCGGAGCATCCTCCTGACGGTTAGTAGAGGCAGGCACATAACCTTTACCCATTTCAACGGTAAATTCCATACCCAACTTTATTCCATCATCAAGTGTGCAAATCACAAGATCAGGATTCATGATTTCAATATCATGATCTGTCTGAATCTGTCCAGCTGTAACTTGGCCTGGACCTACCGCGGACAAAATCATCCGTTTTGGACCATCACTATGCATACGTATGGCCAGTTGCTTAACATTCAGGACAATATCCGTGACATCTTCCCGCACACCATTGACTGATGAGAATTCGTGAAGAACGCCATCAATACGAACAGCTGTAACAGCAGCCCCTTGAAGAGAAGATAAAAGTACTCGCCGAAGCGCATTACCGAGCGTCATGCCGAAGCCACGTTCAAGCGGCTCCGCCACCACGGTCGCCACATTTTGTGACGCCGAGCCCGGTTCGACTTCCAGCTTCTCCGGCTTAATAAGAGATTGCCAGTTTTTCTGGAGGACCAAGGTGGTGGCCTTTCAATTCAAATTATTACCAAAAAAGTAACAAAATCTTAACCTCGAAGTCAGCTTTTGTTACTTGAATATTATTTCCATTCATTATTGATTGAAAATAATATACGAACGATTAAACGCGACGACGTTTACGTGGACGACATCCGTTATGTGGCACTGGTGTGGTATCCCGGATTGAAGTAACCGTAAAACCTACCGCCTGCAAAGCACGCAATGCGCTTTCACGTCCAGATCCCGGTCCAGACACTTCAATTTCAAGAGTTTCCATACCATGTTCACGAGCTTTACGTCCTGCATCCTCAGCAGCAACCTGTGCTGCATAAGGTGTAGATTTGCGTGAACCTTTAAATCCCTGAGCACCCGCTGAAGACCATGAAATTGCATTTCCTTGAACATCAGAGATAGTGATCATCGTATTATTAAACGTAGACAAAACATGCGCTACGCCAGAAGTAATGTTTTTGCGTTCTTTTTTTCTGAGACGCGGTGTGGCGGGTTTCGCCATGGCTTTTATTATCCTGTCCGTTTAGTTATAAAAAATTAAAACAAACCAAGGGTTAACGTGTTACTTTTTTCTTACCAGCAATAGCAACCGCCTTACCCTTACGTGTACGAGCATTTGTGTGAGTTCTCTGACCTCTTACAGGCAAACCACGACGATGACGCAATCCACGGTAACATCCCAAGTCCATCAAACGCTTGATATTCATCGAAACTTCACGACGAAGATCACCCTCAACCTGATACTCGCTATCAATTAACTCACGGATTTTCAGAACCTCATCGTCTGAAAGTTCGTTCACCCTACGTTCGTCAGGAATTGACAATTTATTACAAATTTCCTGCGCTTTTGTCGGCCCAATGCCGTATATATAACGCAGACCAATGGTTACCCGCTTATTCGTCGGGATGTTTACGCCGGCAATACGCGCCACGCCCAATACTCCTTAATTAGCCTTAATAATTTAGGTCTATTCTTAACAGCTAGCCACTAAAAAAGCAACAGTTACGAGATCAATAACTGTTTCATTAATAACTAACGTGTTTGAAATACTTTTAAAAGCATCAATATAACTTTCATACTAACAGAGTCAATATAGTATGATAATTTTTTCACAAAAATATAAACTTACATTTTATTTTTTTTTAAAATTAAATCAATATCTTTTGTCACCTCATCCACATTTTTCATACCATCAATGGGATACAAGCATTTTTTTTCTTCATAATATGGCAATAAGGGAGCGGTCTGTTCACGATAGACCCTTAAACGTTCCAGAACGGTATCTTTATTATCATCAGCTCTTGAGACAAATTCCGTTGAACCGCAGGCATCACAGACTCCGTCTTTTTTTGGTTTTTTAAAAAGTTTATTATAACTGGCACCACATTTTGCACAACTAAACCGGTTGGAAATTCGCTCTGCAAGTATTTCCTCATCCACTTTTAATAATAATACAGCATCAAGTT
Organism: Commensalibacter sp. M0355; assembly: GCF_016101365.1. Classification (NCBI taxonomy): domain Bacteria; kingdom Pseudomonadati; phylum Pseudomonadota; class Alphaproteobacteria; order Acetobacterales; family Acetobacteraceae; genus Commensalibacter; species Commensalibacter sp. M0355. Next base: position 582,319 of record NZ_JACFQQ010000001.1, read on the forward strand.
TCAGATGTTCAGAGACAAACATTTTATCCAACGCTTTTGCTTGATCCACATTGCGAGGGAAACCATCAAGAATGAAACCGTTTTTACAATCATCCTTTTTAATTCTTTTTGCAATCATTTCAACCATCAGATCATCAGGAAACAATAACCCCTTATCCATAATATCCTTGGCTTTTTTCCCGATTTCTGACCCTGACCTCACCTCAGCCCTCAGCATATCTCCTGTGGAGATTTGCGCGATATGATATTTTTCTGACAAACGTTGAGCCTGCGTCCCTTTACCCGCCCCTGGTGGGCCCAAAAATATTAGCTTCACCGTTTTTTTCCTTTTCCAAACCTGGATTTGCGTAATAGACCCTGATATTGGTGCGCAACCAAATGGGATTGAACCTGCGTTACCGTATCTATTGTCACGGAAACTATGATTATCAAACTGGTTCCACCAAAATAGAAGGGAACATTGTAATGATTGATTAAAAATTGTGGCAATAAACAGACAACAACAAGATATAGCGCTCCAATTGTTGTTAACCGTGTCAGGATATTATCAAAATAGGTTGCTGTATTTGCACCTGGACGAATACCGGGAATAAATCCACCCTGTTTTCGTAAATTATCTGCCGTTTCTTTGGGATTAAAGGATACAGCCGCATAAAAATATGAGAAGAAAATAATCATGGCAGCATAAAAGACCATATATAAAATATGACCCTGACCGAATTCCTGTCCTAGATATGCCAACCATCCAGGTGTCGATTCATTTGATAGAAATCCAGCTATTGTAACAGGTATCAATAAAACTGAAGACGCAAAAATAGGCGGTATGACCCCAGCGGTATTAACTTTTAATGGCATATGTGTTGAATCACCACCATACATGCGTTGCCCAACCTGCCGTTTTGGATATTGTATGACAACTCTTCTTTGCGCCTGTTCCATAAAAACGATAAAGGCGATTGTAACCGCTGCCAATACAAGAAATGCAACAACAAAAAATGGAGACAAAGCGCCAGTGTAACCCAATTGAAATAAGCTTGCCAAAGCCGTTGGTAAATTGGCGACAATACCGGCAAAAATAATCAATGATATTCCATTACCTACCCCGCGTGCCGTGATTTGTTCCCCCAACCACATCAAAAACATTGTTCCCCCAACCAGCGTGATGACGCAGGTTAACAGAAAAAGCATCCCCGGATTGGTAACGGCAGAACCTGCGGGACTTTTCATACTTTCCAACCCAATGGCAATTCCATAAGCTTGGAATAAAGCAATGAAAACCGTCAGGTAACGTGTATATTGATTAAGCTTTTTACGCCCTTGCTCCCCTTCCTTTTTCAAGGCTTCAAGAGATGGCATCGCAGAGGACATCAACTGAATGATAATAGATGCACTAATATAGGGCATGATGTTCAGGGCAAAAATGGTCATACGACCCAAGGCGCCACCACTGAACATGTCAAACATACCAAGAATACCACCCTGGTGTTTAGCCAGCAATTGTGCCATTACCGTAGCATCCACTCCCGGAACCGGGATATAGGTACCTAAACGGTAAATAATTAACGCACCCAATGTAAACCAAATACGCTTTTTTAATTCAGTTGCTTTAGAAAACGCACTGACATTAATATTCGCCGCTAGTTGTTCGGCCATAGAGGCCATAATTTTTATCCTTTCAAAAAAAACAGCGTCACCGTAACAAAACGGGACGCTGTAATTTTACCTTAAAATTAGAATGTAACATAATGTTTTGATCTAAAAATTGATCAAACTTAAATTATATTACCTCTTCATTTCCTAGGCATCTGCAGAAACATCCCCAGATGACGATAAAAGTTTTAGAGAACCACCAGCTTTTTTAACCGCTTCAACAGCTGCCGCTGATGCTCTTGACACTTCCAAGTTGATGGCCTGATTTAGATTTCCATTAGCAAGCAAACAGACGCCAGAGTATTTTTTTCCCTTAAATAAACCGGCTTCACGCAATGCTTTTTCATCGATTAAAGATGATGCATTCAATTTGCCTTGCTCAATAGCGGATGAAAGGGTCCGAAGATTAATTTCCACATAATTTTTGCGAAAAATATTCTTGAACCCTCTTTTTGGCATACGACGGTAAAGTGGAAGCTGTCCACCTTCAAAGCCATTGATTGCCACACCTGAACGTGCCAACTGACCTTTCACGCCTTTACCTGATGTTTTGCCTTTACCAGAACCAATACCTCGTCCAAGACGTTTTTTACGGTATCTCGCTCCGGCATTATCACGAAGTTCATTTAAATTCATTTATCCCTCCACCTTAACGAGGTGGCGAATCTTATTGATCATTCCCTGGACAGCTGGTGTATTTTCCAACTCACGGGTTGCACCAACACGATTCAAGCCAAGACCAGTCAATGTTTGCTTTTGATCTTTCTTACGACCAATTGCAGATGCTATCTGAGTTACTTTTACCGTATTACTAGCCATTTACAGCCTCCGCATTTTGAGACGCATGACCAGAATCACGGCGACCAAGAATTTCAGACACCTTCTTTCCACGTCTTGCTGCAACAACTCTTGGACTTGCACATCTACGCAATGCATCAAAAGTTGCTTTTACCATATTATGTGGATTACGTGAACCTGTTGATTTCGCAACAACATCATTAATTCCAAGGCTTTCAAAAACCGCACGCATTGGACCGCCAGCAATAATACCAGTTCCCGAATCGGCAGATCTTAACACGACCTTACCGGCGCCATAAAAACCTTGCACATCATGATGCAATGTTCTGCCTTCTTTCATGGGAACACGTATCATTGATTTTTTAGCCTGCTCAGTTGCCTTGCGGATTGCTTCAGGCACCTCTCTGGCTTTACCGGCACCATATCCTACACGTCCACGCTGATCACCAACGACGACCAATGCAGCAAAGGCAAAGCGTCGACCACCTTTTACAACTTTAGCAACACGATTAATCGATACCAATTTGTCGATCAAATCTTCATTTTCACGTTCACGTCCACCGCGACCGCCTTCTTTCACTTCACGTGCCATTCGCGACTCCTCTTAGAACGAGAGCCCGCCCTCACGGGCAGCCTCAGCAAGCGCTTTTACACGCCCATGATAAATATAGGAGCCACGATCAAATACGACCTGTTCCAATCCTGCTGCTTTTGCACGCTCAGCAATCAACTTGCCTACGACACGAGCAGCATTAATATCAGCTCCAGTTTTAATTTGTCCTTTAGCCGCTGCATCCAAAGTTGAAGCAGCAACTAAAGTCTTACCAGCCATATCGTCAATAACTTGAGCATAAATATTTTTGCTTGAACGGAAAACCGAAAGACGTGGACGCCCGTTTCCTTTCTGACGAAGCTGATAACGCAACCGTCTGCGACGGCGCGTTTGTAATTCACGTTGCATACCCATTATTTTTTCTTGCCTTCTTTGCGACGTATAATCTCATCTTCATAACGAACACCTTTACCTTTATAAGGTTCAGGTTTTCTAAAATTACGTATATCCAGTGCGATTTGACCAACACGTTGTTTATCATTACCCTCAACAACAATTGCCGTTGGACGTGGCGTTGTAATTTTAATATCAGATGGAATTGGATAAACAACATCGTGTGAATAACCAAGATTCATAACAAGATTTGAACCTTGAACAGCGGCACGAAACCCAGTTCCCGTGATTTCCAGGGCCTTGGTATAACCTTCGGAAACACCCTTGACCATATTCGCAATTAATGCTCTGGTAGTGCCCCACATTGTTCTTGCGGCAACACCATCATCTTTTGGCTTAACAGTAACCTGATTATCTTCAATAACAGTTTCAATATGTTCAGATACAGGCAGAGACAATTCGCCTCTTTTACCTTTGACAACAATTTTACCGTCTTTCAGAGAAACTTGTACCCCTTGCGGAATCTGCACGGGATTTTTGCCTACACGTGACATTGATCCCTCCTCTTAGAATACACGACAGAGCACTTCACCACCAACATTGGCGGCACGTGCTTCAATATCAGATAAAACACCCTGAGGTGTTGACAAAATGGATACTCCAAGGCCGCCATAAACACGTGGCAATTCTTTAATTTTAGAATAAACGCGACGACCTGGTTTAGATACTCTCTGAATTTCTTTAATAACAGGAGCACCTTCAGAATACTTCAATTCAATGCGAAGCTGACTTATTCCCTTGCGAAGCTCTTCTTTTTTATATCCGCGAATATAACCTTCACGCTTTAATGCTTCCAAAACATTAACTCTCAAATTAGAAGCGGGAACCACACAAAATGAATGACGAGCTGATTGTGCATTACGTATACGGGTGAGCATATCACCCAATGGATCAGATAATGACATCTATATATCCCTTACCAGCTTGATTTAACCATACCAGGGATTTGCCCGGTAGATGCCAATTCACGCAATGCGATACGGCAAAGTTCAAATTTACGGTAATTCCCACGAGAGCGACCAGTTAGTTTACAACGCAAACGCACTCTTACTCGTGAACCATTACGAGGAAGTTTAGCCAATTTTAAAGATGCATCAAAACGATCTTCAACTGGTAAACTTCTATCCATTACAATATTTTTTAACGCAATGCGTTTTGCTTTATCACGTGCGGACATACGTGCACGCTTCGCATTACGATAAATGGCTGAAGTTTTTGCCATGTTTAATTTTACCCTCCGGAACCTGTCGACTATATCGACCGTTTTCCAAAAAAAACAAATTTGCAAGGTAATGTATCACCTTGCAGCGAAAGAACAATTTCCTATCCAATAAATGGAAGGGAAAATGCTTTTAACAAAGCCTTGGCTTCGTTATTGGTCTTGGCTGTTGTTACAAACACAATATCCATACCACGTACTTCGTCTACTTTATCGTAAACGATTTCAGGAAATACAATCTGTTCTTTCAAACCCATTGCAAAATTTCCACGACCATCAAATCCTTTGTTTGCTGGCAACCCTCTAAAATCACGAACACGTGGCAAAGCGATTGTAACCAAACGATCCAGAAATTCATACATACGGTTTTTACGTAATGTAACTTTACATCCAATGGGTAAACCAGCACGAATTTTAAATCCAGCAATCGCTTTCTTAGTAAGTGTTTTAACGGCTTTTTGACCGGCAATCAAGGTCATTTCTTCCGTGGCAGCATCCAGTTTCTTTTGATCGCCTGCCGCTTCTCCAACACCCATGTTTAAAACAATTTTTTCAAGACGCGGAATCTGCATTTCGTTTTTGTAATTGAATTGTTCACGTAACTTTTGACGCAATTCATTTTTGTAAAGCGTGTAAAGGCGTGCTTCAGAGCGAACTTGACTATTTTCTGACATATCCACCTCTCTTAACCTTCGATCACTTCACCGGTGGCTTTGGCAACACGAACCTTACGACCGTCTTCCAAAACTCTAAATCCAACACGAGTAGGTTTCCCTGATTTTGGATCTACCAATTTAAGATTTGACAAGTGAATAGCCTTTTCACGCTCAACAATGCCACCAGCATCACCCATACGGGTTGGTTTCTTATGATGTTTGGCAACCGCCACACCACGAACCACTGCCTTATTTTCAACAGGAGAAATTGACAGGACTTCACCATGCACACCTTTCTGAGGCCCTGTAATAACGATTACTTGATCGCCTTTTTTAATACGTGCAGCCATTATAAAACCTCCGGAGCTAAGGAGATAATTTTCATGAATTGACGTGCACGCAACTCCCTTACTACCGGGCCGAAAATACGTGTGCCAATTGGCTCGTTTTGTTTATTTATCAATACAGCAGCATTTTTATCAAAACGTATTGAGGTTCCATCAGGACGACGAACAGGATAGCTTGTTCTGACAATCACAGCTTGATGGACATCACCTTTTTTTACTTTGCCACGAGGAATAGCCTCTTTGACAGAAACGACGATCACGTCGCCGACCGAAGCGGTTTTCCGCTTTGAACCGCCCAGTACCTTAATGCACTGCACCTCTCTTGCACCTGAATTATCAGCCACAGTTAGGTTGGTCTCGGGATGGATCATAGTTAAGCCTCCCTTAAGCTTCTATGCTGGATACTTGCTCAGCCGCACCAAGAGGTGCACCGTTGCGAGAAATCACAGTCCATGTTTTCCTTTTTGAAATCGGAGGAGATTCAATGATACGAACCATATCTCCAATTTGACACTCATTTAATTCATCATGCGCCGCATATTTTTTCGAACGACGAATGAATTTTTTATAAAGCGGGTGCATAACGCGACGAACAACCAAAACAGAAACTGTTTTGTCCATTTTATCGCTTGTCACCCGACCGGTTAGAACGCGCCTTGGCATCGCCCATTAACTCCTCAGGACTTGCCGGCAGATGCGGCAGCACCTGCGGCGTTTTTGTTAACTTCAGTCATAATGGTCTTAATCCGTGCAATATCTCGACGGATTACCCCAATTCGACCCACACCCTCATTTTGACCAGTCGCACGTTGGAAACGTAAATTAAACTGTTCACGTCGCAAATCAATTAACAACGTCTTTAATTCGTCCACCGTTTTAGCGCGCAGATCAGCTGGCTTATTTGCCTTTGCCATTCTAGGCCTCTCCTATACGGGTTACAAATTTCGTTTTAATTGGCAGCTTCGCAGCACCGAGCGTTAACGCCTCTTTTGCAATTTCGGGACTTACACCTTCAATCTCAAATAGGATACGACCTGGTTTGATACGAGCAACCCAATATTCAGGAGACCCTTTTCCAGATCCCATACGAACTTCTGCTGGTTTACTAGAGACAGGAAGGTCTGGAAAAACTCTAATCCACACACGTCCCATACGTTTCATCGCACGTGTAATCGCACGACGAGACGCTTCAATTTGACGGGCTGTAATACGTTCTGGCTGCAGTGCTTTCAAACCATAGGTTCCAAAATTAAGCTCTGTCCCACCTTTAGCCATTCCGTGAATACGGCCTTTATGAGCTTTGCGGAATTTAGTCCGCCGCGGAGATAGCATTATTTAAAATCCTCATGCGTTGTAATAGCTTTATTAATAACTATTATGCTCCAATTAATCAATTACCTTTGTGGTGCCTGATCAGCAGCACGGCGATCCTGGGCCAATGGATCATGGGCCATGATTTCGCCCTTAAAGATCCAAACCTTTACACCACATTTCCCATAGGTTGTATGAGCTGCGGCAACACCATAATCAATATCTGCTCTTAAAGTATGCAAGGGAACACGTCCTTCACGATACCATTCGACGCGTGCAATTTCAGCACCGCCAAGACGACCACTGCAATTGATACGAATTCCCTGTGCACCTAAACGCATTGCTGACTGCACTGCTCTTTTCATCGCACGACGAAACGCCACACGTCTTTCCAGCTGCTGGGCAATATTTTCAGCAACAAGTGTCGCATCAATTTCTGGTTTACGTATTTCAACAATATTCAATGCAACCTCTGCACCAGCCATTGATGTTAATTCTTTACGCAAGCTATCAATATCCTGACCTTTTTTACCAATAACGATTCCGGGGCGCGCCGCATAAATCGTTACACGAGGCTTTTTAGCTGGTCGTTCAATAACAACCCTGGAAACACCCGCACCTGCAAGCTTCTTGCGCAAATGGTCACGAAGTTTGAAATCTTCAAATAATAATTTGGTATAATCATTATCTGCATACCAACGACTATCCCAAGTACGATTGATACCCAAACGCAACCCAATTGGATTAACTTTTTGACCCATATTATGCTGCCTTTCCTTCAGAAGAATCGTTTTCGTCACGCTCAGCAACGACAATCTTCAAATGACTAAAGAATTTCTGAATTTGCGCTGAACGTCCACGACCCCTAGCATGAAAACGACGCATAACCATCGCTTTACCTACCTCTGCCTTGCATACAATCAAACGGTCTACATCAAGTTGATGATTGTTTTCCGCATTTGCAATCGCGCTTTCCAGAATTGTTTTAACTTCTTTAGCAATTCTTCTTTTAGAAAAGGTTAATTTTGCCAAAGCAGTGGATGCAGGTTGATTACGAATCAATCCAGCAACAAGATTTAGTTTTCGTGGACTTACACGAATATTACGTCCAATTGCCTGAGCTTCGGTTTCAGCGAGTGCACGATCATGTTTTGGTTTACTCATATCCTAGCCCCGCTTTACTTTTTTGTCTGCTGCATGACCATTGAATGTACGGGTTGGAGAAAATTCACCGAATTTATGACCTACCATATTTTCACTGACCTGCACTGGTAAAAATTTATGGCCGTTGTAAACACCAAAAACCAAACCAACAAACTGCGGCAAAATGGTGGAACGGCGTGACCAAATTTTGATCACATCGTTACGACCTGAAGCGCGTGCGGTTTCAGCTTTCTTAAGTAAATACCCGTCTACAAACGGGCCTTTCCAGACGGATCTTGCCATCTCTATTTGCCCCTTTTATTTGCCTGTCTTACGGCGACGGATAATCAAGCTGTCCGTACGCTTATTGACTCTTGTTTTATAACCTTTAGTTGGTTTACCCCATGGTGTCACAGGATGACGACCACCAGAAGTACGACCTTCACCACCACCATGAGGATGGTCAACCGGGTTCATGACAACACCACGGTTGTGTGGACGACGGCCTAACCAACGGCTACGTCCCGCCTTACCAAAATGCTGGTTCATGTTATCTGGATTAGATACGGCACCAACTGTTGCCATACATTCACCACGTACCAAACGCAATTCATTCGACTGCAGTTTGATTTGTGCATATCCAGCATCCTTACCAACCAACTGAGCGTAAGTTCCAGCTGAACGAACCAGTTTTCCGCCGGCTCCTTCTTTTAATTCAATATTGTGAATAATGGTTCCTACAGGGATAGCTGCTAAAGGCATTGCATTTCCAGGTTTAACATCTACACGCTGACCTGCGATTACAACATCTCCAGCTTTTAATCTTTGAGGTGCCAGAATATAAGATAACTCACCGTCTTCATATTTGATCAACGCGATAAAAGCAGTTCGATTGGGATCATATTCTAACCGTTCAACAGTTGCAGGCATATCATATTTACGTCTTTTAAAATCGACATAACGGTATGACTGTTTATGCCCACCCCCAATAAAACGAGAGGTAATTCGACCATTATTATTACGTCCACCCGTCTTGTTCTTACCTTCGGTAAGCGTCTTGACAGGTTTACCTTTCCAAAGCTCTTTACGGTCAATTAGAACCGTGCCACGGAGACTTGGAGTAACTGGTTTAAAGTGCTTAAGTGCCATTAATTCCTACCTCACACTTATGACAACTTGGTTGTCAAATCAATTGACTGACCTTCAGCAAGTTGAACAAAAGCTTTTTTAACATCAGAACGACGCCCTAACCGACCTCGAAATCTTTTTGTCTTACCTTTTAAAATCAGCGTATTAACACCCAACACTTTCACACCGAACAAAGTTTCAATCGCAACTTTGATCTGAGGCTTAGTAGCGTTTGATGCAACTTTAAACGCAATTTGATTTTTTTCAGATAAAAAGGTTGCCTTTTCAGTAATCAAGGGTGCCCGAATAATGTTAAACATCGCTTCACGAGACATTTTTTCCGCCTTTTGGCGAATTGAAAGAATATTCGTCATACCAGGCGCTCCTTTAATCCATCAACTGCTGCGCGCGTAATAGCCAAAATGTCATGATTCAAAATGTCATAAACATTTGCACCAATTGTTGGAAGAATATCTACTGAAGCGATATTTCTTACTGCACGTCCAAAATTCTCATCAATATTTGCGTCAATAATTAAAGTTGAATTCCAGCCCAATACTTTTAATTTTGCAGCTAATTCAGATGTTTTTGCAGTATTATTGGCTTCGTCAATAACGACCAACTTACCTTCTGCCAATTTCTGTGATAAAGCAGAAATAAGACCAAGACGCCTTACTTTCTTTGGCAAATCATACCCATGATCACGCAATACTGGACCATGAACAATGCCACCGGTACGAAACTGCGGTCCACGTAACGAACCTTGACGCGCATTACCTGTACCTTTTTGCCGATAAGGTTTTTTTGTTGTTCCAGAAACTTCACCACGCCCCTTAATCTTATGATTGCCAGAACGACGTTTGGCAAGCTGCCAATGCACAACTCTTGCCATAATATCTTGACGGGGTTCAATTCCGAAAATTTCATCTGGAAGCGTAATATTGCCAACACTTCCATTATCGAAGGTTTTGATTTCTACATCCATAGTGTTCAACCTTCCTCAGCAACCATTGCCAATGCTGCCGGAAATGGTACATCAGCATGACGAGGCTTTTTGATCGCATCACGCAAGAGAACAAACCCGTTTTTCGCACCAGGCACTGCACCTTTAATCATGATCAAATTTTTCTCTACATCTACAGCAGCAACCTCAAGATTCTGCGTCGTTACACGCTCACTACCTAAATGGCCTGCCATCTTCTTATTTTTAAATGTTTTACCAGGGTCTTGCCTATTCCCTGTGGAACCATGCGAACGATGACTAATTGAAACACCATGAGTTGCTTCCAACCCCTTGAAATTCCAACGTTTCATTCCACCTGCAAATCCCTTACCTTTACTGGTCCCAGTTACGTCCACCTTTTGTCCTACAACAAAATGAGCGGCAGTCAATCTTGCCCCCGCCTCAACAACAGCGTCTTCCGTAACACGAAATTCTACAAGTTTTTGTTTTGGTTCAACTTTTACCCGTGCAAAATGACCACGATTAGGCTTGCTAACATTTTTTACCTTAGCTTTACCATACCCCAATTGAAGGGCTGTGTATCCATCACGTTCATTTGTACGAGCATCAACTACTTGTACTTCATCCAAGTACAATACAGTGACTGGCACATGAGTGCCGTCCTCTTTAAATAGTCGGGTCATTCCCAACTTTTTTGCGATCAATCCTGTACGCATCGTCTGGACCTTATAGCTTAATCTCGACATCAACGCCAGCGGCGAGGTCAAGTTTCATGAGAGCGTCCACGGTCTGCGGGTTGGGCTCAACAATATCTAACAAACGCCGGTGCGTTCTGATTTCGAACTGCTCACGACTCTTCTTATCAATATGGGGTGAGCGGTTAACTGTAAACCGCTCAATGTGCGTTGGCAACGGGATTGGTCCCCTTACCTGTGCCCCCGTACGCTTCGCTGTATTTACGATTTCACGAGTGCTATTATCCAACACACGATAATCGTAAGCTTTAAGGCGAATACGGATGTTTTGGCTTTCCATTTATTTCTGCCTACAAAAACGAATCCTTTTCGGATCCAAGAACAACAAGATTCCCAGCTGCAAAAACAGCTGGGAATCCAAACTAATTAGCCGAGACTATTCGGTAATTTTGGAAACTACACCAGCCCCAACAGTACGTCCACCTTCGCGAATAGCGAATCGCAGACCTTCATCCATGGCAATAGGAGCAATCAATTCAACATCCATCGCCGCATTATCACCAGGCATCACCATTTCCACACCTTCTGGAAGATGTACAACACCAGTTACGTCAGTTGTACGGAAATAGAATTGTGGACGGTAATTGGTGAAGAATGGAGTATGACGCCCACCTTCTTCTTTTGTAAGAATATAAGCTTCCGCCTTAAATTTGTTATGTGGCTTAATGGTTCCTGGTTTAGCCAGAACTTGACCACGTTCAACATCTTCACGTTTTGTTCCACGAAGAAGCGCACCGATATTGTCACCCGCTTCACCACGATCAAGCAACTTGCGGAACATTTCAACACCGGTAACTGTTGTTTTGGTTGTTGGATGAATACCAACAATTTCAACTTCTTCACCAACAGTGATTTCACCACGTTCCACACGTCCGGTGACAACCGTACCACGTCCAGAAATAGAGAAAACATCCTCTATTGGCATTAAGAATGGACGATCAATTGGACGTTCTGGCTGCGGGATATATTCATCAACAGCATTCATCAGGTCAAGAATACGGTTTTTACCCAATTCTGGATCACCATCTTCAAGAGCAACCAAAGCCGATCCTTTGATAATGGGAATATCATCTCCAGGAAATTCATACGAAGAAAGTAATTCACGAATTTCCATTTCAACAAGCTCAAGAAGTTCAGGGTCATCAACTTGATCACATTTATTCATGAATACAACCAATGCTGGAACACCAACCTGACGAGCCAAAAGAATATGTTCACGAGTCTGTGGCATAGGACCGTCAGCAGCTGAAACAACCAGGATAGCACCATCCATCTGTGCCGCACCTGTGATCATGTTTTTAACATAGTCAGCGTGACCAGGACAGTCAACATGAGCATAGTGACGTTTATCTGTTTCATACTCAACGTGTGCTGTTGAAATGGTAATACCACGGGCACGTTCTTCAGGCGCCTTATCGATCATGTCATAGGCAGTAAAATCCGCACCACCTTTTTCTGCCAAAACTTTTGTTATAGCAGCTGTTAATGTTGTTTTACCATGATCAACGTGACCAATAGTTCCAATGTTACAGTGCGGTTTATTCCGCTCAAATTTAGCCTTTGCCATTGTCTCTCTCCGTTAACTCGGTTTTTACCAAGAAATTCGGTTAAAATAAATTAAGTTCAAACTTATACTTACCAGCGATAATGACTGAATGCTTTATTTGCTTCAGCCATACGATGAGTATCCTCGCGCTTTTTAACAGCCGCTCCACGATTATTGATAGCGTCATGCAATTCGTTTGACAATCTTTCTTGCATAGTATTTTCGCCACGTTTGCGGGAAGCGTCAATTAACCAGCGAATTGCTAATGCCTGACGACGGTCAGCACGAACTTCTACAGGCACCTGGTACGTTGCACCACCTACACGGCGTGAACGAACTTCAACGGCTGGCTTAACATTATCCAAAGCTTCGTGAAACAGGTTTACAGGGTCCGCTGATTCACCGCCACGGGCACGTAGAGATTCCAATGCACCATAAACGATTTTTTCAGCAATAGATTTTTTACCATCATACATCAACGCATTCATGAAACGCGTGATGACCACATCACCAAACTTAGGATCGGGAAGTATCTCACGCTTTACTGCGCGGTGTCGGCGACTCATGCCTTTTAATTCCTCTTATTTTGGACGTTTAGCACCATACAAAGAACGACGTTGACGTCGCTTTGCAATTCCTTGTGTATCCAGAACACCACGTAAAATATGATAACGCACGCCTGGCAAATCCTTAACACGTCCACCACGTATTAAGACCACACTATGTTCTTGCAAGTTATGACCTTCACCAGGAATATAACTCACCACCTCATAACCGTTTGTCAGACGTACCTTTGCAACTTTACGCAATGCTGAGTTTGGCTTTTTAGGTGTTGTTGTATAAACACGAGTACATACCCCTCGTTTTTGCGGGCATCCCTGCAAAGCAGGAACCTTATTGCGCTTGGCAGCAGGTTCGCGGCCTTTAGCGATTAATTGGTTAATGGTCGGCATTCGCCTTTCCCGATCCTTACTATTTCTAGGTCAAGCAACGCAATATTGTTACTCGACGGTCATTACAACAATTAACATTTAATCAAATAAATGCCACTAAAGTTGGCATAAAAATAAAACCATATACCTTATAAACGATGTTTTATCTAATGTGCCATAAATTTATTCAACAGATAACGATGCTTTTTAACAAGACCCTTGTTAAATTGCAAGCTATTTTTAAAACAGCTTAAAATTGAACTAGGTATCCTTGTAAAAAAACATTTTATTTTTGCCAAAAGACAAAAATGACCCGTATTTTAACTTATCAAATGGGCATTTCTACCCATTTGATAAAACTGAAAACGAATAAAGTTATATACTTATACCTTATTCAGTGACCTGAGTCACGTCCTTTATTTTATTATTTTCTGATGTAACAGAAGAAAGTTCAACTTCCGCTTCATCATTCATCTTATTTACATCCAGAATTCGTTGTCTATCTCTTGAATAGGCCATGGCACGGAATCTGTTCATGACACTACCCGTTCCTGCAGGAACAAGACGTCCGACGATTACATTCTCCTTTAATCCCATCAAGGTATCAACCTTTCCCGCAGATGCTGCCTCTGTCAATACACGAGTTGTTTCCTGGAAGGAAGCCGCTGAAATAAAGGATTTGGTTTGTAACGCAGCTTTGGTGATACCCTGTAAAACTGGTGAACCCATTGCAGGACGCTCATTGGCGTTCATCCGTTTGATATTTTCTTGTTCAAATTCCAAGCGATCTACAGTTTCACCAATTAAATAAGTCGTATCACCTGGATCCGTCACCTCAATCTTCTGCAGCATTTGACGAACGATCACTTCAATATGTTTATCATTGATCTTCACGCCCTGAAGACGATAAACACTTTGAATTTCATCAATCAGATAATCTGATAAGGCTTCAATTCCAAGAACCTTTAAAATATCATGAGGAACACGAGGCCCATCAACAAGAGGATCGCCCTTACGGACAAAGTCACCTTCCTGTACAGAAATATGTTTTCCCTTAGGAATCAAATATTCTGTTTCTTCACCAGTATCCTCATTACGTACAACGATCCGACGTTTTGCCTTATAGTCTTTTCCGAATTCAACCACACCATCATTTTCAGCAATAATCGCATGATCTTTCGGACGACGTGCCTCGAAAAGTTCAGCCACCCGTGGAAGACCCCCGGTAATATCACGCGTCTTGGAACCTTCTCTTGGAATACGAGCCAAGACATCACCGGCATTAACCTGCGCCCCATTTTCCACAGAAAGCAGGGAATCTGGAGACAAGAAGTAACGTGCGTCGTTACCGTTCCCCAACTTCATGACTTCCCCATTTGAATCCTTTAACTGCAAGCGTGGTCTCAAATCACGAGATTTACTTGTTTGCTTATAGTCAACAACAACTTTTGAAGAAAGCCCCGTGACTTCATCCATCCGTTCAACCAGTGTAATACCTTCAATCAGATCCTGATACTCAATTGTACCTGATTTTTCAGTAATAATAGGTAGGGTATATGGATCCCATTCTGCCATTTTCTGATGACGCTTGACATTCGATCCATTTTTAGCAAGCAAACGTGCACCATAGGGAATACGATAATGAGCGCGTTCAATTCCATTATCATCCAACAGGATAATTTCACAGTTTCTGGACATGACAATGTCAAATCCCTGACTGTTTTGAACAACATTCAGATTTATAATCTTGACCTTGCCATCGCGGGAGGATTCAACCATAGATTGTTCTGCACCTTTTTGTGCTGCACCGCCAATATGAAATGTACGCATTGTCAACTGAGTCCCGGGCTCACCAATTGACTGAGCAGCAATAACACCGACAGCCTCTCCTATATTAACAGGAGTTCCGCGAGCAAGATCACGACCATAACAATGAGCGCATACGCCAACCTGACTGTCACAGGTTAGAACAGAACGAATCATCACACTTTCAACATTAGCCTTTTCGATCGCCTCAACCTCGGCCTCCTCCAGAAGCGTGTTACGAGGATAAAGAATTTTACCAGTTGCTGGATCCGTTACATCTGCTGCCAATGTACGTCCAAGAATACGTTCTGCTAGTGAAGAAATAACCTCACCACCATCCATTACCGCACGAACAACCAATCCGCGTTCTGTTCCACAATCTGGCTCAACAATAATGCAATCCTGAGCAACGTCAACCAGACGACGAGTAAGATATCCAGAGTTTGCGGTTTTCAGGGCCGTATCAGCCAATCCTTTACGTGCACCATGAGTCGATGTAAAATAATCAAGAACAGAAAGACCTTCCTTGAAATTGGCAATAATAGGTTGTTCAATAATTTCACCTGACGGTTTCGCCATCAGACCACGCATACCGGCCAACTGCTTCATCTGGGCTGGGGACCCACGAGCTCCAGAATGGCTCATCATCCAGACAGAATTGATGGGTTGGCCAGGCTCTACATGTGAAATCTTTTTCATCATCGCTGCCTGAACCTCATCCGTACAACGTGACCAGGCATCAACAACCTTGTTATAACGCTCTCCTGCTGTAATCAAACCGTCCTGATATTGCTGCTCAAACTCCTTAACCTCTTCGGTTGTCTTGGCGACCAGTTCCTTTTTCGCATCAGGAATGATCATATCATCCTTACCAAAGGAAATACCAGCTTTAGCAGCGTAAGAGAATCCTAGTCCCATCATACGATCCGCAAAAATCACACATTCCTTCTGACCACAATGACGATAGACAATATCGATAATATCTGAAATTGTCTTTTTCGTTAATTGTTGATTGATCAATGAAAAATTGATTGCTGGGTGTTTTGGAAGAATCTGTGAAATCAGCATTCTACCTGCGGTTGTCACTACCTTTTGATAAACTAGCTCACCATCCGCATTCTTTGTTTGAAAACGACAACGAATTTTATCGTGAAGCTTCAAGGTTCTGGATGACAATGCATGTTCAATCTCACCGATATTCGCAAAAAGAGGTGCACCCTTTTTAATAAGATGACCTTCAGAATCATATTCGGATTGATCTGGAGTTAATTTAAATTCAGGAATTTCCAGACTTAGATAATACAGCCCCAATACAATATCCTGAGATGGAACAATAATAGGCTTACCACTAGCAGGACTAAGAATATTATTTGTGGACATCATCAAAACACGTGCTTCGAGCTGCGCTTCCAAACTCAATGGCACATGAACCGCCATCTGATCACCGTCAAAATCTGCATTGAAGGCAGTACATACCAATGGATGCAACTGAATCGCTTTACCCTCAATCAAAACAGGCTCGAAAGCTTGAATACCCAAGCGGTGTAAAGTTGGTGCACGGTTAAGCATGACAGGATGTTCACGAATAACCTCTTCAATAATATCCCAAACTTCTGGACGTTCTTTCTCAACCATACGCTTAGCTGCCTTAATGGTCGTCGCATGCCCATATTTTTCAAGCTTGGAATATATAAATGGCTTGAACAATTCCAATGCCATTTTTTTAGGCAAACCGCATTGATGCAATTTCAATTCAGGACCAACCACAATCACTGAACGTCCAGAATAATCCACACGTTTACCAAGCAGGTTTTGACGGAAACGTCCCTGTTTTCCTTTAAGCATATCTGCCAAGGATTTTAATGGTCGTTTATTCGCCCCTGTAATTGCCCGTCCTCTACGTCCATTATCAAACAACGCATCAACAGATTCCTGCAACATACGTTTTTCATTACGAATGATAATATCCGGTGCACGCAATTCCATTAACCGTTTCAACCGATTATTACGGTTGATGACACGACGGTACAAATCATTGAGATCTGATGTGGCAAAACGGCCTCCGTCCAATGGGACAAGCGGTCTTAATTCAGGTGGAATAACTGGTACAACACTCATGATCATCCATTCAGGACGACAACCACTTTCTGCAAAAGCTTCCACAAGTTTTAAACGTTTTACAAGTTTCTTACGTTTGACTTCAGAGGTCGTTTCTTTTAATTCGGCGCGTAATTCGACTTTTTCAACATCACAATCGATATTGACCAGAATTTTCTTAATCGCTTCCGCACCAATCCCTATTTCAATACCTTCATGCCCATATTCTTCCATGGCATCAAGATATTGATCCTCAGTCAGCAGGCTAAATTGTTTTAATGGCGATGTCCCAGGTTCTAAAACAACATAATTTTCAAAATACAAAACCCTCTCAAGATCTTTCAAAGTCATATCGATCATTAATCCGATACGACTTGGGAGAGATTTCAAAAACCAAATATGTGCAACCGGGCTTGCAAGCTCAATATGCCCCATACGTTCACGACGCACTTTGGCAAGCGTAACTTCAACACCGCATTTTTCACATACTATGCCACGGAATTTCATCCGTTTATATTTACCACAAAGACATTCATAATCCTTGATCGGACCGAAAATGCGCGCACAAAACAATCCATCCCGTTCTGGTTTAAAAGTACGATAATTGATTGTCTCTGGCTTTTTCACTTCACCATAAGACCAAGACCGTATCTGTTCAGACGAGGCCAATTGAATTTTAATCTGATCAAACGTCATTGCTTGGCCAGTCTGACCAAGAATTTTCATAAGTTCATTCATTCGCCAAAAACCTTTTGGGGGGTTGAGGTATTCATAAACTGAATACCTCATTGATAATATTTAAAAAACCTAACAATCTACTTTATTCAGCACTTTGTTCAAGTTCAACATTTAAGCCAAGGGATTTTAATTCCTTCACTAGCACATTAAAGCTTTCAGGTATACCAGCCTCAAAATCGTCCTGATCTTTAACGATCGCTTCATAAACCTTAGTACGGCCTGAAACGTCATCTGATTTAACCGTAAGCATTTCCTGCAAGGTATAGGCAGCCCCATAAGCCTCCAAGGCCCATACCTCCATTTCCCCGAAACGCTGGCCACCAAATTGGGCTTTACCACCCAATGGTTGTTGCGTCACCAATGAGTAAGGACCAATAGAACGCGCATGGATTTTATCATCAACCAGGTGATGCAACTTAAGCATGTAAATATAACCAACCGTCACTTGGCGCTCAAAAGGATCTCCCGTACGTCCATCAATCAATGTACTTTGCGCCGAAGGATTAAGCCCCGCCTCTTTCAACATGTTTTCGATATCAGGAATGCTTGCTCCATCAAACACTGGAGTCATAATCGAGACACCCTTACGAAGATCATTACAGAAATTAAGCAGTTCAACCTCTGAAAGATTGGCTATTTTTTCATTAAACGTTTTTTCGCCATAAATCAATCTAAGGCGATCCAAAAGTTCCTGTTTCTTTTCACCAGTCTTCATATACTGATCAACAACTTGGCTGACTTGTCTACCCAGATTTGAACAGGCCCATCCCAAATGGGTTTCAAGGATCTGACCGACATTCATACGGGAAGGCACACCCAACGGATTCAACACGATATCAACAGAGGTTCCATCCTCAAGAAATGGCATGTCCTCAACTGGCACAACACGGGAAACAACACCCTTATTTCCATGACGACCGGCCATTTTATCCCCAGGCTGTAATTTTCTTTTAACGGCAATGAAAACCTTAACCATTTTCATAACACCAGGAGGAAGCTCGTCACCACGCTGGATCTTATCAACCTTGTTGTTGAAACGCGCCTGAATATTGGAAACCTCACGATCAAAGTCACGTTTAATCTGTTCAATATTAGCCATTACATCATCATCGGCAACAATGATATGACGCCATGTTCCACGGGGATGTTCGGCCAACACTTCTTCCGTTAAATCCGTTCCTGATCTAATTCCTTTGAATCCTGCCCCAGCTTTCTGATTGAGAAGATTCTCTTTCAACCTGTTATAGAACGCACGTTCTTGAATGGCTAACTCATCATCACGATCCTTGCTTAACCGTTCAATTTCAGCACGTTCAATAGCCATTGCACGTTCATCTTTATCAATACCACGACGAGAGAAAACACGAACGTCAACAACGGTCCCACTTGTTCCAGGCGGTAATTTCAATGATGTATCACGAACATCAGAAGCCTTTTCACCAAAAATAGAACGTAAAAGCTTTTCTTCAGGTGTCATCGGGCTTTCGCCCTTGGGGGTGATTTTACCCACCAAGATATCACCGGGATTTACTTCAGCACCAATATACACAATACCAGCTTCATCCAGATTACGCAGCGCTTCCTCCCCGACATTGGGGATATCCCGAGTTATTTCTTCTTGACCCAATTTTGTGTCACGTGCCATCACCTCAAATTCTTCAATATGAATAGAAGTAAACACATCATCCCGCGCAATACGTTCTGAAATCAGTATTGAATCTTCGAAATTGTAACCGTTCCATGGCATGAAGGCAACAAGAACGTTACGACCAAGCGCCAATTCACCAAGCTCTGTTGAAGGGCCATCAGCGATAATATCGCCAGCCTTAATATGATCACCAACATAAACCAATGGACGCTGATTGATACAAGTTGACTGGTTAGAACGCGTGTATTTCCGTAAACGGTAAATATCAACACCTTGCGTTGCACCATTTTCATCTGTTGCACGGACAACAATACGAGCTCCATCAATCTGATCGATAATACCACCACGACGAGCCACAATCGTTGCTCCAGAATCTCTTGCAACTGCAGCTTCCATTCCTGTTCCAACTAATGGCGCATCTGACCGAATTAATGGAACGGCTTGACGCTGCATGTTTGATCCCATCAAGGCACGGTTTGCATCATCGTTTTCAAGGAACGGAATCAGGGCGGCGGCAACAGAAACCAATTGCTTTGGTGAAACATCACAAGCAGTAACCTCTTCTGGTTTTACCAGTTGGAAATCGCCATTTTGTCTTACAGAAACAAGATCTCCTGTCAAATGTCCATGACTGTCCTGTTTGGCATCTGCCTGTGCGACGATAAGCTTTTCCTCTTCCATGGCGGAAAGATATTTCCACCCATCTTGCAACTGACCATCCTTGACCAAACGATAAGGTGTCTCAATAAACCCGTATTTGTTTACTTTTGCATACGTTGCCAAAGAATTGATCAAACCAATATTTGGACCTTCGGGCGTTTCAATCGGACAAATACGTCCATAATGTGTCGGATGAACGTCACGAACTTCAAATCCGGCACGTTCACGGGTCAGCCCGCCCGGTCCCAAAGCGGATAAACGACGTTTATGTGTAACTTCTGACAATGGGTTTGTTTGATCCATAAATTGCGATAACTGTGATGAACCAAAAAATTCACGAACGGCGGCAACAGCCGGTTTTGCATTAATAAGGTCATGCGGCATGACTGTATCAATATCAACAGAGCTCATTCTTTCACGAATGGCACGTTCCATTCTTAACAAACCAAGACGATATTGATTTTCCATCAATTCACCCACAGAACGTACACGACGATTTCCAAGATTATCGATATCATCGACACTTCCTTGTCCATCTTTTAATTCGCACATGATTTTGATCGTCCGCAAAATATCAATTTTACGAAGTGTACGAATAGTGTCATCCCCTTCCACACCAAGACGCATATTCATTTTTACACGTCCAACAGCAGAAAGATCATAACGATCAGCATCAAAGAATAACCCGTGGAACAACGCCTCTGCTGTTTCAGCCGTTGGAGGTTCACCAGGACGCATGACACGATAAATATCAACCAGCGCATCATCTCTGGACGTATTTTTATCAACAATCAATGTATTTCTAATCCAGGGACCGACATTATTGTCAATCGCCAGCGTCGGTATTTCTTTTAAACCAAGCTCTTCCAGCGTATCCAGTATAGCTTCGGTAATCTCTACACCAGCCTCGGCATAAATTTCACCGGTTTCTTCATTGACCAGATCATGAGCAAAATAACGTCCAAGCAAATCTTCCCGTTTAACAAGCACGTTTTTCGTTTTTTCAGCAATCTTGCGAATAAGCCTTGCAGTCAACTTGACATTTTCTTCAGCTACAATCTCACCAGTATCCGCATCAACCAAAGGGGACAGTAATTTTAAATTGCGAAAAGCATCCTGCTCAAAGGTGCGAGACCAACCATCAGCAACTTTTTTGAAAACTACTGTATTATAAAAATATGAAAGGATTTCATCATCATCCATTCCATGAACAAGAATGGAATCCACATCCCCACCCTCTTTAATTTTCGCCTCTCGCAAAGCAATCGAATTTTCACCCTCAAGAGCATACAAAAAGGTTGTGACAGGAATTTTTCTCTTTCGATCTATTCGGACGTAAATTAAATCTTTACTATCAAATTCAAAATCTAGCCAGGAACCACGATAAGGAATTATTCTTGCCGTAAACAAAAATTTGCCTGATGAATGGGTTTTCCCACCATCATGGTCAAAAAACACCCCTGGACTGCGATGCATTTGAGATACGATTACACGTTCAGTACCGTTAATAATAAAGGTACCATTTTCTGTCATCAAAGGCATATCGCCCATATAGACAGGTTGTTCCTTAATATCACGAATAGAACGAGACCCCGTATCTTCGTCAATATCCCAAACGATCAAACGAAGAACGACTTTTAATGGTGCCGCGTAAGTCAATCCCCGCTGAAGACATTCCTCAACATCATATTTAGGTTCTTCAAATTCATAATTTACAAATTCAAGACGACCATTACCTGCAAAATCGCTGATTGGAAAAATAGATCGAAAAACCTCTTCCAAACCAGTTAATGAACGATTTTCCGGCTTTACATCTCGTTGTAGAAAAGCCTCATAACTTGCCCGTTGCACATCAATTAAATTTGGCATCGGAGCAATTTCAGGAATCCGTCCAAAATTTTTACGAATGCGCTTGCGCCCAGTGAACGATTTGCTTACCGCGTTCATCGTGTATTGTGCCCTATCGCCTGCTTCCGGATAAATTTGTCACACAAACCATCTGGATAATTATAAACTCATGATCCCAATAAGGGATCACACTCTCATTAATCCCTAATATATAAAGGGAATACTATTTTACAATCGTTAAATATATTTCCTTTTAACGACCAAGCAGGCGGAAACCCCTACTCACGAGCTCCGCCTTACCTTATTTTAAAGTCTAACAGCAGAAAGAAAATTTTCTACCGTTTGCTTCATAGCCTTATTTAATTTCGACTGAAGCGCCTTGTTCTTCAAGGGTCTTTTTAATTTTTTCAGCTTCATCCTTACTTACGCCTTCTTTAAGCGTTTTAGGAGCCCCCTCAACCAAATCCTTAGCTTCTTTCAAACCCAGACCTGTGATGGTGCGCACTTCTTTAATAACATTGATCTTCTTATCACCAGATTTAGCAAGAATTACATCGAATTCAGTTTTTTCTTCAGCTGGAGCAGCACCACCAGCAGCTGGAGCAGCAGCAACAGCAACAGGAGCAGCAGCAGAAACACCCCATTTTTCTTCCAACATTTTAGAAAGCTCAGCAGCTTCTAATACGGTTAAAGCAGATAATTCATCAACAAGTTTAGCTAGATCAGCCATTTACATTCTTCCTATTCATATACTAATAAGTGATTTGAGATAAGTCCACTAATTATTCAGTAACTTTTTAAAGACTTAAATTTTATTAAGCTGCTTGCACATCACCTTTGTCCGCATAAGCACCAAAAACCCGTGCCAATTGACCAGCAGGAGCTTGTAATACACCAGCAATACGTGTGGCAGGTGTAGAAATAAGCCCAACCAGTTGTGCACGAAGCGCATCCAAGGATGGAAGCTCTGCAAGGGCCTTGACCTGATTCAAATCAAGTAATTGGCCACTTAACGCTCCACCAAGCACAACAAGTTTTTCATTGGTTTTGGCGAACTCGACGGCTACTTTCGCAACAGCAACTGGATCCTCTGCCCAAGCAAGAGCTGTAGGCCCAGTTAGCATTGGCGTAATGCCTTCGAATGGGGTACCTTTTGCGGCGAGGGTGACCAAGCGGTTTTTCCCAACTTTATAAGTTGCCCCAGCAGCACGCATACGACGACGCAAATCCGTAACATCAGCAACCGTTAATCCCGCATTGCGCGTAACAACGACCATTGAAGTGTTTGCGAAAACAGATGCCATGGAAGCAACAAAAGCTTGTTTTTCCGTGCGGTCCAAATCCCGTCTCCATTTTGATCAGTTAAATTTATAACTGTTCAGGTTACCATTTAGATCAATAAAATGAATTTTATTGATCCGGTTCGCCTGTCCTTAACGGAATCACTAGCATATAAATAATTTTTCAA
This sequence comes from Commensalibacter sp. M0355, assembly GCF_016101365.1. NCBI lineage: Bacteria > Pseudomonadati > Pseudomonadota > Alphaproteobacteria > Acetobacterales > Acetobacteraceae > Commensalibacter > Commensalibacter sp. M0355. The sequence goes on from NZ_JACFQQ010000001.1 coordinate 606,039, forward strand.
TCTATAATACCAGCCCCGTCTTCCATGCGCGGTTCTAAACCTTTAAAATTTTAAATTACGTACGGTCTTGGACAGGTTTGAGACATTTTAAAATGTCTCGACAATACTATCCCCTTATCAAAAAGGGATAATAAAACTTTTTTATTAACCAGCGTTAACGCTAGCAATATCCACTTCAATGCCAGGACCCATTGTTGAAGAAAGATAAATCTTTTTCATATAGGTACCTTTAACCCCTGTTGGGCGTGCTTTTTGCACAGTATCAACAAAAGTTCGAATATTTTCAAGAAGATTTTCAGCACTAAATGATGCCTTACCCACACCAGCATGAATGACACCGCCCTTTTCGGCACGGTATTCAACCTGACCTGATTTTGCAGCTGTTACAGCAGACTTAACATCCATTGTAACCGTTCCCAATTTGGGATTAGGCATCAAACCACGTGGACCAAGAATTTTGCCAAGACGCCCAACCAGCGCCATCATGTCAGGGGTTGCGATACAACGGTCAAAATCAACCTGACCCGCCTGCACTTTTTCCGCAAGATCTTCATCACCAACAATATCTGCGCCAGCCGCTTTAGCCTCTTCGGCTCTTTCACCCCGTGCAAAAACAGCAACACGCAAAGTTTTTCCTGTTCCATGTGGCAGTGACATTAAGCCTCGAACCATCTGATCCGCATAACGAGGATCAACACCTAGATTAATGGCAATTTCAACTGTTTCGTCAAATTTAGCCTTCGCATTATCACGAATCAATGCAACAGCATCTTTCAATGCGTAAAGCTTATTTCTTTCAATTGAAGCATAAGCTGCAGCAATACGTTTATTCTTTGCCATCTCTTAAGCCTCCTCAACCTTCAAGCCCATGGAACGTGCAGATCCTATCAACATACGAACGGCACCATCAACGTCATTCGCATTCATATCTTTCATCTTTTGCTCAGCGATTTCACGCAATTGGCTGATTTTTACTGTACCAACAGTTGCACCCTTACCAATAACGGAGGCACCTTTGGAAATTTTTGCAGCTTTCAACAAAAAATAAGTATTAGGGGGTGTTTTAGTGATGAAGCTAAATGTACGATCTGCATAAGCTGTGATCACGACAGGAATAGGCATTCCTGGTTCCAGGCTTTGTGTTGCAGCATTAAACTCTTTACAAAATTGCATAATATTTAAGCCGCGCTGACCTAGGGCAGGCCCAACAGGTGGGGATGGATTCGCCTTTCCAGCTGGAATTTGCAATTTAATGTAGCCAACAATCTTTTTGGCCATATCCGGGTCTCCTTAACATTAATCTACCCAGACCGCGGTTCACACGAAAACCTAAAGAAAAATTCTTTTTTCCTTGTTGCTAAAGTAATCTCCCGCGTTCCGATAAGAGTTGATATTTTTCTTATAGTTTACAAAATTTGTCAAGATTTTATTTAAAATCCAATAAAATATTATTCTTAAAGATTGAAAAAAAAAATTATTCTTTTAAAAATTACAATTAATCAATAATTAATATAATCTAAAGGTAATCAATTAATGAAACATCTCATGATTTTACGTTGCGGTACAAAATCCATTCACAAATCATGGATACACCTTATACAAAAAATAATGGACATCGCTTTTGTATATTATGATAATGCTGATTTTTCACAAGACAACCCTACTTACACATATAAAGTTGAAGGAACAAAATTAAGTGGGGTTCATGACTTCATCATTAATAACCCAGATATTATTAATCAATATGATTTCTTTTGGCTATTTGAAGACGATTTATATATTTCCTATCAATCAGCAAGAAAAATCGTTAATTTTATTAATAAATATCAACCTGTCTTATCTGCCCCATCTTTAACGTTAGAAAGTTTTTTTACTCACCCTATTACACTGCAACAACAAACATTACTCTTACGAGGAACAGATTTTATTGAATGCATGGCTCCCATAATGAGCAGAAAATTTTTGAAAAACACTTTAGCTCAACTAAAAGAATTCCCACTATGGGGTATTGAAAGATATTGGCAGCATCTATTATGGGAAATGCAAGAGATTGCTTTTATCTACGATCAATGGCCTATAATACATACCAGAGCCCTTGGAACAGGAAGTTTATATCAAACAGCAGAAAAATTGCACATTGATTTTTTGGCGGATGATTCTAAAGCACGCGACCTATATGGGGGAAAATTCAACCACTCCTTACCTACTATACTTTTTGGATTAACCAATCAAAGTGATCCTGAGTTTTTAATTGCTTCTCAATTAAAAAAACATATTAACTTCAATTACTATATATTCGAAGAAATCTTCGAAAACGTAGCGAATCCCATTCATAATGAGCTTCTCCATCAATCAAATCATCGTAATACTTTATTCTCACAATTTCTATCTTTTTCCACGGTTCAAAAGCTTTTATCTATTAGAAATTTTTCACCTGATGAAAGTAATATTATTGTTCGTGAGTGGGCTTATGGCAGTCAAACAGACAATGTTTGTTGGTGTAATAATATGCAATTTGACATGAAAGGCCGTGTTCATAATTATTATCATGAAAACGAATATTATTGGAAAATCATTAATGGAAATTTAAATTTAATTTCCAAAGACCAGAAAATATCCACTATATTTGATCATAAAGAAATAACTCCTGATAATAAGATAAAATTAATAGGAAAATTCAATGGCAATGAACATCAATTACATTATTTAGAAGAAAGACATTAATTTCTTATCTGATGAAATTAATATTGAATCTTTTTATTTTTTGTAGGTAGGTTTTTATCAAATCCTAGATGATTATACTGCAAAACTTTAAAAGATTCTAAATTTTTAATAGGCAAATTCTGTCTACCCCATCCTCCTCCCAATGCAATAATTAGTTTTACAGATGCCTGCATCAATTTTGTCTTGCTTCGGACTTCAGCCAATTGGGCGGCTAATGCGGCGTTCTGGGCTGTAACAACGTCTAGATAAGTGGTTAATCCTCCTGTATATAATGACATTGCCATTCCCTGTGTCCGTAAGGCCGCTTCAGAGGCCTCCTTATTTTGTTCTAATTCCAGCCGCATCTTTTGCGTTAAGGTAAGATTATCCTCAACCTCGCGAAACGCATTCAAAATAGTGGAGCGATATTGATCCCGTGTTTGTCGGTAGACTGACCAGCCCTTTTGTAAACTTGCCCGACGTAATCCCCCCTGAAACAAGGGTAAAGCCCCCTGAATTGCCGCAGACCACATGCTGTTGGCCATATTTGCCAAGCCAAATCCCTTGTCCTGAAAACCACTTGCCGCGTTAATCGTGATATCAGGATAAAATGCAGCTTTTGATATGCCTATATGGCGATTGGCAGCGGCCATCTGTCGCTCAGCACTGGCTATATCAGGTCGACGTTGTAATAGAGTTGAGGGAAATTCCACCGGTATATTCGGTATATAATCATTTAGATTTGTTTTTACCGATTTTATATGAAAATCTTCGGGAAATTGATTAACCAAAACAGCGATCGCATGTTCGGTCAAATCCCGTCTGGCCTGTATCTCTGTTTGTTGTGCCTTTGTAATTGCCAATTGATTTTCGGCACGTGAAACGTCTATCCCAGCCGAAATGGCACCTGCCTGACGCATACGCGTGATATCAACCGCAGCTTCATAATATTGTATGGATTGACTTAAAACCTCATTCTGAGCATCATACCCACGTAAAAGCATATAACTGCCTGCCAGATCCCCTTCCAGAGATAGTTTTGCAGATTCATAATCAGCAGCTTTCGCTTGAACCAGGTTTCTTTGCATCCTTATTTCATTTCTAATTTTACCCCATAAGTCTGCTTCCCATAAAACAGAAGCCTGATATTGAATATTTGTTTCTTCAATTGGAGCATGACTGGTTTTACTTCGGAATAACCGGTGATGGGATTGTTTATATCTTCCACCACCAGCTTCAAGATTTAATTGTGGGTACAAATTCGATCTAACCTCTCCAAGAACAGCGCGACTTTGCATATAGGTTTCTGCAGCCGCTTGCAAATCAGGATTATTTTTTTCCAGATCGCTTTCCAGTTGATTTAACACAGGATCATGGAATATCTCCCACCATGCACCTTTAGGAATCTGATCCTCAGGTTGTGCAATATGAAAAGGGGCTGTTCCATGCCAATTTTCAGGCAGAACATAATGAACAGGTTTGTAATGCGGGGCTAAATCACATCCATTCAGAAAAACAAGACATGCCATTAACAAATAACCATATGGTATATTGGCTTTATCTGCCTTCTTATTCCACATTGGATTCAGCCGCATTTTTCTTGAACGAATCATTATCATATTTTTTTGTTACAGATTCGCTATTTTGAAAATTATCGTTATATCCTGGTGTGCTATCTACAATTTTAACCTGTTGCCCATTTAATAACCCAGCTGATGGATTATTCACAATCCAATCCGTTTTTTTTATCCCTGCCAATACCTGAATTGATTTACCAAGATTATTTCCTAGTTTTACCTTCTGCATCCGAACCCGATGATCATTCCCGACAACGGCAACTTGCATACCCTCACTACGAAAAATTAAAGCCTGTTCTGGAATGATCAAAATATCTGGATCTGCTGGGGTTATAAAATGAACCTGTACAAAAGTTCCGGGCCATAATATATGGGAGGCGTTTTCAACGGTCAATTCAGTTGTCACTGTACGGCTGGCCATATTAAACGCCCTTGCAGATGTCAAAAAATCCGCCTGAAAGGTTTTTCCTGGATATTGAATTGTTGTCAATTCAGCCTTTAACCCTTTTTTCAGGATTGATGCATAATCCTGCGGCACATCTACAAAAATACGGAGTTTATGAATATCAGAAACCGTAAACAACTCGGTTGCCTTACCTTGACGGCTTAAATCTCCATTATTATTCACAAAATCCCCTACATCCGTTAATCGCGACGTAACAACGCCACTAAAGGGGGACCTGATTTTTTTGAATGCCTGTAAAGCCTCATACCGGGCCACTTCATGGCCCGCTGCATCCACTTCAGCCTTTTGAACTTTAGCATTGGCGACCTGAACATCAACTTCCTGCTGGGATACCGCTCTGGTTCCTGACAAGGCCCGCCAACGTTTTGCCGTAACTGCCGCCAATTGATAGCGTGTCTGGGCAACTTTCAAATTTGCTTTTGCAGCCTCATACTGCGCGTCCAGACCAGGAGTGTCAATTGTTGCCAGTAATTCACCCGCTTTTACAGTCGCGCCATAATCCTTGTACCAATGTTGGACATATCCTGATACCTGTGCATAGATTGGCGCCTGATACCACGCCGATACATCTCCAGGCAAAGTGAGACTTCTTATCGCTGGACCTTTTTGTGGCTGGATACATTGAACAATGGGAAATGAATCTTTCCTGGCCTGTTCTGTCAGTTTGACAACATCGTGCTGTCGCTCAACAATTCCAAAAATTGCGTAAATACAAGCGCAAATTCCAATCATTAAAAAAATAGCCTTGGTTTTTTTTGAAAAGTTGGACATCCACTATTCCTTTATCCGGCCATGACGGTTATAAACCAATGCAAACACACATGGAACAAACAACAAGGTTGCAAATGTAGCCAGAGTTAGCCCCCCCATAACGGCTTTGCCTAAAGGGGCATTTTGTGTGTTACTGAATGACATCGGTATCATGCCAATTATCATTGCCGAAGCCGTCATTAAAACAGGCCTGATACGACCATATCCGGCCTCAACTGCGGCTTTTACCGCATCTCCATGCTCAGCAAGCCGTTCCCGAGCGAAAGAAACAACAAGAATGGAATTAGCAGTGGCCGTTCCCATGCACATAATTGCCCCTGTCAACGCGGGAACAGACAATGCGTTATGACTGATAAACAAACTCCAAGAAATCCCTGCCAGGGCACCCGGCAATGCAGTGATGATAATAAATGGATCTAGCCAGGATTGAAAATTGACAACGATAATCAGATAGACAAACAATATAGATAATGCCAATCCCCCCAGTAATTGCATATAAGCATTATACATTGTTGTAGCCTGCCCCCGAATGGCTATTGTAGAGCCACGGGGTATTGTCGCCTTTTCCCTTTTGATAACTTTTTTGATATCCCTGCTGACAGCCCCCAGATCTCGCCCTTCATTACTGGCATAAATCTCAAATACGGGCATGATATTGTAATGGGATATTTCACCACCTGATCCTGTATGATCAATACGGCTCAAGGATCCCAAAATCTGCGACTTGATTTTCTTTTCCCCTCTTTCGGAACCATTGACAGGAATGGTTTCCAGATCATTCATATTCTGTAAATCAGATTGTGGGGTTTGAATATTCACCAAATGAGACACCCCTGTCTTGATATCCAGCCAATAAGTGGGTGCGACCTGTCCGCTTCCCGATAAGGTTGCAAGAGCATTATTTGCAATATCCGCCTCAGTTAATCCTGTACTAAGAGCAAAATCACGACGGGTATTAATCATCAGGGTTGGTGTAGAAACCGTTTGTTGAACCCTTACATCCGCAATACCAGGAATACGCTTTAATTTTGCGGCAATATGTTTTGCATACTCATAGTTACCTGCCAAGTTTCGCCCCACGATCTGCACATTGATCGGGGCAGGTAAACCAAAATTTAAAATTTTGGCGGTGATATCACCCGGCGTGAAGGCAAAGTCTGTTCCTGGAAATTTTTTTCTTAATCCATGTCTGAGAATCTGGCGATATGCTGCAACAGGAGATTCAGAATTCCTTAATGAGATTGTCATGTCACAATCCTGTGACCCTATTGTCGGAGTTGCAACATAAGCCTGGTTGATACTGCTAAAGGGCAAACCACAATTATTGACAATTTCATAAACTTGCCCAGGTAACAAATCACTGATTTCTGAATTGACTAGATAAGAAATTTTACCTGTTTCCTCAATTCTTGAACCCAGAGGAGCACGCATGTGTAAATCTAGTTCACCAGATTTAATTTCTGGAAAGAAATCCTGTCCGACAAAAAATAATAAACCTACAGACAAAAAAGAAAAACTTAAAAAAATTAGGATAAATTTTTTCTTAACAAAAAGAATTTTATGCAAAAAAATTCGATAGTATCTTCTGAATTTCTCAAATCCCTGATCAAAATCATGCTGGAATCGTGCGAAAAAAGTTTCTTTTTTTTTATTGACGCCATGATTTTCCACTTGTCCACGCAACAGATAATAAGCCATGGTGGGAACAAAAGTTCTGGATAAAATAAAGGATGCTATCATTGCAAAAATGATCGCTTCAGCCATGGGCATGAATAACCATCCTCCCACCCCGGTCAGTTGGAACAACGGAAACCAGACGACACAAATACAGAGCGTTGAAACAAAAGTTGGAATCACAATTTGATTGGCCGCATCCACAATTGCATCATACAAGGGTTTACCCATTTCAAGATGCGTGTCAATATTCTCAATCATGACGGTGGCATCATCCACCAAAATCCCGACAGCCAGGGCCAGACCTCCCAATGTCATGACATTGATTGTCTGATGCATTGCCTCTAGACCAATCAGGGCGGATAAAATCGCCAAGGGGATGGAGGTTGCTATAATCAGGGTTGATCGCCATGAACCCAGAAATAGAATTACCACAATACTGGTCAGAAATGCAGCCGTGACCATTTCCCTTACAACATCATGAACGGAATCCTTAACAAAAACTGAGGCATCTGATAGAATGCTAACATCAACCCCTGGTGGCAGTGTCTTTTGCACTTGTGGCAATAACCTTTTGATACCAGCCACTACCTGAAGGGTGGAAATATCCCCTGTTTTCATAACGACCATCAAAATTGCCTTGTGCCCCTTCACCAAGACAAGATTGGTTTGCGGCGGTCCACCTCGATGTACCCAGGCAACATCCCTTAAAAAAACCGTTGCATTGCCGACTTTTTTAATTGGAATATTGTTAAATTCGTCAACAGCTCTGGGACTGGCATTGGTTTGAACCATAAAATCAATGGAACCGACTTTCTGGTCACCAGCTGGCAAGACAATATTTTGCTTGCCAAGGGCATTACCTACATCCGTTGCCGTTAACCCGTAAGCCAGTAAGCGAGCCTGATTCAAATCAACTTGAACATAATTGGAAACACCTCCATAAGGTGAGGGTAATGCCGCCCCCGCAACAGAAATCAAGGCCGGTCGTATCAGATTAGATGCCATATCATAAAGCTGGGACCCGGTAATAGTTTTGGATGAGACCTTTAACATCATGACAGGGATGGATGAAGCACTGTATTTAATGACCAGGGGGGGCGTCGTACCTTTGGGCATCTGTTTTAAAACGGTTTGGGAAACCGAGGTAATTTGTGTCTGGGCCTCTGCAATATCAGTACCGGGTTGAAAAAAAATCTTCACAATTCCACGCCCATAGTAAGAATTGCTTTCAATATGCTCAATATTATCAACCGTGGATGTCAAGGCCCGTTCATAATAGTAAACAATCCGCCCCGACATATCCTCTGGCATCAAACCTGTATAATTCCAGACAACAGCTACCACTGGAATTTTAATATCAGGAAATATATCCGTTGGTGTCCGGAATATAGCCAACACCCCAAAAACAAGAATTAAAATAGCCAGAACAACAAATGTATATGGACGCTTTAATGCCGTAATTACAATTGCATTCACCTTATTAAGATCCCATCCGTCTTTCTTCAATTAACCATATGATTTGCTCGTTCCTTGATAAAATGCTGTTAAACTATTTTAAAACATACCCATCTCTCGTTAAAATAATCTTATCCATTCTGGTTATTCAGTTTCCTTTTCCCCAATTTTTTCCAGCGATTGAATAAGTTTTTGGGTTTTACGACGGGCATCAGTGACGGAAGTGGCCGTATTTTCTATATAACGGGTCAATTTTTCAAAAATCATGTCAATTTTTATCATTTCTTGTCTGGTCTTGCCCAATAAACTTGAAACAAATTCCGTTTTCTCACTCAATGCCAATGAAACATAACCGAGATGAATAGTCCGTAATAAAGGCGGCATTAAGGCGGGGGACATAATTAAAATATGATAAACTCTGCCGATTTCGTCGATAAGACCGGGAATTCGAGCGATTTCCGTATAAAGTCCATCAGTTGGAACATATAAAACAGCGAATTCAACCGTTTTTGGCGGTACAATATATTTTGAAGCGATCTTTTTCGCCTCCTGCTTGACACAACTTTCCAGAGCTTTACGGGCAGCCTGTTCCGCGCCACTATTTCCTTCTTCAATAGCTTGTATTAATCGTTCATAAGCTTCCGTTGGGAATTTAGAATCAATGGCCATTAAAGGTTTATGGGAACCTTGTGCAGGCATATGAACGGCGAATTCGACAATTTCCATGCTGTTATCCTTTAAACGCACATTCCGTTCATAAGTTCCAGTTGGTAAAATATCATCTAATATTGATTGTAGCTGCGCCTCACCCCAGCCGCCACGCGTCTTAACATTTGTAAACAATCGCTTTAAATCGCTCATCTGCGCTGTTACAGAGTTAACCTCACCCATCAATTTTTGAATCTCGGAAAACTGTTCAACCACACGCTGAAAAGATGACTGCATTTGAGTTTCAACAGCCTTGTTCAGTCTTTCCGTTACAGATTGGCGCAACTCTGTTAAATTCTGTGAACTTTGCTCTGTTAAAAGCTGCATCGCCCTTGCCTGATCCAACCGTAACGTGGATTGTTCCTTCATCAAACTTTCGTTCATGACATGCAATCGCTCAGCCAGTTGGTTTTGACCATTCTGTAAACGGTCGAACAATTCCTTCTCAATTTTATCAAGATGCTGCTGCTGACGGTCTTGATCCTGTATTCGTGCGGAAGATTCCTTCTCGATTAAAAATGTTATTCTTTTTAAAATATCCTCCTGCCGATCATTTTTTTTTATTGATTGTTTCAATAAAAAAACAGCAGCCAAACCAAAGCCAATCAATACAATAATGAAAATAAAAAAATATTCCGTATAATTACTTATCATTGATCTATCGTCTCAACTTCAATTGTCTATACAATTATTAAAATAGATTTCGTAAAAAGCCTGGAGTTAGCAACATTGAAGGATATGCCTCCATATGAGGGTCTTTGAATTTTCCGTTAATGACAAAGGGAACGGCAATAAACCCCCCCCCTTTTTCTGGAACAAATAATTTTCCCACCCCCGGGACATGACTGAATAGTTTATTCACCGCATAAATCGGCACTATTGTTCCCTGCAAATCCAAAACCGCTTTATCAAGATTGATATCGCCCTTCAAAGTCGCTCCAAGTTCATCATTGAAAACACGACCATTTTTTATTTTCAGAATCCCCTTATTCAAAAAGATATTTCCTTTGAGAGCATCAATATTCAACGCATCCGCCTTTTGCCTTTTGAACCAACCATAAACAGAAAGATTACTGATCCGTTTTAAGGCGGTGGGAACATGATCAACAACAAAAGGCTCGATTTGTATCTTGCCGGTAAACGGGGCCTCAGGATCATTGTCATCAAAATTACCACTCAGAACACAATGCCCTCCTGAAATTCTATTTGATATTCCAACAATATTCAATAAATTGCCAAGATTCTGAGCATCCAGATAAAATTGTCGATTTGAATCCTTGGGAAATAATGACGCAGTTACCAAAGTTGGTTGGCGCATTCCATAAGAAAGACGCATCAACCGTAATCCATTATATTCAATATAGGCTGTTACTTCGCCCAGATTCTTATTCTTATCATAAAAGATTTTCTTGGCCTGAAGGTTAAAGATCCAACGTCTTCCCTTAAGTCCTTTGTACTTTCCTGTAGCTGCAACAGGAATATTATAATTCTGTGATTTCTTGGAAACGGCATGTTTTTTCCTGGATGTTCCAAGATAATCCTGAATAAATGGGGAAAGATCCAATGTATCTGCCTTGACAGAAATACGTACATCACCTTTTAAAGGGTTATGAAACGCTTCATCCGTCATTGGAAAATTAATGGTCGCTTTTCCTTCTGACCGTCCAGTTTTAAAATATTGAATATTTAATTGGGTTGGAATTCTGTTTTCGATATTCATATTGGCATGCACCAACAAGTCACTTCCCTGAGCATGCAAGTCTTGAATACCGACCAGTTTGTTGTCATTCAATATTATCGTTCCCGAAGCCTTCGCGGGTTTTGCAATTAGCTTGTGCCAAATCGGGAGTTTCAATTCAGTTCTTGATAGATCCAAATTTAAATTGATTATCGCTTTTTTGTCGTAAAATTTTGAATAATTTAAATCTAGAAAGGCTTGGCCCCCTATATCCTTAGCCATATCAAAACCTGTTTGTTTCAAGGTCTCTGACGTAATGGTCAAGCCAACTTTTGCTTTTTCAACAAGCGACCCAAGATGTTGATGCGTAAAATTTTGTCTATACTCAATACGCACAGGAAAATAAGATAAAAGACCATACCCATGTAAATCAAGTTGACGGGCATTCACGTCCACCACTAAATTCCCCTGTCTCAAATCCTGTCCTAACGCTATATCTTTTAGATAGACATTTTTAATCTCATTATGTCCCTGAATATCAATCTGTTCGATTTTCACCTTTTTCTTGAGGGGGATTTCCAAATGTAAATGCGTAGACAAATCCCCGGAAGGATTTTTAAAAGGGACAGGATGACGAGATAGCAAATGCAATCGTTGTTCAGATAATAAAGTTAATAAATCTTGCAACTTACCTTTTATCAAAAGCGTTATAATACCCAAATCCCGATGATTGCTTAATCCTGTAATCCACATATTTCCAGAAGGTATATTCAACTTGCGTAATTTCGAGGTGGTTCCATTTCCTGACCTGACAATTTGATAACCTCCTCGATATTTAATCAATATCCGATCAGGATCTACAAATAACATTTGTGCATTCATTTTCTGTAAAGGTGGGATGGGCCTTAACCAGTGAACCTCCAAATCTGTTGCCTGAGCAATTCCACCCTCCAAGTGAACCAGTCTCAAATGATGCCATCCCTCATGCCCCATAAGCCTTGCATGAATTGAAAAATCTCGCGCTTGCCCTCTTGTAATATTGCCCGTAACCCATTCATTGGCTCCTTTGGCTATGTGACGAGGCCAATATTCTTTTAATGTTGAAAAGTCTAGCAACGGACTACCCGCGGAAAAATCTGCATCAACCACTTTTGGATTTAACAGTGAGGATAATTTCAACCAACCCTTGAAATGAAAAAAAGGCCCGCTTTTCGCATTTTCCAAATTTGACGGAGATCTCAATTGCAGACAAATGTCGGAAAAATCAATCTTTGCAGGATATTTGGCATCTTCACCAAAAAAAGCGCTTATACGAGCATTGAAAAAAGATGGGAAATATTCCATATTTCCAACCCTTACATTCCCCTGAGCAGAATTTATTTTAATATCTGCCATATAAGGTTGCATGAAAGCTTTATTCTGGATAGAAAAACCTATATTCGCCTCAGCTGAAATAGGCATATTAACAGATTGCAAATAACGCAATTCCGGTATCATTTCTGCAATATTGGCGGGATTGACCTGATCGATCTCCATATGCCATTGGAGCTTTCCCGTTTTTTGCAAATTAACAATATCTGATGAAGTTATGGACTGAACAGAGCTTTGACCTTTAATTTGAACCTTATGACCATTAATATCAAAATTGAAATAGACTTTTCCAATAATGGTCAATGTTTTGTCAGCATAAAAAGGATGCACATCAACATCAATCTGTCTTGATTGAATCAAATTATGATCAATGTCATCTTTAAAAGATAAAACGGTTTTCTCAATTTTGACATGATACAAACGATGAAAGTCGATATCCAGCCTGGATTGTCTCGACAAACCCAATCCTGACAAATCCAGATTAACATGATTGTCTTTATATCTTCTTAAATGTAATTGTGCACCTGACAACTTGATATACAAAGGAACAATTTTTTTATGTCGTAATGATGATGTATCCAGCGTTAATTTTGCAAAGTCCAAATGATCCCTTACCTGGTTATAGACATCCAGTAACTTTAATCCCTCCAGTTCGAAAGTGACTGGTGTATTAAAGCCTTTCTTTAGAACAGGCCATTTCATAACCAACTTGTCAAACGTCAGTCTTCCAGCAGGTTTATCCTTCTCCATACCTTCTATAACCGTTAAAGGAAGCCAATATCGGGCGATAAAGGTAAGGTTGGCAGGTGCGCTTAATATGAATAATATAAAAGCTGACACCATCACGACCAGCAATACAATTACCGAACAGCCTGCCAGTAAAAATTTACGCAACCAGTTTCGTCTGTGTTTTATTTTTGAATCTTTATGAAATTCTTGCTCTTTCTTTATGGGCATTTTCATCTTAATATTTGTAAACTGAAAAAAACCAAACAACAGAAATCATGTATCATGTCTCACAAAAACCTGTCTTCTATCCCTTGGTTTGATCAGAATTGGCCAAAAGCGGCGGATCAACGTTCAGCAGACCTTTTTTCAAATGCAGTTAAAGAAGCATGGGTTAAAAATAACAAGGATCCAGTATTAATTCAGCAACCCGGTATTGTCCGCCTTATCCATGCCATTGGTGGGAACAGCCCCTTTCTTGCTGATTTGATTATAAAAAACATTCATTTCTTTGAATACCTTATATTAAATGGACCTGATAAGGCCTGCAATAAAGCCTTTACTTGCCTACAAAATTCATCAATACAAGAATCCAGATCCAGTATCGCCAAAATATTACGGATTACCAAACAAAAAATTGCCATTGCCTGTGCAATTGCAGATATTGGAAATGTATGGACTTTAAAAAAAATAACCCATACGCTCAGTTATCTTGCAGAAATCACCCTTCATTTTGCAATCAATTATCTTTTATTACAAGCACATCAAAATAAAAAAATTACACTTTCCCACCCAGAAAATCCTCAGGAAAACTCAGGATTTATTGTTTTGGGAATGGGCAAACTTGGTGGTAGGGAACTTAATTACTCTTCTGATATTGACCTTATTATTCTTTATGATCCAGACAAATATCCGAATCATCCCGATCTTGCCACACTTTTTATCCGGATCACACGACAACTCGTATCCCTCATGGAGGATCGAGATGAAAATGGATATGTTTTTCGTGTTGATCTGAGATTACGGCCTGATCCCTCTTCTTCCCCACTCGCCGTTTCGTTACCCGCCGCCATTTCATATTATGAAAGCTTGGGACAAACCTGGGAACGAAGTGCCATGAGTAAGGCACGACCTGTCGCGGGAGATCTTGCAGGAGGACATTCTTTCCTGGAGGCTGTTCAACCCTTTATATGGCGCAGGCATCTGGATTTTGCTGTTGTCGAGGACATTTATGCCATGAAAAACAGGATTGATTGTCATAAAAATTCAGGCAAACCCAACCCGCCAATACTCTCTGAAAAAAAATTTGGACAAGATGCCCTGCACTGGTTAATCGGTCAAAATGTGAAGTTAGGCTATGGTGGTATTCGTGAAATCGAATTTTTACCCCAAACCTTGCAATTGATCTGGGGAGGACGTTTTCCAAAACTGCGTACACCCCAAACAATCAAAGCCATACAGCAATTGACCAGAAAAGAGTTAATTTCCGATGAATCCGCAACGATCCTAATTAAAACCTACTATTTCCTTCGTAAAATAGAACACCGCCTGCAAATGCAATCCGATCATCAGACCCATTCCCTTCCCAATACACAACAGGCATTTGATGCATTTTGCATTTTCATGGGATATGAATCAACAGACAAATTTGTTGAAGATTTATTCCCGCTTATGCAAAAGGTCCGACATATATTCGAGGGATTTTTTACGTCTCCGGATAATGAAGAAAATTTTATTCTTGATTTACCTAAAAATGAATTAATCAATTATCTGAATGAAAAAGGTTTCCCCGATGAAGCCGCATCTATTTTACAATCATGGAGCAATAGCGGCCCCCGTACTTTAAGAACCGCACGGGCCAGAATGATTCTAAAAAATATTTTACCTAATATTTTACAGGCTTTTGCAGAACAGAAAAACCCTCTTTTGATCCTACAGCGTTTTGACAGTTTGCTGGCACGACATCATGCGGGGATACAGCTTTTGTCCCTTTTCGAACGCAATCCCATTTTAATCGAAAAATTGGCGTCAATATTGGGTTCCTCACAATTCATGGCTGATTATATTACCAATAATCCTGCAGCACTTGATGCGTTAATTCATGTCGATATATTAAAAACAAAAACAAATCTGCTGCAAAAAACGATCCATGAGCATCTAAACAGCACCCAGTCTCTGGAAGAAATTCTGCCTATTCTTCATAACATTATTCAAAGCGAGGAATTCAGGCTTTCCGTTTCCTATATGGAAAACCGCCTTTCTCTAAATAAAAGTCAAATCCAGCGTACACGAATGGCAGATATCATTTTAAACGAACTTCTGGCAAGAGTAATCAAAGATCATGAACAAAAATATGGGATTATTCCGGATGGAGGCATATGCATCATTATCTTGGGGAAAGCCGGATCATGGGAAATGACGGTGGGTTCCGATCTTGATATGATGCTGGTCTATGACCATCCACCTGGAATTACTGCCAGTGTCGCAGAAACAGGATTGGCCAATAAAGCATTCCGTTCGTTAGCCATCAATCCTTATTATATACGATTAACACAAAGTTTTATCACTGCCTTGACCAATACAAGCTATACAGGTCCATTATATGAAATTGACATGCGTTTACGTCCATCTGGCAGCAAAGGGCCCGTTGCCGTATCCCTGAACTCATTCCAGCGATATCATGAAAAAGAAGCCTGGACATGGGAACGGATGGCTTTAACGCGGGCTAGGGTTATAGGTGGACCTAAAATCTTGCAGGACCGGATCAATAATGCCATTAACAAGGCCTTGGATTTTTCCCCCTCTGGCGTGACCAATAAAATCATTTTACAAGACGCCGTTCACATGCGCAAAAGGCTGGAAAATGATATGCCCCCCACCACACAATGGGATGTCAAATATCTTAAAGGTGGACTTATAGAAGTGGAATTTATTGCTCAAACTCTGCAATTAATCTCGCATAATAATAAAGCAAGACATCCTTGCACAAGAATAGCGTTCAGAAAATTGGCTCAAAATGGCTATCTTTCTATTGAAGAGGCAAGATATTTGATTCAAGCTGATTATTTCTGGCGAAATTTGCAAAGTCTTTTAAGATTATTCTTCGGTAAATATCCTCCCGAACATTTGGAAATGGATGCAACTCCAATCATTATTGAAATCATGACCGAAAAACTTCTGGGAAAGATTTTTCACACAAAAGATTCCTTTTCTCTGATTATGGAGAAAATACATCAAACCAGTGAACAGGTTCGTGATCTCTTTATAAAACTTCTTGGCCCTGTCACCTAATCACTATATTATTAACATGAAAAAAATATTCAATTTTCATTATATCCATCTAGAAAAGTAAGTTACATGACCCAACTAAACGAAGGTTCCCTGGCACCCAATTTTGATCTCCCCACCCAACTTGAAAGTTCAATTTCCCTGACTGCATTAAAAGGAAAAAAATTTGTTCTTTATTTTTATCCAAAAGCCAATACATCTGGATGCACGAAAGAGGCCTGTGCTTTTGAAGAAAACCTGACCGCATTCAAAAAGCTCGATATCCCTGTTATTGGTGTATCCCGTGATCCAGTTAAAAAACTGAAGGATTTTGCCCAAAAACACAACCTCACCTTTCCATTGGCATCCGACGAAAAAGGTGAAATGACAGAAGCCTATGGCGTTTGGGTAGAAAAATCAATGTATGGCCGAAAATACATGGGTATTGAACGATCGACCTTTTTAATAGATGAAAAGGGTAGAATCCTTAAAATCTGGCATAAAGTCAAAGTTACCAACCATGTAAACGAAATTTTGAAAACTCTCAATGCATCTGATCGATAATCTTCTGTGAACCTTACGGATGTGCCGGTGCCAACATCTTCAGATCAGAAGGTATTTTATACAAACCGGCATCTTGATGTGCGTAAACAACTTTTAAGGCCAAAACTAATGGAATGTTATTACGTACAACGCGTAACATAACTCCATCATTTGTATAACATACATCATTAATATTGCCCTCTGTATCTGCCACCTCCCATTCATTACAAAATTGTCCAGCAACCGTGGCCTCACCAACCTTGACATAATCTCCCTCCGCCCTTTTTCCCGCGCCCTGAATAGATGCACCCGGCGCGACAAGTTCGGTTTTTTTCTTTAACTGGGGGTTTAAAACGGTTAATCGCTGCGTGCGATAATCAGTTATCATGTATGTATCAATCCCCTGGGAATCAATTCTTTGTTTCCATTGTTCCACGGACCAGCGCATTCTCTGATGAAATGGAGGTAAACCAGGCATGGGACCAGCGATTGCATAAACCACATCAACATCCCTTTGAGGAGTAATAAAAGGATTTTGGCTGGCATCCACCTTATTCCCATTTTCCGATTTTTTAGCCTGGATAGGTGAAAGAGGCTGAGCGTTGGCATTGGGTGAAACCAAAGTGGGACTTTCCCCCTTTTGCTGGGGAAGTCTAACCTGCTGATATCCTACCGGAACTTGAAATGTGGAGGGAGACAAAGCATCAAATTGCACTGAAAGGGCTTCTGTTTTACCATCAATACCATCAATATCCATTCCTTCCTGCCGTAATAATATGCCTTCATCAGTTACACAAACATCAGAATGTCCTTTTGTTCCTTGAACTGACCAATGATGACACAAAATACCCAATATACGATCTGTTCCCTTTTTTCTGAAATGTAGACTTTCATCCAAAAAAAGACCACCCTTGCCCGATTTACTTGGAATCACCGTATAAACTCGCGACTTATTGGAAACAACCGTTGCCGTTTGCTTAGCTGAATCAATAAGGGTGAACCCAATATTGTTGGGACCATCAATTCGAAATAGAGTTCCATTTCCAGAAAAATATATCTTGCGTTTTTGGGCCAATGATGAATTTTCCGGCTGCACGGCATAAACAACCGTTACATCTCGTTTCGGCATAAATAAAGGATGCTTTTCTTGGGCATAAGCCGATAGGGCGACAAAAAAAGTGGTACCAATAAGAATTGATCCCGTATAACTCTTTTTTTTATAAAAAGAAGAGCATAGCGCCCTAAAATTATACAACATCACTTTATCCTTAATATATTGACTTTGCAAATACCGAATTATAAACGGAATCAATTCCGTTTCAATCCCCCTAAAACTAAACTTAATTGATATCTCGTTAACTAAAAATCTATAATGCCTTAATCTTGAATAAACTTTGCACGTCCAATTCTATTGTAATGACTAAATCATGATAACATGAACATGATCTGATCATGTCATTAAAAAAAATTATCGGAATTTATATGATTTTTACAAATATACTCAATTGTTTCCCGAGCTAACATTCCATGTTCACGTTCCAATCGACGTATAACAAAATGTAGTCTTGCCAAAGAACGATAATGATTTAAAAAGGCCATATTTAATGAGGCACCACATAATGCGCTAACAACAGGCATCATCTGCATACTCAGTTTTTGGGAAAGACTCAATCCATATTGGTAAGAAACGTCAGCCATGAGCAAAATCATCGGACGGCCACGCAACATTAATCTGGCTGAAAAAAAACCCAGCTGATTATCTTTATCTATACCCAAATTAGCAAAAGACCGTAATGCAAATACCTCTAGACAGGCGCGTTTAGTATCTTCATTTTGAAGGTTTTCCCCTTCCTCTTGCGCAACATGAGCAATTTCACGCATAAGGGCAAGGGTAGTCAGACTGATATCAGGCAACATACCACCCAATCCAGTGAACCCTCCAACTGCACCTGACGTAACAACCATGGCTTTCATTATTCGATCACGCCAGACAGCTTTTGATAAATCTGAATCCGTTTTCTCTGTTTTTCTGTTCAATCCTAAAATGGCAATTTCAAAAGCGCGCTGAATGGAAACATTGGTGAATTTCTCTATTTTTTTCTGTATCCTTGGTGAAAGACTCAGTCCTCTTTCACCTAATTTTATGGCTTGTCCTACAGCTCCTCCCATAATATCAGCCAATCGCAATAACACGCCGCGTCCTGCTTCCAGCTGTTCCAGCGCAACTGTAAGATCCTGAACCTCTTGGTCATTTAAAGAATAAGGAACAATCGTCTGATTATTTTCTGTATTCATTTGTCAATACCTATTCCAATGATGATAAATTGGTTATAATTTGATATCATTAACCATAATTCCTTTTAAGGGAAATAATATGACAAAAAAGTCATCTTTTTTAGAAAAGAAAAAGTTGCCAATTGATTACTTTTAAAAATAGATTATTTTTATATATGTAAGTAAGATTTAAAAATAATGGCATATAACAAAATGAAATCTGTTTCTCATTTTCGAACCGGTCTGATTTTAACCATTTGTTTATTGACAGGCATCATTCCTATGGTTGTTCAGGCTCAAATTTCTGGTGCAGTTTCAAATAATACGAAAAACCAGGATCCAAATCCATTACCTCCGCCCCCTTCAAGACCTGGCATGTCAGAATATAAACCTGTCAGCTATGATAATTCAATGACAACCACACAGTCAGATTCAATAACTTCTCAAAAAGGTGAGGGATTGCCAGGGTCCACTCCAAGCCAATCGCCTGTCAGACCCTATAACGGTCCTTCAGTCAATATTCCCGGGACAGGAATTCGGGCGTATTTTAACGCACCTGTACAACCTCCCTATAATGCAAGTGCATCCTATGATACATTTGCCGGGCAACCAGGAGGCAATCGCAGTGCAATTTTACAACAAAACAAAGTGCGCTAGCTAGTTAACCTGTTTCTGTTATTTTTTTTCTGGCTGACGTGGCCAACTGATCAACCCGTTCATTTTCAGGACATCCATTATGTCCTTTTACCCAATGCCATTGAATTTGATGCCTGGCAGCAGCACTTTCCAATCGCTGCCATAAATCAGTATTCGCAACCGGTTTTTTTCCCGCTGTTTTCCAACCGTTTTTTTTCCAGCCTTCAAACCATTCAGTAATTCCACGGCGGACATATTGACTATCCGTATACAAATCCACATGGCAAGAACGGGTCAATGTCTCCAAAGCCACAGCCGCGGCAGTCAGTTCCATACGATTATTTGTCGTTTCCATTTCCCCACCACTTAACTCACGTTCAATTCCCTTGAAGCGTAATAACACTCCCCATCCGCCAGGACCTGGATTGGGACTGCACCCTCCATCTGTCCAGATTTCAACAAAACCTTTTTGAAAATTGCTTCGATCAAAATTCATATGTTTCAACTTTGTTAAGTTGATGATATCTTAGCCTGTATAAATAAGGCTGCGGATCTTTAGGAGTAACCAAAGCTGTTGAAGGGGTATAAACCAGATCATGTAGGCGCGTCAGTAAAAAGCGCAATGCCGCCCCCATTTTAAAAATGGGTAACAACAATCTTTCTTTCTCAGTCAGAATACGAACAGACTGATAACCTGCGACCAAAGCCCTTGCCCGTTTGACAAGATACTCACCCGTTTCTTTAAAACACCATGCATTTAAAGCAATTGCAAGATCATAAGCAAGAAAATCAGTACAAGCAAAATAAAAATCTATAAATCCACTTAGATAATTATCTTGAAAAAAAACATTATCAGGAAATAAATCTGCATGTATCTGACCCACTGGCAAACCCTCTTGTCGAGTAGGCCAGGATTGAATGATTTTTCTTAGGACAGGATCGATTTCCCTTATTAAATCATCATGCCCGTGATTAACCGATTTTTCAAGTAACGCATTCCAGCTGTCCGGCCCCACATGATTTTTTTTATTCTGCTTGAATTCCAGACCAACCAGATGCATCCGAGCCATCGAGACGCCCAAGGCAAAACAGTGTTCCGGCAAAATTTCCGAAACTTCTTTTCCATCCAAAAAAGTAAAAATTGCTGCCGGACGTTCATTCAGCTCAATCAGGCATTCACCCTCTTTTGTTCTGACAGGTAAGGGGCAACGAATATGATGTTGCGCAAAAAACTGCATCAAATCCATATACCATGGAAGTTCTTCTCTTTTTATACGTTTTTCATAAAGGGTAAGAATATATTTCCCCTGGGTGGTATCAAGAAGAAAATTGCTATTCTCGACCCCCTGGGCAATACCCTTTAACCGAACAAGTTGACCGATAGGATAATTTTGAAGACAAGATGATACTTGTTGTTCAGAAACATTTGTATAAACAGCCATGTATTAACTCTATGTTTCTCTATTTTATCCTAGGGGAGCTGGCAGACTGAATGTAACATGTTCCTCTTTGACAATCCGTTCTTCGATATCGAGCGTAAAATGTTTGGACAAGGCTTCAAGTATTTCTTGCACAAGGGATTCAGGTGCAGAGGCTCCTGCCGTGATCCCCAATACATTCACGCCTTCCAGATCTTTCCAATCCATGTTTTCCAGTTTCGGTATCAAAATTGCCCGTGGCGCTCCCGAACGTTCAGCAACCTCACGCAACCGTTGTGAATTGGAAGAGTTTGGGGAACCGATCACGAACATCAAATCACACTCTGCCGCAATTCTTTTTACGGCTTCCTGTCTATTTGTAGTTGCATAACATATATCCTCACGCTTTGGCCCCTCGATCTTGGGAAATCGTTGCCTTAAAATGGCAACAATTTCTGCGGTATCATCCACAGAAAGCGTAGTTTGTGTTATAAATGCCAAACGATCTGGATTTTCAGGTTGTACAGTACGGGCTTCCTCTGCATCCTTAATAAGGGTTACCGCACCTGGTGGCAATTGCCCCATCGTTCCAACAACTTCGGGATGACCTGCATGACCAATCATCAAGATATGACGGCTTTCTTCACCGCCATTGGCAAAATGCCGTTCCGCCTCTCTGTGAACCTTGGAAACCAAGGGACATGTAGCATCAAGATATAACAGGTTACGTCTTTGGGCTTCTAGGGGCACAGTTTTAGGAACACCATGCGCTGAAAAAACCACATGTGCATCTGCTGGAACCTCATCCAGTTCCTCCACAAAAATAGCCCCCTTTTTTTCTAAATTTTCAACAACTGTCCGATTATGAACGATTTCGTGACGAACGTATACCGGTGCCCCGTACCGTCGCAAAGCTTCTTCTACAACACGAATAGCTCGATCAACCCCGGCACAAAACCCACGAGGGCCAGCCAATAATACTTTTAACGCACGAGTTTGATTTTCTGAATTCTTTAAATGTTGGTCAGACATAATTTTTCCAAGTTATTAAAAATCTATAAACTTTATATTTGGATTTTATCAGGTAAACAAGCTGTTATTAAACATCAGAACTTAAAATTAATTATAAAGAATATATTTCACATTAAAACAATTTGTTTTATGGTATATATTTTATTATTTATTAACAACCTCTTCTCTAATAAATGGCAGGAAAGCGATGATCCTTTCAAGTGTTTTGACAAAAAAGACGATAAAAACACCCCTCGCCTTTTTACCCTTCACATTTTTTCTGTGGGGATGTGCAGAAAAAGTAACATATGATTTTCCTCCTGCCTGTCCCAAAGTTAGTATTCTTCCTGCAGCATCAGATTATTTTGTTTTTGAAAATAATCAGGATAGTCTCCCTCATCTTATAACTAAAGCCAGCATCATAGAAATATCAGGCAATTGTACTGATGATCCAAAAAACGAAAAAAATAAAGAACGAAGAAAGAGAAATTTAAGCTATCAAGACTACATTGATACACAACTGAGTGTGACCCTTCAGATTCAGCGAGGACCAGCAGCCCAAACTCATTCTTTCAAAATCCCATATTTCATTGCAACCATTCATAATGGAAAAGTCGTTGATAAACAGGAAATGATTGCGGAAGTTAGTTTCCCCAATAATATTGATCAAGTAAAGCTTGAATCCAAAAAATTGATGTTCAAAGTTCCCGCCACAACTGCCCGTACCCCTGATGGATATGAACTTACTGTTGGCTTTCAACTATCTCCAAACCAGCTTGAATATAATCGTCACCATTTTGGATCTGTTCAATATAATTCCTATTAAACTATCCATTATAATTTGCTTAAAAAATCTAATTTAAGCAAATTAACAATTGTATGAAAAATCAGGGGATCATTGTACCTGTATCGATGTACCGTTCATGCCATGACAGGGCTTCCTTAAGCAAAATAGGAGTATGAGCCATATTATTTTTTAGGGCCATTTGATAATATTCCCTCAATAGAGGTCTAAAAGTGGGATGCGTACAATTTTCAATAACAAGTTTTGCTCTTTGACGCGGTGACAGTCCCCGTAAATCTGCCAATCCCTGCTCGGTTACAATAACCTGAACATCCTGATAAATATGATCCACATGAGACACCATCGGAACAATTGAGGAAATCTTTCCTCCTTTGGCCAAGGATGGAGTCATGAAAATCGATACATAGGCGTTTCTTGCATAATCCCCAGAACCACCAATTCCATTCATCATTCTTGAACCCATAATATGGGTGGAATTGACATTGCCGAAAATATCCGCTTCGATGGCGCCGTTCATGGAAATGCATCCTAACCGGCGAATAACACCAACATGATTACTGATTTCAGAAGGCCTTAAAATGATTTTGTCACGGAAAAAATCAGTGTTATCGTTAAAATACTCCGCTTTTTCAGGACTTAGAGAAAAGGATGTCGCCGAAGCAACCTTCATTTTCCCAGTTTCAAGCATATTCAACATACCGTCCTGAATCACCTCCGTAAATGCGGTCAGATTGTCAAAATCCCCTTCGCCCAAAGCCTCCATAACCGCATTGGCAACATTGCCAACCCCGGATTGTAACGGAAAAAGTTGAGGCGGCACTTTACCTCTTTTCACTTCATATCTGAAAAATTCCATTAAATGTCCAGCAATCAATTTTGCGTTTTCATCACTGGGACTAAAAGGGGCATTTCGATCTGGAGCGTTCGTTTCCACAACAGCCACCACTTTATTCAGATCAACAGTCATATATGGTTGACCTATACGATCACAAGGGGAGGACAATGGAATAATTTGATGTGGAAAAGAGGTTGAAACCTCCCATGCATCATGCATACCCTCCAGACCTGCACTTTGCCATTGATTGACTTCAAGGATAATTTTTTTTGCACTATTCAACCAAAGCTGATTGTTGGCCAGAGCCGAAGAGGCAACCAACCGACCATCTTCGCAAATACGTACGACCTCGATAATGGCGACATCCATTTCACCCAAAACACCTGTACGATATAAGGGGGCAACCTGTCCCAAATGCATATCAAGATAATCAGTATCCCCACTATTGATCCGTTTACGCATAATTGGATCAGTATTAAACGCGGAACGGTAAGAAACTCCGTTAACCTCCGCCAATGCACCGTCAAGTTCTGGTCCTGTTGACGCTCCAGTTATCAATTTGACTTTAAATTCCTTACCTAACGCATGAGCTTCCTTAATTCTATTAGCCAAAGCCTGAGGAACTGCCTTCGGATATCCTGACCCCGTAAATCCACTTGTACCTATCAAATCACCCGCATGAATAAATTGCGCGGCCTCTTCAGCCGAGCAGACTTTTCGTTTTAATCCCTGATGTTGAATACGATTATTTTGAGACATGACTAATCCTTTAAAATCTTAACTTAAATAAAACTATATATTTTTTTTTCTTTTAATTAAGATCATAAAGTTCAATTCTCCCAACAAAAAAAAGTGAGATATTCAATAAAAAAAACATTTTTGCAATATATAGATGCAAAATAAAAAACTTTATGGTTTATACTATAGCGATGTTTGCCACATTATCCACTCGTTTCAAAAATTTCAGAATTATCGGGGATGTCCATGGTGATATTAACGGTTTTCGACATGCTGTTGAAACAGATCACTTCATCATTCAACTGGGGGACTTGGTCGATTACGGACCGGATAGTGGTGCTGTAATGGCGTTAATGTTACAGGTTCAGGATGAAAAAAGAGGAATTTTCTTGATTGGCAATCATGACCGAAAACTGGGATTGTTTCTCAAGGGATTCAGGGTAAGAAAAGATAATATCCTGACCAGAACCCTTGATCAAATCAACCAACATCCTGATAAAAAACTAACCGATAAAATCTTGCAAGCTTTGGAAAAAGCTCCTGCCTGGTTAATTTTTAAGAATTTTATTTTTGTTCATGGCGGATTTCATACCAGAATGCTGGTTGAACCCCCGCCAGCCAATCCATTGACACCGATAAATGCCTTGTTATCCCGCACATTGTATGGGGAAACAACCAATAAAACCCTTGCAAATGGTTATCCGGTCCGCAGACTAAACTGGGTTAATCATATTCCATCAGGTTATACCCTATATTGCGGACATGATTGCAGATCCACGGACGGACGTCCCTGGATCCGCAAAGGATATGCCGGAGGGACAGCCGTTTTTATGGATACTGGAGCGGGTAAAGGCGGTCATTTATCGTGGATCGATATTCCAATTTAATTCAAATTAAAAATTATTATCCAAAATTTATGTAAAAAGGTAGATTGTATGATTAAACAACCACCACTTTCCCCAGAAAAAGCTAAACAAGAATTATTAAAGTTGCGCCAAAGCATTGATAATATTGATAATGCGTTAATTCATATTCTGGCTGAACGATTTTGTTTGACCCAAAAAGTGGGTGAATTGAAAGCAACTTATCAGTTACCCCCTTCTGATCCTCAAAGAGAATCTGAACAAATTGCACGATTGAGAGAAATGGCCAAATCCGCCCATCTGGATCCCAATTTCGCAGAAAAATTTCTTCATTTCATCATTACGGAAGTTATTCAACATCATAAAGCAATTGCCAAACAAAAAATTGATAAGAAAAATTAAATCATCTCTTATTTTTTATTTTTGGTTGTGCATGCAATTCTTTATATTAAGACTCAGCAAAACAATTTTAAATATAATTTATTTAAATGCCAAGCTCTCAGAGACGTGAAAAAACTTCTCTGTGTATTCTGGTATGGTGAAGATAGAGCATTTTTATGCATTAAATTTAAAGACATTGTTAAATCACAATAAGGTTGAATATAGTATGAAACAGTCAGACACGGAAGCTATGTCTTTCTCACCTCCTCAAGATGACGGAACCGTTACCATTACTTTTCAGGGGAAAACAGCTACATTACCAGTTCTATCAGGGGCAAGTGGAAATAGTGTCGTTGATATTCGCAGTTTGACCAAAGAATTGGGCTTATTTACCTTTGATCCTGGATTGGGCAGTACTGCCGCTTGTGAAAGCAAGATCACATTCATTGATGGTGAAAAAGGTATCCTTTTATATCGCGGGTATCCAATCGAACAGCTTGCTGCAAAATCAAGTTTCGCAGAGGTGGCATATCTTCTTTTGTACGGAGAACTTCCATCCAAAGAAGAGCACGAGGATTTTAAAGAACGGTTACTTAATCATTCTCTTCTTCATGAGCAAATTCGAAATTTCTTTAACGGCTATCGTCGCGATGCACATCCAATGGCCATGTTATGTGGAACAGTTGGTGGATTATCAGCTTTCTATCCCGAAGGCATTGACATATCTAACGAAGAAAGTCGTGATCTTTCCGCTGTTCGTCTGATTGCAAAAATGCCCACTCTTGCGGCATGGGCCTACAAATATTCCCGAGGGGAACCTTTTGTCTATCCAAGAGCGGATTATTCATATTCAGAAAATTTTATTAACATGCTGTTTGCCCGTGCGGATAGACCCTATAAGGTCAATCCAATCCTCAGCAATGCATTGGACCGTATTTTGATTTTACATGCTGATCATGAACAAAATGCCTCAACATCCACAGTACGATTGACAGGATCAACAGGATCACATCCGTTTGCCTGTGTTGCCGCAGGTATTGCCGCTCTTTGGGGACCCGCGCATGGTGGTGCAAATGAAGCGGTTTTACAAATGCTTGGAAAAATAGGCTCAAAAGAAAATATCCCTGATTTTATTGCAAAGGTGAAGGATAAAAATAGTAATGTCAGGTTAATGGGATTTGGGCATCGCGTTTACAAAAATTTCGATCCACGGGCAAAAATCATGCAACAGACCTGTTATGAAGTCCTTGAGGAATTGGGTATTAAACACGATCCATTACTGGAACTCGCTATTGAACTAGAAAAATATGCACTGAATGACGATTATTTCGTTCAACGTAAACTTTATCCAAATGTAGATTTCTACTCTGGAATCATTTTCAAGGCAATGGGAATACCCAAATCAATGTTTACCGCGTTTTTTGCTGTTGCACGCACCGTAGGATGGGTAAGTCAATGGAAAGAGGCCTTTAATGATCCATTACGAAGAATTTATCGTCCTCGTCAGCTATATACAGGTCATCAGCGTAGAGACTTAAATAAATAAACTAATTTAGATAAGAAAACTTTTCAGGTAAGGAAATTCAAATAACAATTTCCTTACTTGTTTTTTCCTCTAATTGCAATCGCATCCAGTGGTTTTGCCATTCTGTTTTTTATCATAAATATGATAGTCAATCCATTCAGACACGAGAAGACGAGCCTCATTTACTGAAGATTCCGGATGATAAATTTGATATAAAAGAACGCAGCTCTGAAAAATTTGCATTTCCCCTACACCAACAGCTTTTAACTCTTGATAGGCAGTAATAACCGATTTTTCACACCGACGATGAATGTGGTCTAATTGAATAGCCATACTTTTTCTACTTAATACCAACGATTTACTTTGATTTTGGTAGTATATCCCAAAATCAGTATCTATTGATAGAAATATATTATTAATTTAGTTTTTATCAATTTTTTTATAAAAAAATTTAATTACTGCACTTTTTTTCTAAAAAGTATATAAGAAAACCTTATTTACCTGCTTTCTCTACTTTACGAATAAGGCAATCACTCTATGTCACAAACTCATACTTCACTTTTTAATAAAAAACAACCACGTTCACCTCGTGTAACTGAATGGGATCGTGACGCCGCTCTTATTACCGCTCGGCTTCTTTTGGAAATCCAGGCTGTAAATTTTCGTCCTGATGATCCGTATCTACTTACCGCCGGTTGGAAATCCCCTGTTTATATTGATTGTCGTAAAATTATTTTTTATCCTCGTGCCCGGGCAAAGATTATTGAATTAGGGGTTGAAAAAATTTATCGTCACGTTGGATATGAATCTTTTGATGCCGTCGTGGGTGGTGAAACAGCTGGAATTCCATTTGCTGCATGGTTCGCAGACCGAATGATGACTCCAATGGCCTATGTCCGCAAAAAACCTAAAGGATTTGGTAAAAATGCACAGATCGAAGGGGATGTACCTGAAAATATGCGTACTCTTTTGGTGGAAGACTTAACTACAGATGGTATTTCCAAGGTTGGGTTTGCCAAAGCTTTACGCAAGGCTGGTGCAATTGTTGATCATGCTTTTGTTGTTTTCTTTTATGGAGTTTTTTCAAGCGCTTATCAGACACTAAACGATATTGGCATCAGTCTGCATTCCCTTTGCACTTGGTGGGATATTTTAGAAGTCAGTTCAGAATACCCAGCCTTTTCAAATGGAGATACCTCAGAAATCAGACGTTTCCTTGAAGATCCTTGCGCATGGTCTGCCAAGCATGGCGGAGTCAGCAATGAACAGGAGGCTCTAGCTTATAAACAATCCCGTTTATAATCTTTTATACCCTATGCCTTATCGTGTTTTAGCATTCGATTCTGGTATTGGAGGTTTAGGCATCGTTCAAAACCTCCAAACACAATTGAAAACAACTGATTTACAGGTTTCAATTGACTATCTTGCCGACAACCTTGTTTTCCCTTATGGTGAGCAAGAAGATAATTTTCTGGTTGAACGAATTATCAATCTTATCGGACAGGCGATTCAGTCAATTAAACCAAACCTTGTTATCATTGCCTGTAATACCGCCAGTACTATTGCACTCGACAGGCTGAGGAAAATATATCCTTTCATTCCATTTGTTGGCTGTGTTCCACCTGTTCGATGGGCCGCCCGCGTGAGTCAAAGCAAAATAATTGGATTATTGGCAACACGTGCAACCATTGCACGACCCTATTTATGTCATTTAAAAGAACAATTTGCCTCGGATTGCAAACTTATCGCTTATGGTTCTCCTGTACTTGCAAAACTGGCAGAGAATTATTTCCGGACAAAGTCTTGCGATATACATCTAATCCAGCAAGAACTTGATAATATGTTTAATCATCCATATTCTGATCAAATGGATGCAATATGTATAGGATGTACCCATTACAGCTTTATTCTTGATCTTTTACGTCAGAACACATCCCCATCCATTCAATGGCTGGATCCTGCAGCTGCTGTAGCCAAGCACACTATTGACATTTTACGGCAAGAGAAATTTTCACATACTGATAATAACGTAAATAACTGTTTTTATTCTACTGCACCATTAACTAAGGACAAACCTCTTTTAAGTCGGCTTGCCCTGATGAAATTTACACAAATCAAAACATTTATATTCCAATAAACCAATTTTAAAAATGTCTATGCACGGTGTAATTAGCAATATTTTTTAAGATAGTATGTAATTCACTCTCTGGAAAAACATCGAGCGCTGAACTGGCTTTATTTGCAAAAACCATAGCTTCTTTAAGGGTTTCTTCAATTACATTGTACTTTCGAATAAGGACTAGGGCCTGTTTTAAATCGCCTTTTTCCTGCTTGCCATCCTGTATTACCCGTTGCCAAAATTCCTTTTCCACTGAAGTGGACTTTTCATAGGCAATCAAAATTGGATAGGTTATTTTACCCTCACGAAAATCATCGCCAATCGTTTTACCCAATTCTTCCTGTTTCGCTGAATAATCCAATGCATCATCAACCAGCTGAAAAGCCATTCCCAAATTTGTACCAAAAGATTCCAACGCCAATTCATGCTGTCTTGATTGATTGGCTACAATAGCCCCAACTCGACAAGAAGCCGCAAATAATGCCGCAGTCTTTCCATGAATAACTTCAAAATAGCGTGATATTGAAGTTGACAAATCATTCTGTACGGTCATTTGCAAAATTTCACCTTCAGCAATGGTTGCCGAAGCCTTTGAAATGATTCGCATAACTTCTAAGGAACCATCTTCTGTCATGATCTGAAATGCACGGGAAAAAAGAAAATCTCCCACCAATACAGACGCTGAATTACCAAAAACAGCATTTGCACTTTCCGTCCCCCGTCGCAACATACTTTCATCAACCACATCATCATGCAACAGGGTCGCGGTATGAAGGAATTCAATACAGGCAGCCAACCGGACATGACGTGTAATGTGATCTGCAGAATCTTTTTCGTATCCACATAATCGTGCTGAGGCCAAGGTTAGTAAAGGTCTTAAACGCTTTCCTCCTGCCACAATTAGATGTGCTGCCAATTGTGAAACTAACGGTACGGAGCTTTGCATCCGATCCATAATGACATGATTACAAGCTTGCATGTCAACAGCTAAATAATCCACTAATGCTTGTAAAGGTTCTTCTTTCCCCATCAGAACAGGCATTTTACTTTCTACCTTCTGTCTCATTGGCATATGTTGATCCAACCGACCCTATATAAAACTTATAAAAATTTATTCAAGTTGTAAAAATAAAAACAGAATTGATCATTATCATTAACATTTCATTATCGGTTACGCTAGAATACATTTTATTTGTCTAACATATTTATTTGGTTAATGATTTATGCAGTCGCTTTCTTTTACGTCACCTTATATACACCATAAATCAAAAAATACATCCAATGGAACGTTATTAGAAGGAAAGATATTTTATAAACAATTCCAAAAAGGATACAGGACAGCCCTCGAGCCCATATTGATGGCAGCCAGTATTCCAGCCAAAAAAAAACAGATAATTATTGAGGGTGGATGTGGAGCAGGTGCAGGATTGATGTGTCTTGCCTATCGTATTCCCTTGATTACTGGAATAGGTTTTGAACAACATCCAGAGATGGTTGAACTGGCAAATGAAAATTTTCAACTTAATGCGATGTCCAATCTAAAGGCAATGCAGGTCACATTGCCGAAACTTCCAAAACGTCCTTTTACATTTTTACCTAATGGTCAGGAACATGTTGATCATGTCTTCGCCAACCCCCCCTGGCATCAACATAATAGCTGTCCTTCGCCAGACCCAGAAAAAAATCTGGCAAAAAAACTTCCCCGAGGCTTGCTTGCTGAATGGATTTATGCTTTAAGCCGTCCATTACGACAAGGAGGAACATTAACTCTGGCCCTTTCAGCCAGCCTGTATAGTGAAGCAAGTGCCCTTATGTATCAATATAAACTGGGATCGGTTATTCTATTTCCTTTATGGCCAAAACTAAACCGGCCACCCCGAATTATACTTTTACAAGGACGAATGGGATCGACCGGAGGGAGTCAGATTGCACCAGGCCTTATACTACATAATGACAATGGAGAATTTACCAATGAAACAAATCGAATCTTGCGCCAGGGGAAAAAACTAACCTTGTTATCTTGATATAAGCGTTTATATGGGATGAATCTAAGTCAAGAAGTTTATTTTCTATAAAACACTATATATCGATATTAAATTTATTTATATGACTATATATTGATAAAAGAGCATAATTAAATCATAAATCACCCAGGGAGTTAGAACTGTGGAAAAGCAAGATTCAAAACCAACACAAACACATAATCTGATGACGTATAACCCAGTTTACAAACCCTTTCATTATCCTTGGGCCTATGATGTATGGCTGACCCAACAGAGACTACATTGGTTACCTGAAGAGGTTCCATTGGCAGAAGATGTCAAGGACTGGCATAAAAAATTGACCGAACCCGAACGGAATTTGATCACCCAAATCTTTCGATTCTTTACGCAATCAGATGTCGAGGTAAATAATGCCTATATGAAATATTACAGCCAGGTATTCAAACCTATTGAGGTTCTTATGATGCTGTCAGCATTCTCAAATATCGAGACGATTCATATCGCGGCATATAGTTATCTTCTTGATACTATTGGTATGCCGGAAGTCGAATATTCTGCTTTCCTCAAATATAAGGAAATGAAAGATAAATACGACTACATGCAGAATTTTTCAATTGATAATCCACTCGAAATTGCCAAAACAATGGCGGTTTTCGGAGCATTCACTGAAGGATTACAATTATTCTCATCCTTTGCCATCCTTATGAACTTTCCACGTTTTAATAAACTAAAAGGAATGGGGCAGATTATTTCGTGGTCGGTAAGAGATGAAACATTACATTGCCTATCCATTATCAAGCTTTTCCGTACGTTCATTCAAGAAAATCCCCATTTGTGGACGGAAAAATTTCAACAAGAGCTGATCCATATATGTAAAACTATCGTTGAACATGAATTTGCCTTTATTGACCTAGCTTTCGAAATGGGTTCTGTCGAAGGACTAACCGCACAGGATGTCAAAAATTATATTTGTTTCATTGCCAATCGTCGCTTAACACAGTTAGGCCTGGATACAATTTACGATATTGATAAAAATCCGTTACCCTGGATGGATGAAATGCTCAATGCTGTTGAACATACCAATTTCTTTGAAAATCGTGCCACCGAATATAGCCGAGCCGCCACAGAAGGAACCTGGGAAGAAGCTTTTGAAAGCATGACAGTTTAGGAATTCCCTGTTATTCCTCAGGGTCAAATAGATATTAATCCTGAGGGAATAATATTAAGAATTAAAATTCTTCATATTTTGAGGGATCCTGTCCTTTTAAACGACCATCTGGTTTTGATAATGCATCAATTTTTTGCATATCTTCTGTCGTAATATCAAAATCAAATATGTCACGATTTTCCTTTTGCCTTTGATCTGATTTTGCTTTTGGAATGGGAACAACACCAAGCTGGACATGCCAGCGCAAAATTAGTTGTCCTACCGACTTATGATAATTTTTGGCAATTTCTTTCAGGATCGGGTGTGTCAACAGATCATTGGCACGGCCCAGTGGACTCCAAGCCTCTGTAACAATTCCCAATTTTTTATCATAGGCACGCTGTTTTGCCTGGGAGAAATATGGATGCAATTCCACTTGGTTAATACTTGGTGTCACCCCTGTTTCCTTAATAATACGATCAAGATGCTCAGGCAGGAAATTTGAAACACCTATGGATTTAATCATCCCTCTTTTTTTCGCCTCGACCAGAGCTTCCCAGGCTTCAAGATATTTTCCTGTTATCGGGTTGGGCCAATGAATCAAATATATATCATAATAATCAAGCTGTGCACGATATAAAGATTCCTCAATCGTTAACAATGCCTGATCATATTGATGACGACGTCCTGGTAATTTGGAAGTGATTCGCAACTGATCACGGGAAATTCCACATTGTCGGACCGCTTCACCAACAGCACCTTCATTTTCATAATTAAAAGCTGAATCCAACAAACGGTAACCATTATGAATGGCACTGATGATAGATTTTACCCCTTCCCTACCGTTAAGTTTGTAAGTGCCAAATCCAACAGCAGGAATATTCGTCCCATCATTTAATTTAATTTGAGGAATAGATGACATTCAATATGTGTCCTTTTTACAAAAAATATTAAAGACAAAATCAATATTTCGATTGATATCATAAATAGATGTCTGTTTAAAAAGCAATATCATCTTGTTTATAAATGAATATCACCTATATCGGCCAAAAATCTTCCTAAATCTTAAAATATTAAGGATATAGAAAGAATAAAATCCGTTTAGATCAGACTTTTGTTTGCCCAGTTAACAAAAAAGACCTTTTCTTCTAAAAAGGCCTTCAAACCAATATTATTGACAAGATAGACATTCTTCATAACTTGTCGAGGTATCAGCCTGTATCTGATCACCTCTATTTAAAATATCCTCTTTAACTGCCAAATTACTAACAGTATCTGCACGCTGGATAGAAAGAGAACGGCAATAATACAGAGATTTCATTCCTTTTTTCCATGCCTGATAATGCATCATATGTAAATCACGCTTGTGAACATTGGCTGGAACAAATAAATTAACTGATTGAGACTGACAGATAAAAGGTGAACGGTCAGCAGCATGTTCAATGATCCAACGTTGATCCAATTCAAATGCTGTTTTGTAAATATCCTTTTCATCCTGAGTCAGAAAATCAAGATGTTGAACACTCCCTTTGTTTAAAGTGATAGAAGACCAGACCGCATCAGTATCCTGGCCTTTTTCCTGCAATACCTTACGTAAATGCCTATTTCTTACGGTAAAGGAGCCTGATAAGGTTTTCTGCAAAAATACATTGGCCGTAATTGGTTCAATACCGGGACTTGCATTTCCCGCAATAATCGAAATGGAAGCCGTTGGCGCAATCGCAATCTTGTTTGAAAAGCGCTCATTAATGCCATAATCGGCGGCATCCGGACAAGGTCCACGCAAATTCGCCAGGGTAACGGATGCCTTGTCCGCTTCCTGACGTATATGCTGAAACATTTTCTTGTTCCATACTTTTGCCATAACGCTTTCAAACGGAATTTTATGAGCTTGAAGAAAAGAATGAAAACCCATTACACCCATACCAACGGAACGTTCACGTGCAGCAGCATATCTTGCACGTTCCATTTCGTCAGGAGCATGATCAATGAAATCCTGCAAAACATTATCAAGAAACAACATGACATCCTGGATAAATTGTGGGTTTCTTGACCATTGATCCCAATATTCAAGATTTAAAGAGGAAAGGCAACAAACAGCCGTCCGTTCCTTTCCTTTATGATCTATTCCTGTAGGTAACGTAATTTCAGCACAAAGATTAGAGGTTTTTACTTCCAGTCCAGCCAGTTTATGATGTTCAGGACGGGCATTATTCACCGTATCGGAAAAGACAATATAAGGCTCACCCTGTTCAATTCGTGTCGTCAGCAGCCTGATCCACAAAGAACGGGCAGAAATTTTCCTAATGACTGACTGATCTTTTGGGGAGACAAGCGCCCATTCCTCATTATTTTCAACTGCACGCATAAAAGCGTCAGAAATTAGAACACCATGATGTAGATTCAAGGCTTTACGATTGGGATCTCCACCCGTTGGTCTGCGTAATTCAATAAATTCCTCAATTTCAGGATGCCAGATAGGCAAATAAACAGCTGCTGAACCCCGTCTCAAAGATCCCTGACTAATTGCCAGGGTCAGGCTGTCCATCACCCTTATGAATGGAATGACACCTGAAGTTTTGCCATTCCGACTAACATTTTCACCAATAGAACGCAAATTTCCCCAATAGGATCCAATTCCCCCGCCACGAGAGGCAAGCCAAACATTTTCATTCCACAGTTCAACAATTCCCTTCAGGCTGTCTTCCGCTTCATTCAAAAAACAGGAAATAGGCAACCCTCTGGCCGTCCCACCATTTGACAGTACTGGAGTGGCCGGCATAAACCAATGCTGAGACATATAGTCATATAAACGCTGGGCATGTTCCGCATCATCCCCGTAATAGGAAGCCACCCTTGCAAACAGCTCCTGGTAGCTTTCACCCTCAATAAGATAACGGTCATCAAGCGTCGCTTTACCAAAATCTGTCAATAAAGCATCACGAGAATGATCTAATTTAACCTGATAACGCCCATACAACTGTATTTTTCCTGCCAAGGCATCTGTAAAAAGAGAAGCATTATCTGTTTTACCTTTTCCAGCATTGGCAACAGGCTTTTTTTCAAGCAGATCAACTGGGGTCACAACCATATCCTCGCAAAACAACAAACCTTTAAGGATTTTACATCCTTACTATACCATTATAAAATTTTAAATGTAATGATAAATTTCTATATATAGTATATTAAAAAAACATACATACCTATATGATGATATAAAATCAACATAACATTAAGCTTGACATGCAAGATTTTGATAAAAACAAAAACTTTAATTTTACAATCGAAAAAGATCAGAAATGATAACAATATGGTATAATATAGGTCAGACTTTATTGGTTTAACAATATATTTAATTTTAAAATTTTTTTTAAATATATTAGCCAGATACCTCTGTATATTTATCGAGTTTAAAAAATAGAATGGCTATACAATTATATTGTCACAAATTCCTTATATAAAAAAACAAGTCTGTAACTTGTCAATGCGTAACCTAAACAATAGATAGCACCCCAATCAAACCTATGAAATAATTGAGGTGACACTTTCTCAAGATATTGATTATCTTGCAATCTTATTCCCATTCAATTGTTCCGGGTGGTTTTGATGTAATATCATAAGTTACACGATTAATGCCTTTGACTTCATTAACAATCCGCCCCGCCACTCTGGTAAG
Source organism: Commensalibacter sp. M0355 (assembly GCF_016101365.1). Classification (NCBI taxonomy): domain Bacteria; kingdom Pseudomonadati; phylum Pseudomonadota; class Alphaproteobacteria; order Acetobacterales; family Acetobacteraceae; genus Commensalibacter; species Commensalibacter sp. M0355. The sequence goes on from NZ_JACFQQ010000001.1 coordinate 642,412, forward strand.
GAATTCCATATCAAAAGAATAAACATCGGCAGTCATACCATCCACACTTGTAACAGCCCGCAATGCACAAGCCTGATCATATGTTCGGCCATCCCCCATAACGCCAACCGTACGAATAGGCAACAAAACAGCAAACGCTTGCCAAATTTTGTCATATAACCCAGCCTTGCGAATTTCATCCAAATACACGGCATCAACACGACGCAACAAATCAAGCCGTTCACGCGTTATGTCCCCTAAAATTCGTATGGCAAGACCTGGTCCTGGAAATGGATGACGACCAACAATATTTTCTGGAATACCCAATTCCCGACCCAAATCCCTGACTTCATCCTTGAAAAGTTCACGTAAAGGTTCGACAAGCTTCATATTCATCCGTTCAGGCAATCCGCCCACATTATGATGAGACTTAATAGTTACTGATTTTCCCGTGACACTGACGCTTTCAATAACATCCGGATAAAGGGTACCCTGAGCCAGAAAATCAGCCCCACCCAGTTTTTGCGCTTCCTGTTCAAATATCTCGATAAACAAACGGCCAATGGTTTTACGTTTAACCTCTGGATCGGTTACTCCAACCAATTCTTTCAGAAACAAGTCAGACGCATCTTTAGCAATCAAATGAATATTAAATTTCTCTTTGAATGTTTTAACAACCTCATCCGCTTCATTTTGACGCAGCATGCCGTGATCGACAAAAATACAGGTTAGCTGATCTCCAATAGCTTCATGAATCAATACAGCTGCCACTGCGGAATCAACCCCACCTGATAAACCGCAGATGACTTTTTTGTCACCAACCTTTTGACGAATACGTTCAATTTCCAAATTACGAAAACCGGCCATGGTCCAATTACCCTGACACCCGGCAATAGTATGCGTGAAATTCTTTAATAATGCGGCACCGTGAGGTGTATGAACAACTTCAGGATGAAACTGAACACCATAATAGTGACGATCCTCATCAGCAATCATGGCATAGGGTGCACCCTCACTAACCCCTACCACCTTGAATCCGGGTGGGATTTTTGTAACTCGATCACCATGACTCATCCATACTTGTTCACGGTTCCCCTTTGACCATACACCCTGACATAAGGCACTATCCTCAAGAATTTTAACATACGCACGGCCAAATTCACGGTGGTCACCAGATTCCACCTGTCCACCCAATTGATGACACATTGCCTGTTCACCATAACAAATTCCCAATACAGGAACCTTCAATGTAAAAACTTCATTCGGAATCCTTGGTGCATCCATTTGAGTGACACTGGAAGGGCCGCCAGATAAAATAATCCCTTTTGGTGCGAATGAACGAATCTTTTCATCATCACTCGTATAAGGCCATATTTCGCAATAAACGCCACTTTCTCTTATTCTGCGTGCAATCAACTGGGTTACCTGACTGCCAAAATCAAGAATAAGAATCTTTTCTTGATGTAAAGATTGTTCCAATTCGCTTACCTGAGTCATTTTTATCAATCACTTCCTCTTTCAGTAAAATACGTTTTCATATCACAAATAGATAAAAAAAATGTAAATTAAACAATTTATCTGAAAAAAAACTATTTCTCCTTTATATAGAAATAAATTCCTTTTCATATTTTTTCACTCTGGAGCATTCCGTGAACAAGTATCGCCTGAAATTAGTCCATCACAAAATACGGATTATCCCTATTTTTATATTAGTGTTGACTTCTGCCTGCAGTCATTTAGCCGAAGACCACCCCACAGGAATATGGTTAGGCAAAATGGAAACACAACAGGGAATTTGTCCACATGATCGTATGGCCGCCCTGAGAATCGATAAAAAGAAAATATTGTTTTCACCTGATAATGGAGCATTGGTCTTGACAGGTATCTATCACAAAAAGGAACATCCAAGGCATCTTGTCGCTATCCTCCACCGTACGGATATGGATCATAAACCCTACGATCTCATTTTTGAAGGGAAAGCCAAGGATAAAAATATAATTGGAACCTATGGAACTCCTGACTGCCGGGCGACAATTACCTTTTATCGTCCACATCATTACGGATTATCAAACGCTATTGCGCATTAAAATCACAAAAAGTTAAAAAAACACTTGCAGAGGGGAAAAAGATCGGTTAAAAGCCTAGGGCAAGACGCACCCGTAGCTCAACTGGATAGAGCACCAGACTACGAATCTGGGGGTTATGGGTTCGATTCCTGTCGGGTGCGCCACTTAAATTAGAGGTCAATTTCATACCTAGATTGAAAACCTGATTAAAAAGTTAAAATAAGCTTTATTAATATTATTTAACTACTCCTTTATACATATTAAATTATACTTTATTTATACGTTTTTTTTTGGTATAAAGATAAAAAAGTAATTTTTTTGATAGATTTCTAAATGCTTTCTAATACGTCTCTTCTTATTATAGAAGATCAGCCTGAGATATGCGATCTTATTAAGTTAAGCTTTGCCAATCGAATTCCAACAATTCAACTGGCACATTCTCTCGCTGAAGCTGCTGAACTAATCAAAGAAACTTCATTTACCCTCATGATTGTCGATGTTTATTTACCTGACGGAGATCCATATCCGCTGATTCTTAAAATGTTGCAAAAAAAATGCAGGGTACTTTTGATGAGTGGAAATTTTCAAATCAACCAGCGTATTAATGATTTACCATTTCCACGTATTGAAAAACCATTCAGGATAAAGAATTTAATTAAAAAAGTGGAAGAAACCGTTTCCAACCCTTTATCAGATGAATTGATAGAACTCGCTTCCTAATTGAAATTTTCATTAGGGCAGATAAACGATTTCATGCTCGTTAGCATTTGAATAATTTAACTCTACTTTATAGATATTATAGGTTTCCGCAATTCTCTGTTTGATTTTTCTTACGACAATTCCCTGTTTTTCTGAATTTAAAAAATAAACTGAAGGTGGCATATCTTTGCGACGCTGTGTACGAATTAAATAGCCATTTTTCCCATGGTAATCAGCTAAAGCAAAATATTTCCAGCGTCTATCAACCAGAATAATTGGATGATGCACCTCATAAAATGCCAATTCTGCAGCTATGCCATATTCATCGACAATTATTGGAACTGAATCAGGAATTTGACATGAAACCACTTTAGCTAATTCAGCCCACCCCCCCAATCGTTTTAACATGAGATCATATTTTGCCGGAATTGGAAAATATGCAAAAACCGATTGAATGTAAATCAAACCAACCATTATATTCCCGAGGATACAGGCTGACTTGATAAAACGATGAAAATAAATTGCCGTTATGACAGACAGGACCGGATATAATATTCCCATCCAGTTGGCCTGTACACGATCCCCAAAGGCATGCTGAACAAATACACAAACTGGAATAATAACCCATAACCACAATAAAAAATCATTCTCCGCTTTATTCTGCCAAACAATTTTTGTCAGTTTAATCATGGCCCAACAAAAACAAATAAAAAGGATGGGTGTGGCCAATCCGATCTGGCCGATCATTAATTCAGACAAAAACTGAACCGCACGACTGGGATGCCAATCCGCTGTTCTTCCACCCTGTTTTAAAAAACTGATCCATTGATGTCTTGAATTCCAAATAATCACGGGTAAGAAAATAAGTATCGTTAAAAACAGCCCTCCCCATAATTTCCAGGATTTTAAAGAAAATCGACCCAAAACTGTCAGAATGCACCAAACTCCTAATCCCGCAATCATTAACAACGCAGTATACTTGCTGAGCAATGCACATCCTGCAGCTATACCAATAACCAGCCACCATCCCAATTTTTGAGTGGCAATTAAACGTCCACATCCCCATATAAAAATACAAATAAAAAAAAGTAATGGAGTATCGGGGGTTATTGTTACACTACCGACGCTAATAGCGAGGGTTGTATTTAATATCACAACCGCAGTAATCGCATTTTTTTCTTTATCATGACTGGTATGACAAAAATCCAAAACACTAAAATATATAAAAACACTTCCTATCAAACCGGCAAAAGGGGCAAGAAAACGGACACCCAGAGCGGTTTTATTACCGATCCAGCATCCCAATTTTATCCACAACGCCACCATTGGTGGATGATCATAAAAACTGTAATCTAAATGATTTGACCATAACCAATAATATGCCTCATCTGGCGAAAGCGGGCTGGCGGCAGCAACCCATAAACGAATGAGTGTCACGATAGATAAACCAAACCAAAACCATAATAAACAAGGTTTTACCGTTAACTTTTTTACCCATTCAAAATCAGCTTTTACAGAAAACATACCAATAACCAAAATTCATAAGATCATCTGTTTTACATATTTTAAATTATAATTCGTTATCAAGAATGATTGGATGACACAGTATATAAATATTTTAATTTTCGTCAGTTTTTTTGATAAATTCCTCAAAGCAGCAAAATGGATTTATCAGATTGTCATCGTTAAATTTGAATTATCTAGGATATCTTTTTAATTTTTTTTGAAGCAGCATTACAATAAATTGCATCATTATTTTTAAACCAAGTTTACTTTGTCCTGAAAAACGTTTTCGAAACTGAAAGGGAATTTCGATAACACGTATTGTAGAAGGACAGGATAATATCAAATCAAGTAATATTTTAAAACCGGTTCCTGTTAATGTCGGCATAAGATTTAAAAACAGCTTTCTTTTCAATACAAAAAAACCGCTCATTGGATCCTTTAATGGAACAGGTAAAATTTTTTGTGATAATGCAATGCCACGATCCGATAAAAATCTCCTCCAGTAATTTGCCAATCCCTGATTACTGCCACCCGATACATGACGGCTGCCAACTGCAAAATCAAAATTTCTATGAATTACAGCCTCAAGCATATCTGGCAATCGTGTCTCATCATGCTGCATATCTCCATCAATTACCGCTATATAATCAGCAGAAGAGGATAAGACACCATCAATCACTGCAGACGACAAGCCTCTTTTGTTAACTCTAAGTATTCCACGTGCCCTTATATCTTGTCTGGCAAGTTTTCTAATCTCTTCAATTGTACCATCCGGAGAATTATCATCGACATAAATAGCCTCCCATCGCCACCCTACCAAAGCCGTTTCTAAAGCTCTAAAAAGAGGAAGGACATTATTTTTTTCATTATAACACGGAACAATAATACTAACTTCCGCGCCTATCGCTTTTTCTGAAGCGGATAAATATTTCATTTTTCAATAAAAGTTTACATTTGATCATCAAGCATTTATTTAGATATATCTGGATGATCGTATTCCAATGGAACGCCATGTCGATTAAAGCTGGTATGAATAACTTGTAATGTCTGAACCCTGGCAATGTGAGGATGCGTTATCAATTCATGCGTTATTCTATTTTCATCTTCAGTATTTCGCGCAATAAAACGAATTAAGAAATCAACGCCACCACGCACCATATGACATTCCCTTACCTCGGGAATATCCGCCATTTCCTTTTCAAATTCTTTTAATATTGCCTCTTTCTGGCTATCAAGACCAACCAGCACAAATACTGATAGGCACCATCCTACAGATTTCATATCGATATCCGCATGATAACTTTGAATAACCCCCATCGTTTCCAGACGTCTTACCCGCCTTAAGCAAGGGGGAGCAGAAATACCAACTCTTTGTGCCAATTCAATATTTGTTATTCGCCCATCTTTTTGAAGCTCATCTAAAATGAGCCAGTCAATTTTATCAAGATCCGCTGCCTGATTCATAAATCGATTATCCTACCAAAACTTTCACTTTGTATAATTTAACAATTTATTCTTTAAACAATAGTTTCTTATTATACTATAGATGACTTATATATAAAAAATCTTTGTAATAATAGGACGAATAATATGGGTGAGACATTTCTTACGGATTTATTAATTATTGGGGCAGGCCCAGCGGGATACACAGCGGCAATCTATGGAGCCAGAGCAAATCTAAGCCCAACTCTCCTAACTGGATTACAGCCCGGTGGTCAGTTGACCATTACCAATGAAATCGAGAATTTCCCTGGTTTTGCTGATCCCATACAAGGCCCCTGGTTGATGGAACAGATGGCTCAACAAGCCATAAATGTTGGCGCCAAGATTATCAATGACAGCGTAACAAGGTGCTCCCTTCAACAGAAACAAAAAGAAGATAATTATTTCATATTGCAAACCGATATGGGAAATACCTACAAAGCAAAAACCGTCATCATTGCTACAGGTGCCCAAGCCCGTTGGCTAGGTCTTGAGGCTGAAGAAAAACTACAGGGATTTGGTGTTTCCGCCTGTGCAACCTGTGATGGATTTTTTTATCGTGGTAAACAGGTTGCGGTAATTGGTGGAGGAAATACCGCTGTTGAAGAAGCTCTTTATTTAACCCATCATGCAGCTCATGTTTTCCTCATTCATCGTCGCAACAGTTTACGGGCGGAAAAAATCCAACAAACACGCCTCATGAAAAATCCAAAAGTTACGATTATCTGGAATAGCGTTGTAGAGGATATTTTGGCGGAAAGTAATCCTCCTTCTGTTACAGGACTTACATTAAAAAATACACTTACAAAAGAAATAAGCCAATTGCCTGTTGATGGTGTTTTTATAGCAATTGGCCACACACCAAATACAGAACTTTTCAAAAATCAAATTGATCTTGATGAGGAAGGCTATATACAAACAACACCGGGAACGACAAAAACATCTGTTCCTGGCATATTTGCCGCTGGAGATGTTCAAGACAAAATCTACCGTCAAGCGATCACCGCAGCGGGTTCAGGGTGCATGGCTGCACTTGAAGCTGAACGTTTCCTTTCCGCCTCAGAAGGATAAATATAGAAAAATAAAGGTCAAATATCTGGATTTTCTGAATAGTCGTATCGTATTCATACAATACGATGATACTGATCATCCAGTCTTACAATATCACTTTCATCAAGATAAGAACCAGATTGTACTTCAATGACAATTAGAGGTATGTCACCCGCATTTTTCAATCGGTGCACCATTCCCAGAGGAATGTAAACACTTTCGTTTTCATGCAGAAATATAACTTCATCTCCACGGGTTACCTCAGCAATACCGGAAACAATAACCCAATGTTCTGAACGATGATGATGTTTTTGCAGAGAAAGCTGCGCTCCAGTTTTTACAATAAGCTGTTTGACAAGAAACCGTTCTCCATGTGCCAACGTTTCATAATGCCCCCAGGGTCGATAACATTGGTTATGCCGAACAGCCTCCTGTTGTTTTACAGCATTCAATTTTTGAACAATTTTCTTAACATTTTGCGATTTGTTTCGATCAGAAATCAAAACGGCATCTTTTGTCACAATCACAACAACATTATCTATATCATTAACAGCCGCTACCATTTCTTCAGAACGAATATAGCTATTATGCGTGTTTTCTAAGAATACATTTCCTATAACCACATTCCCTGACCGATCCTTCTGGCTTACATTCCATAATCCATTCCAGCTTCCGATGTCTGACCAGACAAGATCGGCAGACACTACGACCATGGCTTTTGTTTTTTCGGCAATGGCATAATCAATTGAAAGATCAGGGACCTTTATGAAATCATCATATAATATACGCTCGAAATATAAATCTGACTGTCTATTGTCAACAGCCTTTTTAACCAAGGATAATAATGTTGGGGTATAATGTTTCATTTCCTGCAACATCGTTTGTGCAGAAAACATGAACATGCCCGAATTCCACAAATATCCTCCCGACTCAACCATTAGCTGAGCCTGTCGAATATCAGGTTTTTCAGTAAAATCCTTTACGGCATAAATATTCTTGATCTTATCAATAACTGAACCTTTCTCAATATATCCATATCCTGTTTCTAAACGTGTAGGTTGAATGCCGAAAGTTACAATTTTCCCGTTTTGTGCAAAAGCGGCTGCCTCTTCTACCAATTTCACCAGTTTTGGAACATCTTGAATATATGCGTCTGCCGCCATTACCCATAAAATTGTCTGAGCATCCAGTTCATTCGCCAATAAACTTGCAGTTGCTATGGCTGGTGCTGAATTTCGTCCAACTGGTTCCAAAACAATACGGGCATTTTCAACGCCAATTTCTCTCAATTGCTCTGCAATCAAGAAACGATGATCCTGATTGCAAATAACGATTGGCTCTAAAAAAATATCCCCTTTACCGCGTAAAACCGTGTCTTGAAACATGGATTTTTCAGTAATAAGGGGCCATAACTGTTTAGGGAAACTGGCACGAGACAGGGGCCATAACCGACTACCTGTGCCACCTGACAAAATAACAGGAACAATTTTCATTATGGATGTATCCTGCATTGCTGTTTCCTTATTATAATGTTTTAAAATTTTATTGCCGATTTATCCTTTCCCTTAATTCCTTCCCCGTTTTAAAAAAGGGAACATATTTTTCCTCCACAGTTACAGTTTCCCCTGTCCGAGGATTTCTTCCCGTACGGGCTTTACGATTTTTTACAAAAAAGGCACCAAAACCACGAAGCTCAACCCGATCACCCCTCGCCAGCGTTGTCTCTATTTCATCAAAAACTATTGAAACAATTTCCTCAATATATTTCAACATTAAATTAGGATGTTCAGATGCAATTTCTAATATTAGTTCAGATTTAGTCATTAACTCACTCAAATGTTATTATAGCTTATAATGATTCTTTTATGGGTGCCAAATCGCTAAAATACCACCAAAATTTTCATTTTTCTTATAAAAAATTTGATTGGCAATTGTTTTTAACGAAAAATTCATGATTGATTTGCCGTCAAGCCCAAACCAGTTTTTACTTTTATCTTTTTTTAATGTAACAACTTCAATGTCTGTTGGAAGATGATATGTTTTGATCATCCATTGTTTCGCATCCTCTTCATTACCAATCTGATCGACCAGTCCCAGTCTAACGGCTTGCTGACCACTATAAGGTCGCCCATCCCCCAATTCCTTGACACGGGCAATATCCATATGTCGCCCTTCAGCAACCATATTCGTAAACTGATCATAAAAATTGCCAATCAATCCCTGCAGCATTTTTTGACCGGCTGGAGACAAGGGTTTGACCATTGACGGCTGACCCTTTAAAGGACCTGAAACAAGCTGATCAAATGAAATACCGACCTTCTCTAACAGCCCAGAAAAATCAGGAGATTCCATAATGACGCCAATTGATCCGGTTAAAGTAGAATTAAATGCAAAAATACGTTTTGCAGGTACTGAAATCATATAGCCTGCTGAAGCTGCCACACCTCCCATTGAAACAACAACAGGTTTGGTTTTTGAGAATTTTACCAGCGCATCATGTAACTGTTCCCCGCCGGTAACCGCCCCACCAGGACTGTTTACATAAAGGATCATTCCCTTAACAGATTTATCCTTTAAAGCAGTATTGATCAGGGTTACCTGTTTGGAAACATCATTTCCAATAACACCCTCAATTTTCAATTTCACCAAATGCGCGTCATGATTACCAAGCCTCTTCGTTATTAATTTGGCAGAACCTGCCATTATCGATAAAACAAACAGACAGACAGCAAATAAACGCCATAAAACCAATTTGCGTTTCATCTTTTGCCGTTCCATTAATAAATCATTATCCACGTAAATTCATTCTCCACTTTTTAATAAAAGCATCAAATCTATCAATCTAAAATTTATAACGATCACAAAGCAAACAGTCAAAACATTATATAAAAATTACTTAATAGGGTTCTATTTTGTCTTAAGAGGCCTCTCTTCTCCCTCTCCTTACACTGCGAATATCACTGATGGTATTTTTACGACCAAGACCGATTTCTCGAGCCAGACTGGAACGACGTTCAGCATAGTTGGGGGCAACCATTGGATAATCAGGAGGCAAATTCCAACGTTCACGGTATTGTTCAGGAGTTAAACCATAGGCACTCTGAATATGCCGTTTCAACATTTTCAATTTTTTACCATCTTCGAGACAAATGATGTAATCCGGAAATACAGACCGTTTTACAGGAACAACAGGCTGTAATTTTTCTGCCTCATGACCATTTTTTTCAATTGAGGAAAGCGTTTGATATACCTGACGAATAAGTTCAGGCAATTGTTCGGCCTCCACTGAATTATTGGATATGTGTGATGACACAATCTTGGATGTCAATTGTAATAATGATATTTTCTTGTCTTCTAATTCCATTTTATTCACCAATAATTTTTTAAATTCTAAAATAAATAAAGTATATCAAATACTTCATGTTAAAATAATTTAATGTCGAATAATACTTAGCATTATTTTTTGAAAATTAAAGAAGATAATTAATAAAATAATGTATAAATGTTAATAGTAACTTACTTATGATCAATAATTATGATATTGCTGTACAATATATTGAATAACACTATTTGCAAAAACAATGAGTAACTTTGGAATTAAAAGAATTTTAATTTTATCTTTGATAACAATATTGTTATGCACAACAAATTGTAAAAATAATACACCTCATAATTCTACTGGTCCCTATATAGGAATCAATAATGGGGTTCAACCATAATAATAAAATCTATAATATTACGAATTATAAATATTTAACCACGATAGCAGGAAAATATCATTTTTGATATTCATTTATTTATTCAAACATGGCGGAGAAAGTGGGATTCGAACCCACGGTACAATAGAATTGCACAACGGTTTTCGAGACCGCCCCATTCGACCGCTCTGGCATCTCTCCACAAACAGAAACAACCATGATTTTTTATAAAACCAACGAATATATAATCTATTCCTTCAAAGAAAACCAGATAAAATATTCAAACTTAACGGAATTATGAAAAGAAATTTATTAAACAATTTGTATTTATTTAAATAGCTTATTGACTTTTTACTTTAAAAATCAATATAAACAAGACTTCACAATAAATATATTCCTGTTTTATGGGATATTGATAAAAAGAAACTAAGTTAGATTTTCTAACAAGAGTTTGAAAAATTAAAGGGTTTATTATGTTCGCAATCATCCGCACAGGTGGAAAACAATATCGCGTTACACCTAATATGGTTCTAAAAGTTGAAAAACTGGATACCGAGGCAGGTAATACAGTCACATTCACCGAAGTTTTAAGTGTCGGTAATGAAGGAAACTGCACAATCGGAACACCTGTTGTTGAAGGTGCCAGCGTTAAGGCAACAGTTGTTGCGCAAGATCGTCTTAAAAAAGTCATTATTTTCAAAAAACGTCGCCGTCAAAACAGCCGTCGTAAAAACGGACACCGTCAACCTGTAACAGTTTTACGAATCACTGAAATCAACGCTGCTTAGTTCTAGCCTAAACAGACCATATTGATATTTTTAGAATAGGAGAAAAAAATGGCCCATAAAAAAGCCGGAGGTTCATCCAGAAACGGACGCGATACCATTGGACGTCGTCTTGGCGTTAAGAAATTTGGTGGACAGCATGTTGTTGCTGGAAACATTATCGTTAGACAACGCGGTACAAAAATCAAACCAGGTCAAAATGTCGGTTTAGGTCGTGATCATACCATTTTTGCCCTTATTGATGGAAATGTACGATTTGAAAGCCGTTCAAAAGGTAATGTACATGTTTCTGTGGATGCAATCAGCAACGCTGCAGAATAGATCAAAATATACTTAAACAATTTTAAGTATTGACTATTATACGAAGGGTCGATTCAATAAGAATCGGCCCTTTTATTTTAAAGGTTTTAGAACATGAAATTTCTGGATCAAGCTAAGATCTATGTTAAATCAGGAAATGGAGGCGATGGTGCGGTCGCCTTTAGAAGAGAGAAATATATTGAATTTGGTGGTCCGGACGGAGGCGATGGCGGACGTGGTGGTGATATCATTTTTGAGGCAGTTGACAATTTAAATACTTTGATAGATTTTCGCTATACTCAACATTTCCGTGCCAAAAAAGGTCAAAATGGATCCGGAGCCAATAAAACTGGTGCAAATGCAGAAAATATCTGTATTAAAGTTCCCATAGGCACACAAATATTTGCCGAAGATAAGGAAACCTTGCTTGCAGACCTAAATCAAAAAGGGAAAAAGATAGTTCTTTGTCGGGGGGGAGATGGAGGATTTGGCAATACACGTTTTAAATCCAGCACAAACCGGGCACCCCGTCATGCTGATAAAGGTTGGCCTGGAGAAGAACGTTGGGTCTGGTTGCGATTAAAGCTTATTGCCGATGTAGGATTAGTCGGCTTACCCAACGCAGGAAAATCAACCTTTCTTTCTGTTGCATCTGCTGCCCGGCCAAAAATTGCCGATTATCCGTTTACAACCCTACATCCACAACTGGGAATGGTAAGATTGTCACCAACTGAGGAATTTGTCCTAACAGATATACCCGGTCTCATTGAGGGGGCCCATGAAGGCAATGGATTAGGTGATCGTTTCCTAGGACATGTTGAACGATGCAGTATGCTATTGCACCTTATCGATGCAACAGCTGATGATGTTGTCAACAACTGGAAAATTATTCGCAATGAATTGGAATCCTATCAAACGGAACTTGCCAATAAACGGGAAGTGATTGGACTTAATAAAACTGATCTGCTTACCCCTGAAGAAATTCTGCAAAAACAAAAAGAACTGGAACAAGCAAGTGGACATAAGGTTTTCCTTCTTTCAGGGGCTACTCATAATGGGGTGAAAGAAATTTTATTTTATTTACAGAACTACATAACAAAATATAAACAGGATATAATTTTAAAATCAAAACATTTCAGTCCTATATAATGAAAAATCTACATCTTAACCAAGCCCGCAGAATTGTTATAAAAATTGGCAGCGCCTTATTAATTGACGGGAAAAATGCTTGCGTTCGTCAATCATGGCTAGAAAGCCTGATAGAAGATATAATCCATTTACGTCAGCAAAATTGCCAGATTTTAATTGTATCTTCAGGTGCGATCGCTTTGGCACGTTACAAGTTAAAATTAAATCGATATAAGCTTCGCCTCGATGAAAAACAGGCTGCCGCCGCAATAGGTCAAATCAAACTGGCTCAGACCTGGCATGAGGCTTTCGCTGCCCATAAAATCACAACTGCACAAATTTTATTGACTCTGGATGATACGGAAACGCGGTTACAATATAGCAATGCCCGTTCAGCCATTGAAACACTTTTGAAATTAAACTGCATTCCCATCATTAACGAAAATGATACCGTTGCCACTTCCGAAATTCGTTTTGGAGATAATGACCGGTTGGCAGCAAGAGTTGCAGAAATGGTCAAAGCTGATCGGCTTATCCTTTTCTCGGATATTGACGGGTTATATACCGCAGATCCCAAAACCAATCCATCAGCCAAACATCTTGCCTCAATTCCTGAACTTACTCCACAAATTTACGCCATGGGAGGCAAGGCGCCAACTGGATATTCATCAGGTGGCATGGCAACAAAACTGGCAGCCGCAAAAATAGCCACAACTGCAGGATGTGCCATGGCAATCGCTTATGGAAAACTGCTTCATCCTCTCAAGGCTCTTCAAGAAGGAGCAAGATGTTCATGGTTTCTTCCCAATCGCAAACCCTATCCTGCCCGTAAACGCTGGATTGCTGGAAGCATCTCGACCAAAGGCACTATTTTTATTGATAATGGCGCGGAAAAAGCATTGAAAAACGGAAAATCTTTATTGCCTGCCGGTATTATCAAAGTTGAAGGCCATTTCCAACGGGGAGATATCATTAAAATTGCCAACAAGAATGGAAAAATTGTCGGAAATGGTATTTCTGCTTATGATTCTTCAGAAATCACTCAAATTATAGGTCTTCAAACTGATAAAATTAATTCCCAACTGGGATGGGACGGCCCCAATGAGGTTATCCATCATGATGATATGGTGATTATTCCCCCACTTACAGCGGCGGCCAGCGTAAAATAGGTTCTTTACGTTTTTTTAAATTAATAATCTCCTTTTTTTCATCATGAGAAGAGGGAGGGTCATATAATTCCCCCTCCCCATTTTCTACATAAATTTTCTGAGCCTGCTTATCAAAGTTATTTTCCGGTTTCTTAACCTCTACCTTACCAACATTCTCACCGGATTTATTCAGGGATGACCGCGATACATCACATGAATTCTGATTTGAAATATCAGAAGCTGCAAAACGCTTTTTCAAGGCAGGTAAGGGATAAACATAATTTTCAGGCTCATACAATTTTTTTTCTGAATTTTCTATTTTACCTGCTTTTTCTGTATCATCTCGATGATTGGCAACCACTTGTATTTTAGTTTCCGAACGAGGCCGCAAATCAGCCGTGCGCTTTAACAAGATACGTAATTGGGCCTGAATATCCTCCATTTGTTGACTTAAATAATTTAAACGTCCTTTTAGCCCAAAAACAGCAAAAGGCATAAACAAAAAACAAATTCCAAAAGTAACAGTCAATATTAAGATAACAAACTGCGCCCAAGAAGGGATCCACTCTGGAAAAGTTAAATTCATGATATTATTTCAACAATTTTATTAAATCTATATTCTACTACATACCCAATGCACGACGATAAACATCAAAAAGGGTTTCCTGTTCTTCCACTTCAGCAGGCTCCTGTTTACGTGCCCGAATTATCCTTCTGATTACAGGAACGTCAAATCCCGCCGATTTTGCCTCAGCATAAATATCTTTGATATCATTTGCCAACCCTTTTCGCTCCTCTTCCAAACGCTCGATACGTTCAACAATTGTCCGAAGACGATCAACGGCGATCCCTCCGACTTCGGGTTTATTATCAAATTCATTCATCCACTTTTCCTATTTTGATTTTTTTAAAATATATTTAAAGCTGTTTCTATTCATTACGTAACCCTGCATGCCAGGTCAATCGCCAATAGCCTCAGAATATGAAAATTTTAATCCTTTGAAAATTTAAAGAATATTTTTTCCTGTTTTGAAAACCATGTTACTATCAAAAAAAATATTACAGAGTAGATTTACAAAATATATACGATTCAAAATAATATTCAAAAATTAAACTTTATAGAATGTAGAGAGACCAAATTTATGGAACAGACACAAGCCTATGCGCCTTTTGATATTATCATTTTTGGGGCAACAGGCGACCTAACTGCAAGGAAATTATTACCCGCATTGTATTATCGTTATCTGGACAAACAAATTCCACCCCAAACTCGTATTATCGGTACAGCAAGATCACCTTTGACAGACGATGATTTTAAAAAACGCATTCGTGACGGATTGGTTGAATTTGTTCAAGAATCCTATCAAGACCCAGAAAATATTAGAAATTTTTTAAATCTTATTTCCTACGTCAGCTTAAATGGTGCAGAAGCTGATAGCAACTGGCCAGAACTGCAAGCGAAATTCGAACATAACAAGGCTAATGATATTCGCATTTTTTATTTCGCGACTGCACCAAGATTGTATGGTGATATTTGTGACAATCTTGCATTGAAAAAACTGATCACTCCGACAACCCGTATAATCCTTGAAAAACCCATTGGAACCTCGTTAAAAACTGCCGAAGAGATCAACCAGCGTGTTGGCAAGCATTTCCCTGAAAATAATATCTACCGTATTGATCATTATCTTGGCAAGGAAACTGTTCAGAATGTTATTGCCCTTCGTTTCGCCAATCCAGTTTTTGAACGGCTTTGGAATTCGGATGCCATTGACTACGTCCAGATCACCGCTGCTGAAACCGTAGGGGTGGGTAAACGGGGTGGATATTATGATGGAGCTGGCGCATTAAGGGATATGGTTCAGAACCATCTTTTACAGGTTTTATGTATGGTGGCCATGGATCCTCCCATTTCATTAAATGCCGATGACCTGAGAAATGAAAAGTTAAAAGTCCTTCGTTCTTTAAAACCCATGACGGAACAGGATATCAAGAATAATACTGTTCGCGGCCAATATACATCATGCATTTACAAAAATGAAAAAATACCCGGATATCTTGAGGATCTTGGTAAGGATCAAAGCAATACAGAAACTTTCATTACTTTAAAAGCCGAAATCAATACAGCCCGTTGGGGAGGTGTACCATTTTACCTGAGAACAGGAAAGAGGCTTGCAAAAAAGGTCAGTGAAATCATTATTCAGTTCAAACCCTCTGCCTGGAATCTTTTTGCCACGCCACCAAAAGCGAACCGCCTTGTGATTCGTATTCAACCAGACGAGGGTGTTTCATTATCCCTGCAAATCAAGGATCCACAAAAAACCTATACGAATTTACGCAGCACCTCAATCAATATCGAATTTCCTACAGCCTTTCATATCCGCTACCCCGATTCCTATGAAGGGCTTTTGATGGATGTCGTCAAAGGGGATCCCATTCTTTTCATCCGTCGTGATGAAGTCGAAGCTTCATGGCGCTGGATAGAACCCATTCTTGATGGTTGGGCAAAAAATCTAACCCCATTGACATATTATAAGGCTGGTAGCTGGGGACCACAAGAAGCTCTTGACCTATTAGATCGGGCAAATCATATTTGGCACGAAAATATGACAGAATAGTGATTGTTGATCACCATGATTTTATCAATTCAAGTCATGGTGGTTAAAAAACTGCATTTAAAGATAAAAAACTTAATCCATAAGATGGATAGATGTTAATGAATTTTTACTTATTAATAACTACCTAAAAATTATTTATAGAATGAATTCATGGTTTTTGTTTTTATCTTTTCCATTCTATTTTGATGATCTTTGCAACGACTTCATTTTGAATTAAATTAAAGTCTCAATATTGATTATCCAGTTTCATTTTTTAACTTAATTATATAATCCCATTATTTAATCAATCTGAAAAACTGATGACAAAATCCGATAGACCTGCATTTCCTCCATCAAGAAACTCTTTAAAAAAAAGGATAATACAACGCGTGATTGTTGCGCTACTCTTATCTGGCGGTATTATTTTTTGCCAAGAAATGGGTTGGTTGGATCAATTGACCGATCAGTTTGTAAGACAGAAAATCGACTGGTCTAATAATCAATCTGTAATAAAATATCTAAAACAGACCATCACAGATAAAAATCTAACAGAAATCCCTCTTAGATGCTTAATTCCCGTGATCAACAATGATGATGGATCAACAATTTTAAATGTTGAAATTCATGAAAAACACAATCAGGAATGTCTGAATACAAGAAAGAATTTTCCGACAATTTTTACCTTTCGTGTTAATAGGCGAAATGGTAATATACAAATTGATAAAAATACACCCAATCATTTTTATCCGCTTCATTAAATAATCATTATATCAACTTTCATAATGAATCAATCTTCCTCTCCCCCTACTGTACCACGTCGTAGTTTCCTAACCCTGCTTACCGCAAGTTCAGTAACGGTAGGAGGTGTGGTTTGCACATGGCCTTTTATAAACAGTTTAAACACTCAAAATACCACCATCACTCATAATTACACGGATGTTGATATTTCCTCGCTTAAAGAGGGTCAGCAAATTACCGTTATGTGGCAGGGACATGCTGTATTTATTCTTCATCGTCCAGCCAAAACACTTGCACTTTTACAAGACAAAGAACTTTTGATCCGTTTACGTGATCCAAGCAGTAAAGAGTTGCAACAACCTCCCTATACAAGAAACTGGCACCGATCAATTCAGCCAGAAATTGCGGTTTTGATTGGTGTATGCACGCATCTCGGATGTATTCCGAGCCTTAATTTGGGAAATTCACTTGGCGGATATTACAATTGTGCGTGTCATGGATCTAAATTTGATTTGGCGGGAAGAGTATATAACAATGTGCCAGCACCTTATAACCTTCCCGTTCCCCCATACAAAATTTTAAAACCCGGAATTCTTCGTATTGGTGAAAACCCTGAAGGGGAAAATTTTAGTTTCACATCCATAATGCAGCTTTAAAATCATTCACCTGTTGGATATTTTATAAAATCATCTTGCTTTTTGCACGAAATAGCGACATCTTAACACCATCAGATAGCCAGATGATCGCTATTTACATGATCTGCATCGTAAATAGAGGAAAGTCCGGGCTCCACGGAAAAACGGTGCCAGTTAACGACTGGCGAGGGCGACCTTAGGGAAAGTGCCGCAGAAAACAAACCGCTTGCCAATTTTTTATAAATGCAAGTAAGGGTGAAAAGGCGTGGTAAAAGCACACCGCATGACTGGCAACAGGAATGGCATGGTAAACCCCACCGGGAGCAAAACCTAATAGAGGTAACAGATTTACAGTTAAATCAGGGTTTTTCCGCCCTGTTACCTGGGTTGGTTGCATGAAATACGGTGCGAATCGTATTCAAGATGAATGATCGTCATTTATGTTTCATAAAAACAGAACCCGGCTTACACGCTATCTGATTTTAATTTTATCCATAAATTTCCATCAAGATGCAAAACTATAATTTTTACGGCATTTTAACGATACTTCATATACATCTCAATCATGATTTCATGAAATTTTATGAAATAAAAGTGATTTCCAACGTAATTATTTGACCTCCCATATTTACCCATGATATCCCAAAGGCTATAATGTAAAACAAAAGCAAAGATCAATATCAATTCAAATTATATCTGGGATAGCCTGTAATGAATTTGTTCCTTGGATCACATCAAAATCGACTGGATGCCAAAGGAAGAGTATCTATTCCAGCAAATTTCCGCTTAAATTTACGCAAAGAAAAAACCACCAAGGAAGAACTTTCCTTTATTCTTCGCCCCTCTCATACTTTACCCTGTATCGAAGGATGGCCATTTGCCATTTTCAACAAACTGACCGCCGTATTGGATGATGTCAACATTCTTTCAACGGAACATAATGACCTCGCAACCCTTATTTACGCCCAGGCCTGGCCTATTGAAGTTGACCGTGAGGGAAGGATTATCCTTCCTGACATTCTAAAACAACATGCCAACCTGACCAATAAGGTCACTTTTATGGGACTTGGGACAATTTTCCAAATTTGGGAACCTGTAGCCGCACAAAAACATTATGAATCCGTGCTTAAACGAACAAAAATGGTCATTCTGCCACACGCCGCCAAGGCTAAAACTGAGCAAGCGAACCAATAATCATGGCCGAAAATTATTCAGCAATTGATATCAATGGTCATTTCCCCGTCATGCTTAACGAAGTAATTGACCTTTTACAACCAAAATCCGAAGCGGTTTATATTGACGCAACCTTTGGTGGAGGTGGGTACAGCAAGGCCATTCTTTCCGCAGCCAATTGCAATGTATGGGGAATTGATCGTGATCCCGATGCCATCAGGCGAGGACAAAAAATTGTTGACGACTATCCCACGCTTCGTCTTTTACAGGGGGATTTTGCTCAACTTGAAACGCTTGCTCATGAAAATAACATCCAATCTCTGGATGGTATTGTTCTTGATCTGGGAGTTTCCTCTTTTCAGTTGGACGAGGCAGAAAGAGGTTTTTCATTCCGGTTTGATGGACCGCTGGATATGAGAATGAGTAAATCTGGAAAAACTGCGGCTGATCTTGTTAACCAATTGTCCGAAACCGAATTGGCAGATATTCTATGGTATTATGGTGAGGAACGTTTCTCACGTCGTATCGCTCGAGCCATAATTCAGGATAGACTTGAAAAACCTTTTGAAACAACACAACAACTGGCAAACCTGATTAAAAGAATTGTTCCGTCCAAAAAAAATGAGATTAATCCCGCAACTCGATCTTTTCAGGCGCTAAGAATTGCCGTCAATGATGAATTGACACAAATCAGGCAAGTCTTAACAAGTGCACTTTCCCTTCTTAAACCAGATGGAAAACTGATTGTTGTCTCATTTCATTCCCTGGAAGACCGTATTGTCAAAGAAATCATGAATCAGGCAACTGGCAATATTGCAGGTCCTTCAAGACATCATCCTCAATCCCTACATCAAAAATCCGAACTGATTAAGTTTGAAGCCCTAACCCATAAGCCTCTTCGCCCTTCAAAACATGAAGCCCTTTTAAATCCCCGTTCACGAAGTGCGAAATTACGAGCCATTAAACGTCTTGCAGGGCAGAAAACAAGGAGTATATCCTGATGATAATCCGTCCATTAACGTTATTTTGCTCAGTACTTGCCGGCCTATCTGGAATGATCCTGTACACTCAAAAACATAAAACCACCGTACTGGATCATCAAATCGCCAAGATTGTGCATGATACGGAACGGCTAAAAGCCCGGACGGCAATGTTACGGACAGAATGGACTTTACTTAATCAGCCTGACCGTTTAAAAACTCTGGCCAACAACTTTCTGCCAAAATTGCACCCTTTGGCTCCCACTCAATTTGTACAAATGTCATCCTTGCTCAATGTGCTTCCTCCCATTCAAAAGGAACAGATCGAGGATAAAACACGCAAACAGCTGCTCCTTGCGGTCGCTAATAATCATGGACAAACCTTGAATAACCCTGATGACAAGCCCGAACCTGCTATTGTTTCAAGTAATACGACCAGACAACATCATGACTCCCCAACAAAACGGAGCACTTCGGATGAAGAAAACCAATCTGCATCCTTCAATTCCCCTTCCAAAAAACCCGAAATCTACACTGCTAAAAAAACGAACAATACAATTGATTCCTCTGATGATATTTCAAATAAAAACATAAAAAAACCTCCTATCAGAACCAAACCTGTTCAAAATGTTAGGGATGATGAAGAAAATCTAGCAACCAAAGATTTCCCTGATATCCCACGAATTGATAAAAAAAATATCAAAACAACAGCCTTGATTAAAAAATCCGCTCATAAACCTGCAGTTCGACCTGCATTTTCAATTGCTGACAGTTCTGAGCCGATGTCAATTGTAAAAGAAAAGAATAACAATGGCACCATTGGTAAAAAGGAAATACACACCGTCGTAATAACCAGTGCAAAACCAAAACATGAGACGCCGGTAAAAATCGCCCAAAACAGCAAACAAAAACAGCATTATCATTCTGAATCAGCCTTTGGGGACGACGCTGATGATTCCCTACCCGCACCTGTTCCTTTTTCTCAATGAATTCTATAAAGTTAAAATAAATGATAAATTATGGAAAAGGTTCACAAAAGGGTCAACCTTATAGACAATCTTTTGAAAAAAGAAAAAAAAATCAAAAAAAAAAAATTAATACCTATCAAATAGATAAAACCAGACTTCGCTTATTTATCACAGCATGTGGCTTCTGCGTCATTTATGGTGCGGTTATGCTAAAATTAATTTTCGCAACCATCATAGCACCTTTGCCTCCTCAAAAACAGCAAATCGCTCCCCAGGTTCCCCCAATTCCAATTAGCGATCCAAAAGGAACCATTGCTGGAGATTTTTCGTTACCTCAAATCCACAGAGCCTCTATTATTGACAGAAATGGACAGATTTTGGCCATTTCTCTCCCCGTGGCACAGTTATATGCAAATCCTATCGAAATTATTGACCCTGACGATGTTGCTCAAAAACTGAAATCCATTCTCCCCAATCTAAATCTCGAAAAAACCACTCAAAGACTCTCGTCTAAAAAACAGTTTGTTTATATAGCTCGCGATATTTCTCCAAAACAGGAGATTGATATCAATAACCTTGGCATTCCAGGAATTTATTTTGAAAGTGGCGAACGCAGACATTATCCACTAGGACGATTGGCAGCCCATATTCTCGGCAGCGTGGATATTGATGATCACGGTATTGCAGGTATTGAGAAATATCTTGACCAGCGCTTGATGAATGATCATTCCTCTTTAAGATTATCCATTGATACTCATGTTCAAACCGCGGTACAGGAAGAAGTGGAGGCAGCGATGCAAACTTTTCAGGCAGAAGCTGCATGTGGTATTATCATGGATGTTCATACCGGGGAAATTCTGGCAATGGTGAGTTTACCCGATTATGATGCAAATTTTTTCAATAAAGCTCCCCCAAATCAAAGATTCAATCGCGCCACAAACGGGATGTACGAACCTGGATCAACCTTTAAGCTTCAAAACGCAGCTATGGCTTTGGAGGTTGGCGGTATACACATTTGGGACCGTTTTGCAACAGCACCAGTCAGGGTGGGTCGCTTTACCATTCACGACTTGAAAACAGATCATTTTGCTCCCTATCTTTCCTTACCTGAAGTATTGGCATATTCCTCAAACCCTGCATCTGCACACATCGCCCTTGATGTTGGGGGAGAAAAACAGCGTTCCTGGTTACAAAGAATGGGTTTTTTAGCACGCGTTCCAATTGAACTACCCGAAGCAGGTCGTCCTTTGGTGCCCTCTGCCAGAAATTGGGGAATATCCACCATCATGACTGTCGCCTTTGGTCACGGTATCGCACAATCCCCATTAGCCATTGTTCGTGGAACCGCGGCAACAGTGAATGACGGTTACCTGATCAGGCCCACTCTATTATCAAGACAGGATGAGACAATGCCTCCGGTAATTATTGATCCAACCTCATCTAGAACTGACATACCTGATGGAGAAAAAGTTATTTCCGATAAAAATTCCCTTATTCTAAGGAAAATACTTCGTTTAGATGTTACACAGGGAACGGGCAAAAACGCAGAGGTTCCGGGTTATTTTGTAGGAGGGAAAACTGGTACCAGTGAAAAAGTGGGAAAAGGTGGGGGTTATTTAAAACATGTCAATGTATCAGCCTTCACTGCTGTTTTTCCGATGAACAATCCCCGATATGCTGTCTATGTCATGCTGGATAGTCCAAAGCCAACCAAATTTACCCATGGCTGGACAACAGCCGGATGGAATGCGGCACCAACTGTATCCAAAATCATTGCACGTATTGGACCCATGCTTGGATTATTTCCAGATATAAAGAATGCCGGAAGGATAGATAATGAGTTATCCATTCCTCTACGTCCTGCAGTTCCTAGAGGAGTAAAAGCTCTCGGTCCAGGAAATGATCCGGGCGATCCTCGTCTTAATCGACAAACAAAATCCGCATTAAAAACAAAATCTAGACACAAAAATATATCACCCTCTTCCCCCTCAGAATAGTCAGTTCCGTTTTACCATGATTTCACTTGATACATTACGATCCTATATCAATATTCCCGATTATTTCCCCAATCATGAAATAAAGGGAATTGCACTGGACAGCCGGAAAGTGCAAAAAGATTTTCTTTTTGCCGCTTTGCCTGGAAATCAGCTTGATGGACAAGCATTTATTCAACAGGCCATTGAAAATGGAGCCAATACGATTCTCTTGACCAATGGGTCAAACATGGATTTGCCGAGTCAGTGCGTTCCCATTTACTGTGATAATCCCCGTCAAGTGATAGCAAAAATAACTTCCTTATTTTACCCGAAGTTACCCCATCATAAAATAGCGGTTACAGGTACAAATGGTAAAACAAGCACCGTCGATTTTGCCAGACAGTTATGGGAACTGGAAAATCTGAAATCCGCTTCAATTGGCACTTTGGGCGTTCTCAATAATGCTGGCTATCATTATACAGGACCGGTATTAACCACACCTGACACTATTATTTTACATGAAATTATGCAAAATCTTTCCAAAAAACATGTAACACATGTTGCCATGGAAGCATCTTCACATGGATTGGCTCAATACCGGCTTGACAATATTGAATTAGAAGCAGCAGCTTTTACAAATCTAACCCGGGATCATCTGGATTACCATCACAGTTTTGAAGCATATTTTCAGGCAAAACAAAGATTATTTACAGATATATTACCATCAAATGCCATTGCCGCATTGAACAGTGATATGAATGCATCCGTTCTTGAAACATTATTAAATATAATAAAAAAAAGAAAACAACAATTGAGACTGGTTGGCATCAAAGGAAATTTTTTGCGTCTAAATCATGTTAAACCCTTACCCCATGGTCAGAAAATAACATATAAAACAGCTTCAGGAAACCGTGTTACAACAACCCTTTCTTTACTTGGCCGTTACCAGATAGATAATATTCTACTTTCTATGGCACTTATCGCAAAAGATTCTGAACATCTTGAATCCCTTGTTCCTCTACTTCCCAAACTAAAAGGCGTGAAAGGACGCATGGAACAGGCTGCCATCTTACCAAATGGGGCAACTGTTTATGTTGACTATGCCCATACACCTGATGCATTGACCCATCTTTTACAATCTTTGCGTCCACATGTTCATCATGAGTTATATATTATATTTGGGGCAGGTGGAAACCGTGACAAAGGCAAACGCCCTCTGATGGCTCTTGAGGCAGGGAAATATGCAGACCATGTCATTATTACGGATGATAATCCCCGTCATGAAAATCCCGCACTGATCCGTAATGAAATTAAAAAAGGTTTTCCACGGGCCGTTGAAATCGCTGGCAGAGAAGAGGCCATTGCACAAACAGTTAAAAAACTTCAACCTGGCGATATTTTAGTTATTGCTGGTAAGGGGCATGAACAAGGCCAGATTATCGGGAATATTATCCATCCTTTTGATGATGTAAAAATAGTACAGAAATATATGAGATATTTATGACATTCCTTTGGAACGAAACTGATCTTATCCAGGCCACTGGAGGTACCTTATCCATTCATCAGGCCATACATGGAACGGGTGTCTCCATTGACACCAGAACCTTGCGACCCGGGGATATCTTTATTGCCATTAAAGGTGAAAATAGCGATGGTCACGACTATATTCAACAGGCTCTTGCCAATGGAGCATCTTGTGTCATTGTCACGCATATTCCTTCCCAATTCAACAGTCAATTACCCTTTTTAATTGTCTCGGATACTTTACATGCCCTTACAAAAATGGGGATTTATGCCAGACAGCGTTTTCATGGAAAAGCCATAGCGATCACTGGAAGTGTCGGTAAAACCACAACAAAGGAAATGCTTAAAAACGCTTTGCAGCCTTTTGGAAAAATTCATGCTGCCGAAGGTTCATATAACAACCATCTGGGCGTTCCTCTCACTTTGGCAAGACTTCCCTCTGATGCCGACTATTGTATCAGTGAAATTGGCATGAACCACAGTGGCGAAATAGCCCCCCTTGCTGCCATGGTTAAACCTGACATAGCAATTATTACTACGGTATCATCCTCCCATCTTGGATTGATGAAAACCATGGATGCAATTGCCGAGGAAAAAAGCCAGATTATCACCGCTCTGTCAAAAAACGGCATCCTTATTCTGCCTGAAACAGTTTATGATTTCACTTTATTTGAAAAACGAGCAATGCAATATCATGTTCATCTTTACAGAACAGGTTTATCAGAAAAGGCTGATTTTCAAATCCAGTCCATAAATCTTGGTGCAGATTATTCAATCTTCAAATTTAAAACAGTTAATGAAATCTTTTCCGTCTCTCTTGCGTCTCCCGGGCAACATCTCATTCATGATGCCTCCCTTGTACTCAGTGCAGTATGCTCCTTGAAACTCGATTTGCAACAGGCAATTACCGCCCTGCATCAATTTACAGCTGGGTCAGGACGAGGAGAAATCTTACCTTTGATAGATAAAACAGGAATTCTTCTAGATGAAAGCTATAATGCATCAACCCTTTCAATTCAGGCCGCATTAAAAACCCTGACATTATTGAGTCCCAAACGACGTATCGCAGTTTTAGGGGATATATTCGAACTGGATGAATATAGCGAAAAGGAGCATCTCTCCTTGATTCCCAGTATTATACAAAATTCTGATCTTGTTTTTACTTGCGGCTCCTCAATGAAAATTGTATTTGATCAACTTCCCCGACCTATACAAGGGAAATGGTGTAAAAATGCAGAACAGTTAATCCCTTTCATTCATCAGCAATTGCAAGATCGAGACACTGTTCTGGTGAAAGGAAGTCATGGAATGCATATGGAAAAAATTGTTAGGGCGTTAACTCAAAAAATGAATCAAAGGAAAAATTAATGCTATATGATCTGATTATGCATCATGGGCTGGCCTATGCCTTCTTACTTAATCTTTTTCGTTATATAACATTTCGTGCTGTTGCCGCCTGTTTCACGGCTTTTTTCCTTAGCATTTGGTTGGGTCCCTATATAATAGCCAAACTTCACCAGATTCAGCGTGAAGGTCAGCCCATTCGTGCCCTTGGCCCGGAACGGCATTTGAAAGAAAAAGCAGGAACTCCTACTATGGGAGGAATTTTAATTTTATCCACTTTATTAATTTCAACGCTTTTATGGGCTGACCTGACCAACGGATTTATCTGGATCGTACTATTTGTCACCTTTGGATTTGGCCTGATAGGTTTTTTTGATGATTATAAAAAACTGGCAAAACATAACAGTGATGGATTAAGTAAACGCACACGTTTGGGCGGGGAATTTTTAATCTCACTGGTTGCAACTTATTTTTTACAACAACTGACCCCTTCAGGAATGGCCAATGATCTAGCGCTTCCTTTTCTTAAAAATGTCCTTATTCCATTAGGCTATTTTTTCCCTCTTTTTGGGATGATTGTCATAAGTGGTTTTGGTAATGCGGTTAATTTCACGGATGGACTTGACGGGCTTGCCATTGTTCCAGTTGTTATCTCCTTTTTTGTTTTTGCGCTGATTGCCTATATTGTCGGAAATAGTGTTTTTGCCGATTATCTACAATTGCATTTTATTCCTAAAACTGGGGAATTGGCCATATTCTGTGCTGCTGTCATAGGGGCAGGACTAGGATTTTTATGGTTTAACGCCCCTCCGGCTTCTGTTTTTATGGGGGACACAGGCTCTCTTTCATTGGGTGGCGCCATTGGATCTGTTGCCGTTGCCGTAAAACATGAGCTGGTCTTGTGTATCGTCGGCGGTTTATTTGTAATTGAAACGCTATCCGTCATTATTCAAGTCGCATGGTATAAAAAAACTAAAACAAGAATCTTTCTCATGGCACCTTTACATCACCATTTTGAAAAAAAAGGATGGGCCGAATCAAAAATTGTCATTCGTTTCTGGATTATTTCCATTATTTTAGGCATTATTGGTTTAGCAACATTGAAACTGCGTTAAAATGGATTTCTCAAAAGATTTATTCAAAAATAATCATTACGCCATTTTAGGGTTAGGTAAAAATGGCATTGCCGCTTCCCAACGTCTCTTGCAAATGGGTGCAACAATACAGGTCTGGGATGATCAACCCAAAGCTCGCCAGCAAATCCCTGAAAAGTTAAAGCCCCATCTTGCACCTTTTAAAAACCTGGAAAATTTCAATGCCTTAATTTTATCTCCTGGTATTCCGCATTTTTTACCAAAACCCCATCCTGTTGCAGAAATTGCTCGGATGAATGCAATTCCTATTTTTTCAGATGCAGAGATTTTATATCAAGCTATCAAAAAATCAGGGTCCCGAGCACGTTTCGTGGCTATAACTGGAACAAATGGTAAATCAACGACCACAGTTTTACTAAACCATATTCTAACAGAAGCTAAAATACCATCTGTAGCAGGAGGTAATCTGGGACCGGCATCCCTATCTCTTCCATATTTGGAGGACGATGGTGTTTACATTCTTGAAATGTCCTCCTATATGCTTGAGCGCTTATCCAGTTTCAAAGCAGATATTGCATGCTTGTTAAATATTACGCCAGATCATATTGAACGGCATGGAGACATGAAAGGATATGTTCAAGCCAAATATCATATTTTTGATCATCAAAATCAACAGGATATGGCAGTTATTGGAATTGAGGATGATTACTGTAAATCTATTGCGAAACGGCTTGTCCAAAATGATATTCCCGTTAAAAAAATATCTGGGAAAAAAGATATCAATGCCGATTTTTGGGTTGATCAGCATCTTCTGCAAGACAAGAAAGGCATTATTGCCGATTTAAATCAAGCAAGGCTTCTTCCAGGGCAACACAATGCACAGAATGCTGCGGCTGCAACGGCAATGGCCCTCGCTTTGGGCGTTGCACGGCAACAGATAGCGGAAAGTCTTAATTCTTTTAATGGACTTGCCCATCGACAGCGACCTGTCGCGACCATTGATTCAGTGACTTTTATCAATGATAGTAAAGCCACCAATGCAGATGCGACCTCGAAGGCACTTACCTGCTATAATAAAATCGTATGGATTGCTGGTGGATTGGCCAAGACTAAAGGAATAGACGATCTTGCACCCTATTTTTCTAAAATAAAATTCGCTTTATTGATTGGTAAAGATGCACCACTGCTAGCAAAAACCCTGGACAGATATCATGTCCATTACCAGATTGTTCACACACTTGATCAAGCAGTCCCTCTCGCTTTTGCATTTGCCAAACAACATCATATTCGTACTGTAATGCTCTCTCCTGCCTGTGCCAGCTTTGACCAGTTTGATAGCTTTGAGGAAAGAGGGAATGTGTTTATTCAACTTGTCAATCAACTAGAAACATCATTCCGTCAAACCCTAAACGATTAGGAAATTTATCATGTCCAATGTTTCCCGTCTCGATAATTCATTACTGGCACGATGGTGGCGAAATATCGATCATTGGATGTTGGGAAGTGTCGGTTTGTTGATCGGGTTTGGCTATATTTTAATGCTGGCCGCTAGCCCGGCCGTTGCACAGAGAATTGGAGCATCACGAGACATGTTTATCTTTAAACAGATCATGTTCCTGAGCATTGCAGCCCTGATTATCATGGTTACCTCAATGCTGTCTGTGGAGGGGATAAAAAGACTTGGAATTATTGGAAGTTTTATCGCCATACTGGCAACCGCCTATACCCTTGTTCATGGTATGGAAATCAAGGGGGCCCGTAGATGGATTGCCTTACCAATGATGTCTGTCCAGCCTTCTGAATTTTTAAAACCCTGCTTTGCGGTTTTAACGGCTTGGTTTTTAACTCGATGGAACAAACGATTTTATATTCCTAATCTTCTCATAACTTTTATTTTTTATGGTGTTATCCTTTTCCTTTTAAAATCTCAACCCGATATCGGCATGCTTGTCGTAATTACCGCTGTTTTGCTAACCCAGCTTTTCGTAAATGGTCTCAACCTGTTTTGGGTATTTTCTGCTTTTGGGGCCATGATTGCCGCTTTTATCGGTGCCTATACCGTTTTTCCACATGTACGTTCTCGTGTTGAACGCTTTCTTCATCCCAATGTTGGTGATCATTATCAGATTGACACCGCTCTGCGTGCGTTTGGAAATGGTGGAATGATGGGACGTGGACCGGGTGAAGGACGCGTGAAAGATCTCTTGCCCGATGCACATGCTGATTTTGTGTTTGCTGTTGCGGGTGAAGAATACGGAATGATTGTTTGCATGATTATTATTTTAATATTCTGTTTCATTGTTGTACGTTCTTTGTTAAAAATGATCAAGGAAGACAATCCTTTCATCATTTTGGCAACAACAGGCATCATTACCGGTTTTGGATTACAAGCTTTTATCAACATGGCCTCTACCCTTCACCTTATTCCAACAAAAGGCATGACCTTACCTTTCATCTCATACGGTGGTTCATCCGCCATGTCTGTTGCATTGGCCATTGGTATGGTGCTTGCTTTGACAAGACACAGGATAGAGGCCCCCAAATTTTCAAAAAATGGTTTCCAGCCATTCAGTAAGAGAAATTTAGTTCAATGAACAAACCTGCTATAGCCATTGCCGCAGGGGGAACAGGCGGTCATTTCTTCCCAGCCAAATCCCTTGCCCTACAGCTCACCAGACGAGATTATCCTGTGGTTTTTATGACGGATAAAAGGATTGAAGATCGAGAATTGGCTTCATGGCATGACATTCGTCAATTCGTTATTGATAGTGCAGGCATCAACAAAAAAACAATAATGAAAAAAATAGGTAATACCTTTTCCTTGATGAAGGGGATTATCGAGGCAAGAAAGATCCTGGTTCAGAATCACGTTTCTGCAATTGTCGGGTTTGGTGGATATCCTTCCATTCCGCCTCTTTTTGCCACACGATTATTGTCCAAAAAAAATAGACCTATCATCATTCTTCATGAAGGTAACGCAATTATTGGCAAGGCCAATGCCTTTCTTGCACCTTTCGCCACCAAAATAGCGACATCTTTTCCTGTCACGAAAGGGCTTTCCAATTCTGATAAAATAGTAGTGACCGGTCTTCCCGTGCGACCTGATATCACCTCCCTTTATCCATCCGTTTATGAACCTCCTAAAGAAACAATTCATCTATTAATCTGGGGAGGATCTTTAGGAGCAAGAATTTTTGGTGAAATTGTTCCTTACGCTTTGGGAAATCTCTCTCTATCCTTACGTAAAAAACTGCGCATCACGCAACAGTTACGTCAAGAAGATATTGAAACAATAACCCGATATTATCAGAAAAACGAAATAAAAGCAAAGCTATCACCTTTTTTAACGAACATTGGAGATCTTTTGCAAAAAGCCCACCTAGTAATTGGCCGATCAGGAGGATCATCCACGGCAGAACTTGCCCTGACTAACCGTCCGGCTATTTTAGTTCCCTATCCCCATGCCGCCAACAAAGAACAGTATTATAATGCCCAAATTCTTGAGAAAGAAGGAGCGGCATGGTTGATTAATCAACCTGATTTTACTGTTGCAAACCTAACGCAATTAATTAATGATTTGTTCAGCCATCCAGAAAAATTGCAAAAAGCTGCCTTATCCCATAAAACTGCCTATCCCAATGCGGCAAAAAATCTGGCTGATTTAATAGAGCGATCTGTTGCAAATCTATCATCCTAACTTCATTTAACAAGAGCATTTTCATGAGATCCCTTCCTCTTTCAATTGGTATCATTCATTTTGTCGGTATTGGTGGTATTGGCATGTCCGGTATTGCTGAAACTCTACATTATCTAGGCTATCATATTCAGGGTTCTGATATTGCGGAAAACGCTAATGTGGAAAGACTGCGTAAATTAGGCATTCCGATCAAAATTGGTCATAGGGCGGAAAACCTTGGAAAAGCTCAAGTTGTTGTTGTCTCTTCTGCCATTAATAAAGACAATCCAGAGGTTATAGAAGCCAGGGCTCATTTTATACCTGTTGTACAAAGAGCGGAAATGCTTGCGGAACTTATGCGGTTACGCTGGTCAATTGCTGTGGGCGGAACTCATGGAAAAACAACAACTACAAGCCTTATCGCAACATTGCTCGAATATGCCAAACTTGATCCAACAGTTATCAATGGCGGAATAATTGAAGCATACGGTACCAACACAAGAATGGGATCTGGAGACTGGATGGTTGTTGAGGCAGATGAAAGTGATGGCTCCTTTCTTCGCCTCCCCGTTGTTATAGCAGTTGTTACCAACATGGATCCAGAACATATGGATCATTGGGGAACAGTCGAGGCCATGGAAGATGCCTATCAGCAATTTGTTTCCCATATCCCCTTTTACGGTTTTGCTGTCTTATGTATTGATCATCCCAGCGTCCAAAAAATGTTACCCCGACTTTCAGACCGTCGTCTCATTACTTATGGCTTTTCCCCACAAGCTGATGTGCGGGCGGAAAAGGTTATTATGGATAAGTTAGGAACAACATTTAACGTTGTCTTTACAGATCGGCAAAAACAGATCAATCGACATCTTGGTCCGTTCCGTATTCCAATGCTCGGGCAGCATAATGTACAAAATGCCCTTGCCGCTATTGCCGTAGCCTTGGAAATGGATATCAGTGAAGACAACATTCGTTCCGCCTTTGCCGGTTTCAAGGGAGTGCAACGTCGTTTTACTCGTGTCGGGGAAGTCAACAAAATTACCATTATTGACGATTACGGACATCATCCCGTCGAAATTGCAGCGGTTTTGAAAGCTGCCAGACAGGCAACCACTCATAATGTCATTGCAGTCATTCAACCACACCGTTATTCAAGATTACAAAATTTATTTCCCGAATTCTGCTCCTGCATGAATGATGCTAGCACTGTCATTGTTGCTGATGTCTATCCAGCAGGAGAAACTCCTATTCCAGGTATCAATAAAGAAGCGCTTGTTGAAGGGTTACGAGCGCATGGACATCAATCTGTCGTTGCATTGCCCCAACATGATCAATTGGCAGAAATGATTAATGCAATTGCCGAACCTGGAGATTTCGTTATCTGTTTGGGAGCAGGTTCCATTACAAATTGGGCCCATGCTTTGCCCGAACAATTAAAAGCCTTACAAAAAAAATGAAATAAAGGATAAAATTAATGTCTACGGGGCTTTTCACCAAAGAAGCAATTTCCGATTTATTACCCGAACTGAGGGGACGCGTAACCTACAATGCCCCGTTGAAAAACAGAAGCTGGTTTCGTGTAGGAGGTAATGCCGAAATCCTTATCAACCCCGCAGACACGGAAGATCTTGCCTATATTCTTAAAACAATGCCCTTGGAGTGGCCTTATTTTACCATAGGGGCCACCTCTAATCTTCTTATTCGTGACGGTGGGCTTCAAGGAATAAGTTTTCAATTGCGCAAGGGATTTCATGAAATTATTCCCGACCGTGAAGGACTTGTTGCAGGTGCAGCTTGTTTGGATATGACAATCGCGGAATATGCCGCCCAGCTTGGTTTAACAGGTATGGAATTCTTGAGTGGTATTCCCGGTAGTATTGGAGGGGCAGTCAAAATGAATGCAGGAGCCCATGGTTCCGATATTGCAACAATTATGGACTGGGCAGAAATACTTACTCGAAACGGAGATTTATTCCGTCTTTCCTCATCTGACCTAAAATTAAGCTATCGTCATTCTGTTTTACCACCCGATGGTATTGTCACTCGTGTAAGATTGCGGGGTAAACCCGGCAACAAAGATACAATACACAAAACAATGGACGAAATAAAAGCTCAACGCGAAAATTCACAACCAATTCATTCAAGAACAGGTGGTTCCACTTTTCGCAACCCCTCACCGAATATTTCCTCTTACAAGGCCTGGGAACTTATCGATATGGTTAAAGGCAGAGGACTTACCATGGGAGGGGCGAAAGTCAGTGAAAAACATTGTAATTTCTTAATCAATACAGGGGAAGCGACAGCTGGCGATCTTGAAAATTTAGGCGAGGAATTAAGAAAACGGGTTTTCAACGATTTTGGTATTGAACTTGAATGGGAAATAAAACGTATCGGAATACCTTATGCTCAAAGGGAAAATAAGTATGTCAGCTAAACGAGTAACCGTTCTGCGGGGAGGATTATCATCTGAACGAGAAGTCAGTTTGGCCAGTGGTGAGAATATAATCGAGGCATTGAATACGGCAGGCTATGAAGTAACGGATTTAATCGCTAACGATAATTTAAATGAAATTGTCAATTCACTGACCAAAAACCGTCCCGATGTTGTTTTTAATGCTCTGCATGGAAACTTTGGCGAAGATGGAGCCATTCAGGGTGTTTTGGAATGGTTGAATATACCCTACACCCATGGAAATATATGTTCCTCAGCAATCGCGATGAATAAAAAGATTACCCGTATTTTACTTCATGAAGCCGGTCTTCCGGTGGCTAAAGGTAAATCTGTTCCTATCACGCTGTTGGATTCAGGGGATCCCTTTCCTGTTCCATATGTGGTAAAACCCATTCAAGAAGGATCATCTGTAGGTGTTCATATCATCCAATCAAACGATGCCAGTATCCGACAGAAACAACGTGAAAAAATCATAAAGGAATGGATCTTTGGTCAAGAGGCCCTGATTGAACAATTTATTCCAGGAAAAGAACTAACAGTCTGCGTGCTTGATGACAAAGCTCTTACCGTAACCGATATATCATCTGGAACACATATTTTTTACGATTATAACGCAAAATATCAAGCTGGACAATCAACCCATACTGTCCCCGCGGTTATACATCCGCAAGCTTTTCAGACAGCGTTAGACTATGCGCAAAAAGCTCATAAGATTCTAGGATGTGATTCTGTTTCCCGCACTGATTTTCGGTACGATAATCACAATGAAACACAAGACCAACCTGGTGATTTGTATATTCTGGAAGTAAATACACAACCCGGCATGACCAAAACTTCTCTGCTGCCAGAACAAGCCGCCTTTTGTGGGATAACCTATCCCGAACTATGTTCACATCTTGTGGAAAAAGCAAAATGTCGTACTTAAAAAGGCGACCTAATCATCAGGATGATCGTCCCTCAAAACAAAAAATAGCCTATCGCCGTTTGAAGCGAATGCTTCGTCCCTTTTTCTTTCTTCTTATCATCCTTGGGCTTTTTATCGGGGGTGGATGGGCCATTTATAAGTTCGCATCGGAACAGGAATTTTCACTTTTCAGAACAAAAACAGCCAAACTTGTTCCGATGAAACTGGCTCATATCATTATTGATGGCTGTAAACTGACCACTGAATATGAAATAAAACAGGCCCTTAATATCAATATTGGTGATCCGATCCTTAATTTTTCCATCAAAGATGCCCAGAAACGCCTAAATGGCCTAACTTTTGTCAATTATGCCGTTATCAAACGTCAATTACCAGATACTTTAATTGTCCACATTATTGAACGCAGTCCCTTTGCCGTTTGGCAAAACCAAGGAAAATTCAAACTTATTGATAAAAAAGGAAACATTGTCAACGATCAGGGAATGAATGGAAAAGATGGACAGGCTTTTTTAAAACTTCCCTTGGTTGTCGGTATTGGTGCAAATACAGCAGCTTCCGATTTAATCGACATTTTATCCGTTTATCCAGATATCAAAAATCGTATGGTGGCAGCCGTAAGAATCGGGAATAGACGCTGGAACCTAAATTTGAAGAATGGTACAATCATTTTACTTCCCGAAAATCAGGAAATTGCTGCCATTCAACGACTGATTCAATATGAAAAACAGTTCCAGTTACTGGATCGTCCCCTGAAACATATTGATTTGCGTCTTCCCGACCGCTTAATCATACTAAAAGATAAAGAACCGACACCACCCAATCCTGAAAATGATAATCCGGAACCCTCTAATGACAATGACGAAAAAACACCTTGATCAAATCTTTTCTGGTATAATGTGATTCTTGAGGAAATGGTTAAGTGCATGAAACAACTGAATTATAAAACAAGTCAAGGAAATTCCCCCAATCATGCAAAGCAGACCATCGCTATTGCCCGATCCAGGCAATTAGTAAAGAGTAATATATTTCCCCCTGACGACTTACCCGCGCAAAAACAATTTTTACCCGGTGTTTTCGGTGTATTGGATATTGGCAGTACAAAAATCACCTGTCTAATTGGACAGGGTAAATCCAACGGAAAACTAAAAGTTCTGGGATATGGATGGAGACGCTCTCATGGCGTAAAACAAGGTGGTATCATTAATCTTAAAAGTGCTGAACGTGCAATCCGTTCAGCCGTTGGACAGGCAGAAGAGGCAGCCGAGCGTCGGTTAAACAAAATTTATGTAAATCTTTCTGGCGGTAAACCTGACAGCCAGCTTTACAATATCGAATGGCCAATTGGCGGAAGAGAAATCACCAATCATGACATATATCGACTGGTTAACGAAGGAATTTTGAGAGCCCAAGTTGAAGGTCGTGAAATTATTCATGCCTTGCCTCTAAGTTTTAATGTTGATGAGACCGCTGGGGTTGAAGATCCCAGAGGACATCAATGTGAAATACTGAGTACAACATTACATATCATCAGCACTTCCGCCACATCCCTTAAAAATCTGGCAACCGTCTTAATGCGTTCTGAATTGGAAATTGAAAGCATCATATCCACCCCTCTAGCTGCTGGACTGGCAGTAATGGCACCAGACGAAAGGGATTTGGGCGCCACTATTGTGGATATGGGTGGCGGAACAACCTCTATTGGCATTTTCGGCGACAATCAACTTCTCTACACTTCACAAATTCCGATTGGTGGATCCCATATTACCAGGGATATAGCAGGTATTCTTTCAACCTCAATTGATACAGCGGAATGGCTTAAAACTAAATATGGCAGTGCTGAATATTCCTATAACGACGAATATCAGCAATTGCCCATTCAAATGATCGGTGACGATGATTACGAAATCATGACAAAAGTTCCGCTATCAAGAGTTATTTCTATTATCAGGCCACGGATAGAAGAAACACTTGAATTGATTCGAGACCGCCTGGATAATTCAAATATTGGCAAAGCAGCAAATGGCAGGGTTGTATTAACGGGAGGAGGTTCTTTACTTGAAGGACTCGGTCCTTTAGCAGCCCGTATCCTGAACCGTCAAATCCGCTTGGGAAAACCCAACAATATTATAGGATTACCCAATGATAGTACAACCTCGGCTGCCTTTTCTACTGCTGCCGGTTTACTCTGCTGGGCGGCTGGCGAGGGAAGAACCCTTGCGGATCTCGATTTCTCGAATAAAAAAAACAATGGTTTCCTTAAAAAAATAATTGAGTTTATAAGGATACACATATAAATATTTTCTTTGTATAATAGTAACTTTCCATTGTAACCTTACACATAGTTTACGAAATATCGGTTCGAGGACATTCATGACACTCAATTTAACGATTCCACAGCCCGCTTATGAAGATTTCACCCCTCGTATTACTGTTATTGGTGTTGGTGGAGGGGGAACCAACGCTGTGGATAACATGATTTTATTGCATTTGAAAGGCGTAGAATTTGTTGTTGCCAATACCGATGCGCAACAATTGATGAACAGTCATGCTGATAATCGTATTCAATTAGGTCCCCATCTAACCCAAGGGCTGGGAGCTGGTGCAAAACCGGATATTGGTCGCGCAGCTGCAGAGGAAGCCGCTGATGAAATAGCCCGGCATCTTGACAATATTCACATGGTTTTTATCACTGCTGGGATGGGTGGTGGAACAGGAACCGGTGCCGCACCAGTCATTGCAAGAATGGCACGTGAACGTGGAATTCTGACCGTCGGAGTTGTCACTAAACCCTTTACCTTTGAAGGAATTCGCAGGGCTCGATTGGCGGAAGCCGGTATTGCCGAACTTCAACAATTTGTTGATACGCTGATCGTAATCCCAAACCAAAACCTCTTCCGTACAGCAACTGAAAATACAACATGGAAAGATGCTTTCAAAATGGCAGATGAAGTGTTGTATATGGGGGTTAAAGGGGTGACAGATCTTATGATGTCGCCTGGACTTGTCAATCTTGATTTTGCCGATATCAGAACAGTCATGGCTGAAATGGGTAAGGCTATGATGGGAACAGGAGAGGTGGAAGGTGAAAATCGGGCTATCCGTGCAGCAGAGGAAGCCATTTCCAATCCATTGCTTGAAGATACGTCTATGGCTGGGGCAAAAGGATTGTTGATTAACATTACGGGCGGTGATGATCTGACTCTGTTTGAAGTCGATCAGGCAGCCAACCGTATTCGTGAAGAAGTTGCCGAAGATGCCAATATTATTTTTGGGTCCGCCATTGATGAGAACCTGACAGGAAAAATTCGTGTATCAGTGGTAGCAACCGGCATAGACAGCCCGGTGCAATATGAAAAGCAATCTCAAACTGTACAACAAGAGCAGCAGATATCTTCAAACGATACCGTACAATCAAAAGATTCAGATAACGCACAAACAGATATACCTTCTGAAAATAATCAGACACAGTTTGATACAGAAAAAAAATCGGATGAATCTTCTTTAAATGTATCATCTGAGACCAAAGCATCATTTGATCAATCGAAAGAAAAGAATCAAACAAATTTTTCTGATGATCCAATCCCTCCCTCCCCTGATTCTGTCCCAGAACGTGTGTCAAAAACATCACCACGTTCAGGTTTATTTTCAGATTCACGTCATCAAGAACCCGAAACTAACACTGCTCCCTCACGCAGTCTTTTTGGTATTGTTACCGGTGCCTTACGAGGAAGAAGCAATAATGGTTCACCTTCCTATCATCAAAAAAAGAATGAACCCTCTGTCTCCAATAGTGAGGATTCCAACAAAAATGACCAGAAAAGTCAATCTTCAACTGAAGAGGCAAGCCTAGATATACCAGCTTTTCTTCGTAGAAAATCAAGATAATATTATTTATTAGAGGCTTCAAAACTTTTGAAGCCTCTAATAAAATATTAAATGCGTAACACTATGCAATAATCTTTGACTAGTATTCCCTTACTAAAAATTATAATGAAATTCATGTGAGTTATTAAATCTTGGTAATTATTTAGAGGAGAAAACTATGAATTATCCGCAGGTTCTACCCGCTTCAAAAAAGGTAAACATCGCATATAATTCATTGCTATCTTCCAAATTTACAAATGATATAAACTTATCCTTGCAATATACCCTTGCCTCTCCTGTTAATTTCTCAGGAATGGGATTGCACACAGGCAAGTTGGTTCATGTAAAATTGATTCCAGCCCCAGTAGGAACAGGAATTGTATTTTTTAGAACAGATCTTGATGACACACCAATTCCAGCCCATTATAATAACGTTATTGATACAAGTCTTAGCACGGTTATTGCTTCTCCGAATAACTCAAATATCAGAATAGGAACGGTCGAACATATTATGTCTGCGCTGGCAGGCTATCAAATTAACAATCTTTTTATCGAATGCAATGGGCCTGAAATGCCCGTTTTGGATGGATCTGCCGCCAAATTCACCACGCTTCTACATAAGGCTGGCCGACAATCTCTTTATGCAGACAAACCCGCCATACAAATTATGAAACCTGTTCGGGTAGAGTATAACGACGCTTTTGCTGAATTTCATCCATCATCCGAAAATCAACTATCATTGTCATTAACGATTGATTTTCCAAATTCTCTAATTGGAAAACAAACCTTTGACATGGACCTAACCCCCCAGAATTTTCAAAGAGAAATAGCCTTCTGTAGAACATTCACCTTTAAAAAAGAAATAGATACACTTCATAAAATGGGTTTGGCAAAAGGGGGTAGTCTACAAAATGCCATTGTTGTTGATGACGGAAAAATTCTAAATCCGGAAGGATTATATTGTCCAAATGAATTTGTCAAACATAAAATGCTTGATGCCATAGGCGATTTATCTTTAGCAGGCCACCGACTGTATGGAAAATTTATTGGATATAAATCAGGACATAAACTAAACAATATGTTACTTCACGCCTTGATGAAACAAACAGATGCATGGCGCTTTCAATTTTCCCATAAATTATCAGGCAGGGTTTACCATAATTCCCAGGTCATTTCTCTAGACAGATATCCTCTCAGACAAGAAACATAAAAACCTCACCTGCAAAACAAAATTTAATTTTACTAAATTAAAATCTTCCTCTTTCTTTCTTCCATGTTATAAAAGAAACATTATTTTTATTTTGTGCCATTTTATAGAATAGAAAGTCGTTAAAACTGTGGATACAGTGAATCAAAAACGTTATTTTTATCCAATACGACATTTTTTCCCATTATTACTTGCGACGAGTCTTGTTGCATGTGGTGGCGGTCATAAAGATCAAAAGAAGTTGAATGATAATTCAGCAGCAACATATCAGGAAAATACTCCTGAACAACTGTACAACAACGGTATAGATGGCATCAAGATTAGGAAATACAAATTAGCCACTAAACAATTCGAGTTATTACAGGAGAATTTCCCTTATTCAGGCTATACCCCTAATGCCCAACTAATGGAAGGATATGCTTATTATCTGCAAAATAAGTATCCAGAAGCGGTAAAACAATTGGAAACCTATTTACAGCTTCATCCAAATAGCCCAGATGCACCCTATGCCTTTTATCTTCGCGCCTTATGTTATTACGAACGCATTTCAGATGTCACAAGAGATCAGCAAGGCACAATGGAAGCGCTTAGTGCCTTGAATGATGTAGTAAGCCGTTTCCCCGGAACCTCCTATGCCCGTGATGCACAGCTCAAGATTGACTTATGCCGTGACCATCTCGCCGGTAAAGAAATGCTCATCGGACGCTTTTATGAACAGCAAAAAAACTATGAAGCCGCTGTTACCCGTTATCAACGGGTTATTTTAGACTATCAAACGACCAACCATGTAGCAGAAGCATTACATCGTCTCGTTGAAGTCTCCTTAAAATTGGGACTTACAGATCAAGCCCGTAAGACAGCATCTGTATTGGGATATAACTATCCCAACAGTCACTGGTATCGCTATACATATAATGATTTAAGAAAATATCACCTTGTTTCAGAACAAACAGCCAAACCAACCAGTAAAAAACCTGGATTCTTCAAACGAATGTGGTATTCACTCACTTCTATTTTTTAATAAAACATCCCTGTTTTATATACTGAAGCCCCAATGTTAATACAACTCTCTATACGTAATGTTGTTTTAATTGAAAAGCTGGATTTAACCTTCGATCATGGACTTACGGTTTTTACTGGAGAAACAGGGGCAGGCAAATCTATTTTACTAGATAGCCTTGCCTTAACATTAGGTGAAAGAGCAAGCTCTTCCTTGATCAGGACTGGATCAAATCAGGCTTCGGTCACAGCTTGTTTTGAAATCGAAAAAACGCATCCTGTCTATCAGCAATTACAATTACAAGGTTATGAAATTCCGGAAATAACCGATCAGCCATTGGTCATTCGTCGTACTATTTCACAGGATGGCCGTTCACGCGCCTATGTTAATGATCAGCTTATCAGTCTTAATTTTTTACGAGAAATTGGTCAACTACTTATCGAAATACAGGGACAGCACTCGCAGATTGGTCTAATGGATATGCGAAATCATCTTTCTCTTCTCGATAATTTTGGCACTCCACTAAACTTATTGAATGAAACTCGCAAAACCTATTATCAATGGACTGAAACAACAGCAAAACTTGCCGCTCTTAAAAAAAATCTTGAAAAAACATTACATGAAGAAAAATGGTTACGAGAATCAGTTGAGGAATTAAAAAATCTTTCTCCACAAGCTGAAGAGGAACAAGAGCTTGTTCATAAAAGACGATCATTACAACAAAATGAAAGACATCTGGAATTACTGGTTTCTGCTCTTAATCAGCTTGCTCCCCAGGACCGTAAAAATAACCAGCCTTCCCAAGTCTTGCTAAATGCAAGTAAAACTCTTCAACGTCTCTTATCCAATTCTGAAAACACTTCATTTTCCGAATCTAATAAATCCATTCAAGCAGCATTGGAAGCGATCACTCAAGCAGAAGAATCTTTAGCGGAAGCGGAAACAACACTTTCACAGCTTGTAAACACGATTGAAATTGATCCTCAACAAATTGATGAAATAGAGGAACGATTATTCTCCCTACGCGGCGCAAGCCGGAAATATGGCGTGACTATTGATGAATTGTCCCATCTGCTTCAAGAATTTGAAATAAAACTCAATCAACTAGATATTGGAACAACACAAATCAAGACCCTCGAAATAGAAGTTAATCAATACCGCCAAAAATTTGAGGAAGCCGCCGAAGCACTATCACAACATAGACAGAAAATTGCCAAAAAGTTGGAACAAGCTGTTACTGCCGAATTAAAACCCTTAAAACTGGAACGCGCAAAATTCCTCGTATCTTTGAAGCCACTTAACAGAGACGCATGGAATCAAAACGGTAAGGAACAAATTGAGTTTTTGATTGCAGCCAATCCCGGTGTCCCTCCTGCCCCTTTGAACAAGTCCGCTTCCGGCGGAGAACTTTCCAGACTTTTATTGGCTTTAAAAGTTGTTTTAAGCCAAAAGTCTACCTTATCAGCGCTGATTTTTGATGAAATTGATTCCGGTGTTGGCGGGGCGACCGCTTCGGCAATCGGTGAAAAATTACAT
Organism: Commensalibacter sp. M0355; assembly: GCF_016101365.1. Lineage (NCBI taxonomy): Bacteria > Pseudomonadati > Pseudomonadota > Alphaproteobacteria > Acetobacterales > Acetobacteraceae > Commensalibacter > Commensalibacter sp. M0355. The sequence goes on from NZ_JACFQQ010000001.1 coordinate 683,942, forward strand.
CATGTCGCTCAAACTATGCAGGTATTTGCAGTCACACACAGCCCTCAAGTTGCTGCCAGTGGAGATACGCAATTTCAAATTAGCAAATTAATTAAAAATGGCATAACCTATACCACAACAAAATGTCTAAATTCAAACGAGCGTAAAGAGGAAATCGCCCGTATGCTTGCTGGGAACCAGATTACTGACGCTGCCCGTTCCGCCGCAGATAGCTTACTAAATAAATAATAAAAAAAATTAAGTACTCAAAATTATGCAAAAATTTCAAACTGATTTTCACCAGATTTCCATATCTGAACTATCTTCCGAACAGGCTCAAAAAGAATTGTCACAACTTGCCAATTTATTAAAATCATTGGATCACGCATATTACAATCAAGACGAACCTTTGGTGGAAGATGCTACCTACGATAAATTGCGCCAAAGATATAACAAGATCGAACTCCTTTTCCCACAATTCAGACAAAAAGACAGTATTAGCCAAAAGGTTGGAATCAAACCGACGGGAGGATTACAGAAATGTAAACATCTAATACCCATGCTTTCCCTTGATAATGTATTTGATATTAGAGAATTTGAAGATTTTATAAAACGAATCCAGCGTTATCTTGATCTCAAACCAGATGAACTTGATAATCTTCATTTTGTTGCAGAACCAAAAATTGATGGATTATCCATTAACCTTACCTATAAACATGGTAAACTAATCCAAGCCAGCACACGTGGTGATGGAACAACGGGAGAGGATGTTACCGAAAATGTCAAAACATTGCGGAACCTACCCTTGACACTTCCAGAAAATTATCCAGACACAATTGAAATTCGGGGAGAGGTTTACATCTCCAAGCAAGATTTTTTCAATTTAAATAGAGAACAGGAAAAAAATAACAAACGTCTTTTTGCCAATCCAAGAAATGCCGCAGCCGGCTCTCTCAGACAACTTGACCCTGAAATTACACGCTCAAGACCCCTTTCCCTATTTGTGTATGCACAGGGTTATTCAGATAAATCAATCGCGGATACACATGAACATTTTTTAGAACGCTTACAGCAATGGGGCTTCACCGTTAATCCCTTATTCAAGGTTGTTAAAAATGCCCGGGAAGCGGAAGAATTTCAACAGTCCATTATCCATCAGCGTTCCGGATTGCCTTACGATATTGATGGAGTGGTTTATAAAATCAATTCTATCACCTTACAAAACCGATTGGGATTTATCGGACGATCCCCACGCTGGGCAACTGCATGGAAATTCCCGGCGGAACAGGCAATAACCCGCATAAAAAAAATCGAGATTCAGGTTGGACGTACAGGCGCTTTAACGCCTGTAGCCCTCCTTGAACCCGTAAATGTTGGTGGCGTTATCGTAACAAGAGCCACGCTCCATAATGAAGATGAAATAATCCGTAAGGATATCAGGGAACATGACCAGGTCATTATACAACGTGCCGGTGATGTAATTCCCCAAATTTTGCGAGTTGATATATCCTGCAATTCTCAAAATCGTGCAGCGCCTTTTATATTTCCCACACATTGCCCTGTTTGTGGAGCTATTGCCGAAAAACCAAAAAACGAAGCTGTAAGTCGTTGCACAGGTGGATTGTCCTGTAAAGCCCAGATTGAGGAACGATTAATTCATTTTTGCTCTAAGGATGCTTTCAATATCGAAGGTATGGGGGAAAAAACCGTTCTCGATTTTTTCCGTATGGATTTAATCAAGCAACCTGCGGACATCTTTCGTTTATATCAACATCAACAAACCATACTAAGACTTGAAGGCTGGGGAGAGCTTTCTTTAAAAAACCTTTTAACCGCCATTGACCAGCATAGAAGGATTTCACTGGACCATTTCATTTATTCCCTTGGAATTCGAAGGATAGGGCTTACAACAGCCAAAATTCTGGCCAGATACTATACATCATATACCAACTGGAAGGAACAAATGCTGGCCGCCCGACAAACTGGCTCTGAAGAAAGATTGATATTGGGTTCCATTGAGGGAATTGGTCCTGCAATCGCGGATGAAATTGTTGCGTTCTTTACCGAAAAGCATAATTTGACAACCCTGCAGGATCTTGAAAAGGAACTGACCATTCAGGCTATGCAGTATCAGCAAACGGGAAAACTTGCCGGTAAAACAATTGTTTTTACAGGAACCCTATCTTCCATGACACGTTCCGAAGCTAAAAATATTGCTGAACGGCTTGGGGCAAAAGTTACAATTTCCGTCTCACAAAAAACCGATTTCGTGATCGAGGGTACAGATGGTGGCAGTAAAGCACGAAAAGCAAAAGAACTTGGTTTGCAATGTCTCGATGAACAAGAATGGAATGAATTGATTGGATCTGAAAAAACATAATGGTCAAACAAGGTTTATTTCAAATATCTTGGTAAAATATTCTCTTCAATATGATTTAAAATAAACCTTCCGGAAGCTTCGAAACTTTCCTCACTGTAATGCTGTTGCATATATTGACGTGCATTCGCAGCATAATACTGTGTTTTGCTTGGATTATGATAATATTCCAGAATTTGTCTAGCTAAAAGTTCTGGAGAATTTTTATCAATTAATGTTCCTATTGAATTATTCCTGAAAGCACTCCGCATCTCCCCAACATTTGTTGAAATAACCGGAATACCGACAGCCAAAGCTTCATGAACGGCAATACATAAGCCTTCATAAACAGAAGTTTGCAAATATAAATGAAGTTTTGATAAAAAATTCATGACATCATCTGAAAAACCTATCAATTCGACATTATCCACTTTTAATAAATGAATAAGGTTTTTCAAATGCCGTTCCTCCTTTCCCGATCCAGCAATGGATAATTTTATCCGTTTTCCAACCTCGGGATAATGATGGTTGATGTAAGCCATCGCCCTGATCATTAAGGGAAAATTTTTTACGGTATGTAAACGCCCAACTGAACCAATATGAAATATTCCTTTGCCATTCCATACTGAACCCATAGGTAGATTGTGTGGAATTTTAAATAAAGACCAGATTTTTATACGATCTTCAGGAACTTTCATTTTCGATTTCAAAAAATTGGCAACTCCTGTTGAGTCAGCAATCCAAAGCCGACTTAATCGCTGCATCAGAATTGTTTTGATTAATCTCAAAGAATAGCTGTTTGCACTATGTTTCCAACTGACAACCGGAATCCGGTTCCATAACCCCACCAATTGGCCGTCCACCGTCGCACGTGTCAATGACGTCCATATAACATCGGGAGGGGAACGTTTTACAATTTGGTTGAAATGAAAAGTGGATTTATATCTATTTTCATTATTTCCTGATAATAAACGGTAAGAAATATTACTTTTTTTAAATAAATCAACAGTTTCCATATTTCTCGGTATACAGCCGAACAATTCAACGGAATGCCCCAGTTTCTTGAATAAATTTATCAGATCAGGAATTACGAATTCAGCCCCACCCCCATCAAAACTGCTAACAATATAATATATCTTCATATAGATAACCGAAACAATAATTACAAAACATACTGATCTTACCAACCTTTTACAGAAGATTACGTTATTTGCCAATATCAATATAAAATATTAACAAATAAATAAATAATTATTAATTATCCTTAATAAAAACATAAAACAGGCAAGTAATAATCCAATAATATATTTAAAACTCAAATAGTTACTTTTGAATTATTGATTGTATGATACAATTATTGGGTCAAGAAAATAACAATTGGCTTATGAAACAAAAATAAAATAAGGAGCTACAAATGAGTAAAAAGGTTTTTACTACAGCTGAAGGTATTCCTGTTCCCGATAACCAGAATTCCAGAACCTCTGGACCTCGTGGTCCAATTCTATTGGATGATTTTCATCTGGTTGAGAAACTTGCTCATTTTAACCGTGAAGTTATACCCGAACGGCGTGTTCATGCCAAAGGGGCGGCCGCTCACGGAAAATTTGTAGTTACCCAAGATATAACCAGATATAGCTGTGCCAAAATATTTAGCGAAATAGGTAAAGAAACCCCGATGTTTGCACGCTTCTCACAAGTTGCAGGCGAAAGGGGATCAGCCGATACGGTAAGGGATCCACGCGGTTTTGCCTTGAAATTCTACACTGAAGATGGAAACTGGGATCTTGTCGGAAACAACACTCCCGTGTTTTTTATTCGTGACCCCCTGAAATTCCCCGATTTCATCCGTACCCAGAAAAGGGATCCTCAATCCAATCTAAAAGATCCCAATTTTCAATGGGACTTTTGGTCTTTATCTCCCGAGGCCCTGCATCAGGTCATGATCCTTTTCTCTGACCGGGGTATTCCCGCCAGCTATCGATGCATGCATGGTTATGGAAGCCACACTTTCAGTCTAATCAATAAGGATAATGTCCGCACTTGGGTAAAATGGCATTTCAGAACAGAACAGGGTGTTAAAAATCTTGATCCTAAAAAAGCTGGAGATTTAGCCGGTTCCAATCCGGATTACCTTGCCGAGGATTTATTCAATGCAATCAAGGAGGGCCATTTCCCAAGATGGAAAGCCTATATACAGGTTATGTCGATTGAACAGGCAAAGAATCACAAGGATAATCCTTTCGACGTTACCAAAGTTTGGTCACAAAAAGAATTCCCATTGCATGAAGTTGGATATTTTGAATTGGATCGTAATCCAGGAAATTATTTTGCCGAGGTAGAACAGGCGGCTTTTTCCCCTGGCAACGTTGTTCCCGGCATAGGCGTTTCCCCGGACAAAATGTTGCAAGGACGTATATTTGCCTATGCTGATGCCGCACGGTACCGGGTTGGAACAAATCATCAGCTGCTGCCCATCAATGCTGCAAAAAGCCCTGTAAACAATTACCAAAGAGATGGATATATGCGTTTTGATGATAATGGAGGCGGAATGACAAACTATGAACCAAACAGCGATCCAGATGCACCAAAACAAACGAACACTCCTGAAAACTATTTCCCGGATTATACATCCGGTGAAGGGGGAAGGTACGACAACCGCGTTGACCAGGACTATTACAGTTATCCAAGGGCCTTGTTTCATTTGATGAAACCAGAACAAAAAAGTCTGTTGATCAATAATTTTGTTGAATCCTTACAAATGGTTCGAAAGGATATTCAAAAACGCGTGTTGGAACACTTCCAGAAAATTGACCCGGAACTGGAACAAAAAGTAGCGACGGGTCTAAAATGACAAAATAATTATCCGATTTTTCAAATATAGAAATTAATATTTGGTTTTTTAAAGTAATCCCTTGATTAAAACCCATAATCGGGGGATTATAATTTTGTAAAATTTACAAACATACTTAATAAAAAGAGCGCGACTCTTCCCCTTATTTACTTAGAGTAAAGACTTTAATTTTATTAAATTACTCTTATATATCTCTAAGAAACTATAATGGTGATAAAGGATATACAATATTATGAGTACTACATTCTTTCTTCCACCTGTAAATATTATTGGTAAAAACGCCTTACAAGACGCTATTTCCCACATTCAGGGACATGGTCTCAAGCATGGCCTTATCGTTACAGATTCATTTCTAAGCAAAAACGGAGTAGTCAAAAAAATTGCTGATATGCTTGATCAGCAAGGAATTAAAACAAATGTTTTTGATGGCACCCATCCCAATCCAACCGTAAAAAATGTTAATGACGGATTAAAAATACTCAAAGAAAATAATTGTGATTTCGTTATTTCCCTTGGGGGTGGTTCTCCGCATGATTGTGCCAAAGGGATTGCCCTGCTTGCCACCAATGGTGGTGAAATCAAAAATTATGAGGGAATTGACAAATCCAACAAACCTCAACTTCCATTAATCGCAATCAACACAACGGCTGGAACAGCCAGTGAAATAACCCGTTTTTGCATTATCACGGATGAAACACGCCATGTTAAAATGGCTATCATTACACCTCATGTAACACCTATTTTGTCTGTCAATGATCCCGCTTTAATGGCGGGCATGCCTCCCGGACTGACTGCTGCGACAGGTATGGATGCTCTGACTCATGCAGTTGAGGCCTATGTTTCCACTGCCGCCACACCCATCACAGATGCATGTGCCTTGAAGGCCGTAACCCTAATCGAAGAAAATCTGCGCAATGCAGTTAAAAATGGCCAGGACATGCAAGCCCGTGAAAATATGGCCTATGCAGAACTGCTCGCAGGAATGGCATTCAATAACGCATCCTTGGGATATGTCCACGCAATGGCACATCAGCTTGGCGGTTTTTATGGTTTGCCACATGGGGTTTGTAATGCAGTACTGTTGCCTCATGTTCAGGAATACAACCTCCCCAAATGTGCCACTCGTTTAAAAGATATTGCAAAGGCAATGAATATTGATGTCAGTAGCATGAATGATGAGGAAGGCGCCAAAGCCTGTATCGCGGCTATCCGCAGCCTCTCAAAAGATATTAACATTCCTGCCAATCTGACAGAACTCAAGGTTCAGGAAAAAGATATTCCCACCTTGACTGCCAATGCGCTTAAGGATGCTTGCGCCTTGACCAATCCCCGTCAGGGAAATGCTGAAGAAGTTGCGGCAATCTTTAAATCAGCAATGTAATTAATAAATTCATAACTTAAAAAAACAGGATATGGATAACCATATCCTGTTTTTTTATCATCTATCTAATGTAAATTACTGAAAGATATTTAAAAGTCTATACGACTTTTGAATCCGAGAAAGGCTGCATTAGGAATATTTTTTTGTGCATTTGGATGAATCTCGTATTGAAAATCAGGTTGAAACATAACTCCATCATAAATATGAATTAAATAAGTAAGCTCTACCGTTGTTTCTGCTGATTGTATTCCAGATGCTCCTGAAACAATATCCCCGATGGGAAAACCTGACATTATGTTATATCGTTGCGCCTTGCGTGCTTCCCGACTCATAATTTGATGAACAAATAGAACACCTATTCCATCCATAGGCCGTGATTGCCAAAATCCGGTATTGATAATGGCCGCCAGAAATTGATTTTGTCTTTGAAATGTTTTTGGATTACTGTGAACAAAACCAAGATATCCTATCAACCCGTCCAAATCACCCGGTCCATTTCGCTGAATCATCTGATCCAGTAAAACCCATTCCTCATCCCGTCCCCGTTTCCATTTCTGTTCTATTCCATTAGCCGAAGTGATATGCCCCCCGTAAATGGAACGGCCCCAAACAGGATAAGGTGACGTATCATAGGCAAATCCAATTTTATAATGTCCCGTTAATTCATGCTTTCCCCATTTTGGTTGATAGATCATTTCTATAGGAAATTCCCCACCGGCATCTTCACCTGTTCTAACCACAGCGGCCCAGCCTGCCCGATGGCCGGCCCTATTGCTATAAGCCGCCCGACTTACCTGATACATGCCTACACGTATAAAATATTGAGGAGTGGCCTGAAACAGAATATTAATTCCCCATTCTGAATCCGGCCATGCTGAAAAACCTGCCGCCTGTCCACTTAAGGGTTTTGGATTACCGCAAATTCCATTATTCATGAAATAACACTGAATGGGGCTGGTTGCAAAGCTTGCCCCGACATCCATCCTTCCAAAGGACATGATCATGCGATCTTCCAAAAGATGTTTATCCAGATACAGATTTACTAGTTTTGCAACAACATTCCCACCAGCACCATATAATTCCTGCACCTGTGTTATATTTTCCCCAAGCCCTGCACTCAGATTGCTTCCATAACGACCAATGACTGTCATATGTCCAACCAGACCATTCGTGATCCAGTTATCCCCAATCAATACTTCCCAATCAATATCTATATTTGCATCTACTGCACCTGTATTGGTTGATTTCTTTTGATGATATCCTGAAATATTTCCTGCAAATTCATTTTGGTTGTCAAAATTGATATTAATGCCCCGGTTATACAACCATGAATGCAATCCCCACCAATTTCCAAGCAAATGTTCCGGTTGGGGCAAATAGGGATTTGTTCTCTCTTTCTGCATTCTTTGGATATCAATACGGTTACTTTCTGCACGACTGACAGCTGTTCTCCATCCACCACTACTACCAGCCGGAATCATGTGCCAATCCGTTAACTCATCATCATATTTTCGATTTTTTTCCAAAGAATCTGTTTGTGAATTTTGAGCATGAACAATTAAATTATTATTTTCTAATTGTATAACAATAACAATTAAAGAAAAACATAATAATTTAAATATTTTTGATAATAAAATATCTTTATTACATATTTCTTTCATGTTTTCCCATAATTTATTTATTTTTTTATTACATTTAACAATAAATAAATATTATTTATCAATATAAAATACTTGATATGTATTTTAATTTTAAATCAATGTATTTTATTTACAGCTAGTTTAATATTAATTCTTGTTTTTTTCACATTTTATATTTAGAATTTAATAATAAATATTTTAAATTTATGAATTCTAACGATAAATTTTCACTATAAGTCAAATATCATAACTAAATATGTCAAACAGAATATGTCTTTTTGCCTCTTATAATTCAACGGATGAACTTCTTCCCGACACAAAACATTTTTTAAGGCAACTTTATTTATGCGGATGGAAAACACATTTAGCCCTTTCCGGGAAAGAAAAAATTTCAGAGGATATACACGATTTTTGCCAAAAACATTCAATAACACCCCATTCTCGTCCTAATCAGGGACTGGATTTTGGAGCATGGCAAGATTTAATAATAAAAAAAGTCACCGATCATGCTGATTATATCCTACTAACTAATGACAGCATTTTTGGCCCCATATATCCCCTGCAGCCTGTTTTTAAAAAAATGTTTACCAAAAACTTGGATATATGGGGGATGGTTGATAGTTTTGAAATGAACTGGCATTTCCAATCATGGTTTCTGTGTTTTAACCATACCACATTTTTTAATCCAGCAATTCAAGACTTGTTTATGCAACCATTCAAACAAATGGACAGACAGGCCATTATCCAGCAAGCTGAATTAAAGCTGGGACGCATTCTGCAATCAATTCCGGAAATTAAATGCAAGGCAGCCTGGTCACCAACAAAAACAAGACTTTTTAGAAATAAAAAAAACGTCAATCCCATGCACCTGGATTGGTATACTATCCTGCATTCTGATAACGTCCCTTTTATTAAAAAAGAACTCATCCGTGATAATCACTTTGGAATTTTCTGGCTAAACTATTACCGTACACTTCTGAAAAACAATCAATTTTTCAAATTAAACTATATTGACACCTATTTAAACAACCATACTAACCGACCGATGATCCCCCATACCGTATGGTGGAAACGGCTGAAATATCTTGCCATAACTTATGATACAAAACTTGCCTGGACATATTTCATAAAACAGGGTGTTTCTTGTTCTCCGCCACTTTAACACTGTTATAGATTTCAAATAATTCATCAGCCTGTTGTTCATAAGTCATAATATGATCCTTATATGGATTAAGATAGGCATCCAAAAAGGATGGTTGTTCCAGAAATCCTTCAATAACCTTTTTTAATTCTTCCGAACCATCATATAATGAAATATAGGTACCATTTATACCGTCCATAACATCCTCTGACTGGCCACCAGGATGGGTACACACAACCCAAACATCTCGTAGCAAAGCTTCCCTGACTGTCAGCCCATAGCTTTCTTTCCATTGGGAAGGAAAAAGCAATATATCTATTTCATTAAAGAAATCATCTTTTGAATTTTCATCATAGGGTGGAATAATGATAACCTTATCCTGCCCCTTCCAGGAATCTATATCAAATGATGAATATCCAAGATTGTTTTTGCTATCTACAATCGTCAATTTCCAGTTTTCATGTTTTAATGATGTAAATACGTCAAAAATGAGATTATAGCCTTTTATTATCTCATTTCCGGCAACGAAACCAAACTTCAAGACAGAACCCGCCATACGCTTTTTACGCAATTTTCTTGGACGGGAAACTCCGTTACGATTTACTATAATTTTATCGGGATCAACATCATTCACTATATAAAGCTGACGATGTGTTTCACTTGGACTTAATAACAACGAGGCTCCTTCGAGTGATTTTTTCATCATTTTCATTCGTTCTCTTAAATAGAAAACCTGGGGTTCACATGCCTGACAAATATTCAGGTCTATTTTTTCCTGAAAACAATATTTATGATTATTTTTGACCATAAATGTACGGTCACAAAGCCACCACGTGTCATGAAGAGTAATAATATAAGGAATATCTTTCAGTTGACATGAAGCAATCAAATGCAGTCCAAGATTTTGAATTGCATGAAAATGTACAATATCTGGTTGAACAGCCTGTAAAACCATTTCAAATGGATCCACAATTTCTGTATTATTGAATTCTTCAGATGGATATGATTGCGGTGAAATCCCTACTGAATAGACCAAGGATCCATTATCACAATAACGCCTTAATCCTTTATGTTGTGAAAAAGGTCGGGAGGTAAAAATTGCTATTTCAGTATTCTCTTTTTTTTGTATCCGACGGGACATTTCCTCTGCAACCATGGTGGCACCACCGTAAGAATATGGTGCATAATAAAGATTAACCACCAAAATCTTTAATTTATCCCTGACTTGTTTATTCGGTATTCCAAAAATAGGTTCAACCTGTTTTTTTAAAATTGTATCGGGAGAATAATCCTTTAAGACATCATAATAAGCCTGTCGTCCTAAACGTTGACGTAACTGGGAGTTCCCTGCCAGTAAACATATTTTTTCCTTCCATTCAGATGTCGAATTAGCAATAAAGCCATTTTCACCATCCCGAATTATTTCTTTGAAATTTTTTCGGGGAGAACAAACAGAGACAATACCTAAAATGGATGCCTCTAAAAATTTAATATTGCTTTTGGCATCATTAAAGGCAATATCTTCCAACGGTGCTATAGCTATATCAGCATGCGCCAATAATTTCATGTATTGATCATAGGACCGAAAAGAAAAATAACAGACCTGATTTTTGAAATCCCCAAATTGATTTGGTAATTCAAGTTCCCCTATTATCCACAATCTTAATTTTTTTTCATGAATAAGTGCCGAAATAATTCCATCGGCCGCAATCAGAAAATCAGCATTATGAGTTTTAGTCCCTGATCCATAAAGAACAATTATTTCATCTTTTTTCTTAAGATCACCATCTATTTCCAATTTACGTGGATAAAGGTCTGAAGCAATTCGTAAAGTATTTTGATCCAAGGCATTTTCTATAACCTTAACTTCATGAACTCCAACCTGTCGTATATTTTGTGCCAAAGCGGATGTAGAAGCAATTGCATAATCACAAGCCAATAACGCTTTACGGAATAATCCTGATCCAAAAAGTAATAAATCCAACTCCTCTTTGGGTAAATACTTCATAAACCCGCATTGTAAATATAATTTTTTGTCAAATATTAAATCATCAACTTCCCACCAGGTTTTTAAACCCAATCGTTTAGCCTCAGAAATCTGATCCAAAACATTTTGAAAAGCAGGAACCCTATAAAAAATCACTTCTTTACAAATTTGTAAGACTGATAAAACCTCACTTTGATTTCTCCAGTCAACAATTCTGCATTGCCATCCCAGTTTTTCAAAATATTCCTTTTTTTGCTGTACGCGATATTTATAGCATTGTGGTAACGTGACTTCCGCTACAATTAAAATTAGATGTGATTGATTAAACTGTTGGTTCTCAAAAAATTTGTAATGAAAAATAAAATTATTTTTTTCATTTATTATAAATTGTCTACAATTAATTTTTTTAAAAATTTTTTCAAATATATTTACACAACGATCAATTCCAAAATAAACGATCTTTATAAACTTTTTTACTGGAATAATATTTTCTAGCCGATCTATGACTTTCCTATAATATTCTATACGAGCATGTAAATTTGAAATACGATTTTTATAATGCTGTAATTGAGCAATTTGTAAATTCAATATCCTGAAGGTTAAATGATATTCATCAATAAGCCGGTTTTTTTTTTTAATTTCAGCCTTTAGATATTCAATATCATTTTCTTTTTTATACATAAATTACAACTGGCTAGTGAAAATAATGATCATTATAACAGAAAAGCTTACTATTTATAAAATAGCAAGCTTTTCGAAAAAACCAAATATAGATCTAGTCTTTTATTTTTTTACTGGATCATTGATATAAGTAAACTGTGTCCCTTTAAGATCCTTAACCGAAACACCTTGCAGAATCAATTGATGGTTACCAAGGTCAAGAACAGCATTTCCTTTATCATCCTGATGCGCATTCTGAAGAATACGATCAACATCACTTCTATTAAATCCGTAGTTGAGGAATTCAACCATATTATTTTTGGATTTGGAGAAGTCAGTAATTAATGTCTTACCACCCTGATCCGTATCTTTAGTAAAGATAAACAAGTTATTACCTTCACCACCGGTCAATGTATTTGAGCCAACACCACCAACCAAAGTATCATTACCAGCACCACCAACACCGAGTAGCTGTGTTGTAGCACCCTTGGTTGAATCAGAGTAAATCAAGAGATTCGAAGAAGATGTCGAACCATCCAATGTCTGGTTTCCACCACCACCAGCGACAAGTAGAACTGGATTGTTTGGATCATTAACATCTTTTGCTGTCAGGTGGAAGTTTAATCCATCCGCACCAAATATTTGAGTTTGTGTAGTTATATTCTGCCCACCAGTTAGGGTAACATTCGTATTGCCTGTACCATTGAAGAACTTGAAACTACCATTGATATTGAATGTATTGTTAACACCATGAATTACATCAAAATTATCCGTAGAAGCTGTAATCGTGTTATTTTGACCACCCAAAAATTCGTTGCGGTTATGATTGTTATTATGGCCATCATTAGAAGCGGCATTAAATGTAACATTGCCCGCGTTACCACCAATAACGGTACTGCCACCCCCAACAGTGATAACGTTATTGCTACTTACATCATTGATAAGACTGTTGTCACCAATATTGATCAATGAATGACCGCCACGAATGGTAATTGAGTTAAAACCACCATTAGGCGCGGTAATTGTATCCTGTCCGTCCGAAGTAACCTGGTTATTACCTGTTCCCAAGGTTATCTTATTCTTGCCGGCACCCGCATTTATGACATTATTTCCTGAACCGGAGGCAATGGTATCATCTCCGTCACCGGTTGCTATTTGCCATCTACCCCCCTCTTGATCGTTACCGATAAAATTGATTGGATGATCCTTGGAGCCGCCAGCAAATTGCCCACTTTCCTTGCCCGCCTTATAAGTGACTTGAGCATCAATCCCCGCCAATACACGAACGTACTGATTGGCGCTCATTGCCGAATTTACCGTTACAGGTTCATTTAGGAAACTGAAGTTACTTGCATCAAATTTATCATTGGCATCAAGTTTCTGTCCGTCCTTGATTAGCGTACCAACGGTAATGAAATTAACGCCATCCTTAACGTTATAAACACCTCCGTTCCTGATAACGCCGTCAAATAAAAGATTTGATCGTGATGCTAATGGAGAAATATCATCCCCATTATAAAAATTAGCAACATCAATATCTCTGTCAGTTTTATAATAATGACTTACAATATCATCTCTAATTTGATTAGCCAGTGCTAAGGCCTGAGAACCATCTACAGTCACAGCTATAGAAGAATCTGAACCACCTGGAACCGTTATAATTGCCATCTCTACTTTACTCTAAAATATCCAAATTATTATAATTTATCAAAATTAATTCTACTTTGTTAAAAAAGTAAAATATTACTTAAAAATTGTCAAATTTATTTTTTACTTGCAACATTGTATGTTGTAACAAAACACTAATGTTAAATCAAACTTAAAAACAAATCGTTTATTCAATTTTATGATAGGATTATGACCTTAAAATCATACTTTGTATACTTCATATATACAATATTATTATAACATAATTCATATAGTTAATCAATTCCAGGCTTATATATCATGATAAAAAATCAACCTTTACAAGAAAAAGAGACGAGTTCTTTAAAAGATCTCTTAAAAAACGATAATGAGAATCTGTTTTTTCATACTCCTTTTCTAAAAAATGAAATTCATCACCATTATTCTGTTCTCGTATGGTTGATAACAAACCTAAAACCAAAAAAAATTGCAATATTTGATAATGATATTAAAAGAATCCTTCATAAAAATATATGCGAAATTATTGATAGTTTTGAACTATCCAGTCAATGTTTCAGTGAAAAACAAAAGAAAGAAAGCCCCTATTCATATCCGAACACCTTGCTACCCATCAAACCTGATATTTCCGATTACGATTGTATTTTCATCAACAGTCTGAACCAATCCCTTAAAAAAGCACCCATTATAAATTCGCTGTATGAAAAACTTCCTGAAAATACCACGATTGTTATAGATAATATCTTTAGCGATCATTCAATTGCCAAGGAAAACTCCTCGATCATTACAGCATGGCAGACGCAATATCCCCATTTTGATTTTTATCATTATTCTGGACTGACCATTCTCTACACTGGTACAGCGGTTCCTGTTTCGTTAAAAAATCTCTTTGACCTCAGTAACTCTCCTATTCTGGCACAACGATTCCAAAAAAAATGTGCTTTTTTTGACCAATATTGGTCGATGTATAACTCATTGGATAAAAAAAACGAAGCATCAACGCCATCTCTATTTCTGGAATCAAAAATTGAACAAAATTTATTGGGCAGAAAACTTCAATATTCTGAAAAGGAAATTGCAAATCAAACCCAAAAAATCAGGGAAAAAAACAAGATATTAAAAGATTTAACCAATCAGGTTGCCAAAAATGGATGTAATAAAAAATTAATATCTATTAAAAATTTATATCCAAAAAGTATATCTGAAATAATCTATGGACAATTAAAAAGAAAAACTCCTGTATTCGTCAAAAAATATATCAAAAACAAAATAAAAATGGATATAGATGCTCCTAATTTTATAAATATAATTAAAAGAAAATTTTATAAGGAAAATAACATTATCGGAAATTCCTTTTCAGGTTCTAACTCTTTACATTCAATGGATAGCCTGAATTACTTTGCCAGGCCTGATTACAATTCCTATAATCCCATAAGAAAAATTCTTTTTGTTGCTGGAGAACCCGATACACCGGGTGTAATTTATCGTTGTTATCGTAATGCCAAAGCTTGCATTATGGCCGGCCATGAAGCTAAGGTTTCAAACGCGGCTGATGTTAGCGTTAACGATATACAATGGGCTGATATCATCATTTTATGGCGTGTTGAGTTTAGCGGTCACATTGATGGAATTCTGAAACTAAGCAAGGAATATAATAAATTAACCGCCTTTGATGTCGACGATATTGTCTTTAAACCCCATTTTGCCCATATTGAGATCATAGATGGTATACGTACCATTGGTACAACCGAGGCAAAAACGGCCCATACATTTCACAACATGCGTCAAACCCTCATGCGTTCAGACTTTGCGATTGCAACTACAAAAGAAATGCGTGAACATATGGCGCAGGAACTTATTCCTAGACATGCCGGCCCATTAGTATATACCCTACCCAATATTTTTGATGATGAATGCGTAAAATTATCACGATTTGCCGCCCGTATTGTTCAAGCAACAAAAAATGATGATTACATCCGGATTGGCTATGCAAGCGGCACCCGAACACATCAGCGTGATTTTGCCCTTGTCATACCTGCACTCATTTCAATTTTTCAACAACGTTCCAATGTACGCCTTGTTTTATTCAGGGAACCCGTAAACCACCGTCCCATTTTGCATATGAATGAATTTCCGGAACTGAAAAATTATGAAAATTTCATCGAGTGGCGCGATACCGTACCTTTAGAAAAACTTCCCCAAGAGTTGGCAAGATTTGATATCTCAATTGCCCCATTGGAAATTGACAATGTTTTCTGCAATGCAAAAAGTGAACTTAAATATTTTGAAGCTGCATTGGCAAATGTCTGTTCAATCGTTTCACCAACCCAACCCTTGAAACGATGCATTCAACACGGTGTTACTGGATATCTGGCATCTACCGCGAAAGAATGGGAAGAATATTTACTATCGCTTATTGACAATAAAACACTTAGAAAAGAAATGGCGCAAAATGCATATCATGCCGTTTTATGGAATTTCAGTTTGCAACGTCAATCCAAACTTTGCGATACAATGCTTTTAAGTTTGATTAATGAAAAAGGCGCAGCACAGGCAGCGGAAACTATTATTTCACGCAAAAACTATAACCTTCGCAATTTGCCCGTCATTCCACACAGCAACATTCTTTTTGAACATGATAACTTGCGGGAATCTGAGGTAACGGTTGTCATTACTTCCTATAACTATCAGCAATATATACTGGAGGCACTGGAGTCCGTTTTTATTCAGACATTAAAGGATATTGATTTGATTATTGTTGATGATGGTTCGTCTGACGAATCAATCACCCTAATTCTTGAATGGTCAAAAAATCACAAGCATCGATTCAATCGATTGCAAATCCATCAATCAGTAAATAATGTCGGTTTGGGAGGCGCACGAAACATTGGTATTGCAGCCAGTGAAACACTGTATTCCATGCAATTGGATGCAGATAACCGTTTAATGCCTGACACATGCGAAAAATTATTGCAGGCCATACAGAATACGAATATTGGTTATGCCTATCCAGAAATACAGCATTTTGGCGCAGGAGAGGCCATTGGAGGACACGTTCCCTTTAATCCCCTACGCCTCACCGTTGGAAACTATATTGACGCAATGGTTCTTCTTGCCAAATGGGCCTGGGCTGCAGCTGGTGGATTTTATGTAAAACGGGATGCAATGGGGTGGGAGGATTTTGATATGTGGTGCTCCCTTGCTGAAATGGGTATCAGCGGAAAACAGATAACCAATACTATTGCTGAATATAGGGCACATTTTGCATCAATGACCAATGTACTCACTGAACAAAATACCCACAAACCCAAGGTTGTTTCTCATCTTGAAAATAGACATCCTTGGCTTGACCTGGTTTATCCCGAAATTTCACCCTGGAATCAAAAACAATAATTTCTTAAACTCATTTAATATTATTAATAAATATTTAGCAAATACATTAAATTACTTATAATATTTTAATATAAAATCACTAAAATAAAATATTACATTTTAGTGATTTTAAAACAACAAATAAAAAAAATAAAATTATTGAATAGATAAGATTTTTATTTACGCTAATATTGTTTTTAATAAATAACTATTAAGGAGCGTAATAATGGATTATCAAAATAATAATATAAATAAAAAAAGAATATGCTGGGGAAGTATTATTGCTGGTATTTTTACAGTTATGGCAGTATTTTTTCTTCTTTTTATTTTGGGAAGCAGCCTGGGTGTTTCAATGCTGTCCCCTAAATCCGATGATATTATTAATGGTGCAGGAACAACAGTTTTAATCTGGACTGTGGTTTCAATTATCCTCAGCCTTGCATGTGGCGCTTTTGTGACTGGACGCTTGGCTGGCGTAAATGGCCTCATTCATGGGTTTCTTGTTTGGGCCACCTCGCTTATTTTATCCATTATTATTGGATGCATGATTTTAAGTTCCATCCTTACCATGATCGGGGGAACAATCGGAACAGTGACCTCATCTACAGGTTCCCTATTAAGCGGCATTGGTTCTGCATCCCAAAATGGTATTTCAGGAATTTTTGATCTTAGCAAAAACACTCTGAAAAATTTTGATTTCAAATCAAATGCGAATAATCAACAACTTAATCAAAATGTGATAGAGGCTTTGAAAAAAAGTGATATTCCAGCTTTACATCCAGACTATCTATCCTCACAATTTAAGGAAGTTAAAAAAGAAGCCAAAAATGCTATCAAGGAAATTAGCATCAACCCAAATAATTCCGACAAGATTCTTTCTGATTTAATAAGCCACCTCAAAACCCGTACCGAAAACATCTATCAGTCCATTGATCGTAATGATGTAGAAAAAGCTATTGCCAATAATACTAATTTAACCCCTAAAGAGGCAGAACGTTCGGTTGACAATATTATTGCCATGCATAACCAGGCAGTACAAGAAGCAAACAATAAATTGAATGATTTGCAAAACAATCTTCAGGAAGCAAAAGAACAATTAAACACATGGAAAGAACAGGCTAAAGAAAAAGCGGATATGACTGTCAAAGCCATCGCACGTCTTTCATTCTGGTCTTTTATCGCCTTGCTAGTTGGTGCATTGGTTAGTACCGCTTGTGGATTATTGGGGCAAAGAACCGTTTGCAGAAAACTAGAAAATCAAACTGCTGATAATGAGCATCATAATTATAATCACTAAATAACAATATCGCTTATCTTAAAAAATAACCAAAAAACTAGTATTTCCAAAAATACTAGTTTTTTTACTTTTTAAACCTTTTGAACAAAATCAATCGAAAGGAACATTTTCAAGTTCTCTTAACCATATATTCGCATTTCCATCTGAAGGGGCACGCCAATCTCCCCGTGGAGAAAGACTTCCTCCTGCGAGAATCTTGGGACCATTTGGCATGGCTGATCGTTTGAATTGGCTAAAAGCAAAAAACCGTTTAATGAATATTTCCAGCCAATGCCTAATTTCACATAAATTATAATCGATTTTTTTTGTATCAGGATAACCTGCAGGCCAGCTCCCCTTGCATGAATTTGACCATATATGATAGGCCAAAAAAGCAATTTTTGAAGGTTTTAGACCATATCTTAGAAAATAATATAAATTAAAATCTTGCAATGCGTATGGTCCAATTATCGATTCAGTACTTTGAATGGATTTTGCATCTTTTGCAGGAATGAGTTCTGGCGAGATTTCAGTATTCAAGATTTCCTGCAAAACCCTGCCAGTTTCCTCTGAAAAAAATCTGGATTGAACAACCCATCGTATCAAATGTTGAATTAATGTTTTGGGTAACCCAGCATTGACATGATAATGGGACATTTGATCCCCTACGCCATAAGTACACCATCCCAGCGCCAGTTCTGATAGATCCCCGGTCCCAACAACAATACCATTATGCAGATTGGCCAGACGAAACAGATAATCTGTTCTTAATCCCGCCTGGACATTTTCAAAGGTGATATCGTATACAGGCTTATTTTCTGCATAAGGATGTCCTATATCTTTTAACATTTGTCTGGCTGTATCAGAAATATCCAAGCATTCCCAATGAATACCAAGGCTTTTCATCAATGATTCGGCATTATTTTTCGTCTCTTTGCCTGTTCCGAATGCCGGCATTGTATACCCATAAATAGACTGTCGATCCATTTCGAGATCGTCAGCAGCCTGTACAGCAACCAGCAAAGCCTGTGTCGAATCAAGTCCTCCAGAAACACCAATGATCATTCGCTGGGCTTTGCTGGCTTGAATGCGTTGTTTCAATGCTGAAACCTGAATCATGTAGGCTTCATAACAGTCCTGTTCCAACCGATGGACTTCCGAAGGGACAAAGGGAAAACGTTCCAAGGGACGTTGAAGCCCTATGGTGTCATTTGAAGGTTGCAATTTGAATGCAATCAAACGATAAGGTGAGTGTTTTGCATAGTACTGATGAAATGTTCCGCGTTGCAACCGTTCCTGACGTATCAAATCAAGATCAATATCTGCATATAGAAAATTATCGCCTTTTGGAAAACGTTCTGTTTGCGCCAGAAGTTCACCATTTTCAAAAATTGACAATTGTCCGTCCCAGGCAAGATCGGTTGTAGATTCACCATTTCCTGCAGCAGTATATAGATAAGCGCAAATTCCACGTGAGGATTGCGTTTGACACAACAAAGAACGCTGATCCGCTTTACCTACAGTTATGTTACTTGCCGAAAGATTGGCAATCACGGTGGCACCAGCCATACAGGCATAACTACTTGGGGGAATTGGTACCCACAAATCTTCGCAAATCTCCGTCCCTATAAGCAAATCGGGATAATCCTCTGCTTTAAAAAGCAGATCAACACCAAAAGGAACGTTCTGTTTGTTAAAAACTATGGACTCATTGACAATCAATTGCCCATCAACAAATTGTCTGGCCTCATAAAATTCCCGGTAACCAGGTAAATAGGATTTGGGAACAATTCCCAGAATCTTACCTTTATGAATAACAACCGCACAATTATACAAAGCACCCTTAAAAACAACAGGAGCTCCAAATATGAGAACAGGCATAAGGGATTGGCTTGCATCACATATCAGTTCAATAGTTTCCTTAACAGCATTTGACAGGCTGTCCTGTAACCTGAGATCCTCAATTGAATATCCCGTCAGAGACAATTCAGGAAAAACACAAAGTGCAACGCATTCCCGATGGGCCTTTAAAGCCAGTTGAATTATTTTCTCGCTGTTCGAATAAGGATCTGCCAAACAGACTGTAAAATTGCATAATCCCACCCGGGCAAGGTTATGTTCATACAACGAGTAAAAATTTTTCAAGAAGAATCTCACATACTAAATATAATTTAAGGATCTAGAAATATATTCTACGATTATGTCTTTCTTCAACCAACCGCCAAATCAATATAGCAAATAAAAAGAGGGAATATAATCCGTTTACCATTGTCAAAGAAACTGGCAGCCAAGAAAAAGGATAAGAGGCGACATCACAGGGTTTGCCTGGACGATCCGGCATAGCGCCAAGCCGATCGGCAAGATTGTCCGTTGCGACAAGATTGGCGCTACACTCAGGTAACGGACTTGCCCACCATCCCTGTTCCACCCCAATATGTAAACAGGAAATGCCAATACTCATTAACAAAACCATAAATCCAACCCATAAAATCAAGGTCAAATATCGTGTTGGAATAAAAATACCCAAAATACCCAAAATAATCAGAAAACGATATGGCCATCTTTCCAATAAACACAAAGCACAAGGAACCATATGCAAAACATGCTGTAAAAACCACGCTGCACCAATAGCAAATGCGCCTGCCAATATAAAGAAAATTGCGGTAATCGTTTTCATATAATATTTATTATAATTGGTCACGACTGATACCTAGACTGGTTTACACATGAATGATGAATGGTTAAATATGAAATAGACTTTATAAAAAAGCGAGTTTACCATATTTTTTTTAATGTTGCGATTGCAAAGACTTCTCTAACGAATTTTCAATTGATTCTGAAGATTGCTCAACAGGGTGCTGTATATTTTTTTCATCTTTTTTTTGAACCTTTTGGGAATCATTCATTGAATTACCCGCACAACCAACAACACTTATATTATATAGAGGATGCTCAAAAACAGCTATTCCAGGTTCAGATAAAAACATCCATGAGGCAAAATGAATAGATGTTAATTTTGTGTCTGTTACTTGAAGAAATGCGGCACTATCAAAAGGTGTTGAGGGAGGACGTATTACACAATTAAGAGCCTCGATTGTCAGGGTCTGGTATCGCACTGATTGTCCAACCGGTATATTTAAAATTTCAGTATGGGCTTCAAGTTTATTCAAAATTCGAACAACAGCTTCGGATTGTCTTATCCACTGTTCAGCAACATTGGGATTTTGTTTTGCTGATTTACTGGTTTCAGCCAAACTGTTTGAAATATTACCTATTCCCAGTATGACAACAGCTAAACAGCAAAAATATTTTTTCATTTTACCGGACTCCGTAATTGATCAACCATATCTTTTAGAAAATCCCGCATGAATTCCTCATCCACTCCAATCAGCAATGCGTCCTCAAATACATCCTGCATATATTGTGTTAACTCGGTTTTGTTTTCTTCCAGAATTTTTAATTTTTCTTTGCAGGTTACAGGTTTTCCATCAGATTGAGGCCAGTTTAATGAAGATGTTTGAACTTCTGCTTTCATCTTAACCAACCCTTAAATTCTTAAACTAGTCAATGTAATTCATTATTATGGAATTGATCAGCAGAATTGTCCGCCTTTTTCTTTTCATTCTTACTCATATTATCTGTAACAGAGAAAATAAATTTGCTTAAAAGCTGTTGCAAACTGATAGCCCCTTGGGTATGGGTCAGAAACTGACCAGGTTTAAGAACCGTTTCATCACCACCTGGAGAAAGATCAATATATTTTCCACCTAGCAGACTATCACTTGTAATAATTGCCGCCGTATCAACTGGTAATTTTACATCTGGCCGAACCGTAAAAGTTACAACCGCATTAAATCTTTTTGGGTCAACTTTTTCCTGAATAACTTGACCTACACTCACCCCTGCCAATTTTACGTCTGAACCGACTTCCAGCCCGTCAATCTGGCTAAACGATGCGCATAACGGATACCCTCCAATATTTTTCTGCCCATGTCCAATAATGGCCATGATAACAGCAACAACAAAAATAACCAACACTATCAAACCTGTGACAAGTTCAATTATTTGCTGTGTTTTTTGAGAGGGCATCAATACCATGAACTATCTTTTCAACTAAGCCTCAGGAACCCAGCTTTCATAATCACCCGTAGCCTTGGCTCGTTGACCACCGGCATAATCGCTCCCTTGTGGATGATAAGCCTTGGCTGTTCCGGTTAAATTGGAATGATAGGGAATTTGCCAGGGATGACGCTTTGATACCGGAACTGGTGCATCCGCCTCATAATGTAGCCAGACCCACCACTCTGGAGGAACTGCGGAGGGATCATCACCTTTTTTATAAATAACCCACCGCTCACGACGACGTTCACCTCCGCCAAGACGGTTTAGTTTGCGAGATTCATAATAGGAACGTCCATCAGAATCTTTCCCGACCAAACGTCCTTTTAAAAGTGTGTGTAAACGCGTTCCAAGTGTTGTCATAATATAATTCAAACAAAATAATTATGTAGTATCTTTATCAAATAACTTCTAACAACCATATACCTTTTTTCCATAAAAATCACAAAAAAAATTAAATTGGATTCTAATTAAAGCGAATAATCAAAAGATTACATCCTAAGATAAATAAAAAGTTGAAAACAAACTAAACCGGAATTTTATCCACAATATCCACTGAATACAGATACCTGTATAACTTTTTACCTATTTATTCAGCTTATCGACATTCCAAAAAAAATGTAAACTTGATTATTATGAACACAAGACATATTTGGAATGGCGTCAGGATGCGTAATCTGCAAGCCGCGATTGATCCCGACGCATCTCTTTATTCAGTAACCATGCCCGCTCGATGGGAGGATCAAACTGCAACAGCGATCCTACAGTTATGCTCATCCTATCAACTGGAATCCTCCTCTGTTAAAACAGATCAAATCACTGCCAACTGGTTACTGCCTCTTTGTGATCATGCGGCAAATGCAGGGATCAAAAATTGGACAGTTTCTGACTGGGAAACAATTCTGCTAAACCAACAGGCCTGTCCCAATCAACGTATTTGGCAAAATGACAACAGTCAAAAACCTGCCTTTACCATAAATTTGGCTGCCTTTGCGTCAACTGAAACAGGATTTGACGCTCATTCTTATCGGAAAGTTCTGCAAATTGTTATCGATAGTATCCGTATTCTCTATAAGCAACAGTTCAATTTCATTAACAGTGAACTTCCCTTTCCAGATTTGCAGATTTCCCCAAAGCAAAAGCCTGTAGATTCTGAAAATGCAGAATCATATCACAATATTGCCGGGACAATTTATCTTACCAATTTAGATGCCTGTCTTGCACAACTCGGTCTGGAATATGACAGTATCCAAGGACGGGATGTGGCTTGTTGCCTTACCTGTTTTGCAACCTTACTCTCAACTGCAGGTTGTGGATCTGATTATCTTCCCTTGTCACCAGACTGGAATGCATTACCAGAATTAACTACCCTTGCCAAAGAAATATGGAGTCTTGCCTCTGAGGAAAAAACTTTGCCTCTGCCCAGGATAGAAACCAGTTTCTCAATTCCCGGACCTGAAGATCTATTTCTAGGATCAGAAGCATGTGGACTGGCCCCCATATTTTCCCCTGTTACCGAAGACGGACATCTGGCAATAAGTACTATTGCGCGAATGGCAAAACAAAAACTAACTCCTGAAAGTGCACTGGCTGCAACCCTATCGGGAAATTTGATACTTCAACCCCCTTCTCATCAGGCGCATTGCGCAATGCATCAGGCATTGATCGGTTTTACAACTTCAATGCCCCCCCGTCCCCATCCAATGGAATATCCCCTCGCTTCAAAAACCATATTACCCCGGGGAATTCGAGAACCTCTTCCACCACGTCACAAAGGAATTACACAAAAAGCGAGTATTGCTGGACGTGGATTGTTTTTGCGTACAGGTGAATACGAAGATGGCAAGCTTGGTGAGATATCGATTACGCCTTTAAAAGAAAATGCCATGGTTAAAGGTTTGTTAGACAGCCTTGGCCAGGCTGTCAGTATTGGTTTGCAATATGGGGTTCCTTTAAAGGAATTCGTTTCCGCATTTGCCTATAGCCGCTTCGGCATTGCCGGAACCGTTGAAGGGGATCCAGGAGCGATTTACGCGACCTCGTTTCTGGATTATAGCTTCCGGCTATTATCAGATGTTTATTTAAACCAGCCTTTACCTGACGCACCTAATAATTTACAGTCTGATGAGGAAAAACTCCCCATGCTGCCTTTGGATCTACCAGAGGAAGAAATGAATCAATCTCACTCTTCCCCACGGAAACATTCAAAATTCAAACTTGTAAGCTGAGAAAGGATCAAGACATGTCATCTATTGAGGAACGCATTGCCAAACTTGGAATTCAACTTCCTACCCC
Organism: Commensalibacter sp. M0355; assembly: GCF_016101365.1. NCBI lineage: Bacteria > Pseudomonadati > Pseudomonadota > Alphaproteobacteria > Acetobacterales > Acetobacteraceae > Commensalibacter > Commensalibacter sp. M0355. The sequence continues at coordinate 708,643 of NZ_JACFQQ010000001.1, forward strand.
GACAGCCCCTGTTGCAAATTATCTTCCTGCAATCAAAACCAATAATTCCCTGATTATTTCTGGTCAACTTCCTTTTATAGACGGGAAACTTTTTGCAACCGGGAAATTGGGCACGACCATTGACCTTAAAACTGGGCAACAAGCAGCCCGCTATTGCATGATCAATATTTTGGCACAGGCCAAGGCCGCTATTGGACAGTTAAATGAAATCAGCAAATTAATCCGTCTGGGAGGGTTCATTGCCAGTATACCGGAATTTACCCAGCAGGCTGTTGTCATGAATGGAGCATCAGATCTAGCTGTAGAAATTTTTGGAGACAAAGGACGACATGCACGTTCTGCCTTTGGTGTAGCATGTTTACCAATGGATGCCTGTGTTGAGGTTGAAGCTTGGTTTGAATTGAAATAAATCTATTCTGCCAGTTGATCTATACGAGTATAATAGTTGATTATACTCTGTATATATATCTGGTGTGCATTTAAATATATTATTCAGAGTTTCTTGCAAGTATCATGTTTCTGTTTTATTCTCATCAAACAGGATTGTACCTACATTTAAAATGCAATCAGCATACCGATTTACGGTTATTATCTAACTAAATATCAAAATAACTTTTTATATCTCGACATACAATTGTTTTAGATCTACAACTTGCTGAGAGATTACCTTTTTAATATCGAAACAATTCATTATTCATTTTATCAGGTGCATCTAAATTTGTAAAAAATCTATATACCCTGCCATTTGCAAGAATAACTATACGAGCTTCCGTTACTGAAAAATACCGTGAATTTGTGAGGCCTGTATTTATATTAAGATCATCGCCAATGTTTTACATACAATTAAAATTTGATTTTTTTCATCTTTTAAGACCGCAAAATCCATCTTTTCGTCCATTTTAATACCGTATCTACAATTATATTCCTGCATAACCCCAAGATGACTGAATACGTCATGCTCCAGAATCATCTGGGCAAAGGGAAGGATAAAAACGTTTTTAGCGAGTTTTTCTGTCTGCGTTAATAAACCCTGCCACTTAATTTTATTCACATTCCATTTTTAATTTTCTCCATTTAGATCATTTGAATGCAACATTTAATAATCATAAACTATTAAATTTATCAATTTCTATACAACAAATTGATAAATGAAGAAAATTAACAACTATAACTAGCTATCTCACAAATCATCAGTGCCGATAGCCATATCATCCATCGAGCCTTCACCAATAATACCAGAATGCTCACGAATACGTTGCTCAATAACCTGACTTATCTCCAGATGCTCTCGCAAGAACTGCTTTACATTTTCCCGTCCCTGACCAATACGCTGACTGTCATAAGAAAACCATGAACCCGCTTTTTCAATAATCCCTGCTTTTACACCCAGATCTATCAATTCTCCCATCTTACTAATTCCTTCTCCATACATAATGTCAAATTCAACCTGCTTGAAAGGAGGAGCCATTTTATTTTTAACCACCTTAATCCGCGTCTGGTTTCCTGTGATTTCGTCCTTTTCCTTCACCTGACCGATACGACGAATATCCATACGTACAGAAGAATAGAACTTCAATGCATTTCCGCCTGTAGTTGTTTCTGGCGATCCAAACATAACACCAATCTTTTGACGAATTTGATTGAGGAAAATCAGACAGGTATTGGAACGAGAAACAGATCCAGTCAATTTTCTTAAGGCCTGGCTCATCAAACGGGCATGTAATCCAACATGATTGTCACCCATATCCCCTTCCAACTCTGCACGGGGAACCAATGCCGCCACACTGTCCACTACCAAGACATCAATAGCGCCAGAACGAACCAAAGTATCCGCAATTTCCAATGCCTGTTCCCCAGCATCAGGTTGAGAGATGAGCAAATTATCAATATCAACGCCGAGTTTACGCGCATAAATGGGATCAAGAGCGTGTTCGGCATCCAAAAATGCACATGTACCACCCTTTTTTTGAGCCTCGGCTATAATATGCAACGCCATTGTTGTTTTCCCGGAACTTTCTGGACCATAGATTTCAACTATACGTCCACGAGGGACACCACCAATTCCTAAAGCAATATCCAGACCAATCGAGCCTGTTGAAATTGCTTCCACTTGAACGACAGACTGCTCTCCCATCTTCATGATTGAACCTTTACCAAAGGCACGTTCAATCTGAGACAAAGCTCCTTCTAATGCTTTATTCTTGTCCATTATTTTTAGAATTTCCTTATAAATAAATAACGTGGGGACCGTAAATTCTCAGATTAACCCCAGTTAAACATTTATTGCTGCTTTTGAAGATTTTAAAAGATAAAAATACAATATTTACATTTACAATATTGGTATTTTTATCAAAATATCAATGATCCATAACAGCAATAATTATCTTAACGACTAATTGCCAATCCCATACCATTTGGATCTGTATAAGCATGACATTGCCTGTCATTTCCTGGCAACCCATCAGAACAATAAACGGCATTTACCCGTCCTTTTGAGCCGCTCGAATTCGGTAATGAAACACCCTTTTCCCGTTTATTTCCTTGTTTGTTCAAAAAAGAATTCATGGTCACGGCAGCCTCTTGCGCCGCATCATTCTGTCCAGAGGCAGAAACTCCTGCAATAAAACGCTGTTTATACGTTGAAATCGATCCTGTTAACAAAGGTGGCGGCAGCTGACGAGGAGACGCAGCCATAACTATACCGGTTGTTCCAGAAATACGTCCTGTACCAAATAAATTATTCATGGTTAAAGCACAAGAAACGGCTCCCCCATCACGATCAACAACTACAAAAGAAGTAGATGCAGGCAATGCTGGCAAACTGCCGCTGCCCGCCTTCCCATTATCAAGCCAGTCTTGAGCTTTTTTTGTCATTCCTTCAATGGATGACTTCAAATAAGTAGAACTATTTTCTGCACGCCATTTTGCAACTGTACCCTGGGCAACATCATCCCTATTTTGTCCATTATGCATCGCCATTGCCATACCCAGACCTCCATCTGCAGGAGGAGATAAAAAATATGTAATATTTTGTCCTTGTGTCAAAGACAAAGCTGAGGTTTGAACAGGCAGGGCATTTCTAAAGTCCTCGTTATACAACCCCCCTCCCGCAATCTGGGATCCCAAGGCATAACTTCTTGCAAGAGAACCAATGTAAAGATCTGCAATACCTGCACTAATCAATCGGTCATAAATAATCTTTAAACGAGGCTGATATAGAATATCCCCAGCCTTAAGAGGAAGTCCATTTGCATTTGTAAATGCTTTCTGCATGGCAGAATCTTCAAATAAGGGCTGCTGAACAGCTGCCAGATCACTCGCCAACGTGTCAGAAACGGGAGCACCATTTCCTGCCAAATTACCAACCAACCGTAAAATATCATTAATATCTGACTTGCCGTAACTTGCCTGTAATAAATATAATCCTCTTGCCATCATTGGAATCGCAGCTGGACGATCACTATTACTGGAAGGTTTTCTTCCTGCCTGAGGAAGGAAAATAATTGACTGTGCCGGCTGTCCGGAATGATACGCCAGACATGCTCCACCTCCTCCCAGCGAGGCACGGGAAGGCAAAGTTACTGTCAATGCCATACCTAGGGCCGTAGCTGCATCAGCCGCATTTCCCCCACGAATCAGGATATCCCGCGCCAACATGGCGGCTTGTGGTTCATCTGCAGCAACGCTCCCAACATATCCTGTTACACGATGATTCAAATTTGCAGATTTTGATAGTTTTTTCTCGTGATGATCCCCACCACATGCCGTTATTGAAAATGCCAAGGCCAAACCACAAACAGCCTTCTTAAACAAAACTATCTTTTGCCTTGATCCGTCCCTGAATTTTTGAGTAAATTTTGTTGTCTTTGCCTCAACACGACCTTTTGAAATTTGATAACGTTTTGACACGTGGCAGCGCTCCACTTAAAAAATCAATAATACCATAATAGGGTTCGAAAGTTATATTTAACTCAAATTATCAAGCCATACTCTATCGAGATTCATTTTATATCACAACAATTACAATTCTGTATAATATTATCCATCCATATGATAAAATCCCAATTTTACCAATCGGAAAACGCTTTATGAAAAAATTATCCTTTCGTCCTTTGATGACAGGTTCATTACTCTCCTGTCTTATCTCTTTCCCTGTCATTGGTCATAGTGAAGATCCAGCAGCAACTTTCTCATCCCAACAACGTAAAGAAATCATTTCCATTGTCAGACAGGCTCTAAAAGATGATCCAACCCTATTAGAAACTGGAATTCAAACCCTGATGAAAAAGAAAGAGCAACAACGCGCTTCACTTTCTACCCAGACAATAAAAGAGAAAAAAGGATTACTGTTACGTCAGCTACCCACTGACGGACTGATGGGCGATCCAAACGCAGCTACAACCATTACTGAATTTTACGATCCAAATTGTGGATACTGTAAAAAAATGCTACCTATTTTAATCGATCTGGTCAAAAAACATAAGGATGTCAAGGTAATCTTAAAAGTCATTCCCATCCTTTCTGAAAACAGCAAATTGCAGTCTCAGGCCATAATTGCGGCAACTAGACAAAACAATTATGTTGCAATGATGCGCTCCTTGATGACCAGTCAGGAAGATATCAACCTTAATACTATCAAATCTATTGCACAGAAACTTAAACTGAACGCCGATCAATTGGTAATCGATATGAAAGCGGATTCCGTCACCAACGCTTTAAACGGCAACCTTCAATTAACTCATGATCTTGGTATTGAAGGTACTCCAGCCTTGATCATTAATGGTGAACATATCATTCAAGGTGCAATAAGCTATGACAATCTTGAACAAGTTATTGATAAACTTAATAAATAATATCATAGCTAAACTAAAGGCGACCCGCAAATCGCCTTTAAAATTCATTTTTTAGGTAACAAAGCTTTCAAGGCATCTACCATATCATCCATCATTTTATCCGTATGATAAGGATTGGGGGTCAATCGCAATCGTTCCGTTCCTTTGGGCACGGTTGGATAATTTATTGGTGGTGCATAAATTTTGTATTCATCCAATAAACGTTGACTTATTTTTTTGCATAACTCAGCCTCTCCAATAATTACGGGTACAATCTGGCTTTTTGTCTCGATAAAAGGAATATTGGCCTGTCTCAATTTTTCCTGAAACGTATGAATACGTTCAAACAATTTTTCACGACGCCAATTCTGCTGACGAACCAAACGAACACTTTTTAATGCCGCTGCCACAACAGATGGAGGTAGGGAAGTTGTAAATATAAATCCAGCCGCAGCCAATCGTAAATATTCAATAATTTCACGTTTCGCCGTTACATATCCCCCATGTACACCAAAGCCCTTTGCAAGGGTTCCTTCAATGATATCAACCTGATTCGCTACACCATCCCTTTGAGAAACACCTCCACCCTCTTTTCCATATAAACCGACAGCATGTACCTCATCTAAATAAGTTAAGGCATTATATTTGTGTGCCAATGCACAGATGGACCCAATATCCGCAATATCGCCATCCATAGAATAGACACTTTCGAAAGCAATCAGTTTGGCAACATTTTTTGGAGCATTTGCAAGTTTATATTCAAGATCCTGCAAATCATTATGTTTGAAAACCACACAATCAGCATTTTTAGCTCCTTTTATACCAGCAATCATAGAATTATGATTTTGCTGATCGGAAAAAGTCATCCAGTTCCCGGACATACTCGTTAGAATAGTTTGCAAACTCGCCTGGTTTGATACATAACCTGATACAAATAACAAGCCCGCCTCTTTACCATGCAAGTCTGCAAGTTCAGCCTCGAGCGCTTCATGCAAGGGATGGGTTCCGGCAATATTTCTTGTCCCACCTGCACCTGCACCATATTTTTGAATAGCCATAATGGCGGCATTCATGACTTCAGGTTCAATTCCCATACCCAGATAATCATTGGCTGACCAGGCTATAATCGGGGTTTCCTCTTTTGCATTAATCTTTCTATCATAAACAGGATAATGCATTGACTGACGACTTAATGGGGTAAAACGCCGATACCGTCCCTGTTTCTCTATATCTCCAAGCGCCTCTTTGCAATAGGCATAAAAAGGATGTGAAGATATTATGGGTTCTGACACAATTTATTCTCCTATTTTAAATCCCTTGGGATTTAAATGATTCAACATGACAAAACATTGTCTGAATAACCAATCCATTACGTCCTCATATAGAACATATTAAAAATTATCCAATAACCTTATTGTATAGTAACTTGAACAACATTTTTCTTGACTCCACCATCTGCCTTGGCATTCATTTGAATTTGCTCCGCCTTGGCACCCGCTCGGATTATTTCATTTGCAATTGCCCTGCCTTCTTGCGCTGCAATATTAGTCATTTGCTCCTGCTGCATTACAGGATCAGATGAAATTGGGGTGACTGAAGTAATAACAAACAAGGCATCCGCTTTTCTTAACAACGCATCCTTTACCAAATTTGTCAAAGGTTTTTCCCATTGATCCTGGGGCGTTCCCTCTACAATTTCGATCGGTGGTGCGGGCGGAGGCGGAGGAGGTGGAGGAGGCGGGGGAATATAAGGAGCAGGCCTACGTCCTGCACTCGGATTAAAAGTCCTTTGATCAACCAGCTTACAAGAACTTAATAAAAAAAAACCACTTAATAACAAGGAAACATAACGCAAATGACTGATCATAAAATTGACTTAAAGTGCAAAGTTGGAAAAGAACGCTAACAATCTCAATTAAACCTTAATAATTGATTTTACAATATAAAGAAATCCTTTACCCTTATATTTCTATTATTCAATAATCGAATTTATTCAATTACCCGAAATAAACCGTAAACTAAGACTGCTATTGACATGAAAGTTTCATTAAAAAAATTTGATCCTACACTTGATTCATATAAAAGATTGATAATCCTGTGCAATCACAACCTCATTTAGCATATTATTAAAAAAGCTAACAAAAGATCAAATTTGTGGTAAATTATTAAGATTAATATTCACGTTATCAAAAAAACGTGATTAAATAGAGTTAAAGACGAAGAAAAGTTTTTATATTAATTTTCACAAGACGATTCGCCTTGGAAAATCTTTTTAACCTTAAAGGGAGATTTAACTATCATGGCTATTAAACTTGCAATTAACGGTTTTGGACGTATTGGTCGCTTGGTACTACGCAGCATCATTGAAACCGAACGCACTGATGCGGAAGTCGTATTGATTAACGACCTTGGCAGCCCAGAGGCCAATGCTCACCTTCTCCGTTATGATACGGTTCACGGTCGTCTTCCTGCAGATGTTAAAGTCGATAATAATACAATGACCATTACAACACATAATGGACGTAAAATTGGCCCAATCAAAATTACAGCCGAAGCAGATCCAACAAAACTTCCATTACAAGGTGTTGATGTTGCAATGGAATGCACAGGACGTTTCACAAGCAAGGAGGCCGCAAGTGCATTGCTTCAGGCTGGTGCCCGTAAGGTTCTTGTTTCCGCCCCCGCAAAAAATGTTGATGCAACCATTGTTTACGGTGTTAACCACAAAATTATCAATGGCAACATGACTGTCATTTCCAATGCATCATGTACCACAAACTGTCTTGCTCCTATCGCAAAGGTTCTTCAGGATACAGTCGGAATTGAACGGGGCAGCATGTTGACCATCCACTCTTACACAGGTGATCAACGCACGGTTGACACATTACATAAAGATCTCCATCGTGCCCGTGCCGCTGCACAAAACATCATTCCGACAACAACTGGTGCCGCAAAAGCCGTTGCATTGGTTATTCCCGAATTAAAAGGAAAACTGGATGGAATTGCCATTCGCGTTCCAACCCCTAATGTTTCTTATGTTGCTTTGGACTTTGTTCCCACCAAAACACCCGCTTCTGTTGAAGAGTTAAATGCCTATTTCAAAAAAGCGGCCGAGGGTGAGCTAAAGGGTATTCTTGGCTATAATGATGAACCGCTCGTAAGTTCCGATTTCAACCATTGCTTTAACTCCTCAACCTTTGATGCAACACAAACCGGATTTATTGACAATGGTAAATTGATCCGTGTTGCTGGCTGGTATGATAATGAATGGGGTTTCTCAACCCGTATGACTGATACAGCTGTTGCCCTTGGGAATGCAAAATAATGGTTGAACAGAAAACTTTCAAAACCCTTGATGATCTTGATTGCAAAGGTAAGAAAGTTCTCTTGCGCGGGGATCTGAATGTCCCCATGCATGATGGCAGAATTACCGATACAACGCGTCTGGATCGTTTGGTCCCCACCATCAAGGAACTGGTTAAAAAAGGTGCAAAGGTTATTCTGTGCAGCCATTTTGCCCGTCCAAAAGGCAAGGTGGTTCCAGAAATGTCTTTAAAACCAGTCGGTGAAGCTTTATCAAATATCTTAAAACAGCCTGTGGCTTTTGCTAATAATTGTATTGGTCCTGATGCCCAGAAAGCTGTCACGTCAATGAAAGACGGTGATATTCTCTTACTTGAAAACACCCGCTTTCATGCTGGTGAAGAAAAGAATGATCCAACGCTTTCTAGAGAGCTTGCTTCTTTGGCAGACGTTTATGTTGATGATGCTTTTTCAGCCTCCCATCGTGCCCATGCATCAACCGAGGGTGTTACCAAATTCCTGCCTTCATTTGCAGGTCGTCTAATGGAGGCTGAATTAAATGCATTGAATGCCGCCCTGGAACATCCTGACCGTCCAGTTGGTGCCATTATCGGCGGATCAAAGATTTCCACAAAGCTTGATTTGCTTTCCAATATGATCAATAAGGTTGATGTATTGATTATTGGTGGGGCTATGGCCAATACCTTTCTTGCCGCTCAAGGCGTCAAGACTGGTAAATCCCTGCAGGAAACCGACATGCATGAAACAGCTCGTGACATCATGGAAAAGGCAAAGGAACAAAATTGTAAAATTCTATTACCTGTAGATGTTGTTGTGGCCGCTGAATTAAAAAATAATCCAGCGACACAAACTGTTGATGTCCATGCCGTTCCCGATAACCAAATGATTTTGGATGTTGGGCCAAAAACGGTGAAATTACTGAACAAGTATCTAGCTGAGCTCAAGACCTTGGTATGGAACGGGCCTTTAGGGGCTTTTGAATTCACACCTTTTGATAAGGCAACCAATGAAGTGGCTCAAGAAGCTGCCAAATTAACCAAATCTGGCAAGCTTAAAAGTATTGCTGGCGGCGGTGATACGGTTTCTGCCTTAAAACATGCTGGCGTTATCAATGAAATGTCTTATGTTTCAACCGCTGGTGGCGCATTTCTTGAATGGCTGGAAGGTAAAGCTCTTCCAGGTATTGTTGCCCTAACAACATTAGCTCAAGAAACAATGCCTTTATAGGTTTTTTAAAAAAACTTTTGAAACAAAAAAGGCTGATTTTTCAGTCTTTTTTGATTTCCTACTGAAATTATGACAATCATATTCCCGATGAATTATTTAATGATAATTTTTTAATATCAATAGTTGTTTCATATTTGATAGGCCAGTCTCTAACGTTCTTTGCATACTCTTTAAATGCCGATCTTAATAAATATGTCATTTTTTAATCATCTTACCACTTTCATATTTTTCATAAGTATAGGTTTTATAACTATCAACATCTGTTAAACCTCTATGAAAATTATGCCATTTTAACATAACAAAAATATTTTGTTTTCCATGAATTGGAAAAAATGAAAATATAAATAATCCTAAAATAATTTTCGCGATCTTGTTAACTGAAATCTTTTTACTTAAATCTATTGACTAGCCTTGGTTAACCTTAAATAATCTGCCAAACGATTAAATGCATTCAATCTTGCCTGATAACCATTTTGGCCTCCATTAACTTTACGTGTTACGGCCTTGACTGTAGCATCTGCTGAAATTGCAAGATCATGAACATTTGCAATATCAAACCAGTAAACAAATGCTGTCTCCACAGCATATTCATAATGATTTCTATCTGCAATCAAATCAGGATTGTTTAATAAATTATTAATATCATCGGGAAATTCTTGATGATGATAATCCTGCATTCTTCTATACAGATTTTTGCCTGTTATTTGAAGAAACCCCCTGCCTCTATATCTATATCCATCGCCACTTGCTTCATCACCATTCCCCATACGATCAGCATATACATAGTTACCTAATGCTTGTGGATGATGAGCATAATGAGAAGTTTGTGTCCACAATTTATCTCTTCGGACTCTTATTTTTTTGCATAATTTTTTTTTACACATCCGTAATGCTTGGTAACCAAATTTATCGCGCATTGCACTTACACGGTAATTTAAATTTTCCGCTATTGGTTGAAGTCCACTTTCAGCAGATATCTGAGATAGGAAATAAGCAATTTCCCGCTTATCTGTCATATTAAAATGATTGGCATTTCTATTAAGGTAAGGCAATGCTGTAGCGTTAACTCCATTCTTTCCTTTACCTGATGGATTTACAGCATCCAGCATACCAATCGTTATAATTTGAGGATAAACTGCATTTTTTGTTGCCTCACTTGCGGAGCCCTTTTGCTTTTCTCCTTCTTTTTGCCAGGGTTGAATAGATGACAGTTTCCTTTCAGCATGATTTATTACAAGCGAGGTTGAAGAATCTTGGGTCAGCAAACCCGTAAAATTATTCAAGTATATTGAAGTTTTTTTACCGGGTGTTATAACACCATCAGGATGTGTATAAAATTTACTCTGAAACTCAATGATTGCCTTTTTTGTAAGCGGACCACATATTCCATCAACATCAATATATGATGCCCCATGCCGTTTGAGTAACGACTGTACAATTATAACATCTTGACGGTTATTTACAGCATTACGCCCAACCGAATGACGAATGTTACGCATTTTAATTACTCATTGAATCCATTGACATTCATAATGATTTCTTTGGCGCTGCCTTCACAAACTCCAAATTCTGGATGATATTCAAAATAAACATCAACCGAGCAAACATCCTCATATTGATCTTCCGCATTGACAAATGAACTTTCTATGGTTACTTCATCGCTATAAAGAGGAAAAAATGGCGCTTTATATTGCTCAAACTGATCACTTGCCCAGGAATCATTAAATCTGACTATAAACGACTTGGCCATTTGCAGTGCTGGAACATATTCGTTTCCGACGAACATCAGGGTCATTGTAATCTGCGATCTTGACCTGAAAATCTTATGACGCCCCCGATAATAGCTTTCATTACTTGAAAGACGGTTTTCATCAACGATATTCATGAGTATATAGGGTGCTTTGGGGGTTGAAACTCGGTTGCCGCGACCTTGTATAATCGTTAATTCAGTTCCTTTAATAGGGATAGCCTTTTTTATGAATTTTCCTACCAAATTATACATTTCTTTATAACTTAAAGTGTATAACTCTGGAAATTCTCCATCTTTGGGAGCAACAACCATGACTTTGACATGTTTATTATCCTTTTTACTCATAGAATTAATGCTTTCTTAAATTTTTTGTTTTGGAAATTAATTGGAATATTGATGCTATTGTCTTGGCATCTATTGAAAAAATTCTATTGATAAAAAACAAAAAAACGACCTACTATCAAGGTCGCTTCATCAAACTATAATAATACTAACTTACTAAAATAATCTCAAAATCTGACAGAAAATTCAATAATGTTTGACTGTTTGTATCAATTTTTTTAGATATATTTAAGTGGCTTTTACAAATATAAACTATAAATTCACAATTTTGTTTTCAAACATTATAGAGCCATCAACGATATCCCTATAAAACCATTTATTATAGCAATAATCAAAATAATAGCTCAGTTATCAACATTAACTTCTGTAGTGGAAAGTTGAACTGTATCTCCCACCAATCCCTTGGCGAATTCTTCTGCAGAAAAATCGCGAAGATCTTCCGCCTTTTCACCAACTCCTACTGCATGGATTGGCAACTTAAATTTTTCAGCCAAGGCAATGACAATACCTCCTCGTGCCGTACCATCCAATTTGGTAATGATTAATCCACTAACATCAACCATCTCCTTAAAGATACGAACCTGTTCAATTGCATTTTGACCTGTTGTGGCATCCAAAACCAATAAAACAGAATGCGGCGCCGTTTCATCAAATTTACGCATGACACGAATGATTTTGGCAAGCTCCTCCATCAGAGCACTTTTATTATGCAAACGACCTGCCGTATCAATCAACAGCAAATCTGTTTTCTCATTTTTTGCACGTTTCAGGGCTTCAAAAGCTAGACCCGCCGCATCTGCCTGCGGTTTTCCTGAAATAACCGATACACCAACCCGATCACCCCACACTTGCAATTGTTCCACTGCTGCCGCACGAAAAGTATCCCCGGCAACCATCATCACCTTAAGCCCCTGATCAGTAAAAAACTGTCCCATTTTTCCAATCGTTGTCGTTTTTCCTGTCCCGTTTACGCCAACCATCAAAACAACATGGGGTTTCAAATCAGGATTGGGCTGAAATGGTACGGCAACTGGTTTTAAAATCTTGGAAATTTCTTCTGCAAGGGCCTGTTTTATTTCCTGATCCGTAACTTCCGAACCGAACCGGGTCTTACGAAAAGATTCAATAACATTTTCCGCTACTTCTGGCCCGAAATCAGCAGAAATTAGAATATCCTCCAATTGTTCAAGTGATTCATCATCCAATCGTCGTTTTGTAAAAACAGATGTTAAGTTATTTCCCAATTTTTGCGTTGAACGGGAAAGCCCCTGTTTAAGACGAGAAAAAAAACCAAGCGCCATTTATATTCTTTCTACTATTATACCATCAGAATTACCCGAAATTACACGGGCTGAAATAATTTCACCGGGGGTTGCCTCCTTACCTGTTAAGGTTGCTGCGGAAAATTGTTCACTGTGACCACGATCAACCGTTTCCATCAAGATGGAAACTGTTTTATTAACAAAACATTCATGATATGAACTGGCTATTTCCGCACCCAAATTTCGCAACCGGGCCGCACGCTCTTTCCTTACGGAAACTGCAACGGCTGGCATATGGGCCGCAGGTGTGCCCTTTCTTTCACTATAGGGAAAAACATGAAGATAGGGAATGGCAACTGTCTTTAGAAAATCGTATGTCTCCTGAAAATACAATTCATCCTCCGTCGGAAAACCTGCAATAATGTCGGCACTTAGTCCTATATCAGGGCGTATTGAACGAAGTTGTTCAATCAATGATCCAACATCTTTGGTTTGATGACGTCTCTTCATCCGTTTTAATATCATGTCGGAACCTGCCTGAAGCGACAAATGAAGATGGGGCATAAAACGAGATTCACTGGCCATTAAATCCCACAAAACCGGATCCATACCAATTGGATCAATTGATGATAATCTTAACCTTTTTAATTCCGGAACATCTTTTAGAATAGCCTTACACAGATCCCCCAACCTTCCTTTATGTTTCAGATCCCTTCCCCATGAAGCGATATCAACTCCTGTAAGAACAATCTCATTGTATTGCTGTTGGGTCAAAGCTTTTACCTGATCAACCACTCCCTTAACAGAAACAGACCGGGAAGGTCCCCGCCCAAAAGGAATAACGCAAAAAGTACAACGATGATCGCATCCCTGCTGAATTTGAACAAAAGCCCTAGTCCGACCGGTAAAATCAGTTACAATCCGTCCCACGGTATTTTTCACCGTCATGATATCGGAGACCTGATTTCCTTGAGATAAAGCTGCCTCTGTCCAATTTTCCCCCTTTAACTTGTCTTCATTTCCCAATATTTGCTTCACACCCGGTAATGACGACCATTGTTCAGGATTGATTTGTGCGGCACAACCCGTGACGATAATACGTTTTTCGCGATCTTTTCGGTGTAGCCGACGAATTGCCTGTTTTGCCTGCCGTTCTGCCTCAGCTGTCACGGCACAGGTATTGACAATAACGACATTGTCAAGTTGCTCGGCATGCTGGCTCATTACCTCACTTTCATAACGGTTAAGCCTGCATCCAAAGGTAATGATCTGCGGTTTTTCCTTTTGGGTCTTTGACGTCATAAAGGGTAATGATCCAAATTAAATTGCCCGGTAAAAGAAAAATGAACAGGACCTGTCATCAATACATCATTAGAGGCTTCATCCCATTCAACAATCAAATTCCCACCATCCATTCTTACCTCGCAATAACGATCAGCCAAACCTCGCCGAACCGCATTCACAACAGAAGCACATGCACCGGAACCACAAGCCAGTGTTAACCCTGCCCCGCGTTCCCAAACACGAACCCGCATGTTTTGACGATCAAGCATCTGTACAAACCCTATATTTGCCCCTTCCGGAAACAAGGGGTCTTTTTCCAGAACCTGACCGCAAAATACAGGATCGACCGTAGATAAATCCTCAACGAAAAATGTTACATGGGGATTCCCCATAGAAACCGCTGCCGGTTCCCCGGATAATGGCAAATATAAACTATCAACATCACGTTGTAGTGGAATATCACGCCAATTCATTTTTGGCTGTCCCATATTTACTTTTACTGTAAAAGCATCAATGACCTCGGTTGGCAGTAACCCAGCGCTGGTTTGTAAGGTAAAATTCTTACGTTGAAATTTATCATGCAACCATGCCGTGACACAGCGTGAACCGTTTCCACAGGCACCTGCCTCATCTCCGCCAGGATTGAAAAAACGAACATAAACATCGGCTTTTTTATCTTTTGGAGCAGATAATATAATCAACTGGTCACAGCCAATCCCATAACGACGATCACATAGTTCGGCAATACGATTATTATTTAGCTGAATTCTGTTGACAGAATTATCGATAATGACAAAATCATTACCGATACCATGCATTTTACTAAAAGAAATATCCATTATTATTCTAACGTAACTATTGGTACTTAACTTGACTTAATTTATCAATGTAACACAAAAAACGCCAATTTTTTATGCCCATGACCGAATTAAACGATTTCCATCCCCATTCTTTTGATATTGCTGGTACAGAAAATGATCTTGAATATTATACGCATCATAAACCTGTACCTCTTATCGACCAAGGGGGATATAAAACTATTGAAGCCTTATATCATACTCTCATACAAAAAGGCGATACCATCCTCGACCTAATGTGTGGATCAAACAGTCATATTCCCGCGAATGTTCCATACCAAGATTTAATCGGTATTGATATCGATAACAATGCCTTACAACAAAATCATCAATTAACAAAAAAAATTCTTCAGGACATTAACCAAAATTTATCCCTTCCTTTACAAGATAACAGTGTCGATTATATTTGCCTGTGCTCAGTCATTGAATATTTGCGAAATCCTTTCGCTATTCTTGAGGAATGCTATCGGATATTAAAACCCCGAGGCAGAATAATCTTTTCTTTTTCCCCCCGATATTTAGCGATCCGCACTATTGCCTTATGGCAGGCACTTGATAACGGGGAGCGCCAGCGCTTTATCAAAATTCTTCTGAAACGATCAGGATTCAACAATTTCGATCAGGGAGAAGTTCACCCACCCGATAATCAGCCTCTCTGGAAAAGCAGCATATATAGTGTTGTTGCCAGTAAAATTTAATTTATGCTAATCATATTGGAATAAATCTGTAATGTGTCAACCTGCTTGTTATCTTCCCCATGGGGGCGGTCCGTGTTTTTTTATGGATGATCCTTATAATATATGGACCAATATGGGTGATTTTCTACATAAATTCCCTAAAACATTACCTAAAAAACCAGATGCCATCGTTGTCATTGCGGCTCATTGGGAAAGCGATCCGATCAAAATCCACCATCATCCAAATCCATCCTTGTATTATGATTATTATGACTTTCCCGAACATACTTATCAATTACAATATCCAGCATCAGGATATCCGCTTCTTGCCGAACAAATCCATACCCTTTTAACAGAACAGCATATTCAAAGTGAATTTGAAGAAAAAAGAGGATGGGATCATAGTGTTTTTATTCCCTTAAAAGTCATGTTTCCTGATGCCGATATTCCAATTGTGGAAATATCGCTACATAATAACCTTGATCCGGCATACCATTTTAATATCGGTCGGGCCCTTTATCCGCTACGCAATAAAAATATTTTAATTATGGGAAGTGGGATGAGCTATCATAACCTGCCCTTTTTATTTTCTGGTCAAGACACTAGAGAGGCATATGCTTTTGATAACTGGTTAACCGATGTCATTTCCCTTCCCGCTTGTAATGATCGTGATAGATTATTGATTGAATGGGAAAAAACCGCCGGCGCACATTCGGCTCATCCACGTACAGAACATCTTCTACCCTTGATGGCGGTTTCTGGCGCAGCAAGACAAGATCATGGAAAATGTATATTTAAAGATATAATTTTACATAAACCAATTTCTGCTTACCAATTTGGTTGATTATTATCAAAACAGAAAATATTCCCTTAATCATGCTTTAGTTTTTAACATATTCTACAGTATTAAATAATACTGACATTAATTTTCTTTTTTTATAAAAATTGTTTCATGATAATACAAAATAAATCCTTAAATATTTATTTTTAAGTTTGAAAAAATTTGTATTTAGAATATTTTATAAATATTGTAGATATGTTTTAACCTAATAAATATTGATAAACCGCTTTATGATATTATATCAACCTTGAATGTATCTGATAATATCCCCATTTCACTCATTCTGTTTTTACAATTTCCCACAAAACCTTCATTTATTTAACAAAATCCACTTTGTTATATAGTTGATTTTTTGTTTAGATTTATAACCTACGTTTCGGATTCCTATATGCCATTTACTCAAATTCATTCCTCCCTTGCAAAAGCTATAGAAAATAAAGGCTATACAGCCTTGACTGCTGTTCAACAGGCTGTTCTTGAACAACAAAATAATGAACAAGATTTACTTGTATCAGCTCAAACCGGTTCAGGTAAAACCGTGGCTTATGGAATTGCCATGGCAACAACATTACTTGCTAATAAAAATCAGTTTGCTGCTGCAAAATTACCGCTAGCCCTGATTATCGCTCCCACTCGCGAATTAGCGTTACAAGTTCACCAAGAATTATCCTGGCTATATACAAATACCAAGGCCAAGATTGTAACCTGTATTGGCGGAATGAATGTTCGTAAAGAAGCTTATGCACTGGAAAAAGGCTGTCATATCGTTGTGGGAACACCCGGACGACTTTGTGATCACGTACGGCATAATCATCTTGATCTATCTGGCCTGGACACAATTGTTCTTGATGAGGCAGATGAAATGTTGGACTTGGGTTTTCGTGATGAACTGGAGGAATTATTATCCGCATGTCCATCAAATCATAGAACCCTGCTTTTTTCTGCAACCATTGACAAAGATATTGAAAACCTGGCCCGACGATATCAGAAAAAAGCATTGAGAATTAATACAGTTCCCACCAATCAGCATAGAGACATTGAATATCACGCTTCTTTGATTCACCCAAAGGAGGTTGATAACGCCGTTATTAATTATTTACGTTTTATTGACAGCCCCACAGCAATGGTTTTCTGTGCCACCCGAGAACTCGTTCGTCATATGCAATCAACTTTGATTGAACGGGGCTTTTCATGTGTTGCCCTTTCTGGCGATCTTGGACAGGAAGAACGAAATCATGCCATTAAAAGTCTTCGTTCTGGTCAAATACGAGTCTGTGTTGCCACTGATGTCGCTGCCCGTGGTTTGGATCTGCCCACTCTGGATCTTGTCATTCATGCTAGCCTTCCAACCAATTCCGCCACCTTATTGCATCGTTCAGGAAGGACTGGACGTGCCGGAAGAAAAGGTCGGTGCGTGTTAATTGTTCCTTCAAATCAACGCAATCGTGCCGAACGCCTATTGGCTCACGCTAAAGTAACAGCAAGTTGGGAAAACCCGCCTGATATGATGGCCATCCGTGAAAAGGATAACCAACGTCTTCTTTCCAATCCTGTACTTTTAAGCAGCAAGGATATTATGGAAGAAGATCAACCTTTGATTCAGCAGTTGATTGAACAGTTCAATCTTAATGAACTTGCGAATGCTGTCATTTCATTTTATCGTTCAATTATTCCTAATCCCGAGGAAATTACAAACATATCCCTGCAGAAACAGCGCTCCGCCCCTTACAATAAGGAAAATAGAAGACAAAAATCATCAGAAAAATATGCATTTACAAACGGGGTCTGGTATGAAATTCCAGTTGGTCGAAATGAAAAAGCAGATCCTAAATGGCTTATTCCAACCATTTGCAAATCTGGTAATATCCAGAAAAAAGATATTGGAAATATTCGTATTTTTGATAACGCCACAAAATTCGAGATTTCTTCGGAAAAAAAAGATATTTTTAACAAAAATATTGCAAATGACAAATCCGTAAACATTTATCAAACGTCAGCCCCGTCTATTGGGGAAGGTGATAAAAAACCGGATTACAGGCGCAAAAGAAAAAATGGGTCGGATTTAAAAAAAACAAGAACCAGAAAGAAAACCGATTTTAAATACAAAGATAAATCGGGTCCATCATCTTCATCAAGAAAACGCAAAAAATAAATAAAGGGGCTTATGCCCCTTTACCAAATTCGTGTCACAAATTAAAAATTTAATTTGAAAATGGATGTGTCAAATCATGTATATCCTGTTTTGTATTATTTTTTAAATCTTTCCATTCCTGACGTCTTTGTTCCTGACGATATTTCATTTCTCTTCTGGGTTCATTCAGACGATCCTTGAAATCCTGCTTTTGTTGATTCCAACGTTCTCTCTGATCCCTTTGATAATCCCTATAACGGTCCATACGTTCCTGTGCTTCTCTTTTGGGTCCATTCAGACGATCCTTGAAATCCTGTCTTTGTTGATCCCAGCGTGCTCTCTGATCCCTTTGATAATCCCTATAACGGTCCATACGTTCCTGTGCTTCTCTTTTGGGCCCATTCAGACGATCCTTGAAATCCTGTCTTTGTTGATCCCAGCGTGCTCTCTGATCCCTTTGATAATCCCTATAACGATCCATACGTTCCTGGTTTTGCTGCATACGATCGCGAATTGCCTGATTATGCTGTGTAACACGGTTATGAAAATTATCTTCCTTTTGTTGCAAATTCTGTATTACATCCTGAGCATGAACCTGATAGACCAAATTCCCCATCATAAATACACTTAAAAAACTTGCAGAGATAATTAAACGTTTTGACAACATTTTCTTTCCTTCTTTATGAATCTAATCATCTTAAATCAAAACAAAATTCGGGCTATATTAAGGCATTAATGTAACAATAAATATCATAAACAGATCCTGAACTGAATGAAACGAAAGGATGAAAAATTATTAAATGCCATCAAACTGATCCATGGCCGATGTTACATGTTTATTGTCATTTCACGAAATTGACAATAAAACCGCTTCCAACCTTTGCCAATCTGCTTGCCTGTATAACAATCCAAAACGCAACCAATTGGGATTATAATCAAATTTGCGTACCCAAATCCCATGAGAAGCCAAATGTTTCCATATATCATTCGCAGACCGATGATAAAATAAGCGAAATAAAAGCGTCCCACCCACAAGATTAAAGGAATGACTTTGCAAAAAAGCATCCAGACGTTTTTGTTGAATTCTCAATTTTTTTTCAGTTTCAATTTTCCACAAACCATCTTGTAAGGCCTCAGCAGCTATATGCAAGGCGGGTCCATTTACAGGCCATAAACCAAGCATATATCGTATTCTTTGAACAATTTCAGGTGAAGCTAGCAAAAATCCAACCCTTAACCCAGCCAAACCAAAAGTCTTTCCAAAAGATCGCAATACCAACAATCCCGGTGAAGGTAATAAATAAGCCATACTCTGCCCTGAAAAATCCATATAAGCTTCATCAAGGATAAGATGATTACCGGATGCACTCCATTTTTTTATCAGGGACTCTAACCTGGCCATATCAATTTTTCGACCATCTGGATTATTTGGATTACAAATAACCCCCACTACATTTTTTTGGAGGCAAAGCGTCTCAAAATCTTCAAAATTAACGACCCGTGTTACTTTTACCCCAGCCTGCCACCAAGATGAAATATACTCTTCATAGGTTGGATATAAAACATAAACCTCTTTTGCATTAAGCACAGTCGGCATTAACGATATCAAGATTTGGGTACCAGGCGCAAGCGCAACACAAGATTTATTCTTGCAACCATAATAGTCTGCAGCAATCTGCCGCAAATTTTCTTCATGAGAATAAAAGGGCAATTTTTCATATAAAGATATATCTAGAGAGGAAAATGGATAGCTGTAAGGGTTAATTCCCGTTGATAAATCCAGCCATGATCCCGTAATCTCCGGAAAAAGCTTTTTCGCTTGGTCAAGATTCCCCCCATGTTGAATATTCATATATTTATCTATATCCACTTTATTTAATTTATAGTTAAAACCATCTAAATTATGAAAATATCAATAAATCCACATGGCAGATTATGACAATTTAAATGATAAAGATTTTAAACATATTTTACAGAAAACGTAATATTGAAATCATGATTATTGCGCTCATGATTGACATGATATGGGGCGATCCAGAGAAAATTTATAAAAAAATTCCGCATCCGATATGTTATGTTGGAAAATTAATTGACTTTCTAGAACTTAAGCTCAATAAAAAAAATAAAAATGCAAATATTCAAAAAAGAAATGGTTTCATCACTTTATTTTTTAACTTTCTAGTCCCGGGATTAATAGCCCATCTTTTCCAAAAATTTGTATTTGCCTTTTTTCGTCCGTCTTTAGCAACTTTTTTATCAGGGATTTTTGGCAGTATTTTCATTGCACATCGCTCACTTTACGAACATGTTCACGCAGTTAGGGAAAAAATTGATCAAAATGATCTGGCAGGTGCTCGTATTGCGTTGAGTCACATTGTTGGAAGAAAAACAGATAATCTCAATATGTCGGAAATCTGTTGTGCAACCATTGAAAGTTTGGCTGAAAATTTTTCGGATGGTGTAATCTCTCCTGTTTTTTGGGGATATATTGGGGGATTACCCGGGCTACTTGTTTTTAAATCAATTAATACTGCAGATAGCATGATCGGGCATTTAACAGAGCAATATCGGAATTTCGGCTACGCTTCAGCCAAAATGGATGATTACATGAACCTTGTTCCAGCACGACTATCCGCCTTTCTGATTTTACTTACAAATCCTAAAAAATTATTCCATAATCTAAAACCCGTTTGTAAAGATGCGCGAAAACACAATTCACCCAACGCTGGATGGCCAGAAGCAGCCATGGCTTACACTCTTAATATTCAGTTATTATGTCCACGCCACTATAAAGACCATATTGTTGAATCCCCACGAATAGGTCGAGAACGTAGTCAATTATATTCCGAGGATATTTGTAAGGCTTGTAAAATTTATTATTATGCAAGTTTTATAAAATTAATTGTTTTAATAGCATTATACAAAATAATGACGTATTTTAAATAAATAATAAAGGATTTTATATTGCTAAATTATAATTACATATGATATAAATGCTCAGGTTTTTTAGAAAAAATAATTATATTAATATTTTATATTTATTAAATCGATAAAACCCTACTTGCAGAGATTATTATAATCTCTCAAACCACCTAGCTACTTAACTTTATACTTAACCTTCTCAAAATATTTGAGGAGGTTCTTTTTATATGATAATAGTTATAACAACGAAATTAAATTGTCAACTAAAATATTATCATTTATGAAATTCGCCCAATTATTCATCACCGAATCAAGCTGTTGTTCATACAACATTCCATCTCCTGATGAACCGAAATATGACAATAAATAATCCCTTACTTCATCACAATGAAAAATTCCGTGAAGATAGGTTCCAATCACTTGCCCATTGTCAGAAATGGCTCCCTCAGCCCGAGAATCATCCAAATAGGCAAAAGGCTTGTAGGTGCCATGATGTTTTGTCTGCCCTACATGCATTTCATAGCCTTCGCAGTCAATATCTTTTAAAGCCAAATGACCTGTAACCGCCTCTAATTTTTTTTCTGAGGACAGAATCGTGTCACTTTTAAAAAAACCCAGCCCCTTTATCCGATCATTACTCGATTCTTCAATGCCTAAAGGATCGAGAATCTGTTGTCCTAACATTTGATAGCCGCCACAAATTCCAAAAACATATCCCCCTCTCCTGACATGCGCCTTTATATCGATATCCCAACCAGTTTGATATAAAGCATTCAAATCTGAAATAGTATTTTTCGATCCAGGAATAATTATCACTTTGGTAAAAGCCGGAACAACTGATCCCGGAGAAATAAATTCAAGCAGAATATGCGGCTCATTTTTCAGAGGATCAAAATCATCAAAATTTGCAATATTTGGCAACAATAAAACAGAAATATGCAACTTACCATATTGATATGATGACTTATTTGCTTTTAAGTCTGCAGCATCCTCAGCAGGAAATTTTCTCAATTCATCAAAAAAAGGCAACAAACCACAATTTTCCCACCCTGTTTTATGGCTTATCCATTCCATTGTTTCCGTAAATAGGGAGGGATCCCCACGCATTTTGTTTACGATAAACCCTTTAACCAATTTTAAATCATTTGGCGATAAAATTTTATGCGTTCCAATCAAGCTGGCAATGACACCACCGCGATCAATATCACCAATTAATATAACAGGTGCTTTCACAGCCTGAGCAAACCCCATATTGGCAATATCATTTTTCCGTAAATTTATTTCAGAGGCGGATCCAGCCCCCTCGATTAATATGATATCTGCTTTCCGTTTTAATAAATTAAAGCTTTCAATAACATAATCCAATAATTGCGGCTTTATTTCCTGATATTCCCTTGCCGATGCCTGCCCCCATATTTTGCCCTGAACAATAATCTGTGACCCTTGAACATTATGCGGCTTTAGCAAAACCGGATTCATATGGACAACAGGATCAACCCTACAAGCAAAAGCTTGCAAAGCCTGTGCCCGTCCAATCTCACCGCCGTCTATCGTTACCGCCGCATTGTTCGACATATTCTGTGGTTTAAAAGGTAAGACATTATATCCTTTATTTGTCAGGGCCCTTGCAATTCCAGCAACCAGAACAGATTTTCCCACGCTTGAACCTGTTCCCTGAAACATCAGGATTTTAGCCATTAGTACTCTATCCCTTTTTGTGCCTTGATACCCGCATTGAATGGATGTTTGATTAATTTCATTTCTGTAACCATATCTGCTACATCAATAAGCTTTTGGGGAGCATTGCGACCTGTTATAACAACATGCTGCATTTTGGGGCGCTGTTGTAAATCCCTTATAATCTGGTCAGGGTCAAGATAATTGTAACGTAGAGCTATATTCAATTCATCCAAGACAACCAACGATATATCTTCACGGTTCAAATAGTCCAACGCCAACGACCAGGCCGCCTGACAGGATTCAATATCCTTTTGTTTATCTTGGGTGTTCCAAGTAAAACCTTTACCTAAAGTATGCCATTCAAGCAAATCAGGAAAAAATTCAACCATTCTTTGCTCACCCGTTTTCCACTCAGGTGCTTTGATAAATTGAATAACAACACTTTTAAATCCGTAACTCAAATGACGAAACAAAAGACCGAAAGCAGCCGTTGACTTGCCTTTTCCCGTTCCAGTATGCACCATCAACAGCCCTTTTTCTTCTGTCTTGGAGGCAACAATGGTTTTTTGCAATTGTTGCCTTTTTTGCATTTTTCGTTTGTGATGAAGCGCATCATCATTCATATCAATTTTCCTGTTTCAACTAAATTTTAATATTCAGGGGACTTCCGGCAACAACCATCGTAAATTTATGAGCAATGGCTGCCATTTTCTGATGTAAAATTCCCGCTTCGTTAATAAATTTTCTCGCTAACGCATTATCTGGAACAACACCCTGTCCAACCTCATTACTGACAATTATGATATTTCCATGAAATGTTGTTAATGCGGAAAGAAATTTATCAGTCTCCTCTTTTATATTTCGGTTATCCATTAATAGATTGGTCAACCATAAGGTTAGGCAATCGACCAGAATTGAATGAACATTATTGTTATTTATAATATCTGCAAGATTGATGGATTCCTCTATGGTTTGCCATCCCTGTCCTCTTCTTTTCTGATGAACGGCAATTTTTTCCTGCATTTCATGATCCATGCAACGCGCCGTTGCAAGATAAATCCACGGTGACGGATAAAGCATAACCTGATTTTCGGCAAATCTGCTTTTCCCCGATTTCGCCCCACCCAATACAAAATGAATCATGATTCCATTACTTTTTATAAATATACCTTTCTTCTAAAAAGATATACCATATTCGTGCACATATCACCTGCTTAAAACCCTTGTAAAAAGGAAAAACTATGAAACCTCAAATTCTCCAATTAGTACCTGTCTGCAAAAAATTCCAGGAAAAAATCAATACTCGCTTCACCAATCATATTAGCCTTAATAAATTACCTGATTCTCCTGAAATTCTCAAAAAAATCGAGGCTGTAATTACAAATGGTGTTGTTGGTGCTCCATCAGATATGCTGGATCAACTTCCCAATCTAAAACTCGTGACGGTCCATGGTGTGGGATATGACAATGTTGACTTGCAGAAATTAAAAGAACGTCAAATCAAACTAAGTATTGCTACAAATGCACCAACTCAGGACGTGGCCGACATGGCAATCGCATTATTATTGGATGTATCCCGTCAAATAACCCTGCGTGACCAATATATACGCAAAAATGAATGGGAAAAAGGAAACTATCCTTATCAAGGAAGTTCCATTTCAAATAAGAAAATAGGAATCATGGGAATGGGTCATATTGGTCAGGCCATTGCCCAACGTTTACATGCATTTGATAATGAAATTGCCTACACAGCAAGACATCAGCGTCCTGGAGTAAAATGGAAATATATTCCCTCCTTGATCGAATTGGCCAAGATATCAGATATCCTAATAATTGCCGCCAGCGGCGGTCCCTCATCAAGACACGCTGTTAATCGCGAAATACTTGAGGCACTTGGTGAAAGAGGGTTCGTCATTAATATCGGGCGCGGCAGTATCATTGATGAAAATGCATTGATAGACTGCCTGAAAAACAAAAAAATAGCTGGAGCCGGACTGGATGTTTTTGAACATGAACCTCATGTTCCAGAAACCTTACGTTTGTTAAAAAATGTTATCATGACCCCTCATTCAGCAGGCTCGACTTATGAAACCTCAAAACGTATCGGCGCAAAAATCCTAAATTCCCTGGAATGTTTTTTTAAAGGTGAAAACCTCCCTGATGAAGTGCATTTTTAAAAATCAATTTTTCAAAAATTGAAGAAATACAAAAACATGTAACTCAACTCTATCTAATGTTCACTCTTTCCTGACCCTGTTCTTTAGTGGATCAGGAAAGATATCCCTCTTCCCATAATTGTTTTCAAGTTAGCATTTAGGTTTGACTAGGCATTTTCTACAAACAAATATTTTTTTCAACACCTCCATACCTTTTCACCCAACTTCTCTTGGACACATCCATCCACTCAATCACCAATTCCACCTCTGTTCGATTATTTTCGATTAACCGGGCATTCGGTTCATCCGTTTGTTCAACCCAGGTCTTTGCCTCTTTAGGCGTACGACCGAAATAGCAATGCCGATTGATTAAACGCTGCTGCCGTTCCTGTTGAGGTGCCATAACAAACCATTTCTCGTCAAACAGTTCAGCCAGATTTTGCCAGTCCCCTTGTGTCAAACATAAATAATTACCCTCGGTAATGATCAACTCTGTTTCAGGAAAAACGGGAATGGAACCGGCAATTGCCTCTTCAATGGTTCGATCAAATTCCGGGGCATAAATGACTTCATCATGCTTTTGATTTCTCAGTCTCTGAAGTAAGGCAAGATAGCCTTTCACATCAAATGTATCCGGTGTCCCTTTACGTTCTTTACGACCCAATCTTTCCAATTCTTTATTTGCCAAATGAAAACCGTCCATCGGAACAAGAACCGAGCAGTCTGGTAAGGCTTGCTGCAAAATACGGGCAACCGTTGACTTTCCTGATCCTGGAGCACCTGCGATGGCCAAAATTTTACGCATTCCCTCTGCACAAAGCGCCTTTGCCCTTTCTATATAAGAAACAGGCAAGATTAAGTCTTCCAATGGTGTCTCACTTTTATACTGCATTTCAACCTATTCTATCAAAACAAGGAATCTCATAATATTCAATAATATATCGTGACGTTGTATTTCAACAAACGTCTCTTGCCTTGGTTTTGTAAAAATCGTAAATTCAATCTTTCACAACAATTTATGTAATTTCCGATTAAAGGTTTTTTATGCAACCCTCTCGCATCCCGGCAACCATTATTTCAGGTTTTCTTGGTTCAGGAAAAACAACCCTATTGCGTTCAATCATGAAAAAAAACGTCAATAAGCGAATAGCCATTATAGTTAACGAATTCGGCTCTCTGGGTATTGATGGTGAGATCCTAAAAAAATGTGCTGTTCCAGGATGTGAGGAGGAAAATATTGTTGAACTGGCAAATGGATGTATCTGCTGCACAGTTGCGGATGAATTTCTGCCAACAATGGAGTCATTATTAAACCGTCCGTCTCCACCTCAACACATCATTATAGAGACATCCGGGCTGGCATTACCAAAACCTTTAATCAAGGCGTTTAACTGGCCTGATATCAAAACCAAAATGACTGTTGATGGTGTGGTTACTGTTGTGGATTCCCCCGCTGTTATTGCTGGACGTTTCGCGGATGACCCAGAAAAAATCGCTCAACAACGTCAGGCTGATCCATCACTCGATCATGACAATCCCCTGCAGGAAGTTTTTGAAGATCAGCTTAATTCCGCAGATCTTGTCCTTCTCAATAAGGTGGATCTCATCACCTCAGAACAACTTGGGTATCTAACTGATGAAATTAAAAAACAAATTCCAAAAGCCGTGAAAATTCTGCCTCTTTCACACGGAAAAATCGAGCCAGAAGTGATCCTGGGTATTCACGCCGGGGCTGAAAATGATTTACAGACACGTCCCTCTCATCATGATGGTGTGGATGAAGATCATGAACATGATGACTTTACAAGTTTTGTTGTCAATATTCCTCCAGTCTCGAGTCCAAAAGCCTTGGAAAATAAACTCCTTCAACTCACAAACCTGCACGATATACTACGCATTAAGGGTTATATCCAGGTTATCGATAAACCGATGCGCCTTGAAATACACGGGGTCGGTGAACGCTTTAGTTATCATTTTGACCGTCCATGGTATCAAGATGAACAACCTCAAGGACGATTAATCATCATTGGACAGAAAAGCATCAATCAAAAGGCCATTCAGGCAGCCTTGGAAACACAAATTTAATAATGCATATCCTGGTTCGAGAAATTACAAGTCTGGATGAACAGGCACCGGCTGAAGATTTGCAACATGAACCAGCCGATATTGTCTTTCTGTCCTTTTCCGATAATGACCTGAATGTGATGGCGAATTGCATAGCGCAGCAACCTGAAAATTCTCCATCAATACAGCTAGTTTCTCTTAACCGTCTTCGTCATCCAATGTCTGTCGACCTCTATCTGGATCAGACAATCAGCAAGTCCAAATTCATAATTTTAAGATTATTAGGAGGAATTGAGGCATGGCGCTATGGTACGGAAGAAATCCACAACTTATGTCAGTCCTATCACATTCCCCTAGCCATTATTTCTGGTGAAAATTATGAAAATCCCCATCTTGATAATCTTTCCACTATTCCCAGCAACCTGTTAAATCAATTCAAGGAGCTGTTCCTAGCTGGTGGAAAAGAAAATTACAGTCACATCCTAAATCTTGCCGCCCATCATCTTGACCATAAAATAGGGCAATCAATTACCCCACACATTTTACCGATGGTTGGGGAATATCCCTTACCTTATCCATTTCATGCCCATCAAAATCTAGCGGTAATATTGTTTTACCGCTCTCATTTGCTGGCCAACAATATCAAACCTATTCTTTCCCTCGCACAATCCTTATTCAGAAAAGGCATAAATATCAAGGCTGTTTATCTAACCTCTCTAAAAGACCCAGAAATTTCCCATTGGATTGGACAATATCTCTACCAAAATCACCCAACAATAATTTTAAACGCCACATATTTTTCTATACAGCAAGATTATAATCATTCCCTTTTTAGAACATTTAATGTGCCAGTCCTGCAAATTCTTCAGCCTAGTAACAGTAAACATTTATGGAAAAAAAGTTTTCGTGGCCTATCCCAAACCGATCTTGCCATCCAGGTTGTTTTACCTGAACTTGACGGTAAAATCTCGACAACTGCCATAGGATTTAAAAAAGAGAAAAATAACCAAACACGGTATGAACCTTATCAAAAAGGAATAGATCTCGTTACAAACCGTGTTAACGGATGGGTTAATTTAAGAAAAAAAAACAATCATGACAAGAAAATTGCTATTATCCTTTCAAATTACCCGGGTGTCAGCGGACAAGAAGGGCATGCCGTCGGTTTGGACAGCTTTGCCAGTCTTGAACATATTTTACAATGGTTGAAAAAGAATGGATATCAAACAGGATCCGTAATTCCCGACTGTAAAAATTTAATCCAGATTTTATGTCAGTCAGGTACCAGGGCCACTTTATCCCTGACTGATTATAAACAATATTTTTCCACACTTTCGACGACATTCAGAGAAAGAGTTTTGGCATACTGGCCAGAATTTGAAAAAGATGAAACGCTGCAAAAAGAAAATTTTACCATACGATATATTCAATTAGGCCATATCATCTGCGCGATCCAGCCTGAAAGAGCTGATTCAAAAAATCATAAAAACACTTATCATGATCCAGATATTCCACCATGCCATGGTTATATCGCTTTCTATTTATGGTTACGCCATCATGAATCCATTGATGCCATCATTCATCTGGGAACACATGGTACACTGGAATGGCTACCAAGCAAGGCAACCGCAATTTCCGATCATTGTTCCCCTGCTGTGTTGCTAGGGGGCTTACCCGTCATCTATCCCTTTATTGTTAACAATCCAGGTGAGGCAGCCTGCGCAAAAAGACGTCTCGGTGCTGTTACCATCGGACACTTAACGCCTCCTGTCAATAAGACAATCCTTAGCGGCGATGCCGCAGAACTAGAACGGTTAATCGATGATTATGCTGAAGCTGATGGTTTGGACCATCGACGCAGCAAACTTCTTCTCGGGACTATTCTGGATAAAGCAGAATCCTGCGGTTTATTGGCTGAAACAGGCATCAACCGCAAGGAAAGCGGAGATGAGGTCGCCCTGAACCATCTGGATGCCTATTTATGTGATGTCAAGGATTTGCAAATACGGGAAGGGTTACATATTTTTGGTAAACCTCCAATTCAATTCCAGCATCTTCTAGAAACAATAAAACATTATGCCCCCGATAAAATATCAGAGATTGAATCAAATCTTTACCAATGTGCCGAGCATGAAAAACAATCTCTCCTAAACGCTTTGAATGGAGAATTTATTCAGCCTGGCCCTGCTGGGGCACCCACAAGAGGAAAACTGGATGTTCTCCCAACCGGACGTAATCTGTATACGGTTGATCCACGTGGTATTCCCACTCGTACTGCCTATCTTCTGGCAGAAAAGATGGCAGGACAGCTTTTGCTGAAATTTATACAGGAAAATGGTGATCACCTGCGACATATTGTTATTGATTTATGGGGAAGCACCAATCTTAGAACAGGCGGTGAGGACCTGGCTCTGGCTTATATTCTCATGGGGGTTAAACCCATCTGGGATACAAGTTCAAATCGTGTTACTTCAATTGAAATCATCCCATTGGCAAAGTTGAACCGACCGCGCGTCGACGTAACACTCCGCATTTCAGGGTTTTTCCGTGATGCGTTTGAAGATCAGATCACATTGTTTGATCAAACGGTTAAAACCCTTGCCCAACGTGCCGAAGATAAAGATTGGAATTACTTGGCATATCTTTTTCAAAATACCCCTTTCGGAAGCCATCATTCCCGGCTTAACCGTATTTATGGTACAGCCCAACGTACATATGGAACGGGCATAGAATACGCCTTGAATACTGGAAATTGGCGGGAACAAGCGGAACTTGGCGAAAGATGGCTGGAAAATTCAGCTTATAGTTATGGAAACGGACAAGATGGCATTTACGATAAACAAGGGCTTTCAGAACGTTTAAAAACAACACAGGCTTTTTTTCACAGTCAAGACCATGCCGAAATTGATCTTCTGGATAGCGCTGATTACGCTGCCCATGAAGGTGGTTTTGCGGCAGCTGCAAAACTCTTTGACAATACACCCAACTTATATCACGGTGACACTTCAAAAGCAGAAAATCCAAAAATCCGTTTATTGGTTGAGGAAGTCAACCGTATAGTGCGTGGACGTGTTGCCAATCCCATGTGGATAAAGGCAATGATGAATCACTCCTATCGTGGAGCCGCGGAAATAGCCCGTTCTGTCGATGCACTTTTCAGTTTTTCAGCAACGCTTTCCCATTGTTTTGATCAACAGTTTGAACTCGTCTTTGCAGCAACGCTTGGAAATGATACTGTTAACCGATTTTTACAAAATTCCAATCCAGCGGCGAAAAAATCCATTCAAAATCGCTTCAATGAATCCCTTAAACGTGGCTTGTGGCATCCAAAATCAAACAGCGTTTTCATGAAGCTGGAAGAAAGCGATGAATAATATACGTCGGGGATGGTGTCCATCGCTTTATCATCCTATGGAGACAGGAGATGGATGGTTATGTCGAGTTAAGCCTCCTTTTGCAAAATTAACCAGTCGACAGGCACGTTTTATTGCAAGATCAGCATCTGATTTGGGAAATGGCTTTATTAATTTATCGCAAAAGGCCAATCTGCAACTACGGGGGTTTACCCGGGAACATATCCAACAATTCATACCTTTAGCCAAAAATGAGAATCTATGCAGTCCCGATGCATTGGAAGAAGATAAACGCAATATTCTTATTTCACCCTTGGCCGGTATCGACCCTTCTTGCCACCAAGATACCATACGTTATGCCCAGTGTATACAACATGAAATCATTGAAAATGAGACCGTAAAATTTCTGACTGGCAAATTTAGTTTCGTTATTGACGGGGGCGGGTTATTCCCCTTAACCCGTCATCATGCCGATATTAATCTACGTATCCATCATGACCAATGGATTTTGCAATTAGGTCATGCGAAACAGGTAATACCCTGTAACTTGGATAATTGTGCCAAACTGCTTAAACAGATTTTGCAATTTTGCAATAAACACAATTATTTCCGCCTGCTTCATCAAGACTATGCTGATCAATTTATAAGGGAAAATTCATGTTCCAAACAATCCTATACCTATCCAACTTCAATTGAAAAACTTTCGATTGGTCAATTTCCACATGGTTATCATCTCGGCATTCCCTTTGGATTGTTCCATAGTCAAGATTTAAGTCTACTGGCAGACATCTCTGATCAATATGGAAATTCCACCCTGCAGCTCACCCCCGATCGGACAATTATCCTGCCCTATTGTTCAAACGCAGCTCATACCCATTTGAAATCATTTATTACCGATAAACATGATCCTCGTTTAAATATCATCTTATGTCCAGGTAAGCCCTATTGTCTTCAGGGAATGCAACCCGTGATGAAAGATGTTAAAAAACTTATGCGCTTCTGGCATTCCAAACTACAGACACTGCATATATCTGGCTGTGCAAAAGGATGCGCATCTCCCCTGAAAAATCCTTTAACCCTGTGTGCAACCCCCAAGGGATATAATTTTATTTTACACGGCAGGGCAAATGATGAAAGCCTTTACAAAAATCTAGACTTGGAAGAAATCAGCGCTAAACTCATTACATATTCTGAAATGAAATAGGAAAAACATTCATGCCTCTTTATGACTATATCCATGATGGCAAGATTATTTATCAAAATTCCTTCGCAACCATTCGCAAAGAAGCTGACCTATCTAATTTTACAGAAGATGAAGCCAGAATTGCCGTCAGGGTTATCCATGCATGTGGACGGATCGAAATAACAAAAAATATCGTATTCAGTCCCGATTTTATTGAAAAAAGTGAACAGGCCCTGTTCATGGGTTCCATGATTTTTTGTGATTCAGAAATGGTTGCGCATGGAATTACTCGACGTAGACTGCCCGCCAATAATAAAATTATTTGCACCCTGAACCATCCCGATACAGTCAAGATTGCACAAGATATAAAAAACACGCGTTCCGCTGCTGCCATCCATTTATGGGGGGACACCCTGAAACAGGCGGTTGTGGTCATTGGTAATGCACCAACAGCCTTGTTTCATTTGATCAATTTATTAGACCAGAAGAAAATCCCCCAGCCTGCAGCAATTATCGGCGTCCCTGTAGGTTTTGTGGGTGCGGCTGAATCAAAACTGGCATTGCAAGAATGGGGAAAAATTCCATATATGGTCATAACAGGCAGACAGGGTGGAAGCGCCATGGGTGTTGCCGCATTGAACGCTTTGGCCCAAAAACAGGAAATATAAAATGAAAGGCACATTATTTATATTGGGTATGGGACCGGGCGATCCTGAATTGGTGACAAAAAAAGCCGGACGCATTCTAAATTCCCTTTCTTTTATCGCTTATTTTTGTAAAAAAGGTGAAATGGGTCATGCACGTCAAATTGCCACACCATTCCTTATCCATGAATTAACAGAATTACGTTTTGAATACCCCTTGACTACAGAAATCCCTCATTATGCTCCTGAATATAAAGAAACGTTAGAAACATTTTATGATCACTGTGCCTCTAAGATTCAAAAAAAACTCGATGAAGGACAAGATATAGGATTGTTATGTGAAGGCGATCCATTATTGTATGGATCTGCAATTTATATATTGGAAAGATTACAAGAACAATATACCATAGAGACCATTCCAGGCGTTATGGCAATGAATGGTTGCTGGAGCCGATTACATTTACCGATTGTTCGCAATGATCAAACCTTAACCATTTTGTCCGCGACTTTACCCCTCGACAAACTTTTGGTAAAATTGAACCAGTGTGAATCCATCGTCATCATGAAAATTGGCCGCAATCTTGCAAAGGTTAAAGCCGCTTTAAAGCAGACCCATTTGCTTGAACAAGCAACCTATATTGAACGTGGCACCCAAAACCAGGAACGTATCTTGCCATTATCACAAATGCAGGATGAAAAAGCGCCCTATTTTTCACTGATCCTTATCGCCGGTAAGGAGAATTGAGATGACGGGACATCTATACATCATAGGCCTTGGTCCTGGAGATCCTGATTTACTGACGATTGAAGCATCAAAAATTTTGCCAACCTTAACAGACCTGATTGGCTATGGCCCTTACCTTGATCGCATCCCTGATAGACCATCTTTACGAAAACATAAATCAGATAATCGCGAAGAACTTGATCGTGCCGAACATGCGTTAACACTTGCCGGAAAAGGCTATAAGGTTGGGGTTGTCTCTTCAGGAGATGCCGGCGTTTTTGCCATGGCCAGTGCCATTTTTGAAACCATTGATCATGGAAAACCAATATGGAAAGAGATTGAAATAACTGTCTTACCAGGAATTTCCGCCATGTTTGCGGCGGCTGCAAGACTAGGAGCGCCTTTAGGTCATGATTTTTGCGCCATTTCCCTTTCCGATAACCTGAAACCTTGGAAACTTATTCTGCACCGTTTAAGGCTTGCGGCTCAGGCTGATTTTGTCATAGCCCTTTATAATGCCGTTTCCAAAGCGAGACCATGGCAACTTGATAAAGCTTTTGAATTATTGAAGGAAATTTTACCTCCCTATATTCCAGTGGCTTTTTGTCAGGCAATTTCCCGAAAAAACGAACATATTCACCTAACCACCCTGGGCGATGCCAAAGGCTCCATGGGAAATATGCAAACCCTGGTCTTGATTGGTAACCGTTATAGTCAATTAATTCCCCAGTCACGGGAAAATATACGTCCCTGGTTCTACACATCTCGTTCGATTATAACCGAATTTATCCCTGAAGACGACTCATCAACCATTGATAAGCCTTATCCATAGTTGAAACAGAAGGAAGTTGGGGCATAACAGGTCTTTGAATCATGATCACAGGAATTGACAATTTCCTTGCCGCATCAATTTTTGCATAAACAGTCTGACCACCGGAGTTTTTCGTAACAATACGTTCAATATGGTATTGTTTTAAAAAATCATATTCGCTTTGCACATCAAAAGGTCCTCTGGCAGTAATGACCTCGGCATGACTTGGCAAAACCGTATCATCAGGCTTATCAACACTTCTTATCCAATAATGATGCTGGATAATATTCTCTTTAAATAATAATATATCTTTACGACCGATAGTTAAAAATACCCTTAACGTTCTATGACCCAAAACCTTTACAGCTTCAGGAATTGAATTTACCTCATACCAATGATCACCATCCCGCTTCTGCCATGCCGGACGTTGCAAATTCAAAAAGGGAATTCTGCAAATCTTCGCTGCCTTCCATGCATTATTAGTCATCTGTAGGGCAAAAGGATGTGTTGCATCAATCAGGAAATCTATTTGATTATTCTTTAACCACATTATCAATCCGGTGACACCACCAAACCCACCCACACGTGATATCACATTTCTGGGTAATACAGGATTTTTTGTCACACCCGCTAGAGAAAAAATAACTTCTATGGAATCATTATTTTGCAGACAGTGTACTAATTGGGAAGCCTCACTTGTGCCACCTAAAAGCAAAATCTTTTTTCTTTTTTGTCCCACTAAAGATACCTATAAAAATTTGTCATTACATAAATAGATTACATGATTTTTTCAATTACCCCAGCTATAATTCATTTCCGTTACCTGATAGAATTAATAAGTGATTTTTGTAAATAATATGGCTTACCCTTTTCTTAGCATTATTGGTATTGGCGAAGATGGTATCAACTCCCTTTCCGATCAGGCTCGTAGATGTCTAAAAAACGCATCTTACGTTTTCGGTGGTAAGCGTCATTTGAAACTGGCAAACACCCTTATTCAAGGTCAAACAGAAATATGGTCGTCGCCCATTCAAGAATCCATAAACAAAATCAATAACCTTAAACCTGAATCAGTTGCAATTCTTGCGTCAGGTGACCCGTTCTGGTATGGGATTGGTCCTTTAGCCGTACAATCCTTGGCTATCAATGATTGGCAAAGTTTTCCCACCCTTTCATCCTATAGCCTTGCCTGCAACCGGTTAGGTTGGTCAGGACAAACCATTGAGACAATCTCCTTATGTGGTCGTGCATTGGAAACCTTGCGCCCAGCCTTAATACCAGGTCGTAGAACACTTATTTTATCCGAAAATGAATCAACACCTCATAACGTCAAGGCATATCTGGAAAAATGGCAAATCCCATATAAATTATTTTATATTCTTGAAGCACTTGGTGGACCGCGGGAACGGATACGTTCTTTTTTATTAAAAGAATCCCTGCCCGGAACAATTGACCCTTTAAACATGATTGCCCTTGAATTAGACCGGTTTGAAGGGCTTCCCTATTGCCATGGACGAAAAGATTCCTATTTTCGACATGATGGTCAATTAACAAAGCAATATATCCGCACGGCAACTTTATCAGCATTGCAACCTTTTCCTGGCGCTTTGTTATGGGATATTGGCACGGGATCCGGTTCCATTGCCATCGAATGGATGTTAACCCATCCCGGCTGTAAAGCCATTGCCATTGAATCACGTCATGATCGGGCTGTAAGAGCAAGGGAAAACGCATATAGTCTGGGTGTCCCATCCCTGAAAATCATTGAAGGCAAGGCCCCTGAAGTTTTAGATAAACTGCCACGTCCTGATGCCGTTTTTATCGGAGGTGGATTAACAGCACCTGATCTTTTAAAAACTGTATGGAGAAACCTTCATCCTTATGGACGGCTGGTTATTAATTCCGTAACGACCGAAAGCGATCAAATCCTTTTTCAGACTCAACAACAATTGGGCGGAACAATCAGCCGCCTTCAAATCCAGCATTATGAATCTTTAGGGAATTACCATGGTTTCAGACCCGACCGCACCATTACCCAATATTGCGTCACGCGCCTCCCCTGACACTTTATTAATTGGTCTAGGCAGTCAAAAAAAAACAAATGCCAAACATATATATTGTACACTGCAAGAAATTAAACGAAACTATCGGGCCTCTATTTATTTAATTGCTGCGCCTGCTTTTAAACAAAAAGATAGCACTTATCTAATCCTGCAACATCATTATAAACTACCCATTCAATTCATTGCATTGGACACGCTCAAAAATCTTCAGTCCCAATGTCAATCTTATTCAAACAGAATTTATGAACTAACCGGTTTTGGTGCTGTTTCAGAAGCCTGTCTTTTAGCCATTATGCACAAAAAAGATCATTTACTGATACGAAAGATGATTTATAAAGGAATTACCTTATCTTTAGCCTATAAAGGATCCTCAACACCATGACCGTCCATTTTATCGGGGCAGGCCCAGGGGCTGCTGACCTTATAACATTACGTGGGAAAAAGCTTTTGGAACAATGTCCAGTATGTCTTTACGCCGGATCTATTATTCCTAAAGATATTCTGAAATTTTGCTCTTTTGATACACAATTAATTGATTCGGCCCCACTAAATTTGAATCAGATTGAAGCTGAATTTGTAAAAGCAACTCAAGCGGGAAAAGATGTTGCCCGTTTACATTCAGGGGATCTCTCTGTTTATAGTGCTGTTGCCGAACAAATCCGCCGACTTGAAAAACACGCCATTCCCTATACACTTACACCCGGTGTACCCGCTTTTGCAGCCGCTGCTGCAATCATAAAAAAAGAATTGACTATTCCAACAATAGCACAATCCATTGTTTTAACACGCATTTCTGGACGTGCATCAATAATGCCAGAAAAAGAAAAATTAGAAACCTATGCACAAACTGGCACTACACTGATTATTCATCTCGCCATTCATCGTATTGAAGAAATTGTTCAGCGTTTGGTTCCTTTTTATGGAGAAAATTGTCCAATCGTCATCGCTGCGCATGTAAGCTGGCCAAATGAAAAAATTATACAGGGAACATTGGCCACTATTTTAAAAAAAATAAACGCCAATCCAATCCAACGTACTGCGTTAATTATGGTTGGTCCTGCTATGGGTAGTAAAAACCATATGGAAAGTGCCCTATATAATGTTAACTATCAACGTCGTTTTAAAAATCAATAATATTTATTCTATTCAATAAATATTAAAACATTTTTCGATCATTTTTCAGTCCTTTGATTTTTATCACGTGTAATTATAAAAAAACAATTCATACAGAATGAAACCATTTTTTAAAACATATCTCTTACCATTGCCAACATTAATTCCAGTTATTGTGAACAGTAAATGCATTAAAAAAAATTTTAAAATACAAACCTATTTTCATACAAAAGTAATTTGTGACAAGAAATTGCAAGATTTAACCCAGCAATCTGGATTCATATTACCCCTGAAATCGTATTCAGGAACTAAAAAAATTCATAATATTAAAATATTTAATGTTATCTCAAACTAACAACATATTTCGTTGAATCACATTCCCATACAATACTTTACGAAAAATTGAGTTAAACACCTTCGATCCTAAAACACTTAATCAAAATGCATAACATAAACAAGACACGACTAATAACCTTAACACATGTCAAAATTATTTTAATTCATTATTAAAGATTATTAAATTTAATTTCTTAATTTTTAAAAAATTACAAAATTAATATTAAAACGGTTCTATCTCTCCTAAATAAAGATACAGATTTCCTTCAAAAAAAAGAATACCTTAATGATGGCAATTATATTTGGCAAATTTATGATAAAAACCATTTATATGGGGTTAAAAGAATTAATAGAAATATTTGTGATCCTGTCAGGAAGTTTATTTCTAATTTGTAATTAGATTACAATCTATCATTAAATCAACAGTGAATTTGTTTATGATCATTAATTATTTTTTTTGATATAACTTTTATTTAATATCAATTAAGGTTAATGTATCGAAATATAAATCTTCATATATGTTCAAAATATTAAATTTTCATAAGATTTCTACATCAGTTTAACAATTAAAGACATTAAAAATAATGATGCAAAAAATATGGTTTCCTTCTAAAGTTTTTGACTTAGGAAAAGAAAATACAATTGATACACTTCATATCAAAAACTTTAATAACAATGATATCAGTATACCTTTATTTTCAATATTCTTATCTAACAATAACCAGGATTGGGTATGTTATTATACACAACCCAGTCATCATTGGGATAATCCAACCGAATTTGATATTCATTTAAGTAAAAAGATTCAAGCACAGTATATTAAATTTCAATTAAATTCTAAAGGCAATTTAGATAAATTGGAAATAACACTGGACAATAACCACATCGACAATAATGAAGAAATAATAAATATCTCCTCTTTTATAGAAAAAACAAAAAAAGAGGCAGCTAATAGCAGGATAGTTATTAGTACATTATTCAATGAATCTGATGATTATTTAATGTTATATATTAATAACTTTCTTTTTTTTACACCAGAAAATGTTATTTTAATATTAAATTTTCCACATAATAGACCCATTCCTAAGGCTGCTTTAACAATTAGTAACCGTATTATCATCATTAATGGAGGGTTTAAAAGACACAAATGGGGAAATACTCTATTATTAGGACATCTTGAAACGTTGGATTACGCAAAAAATAATCTTGTTTTTGACTACTTTTGTACAATGGCTTCAAATAGTCTTTTTGTAAGGCACCTTACAATATCCTCCATACTAAATCAATTGAATCAAAAAGCTTTAACTCCAATTGCCTCACAAAGATCTTACGATTATGATGTTGATCTTGACGCTGAAATCACTACTAATCATGGAACTTGGATGTGGCATCACTATAAATCTCTTCCCCAATTAAAAGAACATATCATTAATGAAATCGGACTTACCCGTATTTCAGCAACCCAAATCGAGGGATTATTTGCCCATAAAAAGGATTGGTTTTTAATTCTTGAAAAAGTTGAAGAGATAAAAAACTTGGCACCTTTTTTATCCTCTCATTTTTTCGTTGCACTTGAAGAAGTCATTCCTATTTCCATTTTCAACCAGTTCGGCTCTGGATATTATACTCATATCTGTTTTATGTTATGGACAAAACCTAACTATTTAATAGAAATCAAGGAAATTTTATCTATAGGATCACAATTACCAGATCATATTTCATCCATTAAATGGTTTCCGAGAGATTGTTATGCATCAACAACCTTGGCTGTTTGTACATCATGGGGAAGACAATTAATTGGACTAGAAAAAAAAGAAAGATTGCCTAACAAATTACAAGCTTCAATCATCCTTAATGATTTTTTGCAAGCCATTAAATCCAGAATACAGACATTGCCACTGACTGAAAAATGGAAACCGGATAAAAAAAAATTGGCTTTAGATTTTCACTGGAATTATAATAATTATCCAGTGGAACGACAAAGATTTTATTTAGATATAGGTCAGCCCTTCACAGATTCAGAAGATCCAGAAACAGGACCTGCACACTTATTTTTTGAAAATACAAATCACCTTGTTGATTTATCCCTTTTTCTCATCGAGAAAAAAAATACCTGTAATATTTTACGCTATTTTTGTCTCTCCTTTGATGCCCAGAAAAAAACTTTGGTTTCTAATATTTCCGAATTGGAGGGATATTTGTATTTATCATCACAGCAAAAGAATAAATCAATAAAAATCTCAATCGATAAAAATAAGATGAATAACTATCATCATTATCAAAAATTATTTGAACGTTTTGTAGAACATACAAATATTGAAGGGCCTCATAATTATTTTGTAAGAAATTGGGATTTAAAGGAAGAAAATGAAAATAAAATAGATTACTATTTTCTTAATTGCCAATGTATTGGCACCCCAATTATTTCAAACAATTTAATTGAAGTTGAAATGTCAATTTTTTAACATTTATATATAATTTTATACATATTAATAATGAATTGAATATTTATATGAAACGTTTGGTTTTCGACCTTGATGATACCTTAACTATTAATACTTCGGGTGTTTCTTATGCTGACAAACTCCCGAATCTACCAGTTATTCAAAAATTAAGGGAATACAAGAAACAAGGATTTGAAATTATTATTCAAACAGCCAGAAATATGTATACTTATAACGGTGATATTGGAAAGATTAATGCCAATACTTTACCAATTATCATTGAATGGTTAAAAAAACATGAAATTCCATATGATGAAATTTATGTAGGAAAACCATGGTGTGGAAAAGAGGGATTTTATATTGATGATCGTGCCATACGACCGTCTGAATTCATTTCAATGTCTTTTGATGAAATTACAAAATTAATTGAAACAAAAAAATGACTTCATCTTGCGTAAATATTATCACTTCTGCTGCATATGTGAATCAAGAACTGGCAGCCGAATTTGGTTTAATTCCCCCTTCCTTTCTACCTTTGGGAACGGGAAGATTATTTGAAATACAGGTTAAAAATTTTAGAAAAAACTTAATTGAAAATTCACTAATCTACCTGACTTTGCCTGATAGCTTTATTGTTACTCCCTATGATCAACATGCTTTAAAAGAAAAAGGTGTAGTAATCGTTTCTGTCCCGGATGACATGTCTCTAGGAAATTCCCTAGTATATACGATTAATGTCATCAATGCATACAATTCGAACATACGTATTTTACACGGTGATACAATTCTTGATGATATTCCTCAAGAAATGGATATTATTGCAAGTTATCCTGATGGTGACGATTATTCTTGGGCAGTTATCAATCAAGCTGATGATAAATATATTAAAAATCTTGAAACCATCAAATCAACCAAAGATGAAAATAATTACCGTCCAGTAGCTTGTGGCTATTTTTCTTTCTCAAAGGGGAATGAACTGATCAAGTCCTTATGTCAAGCACGTGGAAATTTTATTGAGGGAATAAACTTATATAACAAACATCAGCCCTTAAAAATAAAAGCTATTAAAAACTGGTATGACTTTGGACATATTCAGACTTATTTTCAATCAAGACGTTTGGTTACAACTGCAAGGGCCTTTAATTCACTCCAAATTACCTCAAATACAGTTAAAAAAATTTCTTCTGATTCTTTTAAGATGCTTGCTGAAGCAGAGTGGTTGGAATCAACTCCACCAAATCTAAAACCCTTCACCGCTCGTCTTTTCGAATACGGACAAGATAATGACAAAACATTCTATTCCACTGAATATCAATACACACCAACGCTAGCTGAATTATTCGTATTTTCAGATATTGGAAAAGCTACATGGAACAAAATTCTGGCCTCTTGTACTGATTTCCTGAATTTATGCGCAAAACAAAAAGGTAAAAAAAAGCGGGACGATTACACTGCACATTTAGTAGGTAACAAAACCTTTGAACGTTTGAAACTCTTTTCAAATCAAACAGGTTTTAATATCATGCATGACCTCGTTTTCAATGGTAATAAATATCCATCATTATTAACTATTGCAAATAATTTGTCAGATTTTATTACAAAAAATCCTGAAGAATTATGTACAATCATGCATGGCGATTTTTGTTTCAGTAACATTTTATATAATTCACGCAATCGTCGTATTACAGTGATTGATCCAAGAGGATATGTATTTCCCCATATAAAGGAAAATTATGGTGATTTACGTTATGATATGGCCAAGCTATCCCATTCAATTAACGGGTTATATGACTTTATCATAACAGGACGCTATAATCTTATTAACAATAATCAATACGATTTCGAACTAACATTTGATTTATCATCTTCCCATAAATGGCTACAGACATATTTTAATAAAATAAATATTGCAAATATTACGGTTTCAAGCAAAGAAATCCAAGCTATGACCATAGCATTATTTTTATCGATGTTACCTTTACATGCTGATCGCCCTGATCGACAAAAAGCATTTATTGCAAATGCCTTACGTTTATATTCGATATTTGAAAGAAGAGATTAATGATAGTTATTCCAATGGCGGGACTGTCCAGCCGTTTTTCAAAAGCTGGATATACGCAACCTAAATACATGTTGCCTTTAAATGGAAAAACAGTTTTTGCCCATTCAGTTGAAAGTTTCAAAGCATATTTCCAAGATACTCCATTTCTGTTCATTGCCCGTTCAATTATGAATACGGAAAATTTTATACAAACTGAAATTGACAAGCTTAGTATCAAAAAAGCAAATATAGTCATTCTAGATCATCCTACCGCTGGACAGGCAGAAACTGTAGA
This sequence comes from Commensalibacter sp. M0355, assembly GCF_016101365.1. Taxonomy (NCBI): domain Bacteria; kingdom Pseudomonadati; phylum Pseudomonadota; class Alphaproteobacteria; order Acetobacterales; family Acetobacteraceae; genus Commensalibacter; species Commensalibacter sp. M0355. The sequence continues at coordinate 750,999 of NZ_JACFQQ010000001.1, forward strand.
ATATGGAATTCACAAAGCCGGTCTTGAAAATAACATGGCGCTGACAATATTCAATATTGATACCTTTAGAAGGGATTTTCATTTTCCCAAACAAGAATGGTTTAAACGTTCTGACGGATATCTAGAAGTATTTAAGGGTGATGGTGAAAACTGGTCTTACGTGGAACCAGATTCTGAAAGTCAAGAGCCTATCGCTCTAAGAACCGCAGAAAAAAAACCAATATCCGATTTATGTTGTAACGGTCTTTATCACTTCAAGAAATCTGGAGATTTCCTATATGCTCTTCAACAAGAAAGAAAAACGCCTTCTACATCCGAATTATATATAGCGCCCTTATATAATTATTTAATTCAAAATAATAAAAAAATTCACTATAAACTTGTTAATAAAGATTGCATAACATTCTGTGGGATTCCCGCGGAATATGAAGCTTTATGCAAAAACTCTTAGCTTTGATATAAAACTGGACTATGTCCAGTTAACCAATCATCTCTTGAATTGATAAACCTTTCTCCAAAATTTTTCTGTCATGATTTTTGGAACCACTTGTCTATATTCTCTTTTTAATTTTTTGAATCTAACAACAAATTGAATCATCAATTTCAAACCTAAAAACAATTCGGAAAAAAATTTTTTTTTATTATATATCGCTACATAACCTTTATTATATTCACTTGAATAATATAATATATTCCTCTCTAAAAATATTTCATATGGAAAATGTTTTATTTCCTTTTTACTCAGAATAAGTCTGTCTCTAATAAAAAAATCAGGAAGAAAAAAACCATTGAAGGTCATAATAATAATGATTTTTTTCAATATGGGAAAACGAACTTGCCTGATACTTGGTTTTAGTTGATCTATATCAACATCATCCATTTTCTCTTCCGACAATACATTCGAAATGGCAGGATATATATCTGTTAAGGATAAATAGCGTGTCCAGAATTCTGGACCTCGCATAACATGTTGCAAAGCAATGCTAGTAGCTCGGGCAGAAGCATAACGATAGGTTAAAATGGAAATAAATATCCAACGTATATAACGCCAGACATAAATCCATAAAGAACAATCTGAATATATCAAAGCCAAAGCAAAATTGGCCCTTACGCTTAAATATCGGGGTAAGGGGCCATCCTTGTAACGGAAATCCTCTCCAAAAACACATATGCCATTCACAGTAATGATATTGAAATGATTCATTAATCCGAAAAGCATATCATCTCCCTTAACAAAAAAAGGAAATGGAAAATAATTTACATCTTCAATCTTAAAGGCAAAATGCCACCAGGCACCATATTCAATTTTCTTTTTATCTAAATCAGTCGCTATAATAGTTTCAAATTTCGATATATCAAGACCACAATATAGCTGTATCAAGCTTAAGGGCTTATACTGGGCACCCTTCTCATGAATGATTGTCGATTCTTTTTCATATAACATGGTTCCAGCTATTCCCAATCGCTCCACGACTGAATATTGCAATAATCTGAAAGTCTTGATTATAGATTCAATTTCACAACTGGCATCATCATCCATAAAAAGACAATGTGTATAATGACGATCTTTCAAATACAGTAATCCGCGTGTAAATCCCCCGGATCCTCCATAATTGAGATTAGAAATAACAATCGCCTCCCCTGCCTCTTCTGAAGAAACATCTCGAGAATTATCTACAATAATAAGATCAATGTTGTTTTTAAAAGATTCATTAGATAAAAGCTGCGTTTCTATCCGCCGAATGGCAGGGATCAGATATTTTTTACGATTATAGTGCGTAATAACTATTCCTAATTTTATATAGTTAACAGGATCTGTTTTGGTGCAAAAAGAACCACCCTGTATGAAACATTCGCCCTTTGTATCTATTGTAAAATGAAGAATGCCTTGTTTTTTCAATAAAAATGAGCAATCAATGCAAAAACAATTTTGATCTTTATTTAAATAAACTTGTTTTTCAATAACACGCTTTGATGAAGAAGGCTGGTAATTTTTGTCTGTCAACCAGAACCTCAATACAAATTCACCTTTTCCCTGTAACTGAAAATGAAGATCTTTGAGTTGGCAATATTTACGCCATGTATTTAAGGAAAAATAATTGAAATATGTTCCAAAAGAAATTCTGCTATTTTTTTCAAGAATAATTCCATCATTTTCCGATAACGGTTGTATACCGCCTTTTTGAATATCAAAATATAATTTTTCTGAAATATCTGATAAATGATTATTAAAAAGCAGATTTTGAAGAACATGCATATAATATCGGACCCGCTTTCATCTAATGATTGATCTAAACACTTACCTTATTTTAGCAATATTTTCTAATAAAATATGATAATCTAATAATTAATCAGAAATCCAATATTTGATATTATTAATACATTATGCAAATGCCCTCCCAAGACAATTACCCTTACGATCAATCATCAGAATTTCGATTTTAAAAATCACGGGATCAAGTGTTTCTTTTACAACTGCCAATGCCTTTTCTGCAATAAAATCAGCTAGGGGCAACCGTTTTACATGACAGTTCCTGAAAACCTCCAGGGCAGTATTAGCCAGCCTGACCTTCTCAACAAAACTATCCTCCCCCCCCAATTCCGCAACCCATTCTGCCAATTGTGCAAAATCTACCTGTGAACGACCAGAATGAAGATCCAGATGACCTTGTGCCAATTTTGTAAATTTGGCAACGCCTCCTGCCAAGGTTAGCCATTGAACTGGATGTGTTTTTAGATATTTCAGAACTCCTCCAACAAAATCACCCATTTCAATAAAGGCTGATTCGGGCAGTGTATAGATTTTTTTGGCCGTTTCTTCAGATACATTCCCGACAGAGGCAATCAGATGCGTCAAATTTGCAGCCCGTGCCACATCTATCCCGCGATGAATGCTCGCGATCCATGCTGCGCAAGAAAACGGTACAACAATGCCTGTTGTTCCTAAAATCGATAATCCACCCATAATACCCAATTTTGGATTCATCGTTTTTTTTGCAAGCTCCTCTCCATTAACAACGCTTATTTCTACCTCTACATCAGGGGAAGGAAATACCTCGTTCAATGCATACCGGATCATTTGACGAGGTACTGGATTGATTGCAGGCTGACCAACAGGCAATTGTAATCCTGGTTTAGTAATTGTCCCCACACCTTTTCCTGCCTTGAAAACAATTCCACGATCAATGGACAAGATTGTTATTCTTACACGGATTTCCGCTCCGTGGGTAACATCAGGATCATCCCCCGCATCTTTGATAACCGAGGCAATTGCACAGTGCCGATCCAGAATTTTGTGGTTAAAAATCATAAATGAAACTCTTTTCCCCTGTGGAAGAGTAATTGTAACACGATCCGAAAAAAAACCACGTTTTAAAGCCAAATAAGCCGCTTTTGCAGCTGCTGTCGCACAAGCCCCCGTTGTCCAACCATATTTTAATTTTTTGACATGTTCCAATATTCCTCCTTTTCACGAAATAGTAATTTTTTTAATTTAATTCTAAATCAGGGAAAATTGATCTATGATTGCTATTCTTCAAATGGCTTGTATTTTACAGGTTATTTCAATCATCAATAAACTTTTTTTCATTCAAGTTCAAATATTTATATGAACAATCAACCGCATTCTATCAAAGCATTTATGATCGCCGCTCCCAAATCGGCAAGTGGAAAAACAACCATCACCCTAGGATTATTAACTGCTTTACGCCGTAAAAACATACATGTTCGTGCGGCAAAATCAGGACCAGATTATATCGATCCCGCCTTTCACGCCATCGCAACGCAAGACACATCCTTTAATTTAGATAGCTGGGCCATGCCTTTTCCTTTACTTGACCATTTATTTAATGCCTCAACAAAAAGTGCAGAATTATTCATCATTGAATCCTCAATGGGGTTTTTGGACGGCATCGAAAATGAAGAAGGCAAAAGAGGATGTGGAGCCGATCTGGCAATACGCTACAACATTCCAATCATATTGGTTCTGGATATTACTGGTCAGGCGCAATCGGCCGCTGCTATTGCCTATGGTTTCGCCAATATAAACCCGAAATTCAAGATTCTCGGTGTAATTTTAAATAATGTGGCATCCCCCCGTCATTATCAAAATACCAAAGCTGCCTTTGACCGGATTAATATTCCGATATTGGGCAGTGTTCCCCGTAATTCAAAACTTTATTTACCGACAAGGCATCTGGGATTAATTCAAGCCGAAGAACATGAGGATCTGGATAATCACCTTGATTTTCTGGCTGATTTTATTGAAGAAAATATAGATCTGGATAAATTATTGTCATATATTCCTCAGCTTTCCATCCCATCAGACAATTCAATTATTGCCCTACCACCCCTTGGTCAAAGAATAGCAATCGCAAGAGATCTCGCTTTCAGTTTCATTTATCCCCATATTCTTGATGGATGGCATCGACAGGGAGCATCCATCCATTTTTTTTCTCCACTGCAAGATGAGGCACCATCAGAAAAATGTGATAGTTGCTTGCTACCAGGAGGATATCCAGAGCTATATGCGGAAAAAATTGCCAATGCCAATCAGTTTTTACAGGGTTTACAAAACTTTGCCCAAACTAAAACTGTGCATGGTGAATGCGGGGGATATATGGTTATGGGGAAAAGCCTCATTGACAAAAACGGGCAAGCACATAGAATGAGTGGGCTGCTCAGCCATAGCTGCAGTTATGCAAAACCTAAAATTCATTTAGGATATCGTATAGCGAGGTTACCTAACCAAAACGGGGATCTTACAATATATGGCCATGAATTTCATTACGCAACCCTTTCAGATCCAGGATCTGACCAGCCATATGCCTTACTGAGCGATGGAACAGACAATTATCTTGGTCCGGAAGGTGGAAGACGTAATAAAGTTACAGGCTGTTTTTTCCATAGTATTGCATTAAAATCATGAAACACTTTAAGTCTATTACCGAATTAAGAAAATTGTGCCTTGTACTGCCCGAAAAGGATAAAAAAGCTGAACAGGCCACTTTTACCCGCCAGAATAACCTTTTAAAACCTCCTGGCAGTTTAGGAGAACTTGAAAATCTGGTTGCATGGCTAGCATCCTGGCAAAAAAAAGAAATGCCCAGCCTCGATAAGGTATGCATCATGATTTTTGCTGGAAACCATGGCATTACCGACGAAAGTGTCACACCCTACAATGCTGTCGTTACGGAATTGATGGTCACCCAGATCGAACAGGGACATGCAGCCATTAACCAGCTGGCAAAAACTGCGGGAGCAGAACTGCGTATTATCCCTCTAAATCATTTTGAGAAAACCAAAAACTTCTGTCATGAAGCGGCCATGTCAGAACATGATTTCCTTAAGGCGGTCGAGACGGGATATAATGCCGTAACACCCAATATCAATCTGCTTTGTTTAGGGGAAGTTGGAATTGGCAATACAACAATAGCTGCCGCTTTGAGTGCCGCCCTGTTTGGTGGAAATGGTGCCCAATGGGTCAGCAAAGGCACAAGTCAATCGCCTGAATATATCCAGAACAAACAACGTGTTGTTGATGAGGCTCTAGCCAAACATCAGGATATTCTCGATGACCCACTTGAAATTTGCCGCCACTTTGGTGGATACGAAGAAGCGGCTTTGTTGGGGGCCACTTTGGCTGCTCGTTATCTCAATATTCCGGTATTATTAGATGGTTTTGTTTGCACCAGCGCTGTAGCAGCATTGCAAAAGCTAAACCCGTCAGGTCTTGATCATGCAAAAATCAGCCATCTTTCTGCAGAAAAAGGGCATTTGTTATTGGCCGGAAACCTGAACCAATATCCTTTGATAGCCTTTAATATGCGATTGGGAGAAGGCAGCGGATGCGCAATAACCATTCCAATTCTTCAAGGTGCCCTAGCCTGTTATAGAGGTATGTCCACCTATGACGAGGCCGGATTACCGTATCCTAAATGATTTTTCTTTTCATAAGGAAAGTCATAACTGATTTCTTCAGTAGTCTTTCCTTTTTTTCACGATTGCCAATTCATTATATTTATAATGATTTTCATTTCTTTTCATTTGCCAGATCCATATGGATTTGGCCATTTATTTCCGCTTTTATCGGTGGGCTTGAAGGATGTTTTATTTATACCCTTTCTTTCACCACTCTATCTTCGTCAATTATCGCCTTTTCAGCATTAGGATTTCATCTATTGCTAACCGGTTGTTTACACGAGGATGGATTGGCAGATTGTGCAGATGGATTTGGTGGCGGACATAGTATTAATCAAAAATTGACCATTATGAAAGATAGCCGTTTAGGCACATACGGGGTTCTAACATTATTTATTATACTCGGAATACAGATCACCTCCTTGATTTCTTTAATGACACTTCATCAGAAAATTATTCCGCTTTTAACAGCCATTGCGATTTTATCCAGATCATCCATGTTGATCCCCGTTTTTATCCTTTCCCCTGTTCAATCAAAAAGTATGGCCAGTCAGCTTGATCATATTCCATTTATTTCCAGTTTCATTCATTTCACCGTAACGATAAGCATATGTCTCTATTTCTTAAACTGGAAATTTACAATCTTGTATCTTTTGGTTTCCTTTATAACCGGTTTTTTATCCAGCTTGATTATCAACAACCATATTAAAGGATATAACGGGGATTGCCTGGGCGCTGTTCAGGTATTATCCACAACCGCTTTACTCGTTACAAGCAATTTGTTGTTTATCTAAATAATGTTTTGAAAAAGTAAATAATTCAATTCGACCAAAATCTGGTAATGGACCTAACAGTTCAATTGATTTTTCTAACGCAATCTGCCTTAAAAGCCGTAAAGGGCCACCATGTGAGACAATCAAAATATTTTGACCCTTTTTTTTAATTTCATGCCAAATTTCAATAACCCTAGCAAGAAGTAACCGACCTGTTTCCCCTTCCGGAATCTGCCAATCCCAAGGATTTTCTGCCCAGGCATCAATGAATTCCTTGGGGATTTCATCCCATTTTTTTCCTTCCCATAAACCGAAATTCAATTCGATCAAGCGCCTATCTTCCTGATATGGGATCTGATATTGCAATGCAATGGCACGAGCCAACTTGAGACAACGTGACAAAGGGGAGGTATAAATCTGATCGATTGCAAACCCTTCTGGAATCGAAACATATTGTTCCCATCCATTTCGTAAAGGTATATCTGAATGCCCGTAACACATGCCAGCAGGAACCTGAACAGGTGGATGACGCATTAAACCAATCTGGAAATGATCATTTATGCTCATAATAATGAATCAACCTGTCCTTTCATTCATCAAAATCATTAAGATCCTGTTGAAAATTTTTTTTCTGTTCTTCTCTGCTCCAACGCCCCAATATCACATCCCATAACGCACAGATTATGGAATACATTACCAGTAAAACAATACAGGTTGATAAGAAAATAATTGCTGCCGCCATATTCTTTTCCTTTCTTACCAACCTGCCATCAGAAAATTTAATAAAAAAATTAATGTATTCTATTCTTTAAACTATAATCCAGATTGTCATAAAATCCGACCGTTTGTAAACTATACGTTTTTTTTACATGAAATAGAATTCTTAATTTTCAAACCACATTGTTATTATGGTAAATTTTCCTTAATATATGGCGGGAGACAAAAAGATGCCATATGAACATCTGGAGACCAGTACCGTGTCAATCCTTCAAGTTTTGCCACCTTTGCTCGTTGCTTAATTATATCAACTGTTTGATTGGTTTGATTTTCTTTTTTTCCTGCAATCCCTAGCGTCATAAATCCACCCACATAGGTTGGAACCGCAGCGACATAAGCCGATACATATGAAAAGAATTTTTTACGACGCAAACTGGTTTCCCGCAATTCCTCGGCTTGCATAAACGGAACACCACATTGATTCACAATCAGGCCGTCTCCAGTTAAAATTCTGGCTGCATTTCGATAAAATTCATCCGTAAATAAAACTTCACCAACACCAATTGGATCAGTGCTATCCACAATTATAACATCAAAACTTTCCTTTGGCGCATCGGCAACATACTGGATACCATCCCCAATAACCACTTCCGCACGTGGATCATTCCAGCAATCTTTTGAAATTTCAGGCAGAAATTCCTTGGACAGAGCGACAACATCCCCATCAATCTCCACCATAACCGCCTTTTCAACTGTTTGATGCTGTAAAACCCGACGTAAAACCCCACCATCTCCAGCACCAATAATCAGAACACGCTTTGCATTGCCATGTGTCAACAAGGGAACATGAACAAGCATTTCCTGATATACAAATTCATCTTTTTCAGTAATCTGGGTCACGCCATCCAGGAATAAAACCTTGCCATATTCTTCATTTTCAATAATGCGTATATCCTGAAATAAAGATTTTTTATGCACGATTTCCCTATCAGCACGGAAGCTCTGTTTCCAGGCCGGATACAACGTTTCATCAACCCATTTAAAAGACATTAAATTCTGCTTTCACCTTTTATTGAATGACAAAAAAAACTGGACAATATTCTTTTGTCCAGTATTTGTTACTGCTATAGAAATATCGTTTTTCTATAAATTTTCTTTCCCACGCCTCTGTTCGTCCAGTACAATTCTTTCAGGTTTAAAGAAATGTTGTAAAACAGGAATGGCAAGATACGGATCACAAGAACCACACATGAAAATGTCCAGAGCAGCAAAATTCCGTTCTGGCCAGGTATGAATGGAAATATGGCTTTCCGCCAAAACAACAACACCAGAAACCCCACCATTCGGTGAAAAATGATGAAAATGACTGTGTAATATCGTGGCCCCAGCTACAACAGCAGCTTCACACAAGATGCGATCAATCTCTTCTGGATTATCCAGATTGGTTGCATCCCACAAATCAACAAGAAGATGCGTTCCTGCAAAACGCATACCATCTTTAACAATAAAATAATCTTTACGATCTTCCATATTTTCTGAAAAATCAATTGAAACCTGGTTATTTCTCGGAGTTTCCGAGACCATCCCCAGTTGAGCAAGTCCGTTCATCACGTACCCCTAAACCAGTAGACGGCCTGTTGGGCAATATGCCCCCTTGGGCCAAAGAATAAAGTGAAACTAGAACATACATAAACTTCAATCAGAAACGAACCCTGTTCTAGTAATCAAACAGAATTTGTCCTAATCAATAATATATCATATATTCCGCGAAATAACGACCACCGTTATATTTAGGTTAGTATATGACCCCTTCACTGACGAATCTCAAGTTTTTTTTTATATTTTTTCAAAAAAATATTTTTTTTACATTTTTAGACTCAAAATCTTGTTTTTATTAATTTACCCACTATTTTTTAAAATTTATTTTTTTTACTTGGCGAAATAGTTACTCGCTATTATAAAGCTCTAATAAAAGTAATTTAGGCTACTTTATTATTCCATATCTATAGCAGGTGCATAATGAATACGTTACCGCTTGATAAAAACTATCGCCCTTCTGAAGATGAGGAATTCATGAATCCTCGTCAGCTTGCATATTTTAAAAAGAAATTGGAAGATTGGCGGGATTCTCTTTTGCAAAATTCAACTGAGGCCCTTAATCATCTCTCAGAAGACAAAAATGTTGATATTGATCTCAATGACCGGGCCAGTTCTGAAACAGACCGCGCAATTGAGCTGCGTACTCATGACCGGGCCAGAAAACTGCTTGCAAAAATCAATAACGCACTTCAGAAAATTGAAGATGGTTCTTATGGCTATTGTGAGGTAACAGGAGAACCCATCAGTTTGAAGCGGCTAGAGGCCCGCCCCATCGCCACTCTTTCCATTGAAGCTCAAGAACAGCATGAGAGAAAGGAACGCGTTTATCGGGATGACCAACCAATTGAATAAACCATGACTTATTTTCCATTTCAATTAAATGAATGGAAAATAAATTTCATATATTATCCAATAATCGTACACTTCCCAGTTTTACCGCTGCAATAAGACGTGCATTATCATTCCACTTGGTTATTTTCTGTAGAGAATTTCCATCAACCGCACAAAAATAATCCACTTTAAACTCTTTTTTTTCCAATGCCTCTATTGCGTTTGATAAAATAAGTGAAATATTACCTCCACTTTTTAACTTTAGATAAGCCTCTTGTAATATTTTATACAAAAACGGTGCTCGCGAACGCTCTTCACTCGTAAGAAAACGATTCCTGGATGATTTTGCAAGACCATCTTTTTCACGCACGATTGGCACATTCACCAAAGTAACAGGTAAAAGCAAATCCTTTACCATTCTATGAATCACCTGAATTTGTTGCCAATCCTTTTCCCCAAAGCAGGCAAATTTAGGTCTGACTAAAGAAAACAATCGATAAATAACGGTTGCAACGCCTGAAAAATGACCTTTACGCAATGCACCTTCCCATTGTAAAGCTGGTCCACCTATCTCAATACGCGTGTCAAAACCTCTTGGATAGATATCCTCGACTTTTGGAAACCACACTATATCGACCTGATTTTGTTCAAGCAAATGAACATCCTCTTTTTCAAGTTTAGGATATCGAAGAAAATCCTCTTTCTGATCAAATTGTAAAGGATTGACAAAAACACTTACAATGCAATGTTTGGCTATTTTCTTGGCTTTCTTTACCAAAGCAAGATGACCTTCATGTAAAGCTCCCATCGTTGGAACAAAGGATACATCAATCATGTCCAAATGCCCTCTCTCCCTTAAAAACTCGTTCAAATCATGGGTAATAATCATATCTTCCCCTATTTCCCTGGTATATTTATGTAATACGTTTTTTAATAATAATTTTAAAATTCATGACAGTTTAGTCAGGATACCAACGATTCCTTTCCTTATCGTAAAATGAAGATGTTTTAAAGCCACAGTTTGTTTTGAATAACATTATTTACGAAAGAAAAATCATTTCAAAAAGACTAATTATCAGAGATAATATATTCATTTCTTAATCTTTTTAACATTCAAGATGATTTATTAAAATGATCCGTAAAATTATCTCGGTTTTTTTCCTTACGTTTCTTGTCGCCTGTGGTGGACCACCAAATAACCCCCGTATAACACCAACTCAACAAACAGCATCATCGCAAAAACCGGTCGGATATTATTATAATGACCGTGTTCCAGATTTTGCAGTTAGAAATTATGAACCTTTTTCCCGCCAGGAAGTAGTAGCGTTAACCTTACGCGAATGGCGCGTATTTAACCAACCCATTGCCGATGAAGATCCCCTTCAGCGTCCTGAACCAACAAGTCCGGATGTAAAGGCTGAACGTTCATCCGGTTTATGGCAACGGGTGGGTGAATATTGGTGGATCGGTATGGATCCCGGCATGAAAGAAGGAAGTTATACTGGAAAACATAATAGTAATGGAACCGTTTTCAACTTTATCAACGATGGAAATTATGCCTGGTCCGCGGCTTTTATCTCTTATATCATGAGAATTGCAGGTGCAAATGACCGTTTCCCCTATTCACCCAATCATTCAACCTATATCAATGCAGCCGCTTCTGGAACATCTCCTGTCTTAAGGGGGCATGATCCAGCCACTTATGCACCAAAACTGGGTGACATGATTTGTACCGCCAGAGGTAAAAGCCGGAACACTATCCGTTTTAATACACTTCCCACAACATACGGATTTCCTGCACATTGCGGTATTGTCGTTATGACAAACCAGAACATGCAACCTTTTGGCAAAGAAATCAGTATTATTGGCGGCAACGTAAATGATTCCGTTGCATTGACCCATGTACCTGTTGACACTCAGGGCATGATATCCAATGCAAATGGAGCAAGCTATGACTATCGTTATCCCTGGTGTATTGTCATTGAAATCGTATATGATGCAGAGGCAAGCCCTTCTACAAATATGTGAAAATTATTTAAGATTTTTTCGTGAAAGGTAAATTATCTACTAGCCAACCAGCAATTGTCCCCCTTACTCCATTGACATTTGCTGGCCCTTCAAAACCTTCTTTTATATTATAAACATTTTTATAGCCTTCATCTTTTGCCAAGATTGCAGCGATTCGACTTCGTCCTCCCATAAGACATAGGAATAATAAAGGCCGATCTAATTGCGTTACAATTTTTTTCAACTCCCGTATAAAATTCACATTTCTATTTCCCATCCTGTCTTGTAGGCTAATCTTGATAACTTCCTTACCTAGAGATGATAACTCTGGATAGCCGACCTGTTCCCACTCTTCCGGCGTTCTGACATCAATTAACAGAGCCTGCCCATCCTTTTTTAACAAATCCCAAGCCTCTTTAGGCTTTATTTCTGGTATCATGATAATCTATCCTTTACTTTAATTTAATTGATTTTCACTATAAAATGGTTTCCAAAAGAAAAAACATCATTACTCAAAGTTTTGTTAATAAATAATATTTGCCTTTAATCACGTTAATCTATATCTGACCAGATTTTAACTTTTCTTGTTTTTGATATCTTATGGAACAAACTATACATCTTTTAATAATTGATGATGATCACGAAATTGTAGATCTGCTCTCTCAATTCTTGCAAAAACATCATTTCAAGGTTTCCTATGCATATAATGGGGAGCAAGTGCGCCAAGTTTGGAAAAACAATCATTTTGACCTTGTGATTCTCGACCTTATGCTACCTCAGGAAAGTGGTTTCGAGATAGCCCATTGGTTAAGAAAAAAAGCTGATATTCCTATCATTATGTTAACCGCTATGGGAGACGAAGCAGATCGGATTATCGGACTAGAACTAGGTGCCGACGATTATATGGCAAAACCTTTCAACCCAAGAGAATTACTGGCCCGTATCCATGCCGTTTTACATCGTTCACAACGTAAACAATTCGTTCACGACCCCTACATACAGAAAATCATCCAGTTTGGAGGCTGGAAGGTCAATTTACTTCACAGACAGCTACTGAATCCTCAAAATGTTGAGGTTTCCCTGACATGCAAGGAATATGACCTGTTAATTGCTTTAATCGAACATGCCCCAGAAATTGTTACCCGGGAAACTTTATCCGAAATTCTATATGGGCATCAGCTTCCTTCCACCGATCGTACAATTGACGTTACATTAAGCCGATTGCGTCGAAAACTACAAGATGACAGCCGCCAGCCAAAAATAATTAAAACCGTTCACCGAGGAGGCTATTTGTTGGCCCTACCCATTCACTATGTCACAACATAAACCAAGAAAGTGGCATTTATGGCCCTATTCTCTAGCAGCTCGTACAGCCTTGATCTTAATCATTGGGATGGGTTTGATCGAGGCATGTGGCTTGTTAATCAATACTTTGGATCGGCTAGATTTCAATCGCCTCACCCAAGAACAGGAAGCTGTAAATCGCGCAACAGCTATTTATCGTGATATTTCGGAAGTCGATAGCAAGGATCGGTCCGATGAGATTAATGATCTAGATCCAATACATGGATTTACCATTTTTCTTTCAAACGAACCCAATCTTAAAAATGTCAATCTCCCTTCCCCTAAATTGGAACAAACTGTTTCCCACCTTCTTACAACAATCTTGTTCCCACCCGAATTACGTCCAACCAAAATTATTGCCACCTCTGATCCAGACAAACATAAAAATGCAATCGCATTTCAGTTACCAGATGATAAACAATGGTTAAACATCATATATGAATTAACCACACCAAACCCTTTCAAATCAGCAACGTTTCCGATCAGCTTTTTTATCATGGCAACAGCAACAAGCCTGCTTACTTTGTGGAGTGTTCGACGATTAATTGCCCCTGTCAGTACATTAGCCGCAGCAGCGGGAAGGCTGGGACAAGATGTCAATGCCACTCCTCTTGTTGAATCTGGACCAGAAGAAGTTGCCCAAGCCGCACGGGCATTTAACGATATGGCACGGCGTATAAATCGTTTTGTAAATGATCGTACACAACTTCTTTTGGCAATTGGTCATGATCTGCGCACACCGATTACACGATTGAAATTAAGATCTGAATTTATCAATGATAAACATTTACAAAAAAAATTTATCTCAGATCTTGATGAACTTGAAAAAATGATTGATGCGACCCTGGCATTCGGACGTGACAATACGCATCATGAACCTGTTATCAATCTTGATTTAACAAGCCTGATTGAAACCCTTATCCATGAATTACAGGAAACCCATCCGGATAAAATTGATCAAATCCGTCTTCACCATCCCTTATCCAATTATACAATCAAGGCTCGTCCGATCAACCTAAAAAGAGCCCTACAAAACCTAATGAATAATGCGCTTAATTATGGAGGGAATGTTACTGTATCGCTAACCTCAAAACCTCCCTTCCCATCACTTTATAACCAGAAAGACAAACATATCTTCATATTGATCGAAGATGATGGACCCGGATTGGAACAGGAAAATCTTGAATATGTTTTTGAACCCTTTGTCCGTATGGAAACAAGCCGCAACCGTTCTACAGGAGGGACTGGGCTGGGACTTTCAATCGCAAGAAATATTATTCGCGGACAAGGTGGAGATATTACTTTACATAATCGTATTCCTCATGGATTATGTGCAGTCGTTATGCTTATAGAATAACTTTCCCGAAACGAATTTCGTTACATTAACCTCAATCTATACAAATATAAAACATTTATTTATTTTATGCTCAAACATCTTTATGCACGCGCCTTACAACTCGCCGCAAGTCAGTACGCGATATTCTGGCTTATGCTAACCGCGTTTTCCGAGGCAAGCTTTTTCCCAATACCGCCGGATATTCTCCTTTGTCCAATGATTCTCGCTAAACGATGCAAAGCATGGCTATATGCAACAGTTACAACTTTAAGTAGTGTTGTCGGAGGGTTATTGGGATGGATAATAGGTGCTTTTTTACTTCATTATCTTGCAATGCCCATCATTCATTTCTATCACGCAGAACAGCAACTCATCAATTTGCAGGATAAATTCAATACATATGGCATATGGATTATTCTAATTAAAGGATTAACACCGATCCCCTATAAATTCATCACCATTACTGCCGGTGCGGCACATTTTGCCCTGATACCCTTCCTGCTCGCAAGTTTAATTACCCGAGGCTCCCGTTTTTTCCTGGAAGCTGTTCTACTTTATTTTTTTGGGTCATCTATTCAGGATTTTATTGAAAAGCGATTAATATGGGTAACCAGTTTTATCTGCTTATTGCTTATATCGGGTATCATCGCTTTTAAATATATCTAACTATAACATTTATTTCTTGATTTTCAGACCTTTTTGTAATGCCTTGACATATTCCTTAACTTGTTGGTCAGATAAAACAAACCCAAGTGGACCAAACCCTGGATGTTGAAAAGCAAGCAAAGTTTCTGCTTTTTCAATATTCTTCTGAATTGCCCATTTGGTTTGATATGCAGGTTTGATCTGCGCCCCGGTTATTTCAGCTATTTTTTGACCTTCTGCCATCATCCATCGAACAGATCCCAAAGCTTGGATAAGATTGTCCAGTTCCAGCTGATTTAATTCTAATTGACCGGTTACGCCACTATCAGGTGAAAAAGTTAAAATTGTTTTTTTACGGTCTTCCGTAATCCGTATATTCACATCAATAGCCATTTGTAACCCTCTTTATCCCTCTAAAATATTTTATATCTATAAAATTTAAATTAATGAATAGCTTTCCCCCCCCATATCCACCAAGAATATTTTGAGGATAAAATCTCCGCCGCTTTTTGTGCTTGCTCAACCGTTTCAAATAATCCAAAACAAGTTGCACCCGATCCACTCATTCGTGCCAAGCGACAGTGGGGTAACATCCTAATTTCTTCCAAAACTTTTTCAATTTTAGAATTTAGTAAAATAGCAGGCTCCTGTAAATTATTATCATAGGTCGTTATATCATGAATAAATGAATTAACATTATCGAAACTATTTTTCAAATTAACTTTGTCAAAAAAAGAAGATTGACGCTTCTTAAACACTTCCGCCGTTGACACCCCTTCTCCATGATTCACTAAAATCATGCCAAAAGAGGGAATTTCTATATCCCTTGAAATGACTTCACCAATTCCCTGCATGCGTTGTGTGACCGGATTAAGACAAACGGGAACATCTGCCCCCAATTGTAATGCAATCTTCTGTAATAAATCATTGTCAATTACAAGATTCCAATAACGCATCAATAACCGTAAAGTAGCCGCTGCATCTGAAGATCCACCACCAATTCCTGAAGCGACAGGAAGATTTTTAATCAGTTGGATTTTAACAGGCTTTAAAGGTTGTTTTGTACATGCTGCAAGTTTATAGGCTGCTTTAACAATCAGGTTATCATCCTGATTTTCCTGAGATAACTGCGATACAAATTGCCCCGTTATTTCAAGCTCGACAAGTCTGTCCTCTTTACTACCTGAAACTGGAAACAGGATCAATTCATCCCCTACATCAGGAAAAACAACCAGACTATCCAGAATATGATATCCATCAGGACGTTTGTCCGTCACATGCAAAAAAAGGTTTATTTTGGCGTACGCTTTTTCTATAAACATTGAATCTTTTTTCAAATAGTGAAATTACCTAGTGGTGAGAGGACAAGAATTTATTTTTTTTGGCTTTTTGTAATGCATTCAATATTAAATTTCTATTTTCAGGATTTGGATTGCAAGTCAAGGCTACATTCCATTGATTAATCGCCTCTTGATAGCGTCCAACCTTCCAATAGGCAACCCCTAGATGGTAATTTAATTCAGGATCCTGTGGAATGGTCTCGGCAGCCAGCTCCAACTGTTGTATGGCTAAAGCTGTTTGATTATTCAAAACCATAATCCAGCCTAAACTATCACGGATTGCCCCTTCATCCGGTGCAATATCAATGGCTTTCTGTAGCATTATCTGGGCTTTCTGCAAGTTTTTATGTCTTAGTGCCCATGAATAACCCAGATAATTCAATAAAATTGGCTCATTTGGTGCCAATTTTAATGCCATTTGTAGATCCTGTTCAGCTTTTAGCCATTGTTTTTGTTTTTCATAAGCAACCCCTCTTATGAAAAACATTGTCCAATCATATTTAGTTTTGTTTTTCTTTAACTGAATGACTTTACTGTAGATTTGAATGGTTTTTGGATAATTTTTCTGATCAAAATAAATATCACCCAACGTTTGCCATAAACTAATTTCTTGTGGGTAATCCTTTAACAATTCTTCCAAGGATTTTTCCGCCCGAGAATAATGTTTTAATAATGCATCATAACGGGCAAGTTGTAACTGTATATTGGTCTTTAACGAATCATCCGGATTAATGGGAAATAAGATTTTACGGGCCTGTTCAGCGTGTTTTTGTTCCGCAAGAATGCCCGATAACATAATTTTGGCTTCAGAAAGATTTGGATTGAGCTGTAAAGCAAACCGTAAAAATATCTGTTCAGTATGAAGGGCAACCTTATACGAAATTTTAGCCTCCCTGTCATTTTCATCAACAGTCTGATTGGCCAAATCCTGCTGAATCAGGGAGGCCATTGCCAAGTAAACCTGAGCAACCGCCCCTTGAGCATCATGCACTGGAAATTGAGAAAGATTGCGACGTAAATTATTTTTTGAAATGGATAAAAAAGGCAAAATATCAGTCAAATTATCGACCATTGCCTCCGCTTTTCCAGCTCGATGATGCTGATAAAGCCAATTTCCATAAGCTCGCATTAACAGCAAATCCGCCCCGGGAAAAACCCGGTAGGCTTTTTCAAATAAAATGCCAGCTTTTTTATCATGATGTGATAAAGTTTCCGCAACGCCATAATGAATTAGAAAAACTCCACTAATAGGCGTATTAATTCCTTTTTCAAACAGAGCATTTGCCTGATCAATCTGACCAGCACCATATAGGCACCATGCTTGCAACAATAAAAACGTCATCTGACCCAATGGATCACTAGGAGGAGAAGTAAAATATTTTAATGCCTCTTTCCAGTTTCCCTTAACAATTGCATCATTTCTTAATACCAGAGCGGAAATTGGATCTTTATCTTCTTGTTTTGCCAAATTTACTGCGGCTGGATTGCCGGCGATCACACTATAGTAAAATGCCCTTTCACGTGCATCCGTGTTTTTTAGATCATGATTAAACACATTATTATAAAATTTTGCAGCGGTCACATTATCATCGGTCTGCGCCGCATAATAGGCAGACAGATAATCCCCGTACCCGCCCCTTTGATGCACCAAGGGAATAACAGGCTCTGGATCCTTTACAATTACGGACGCTTTAGATGTCGAGCTCATCCCAGCAATTAGAGAAAAAGATAAAAGCATGGTGCGTAGAAAGCGTGGGCATTGCATAATCACTATCTTCTCAATAAACTGAAATCTTAGTATATAAGGTTTCGTTAACCATCATTATATTCATCGTAATCTAAAATGTATGACCATTTATCATTGTTACAGCTATATTCTGAATGGGGTATAGATGAAAATTTAACTTCAGTAAGTATCAACCATTTAGAAAATAGAAAACCTATTCCTACTCTTCCTTTACCTAAAAAACAATCTGTTTCAACGAAAATTATAACAAAAACAAATCGACACTCCGCTTTTCAAACCAATAGTTTACAAGAAATAAACCAGGCTATCTTAAAGTTCAAAGACTGTTCGCTTAAAAACACAGCCATGAATACAATACTTTCTGTTGGAGATCCAAAATCCCATATTTATATTATCGGGGATGTTCCCGATGCCGATGAAGATCGTAGCGGAAGGGTTTTCGCAGATACGGGAAATTTCTGGCTTGAACAGATGCTTGATAACATCGATATTTCTCTTGATGCTTGTTTTCGTATTCCGCTTGTTCCATGGCGCCCCCCAGGTGGACGACAAATATCAACGAATGAATTAGAACTTTGCCTACCTTTTTTATATAAATTACTAATCCTGTATCAACCCAGATATATCCTGACAATTGGACAATTACCTGCTAAGACCTTACTAAAAACCCCGGTCAATTTTAACCAGCTAAAAAATCAATGGCATTCATTCACATACTCTGGAATTCCTAACCCCATCCAACTTTTTCCATTACACCATCTTTCCCAAATTAACATTAATGCCAAGATCCGCCAGGTAACCTGGAAAAATCTTCTTTACATTCGTGCCACCATAGATAAAAACACTTGATTGAAACATTATATATATTTCAGCGATAATATTTAATTACCTAAAATAAATAACTCTTGAATTACATGACACTCTTTCCTAATTAATATGTATTATGCAAGGGACAAACATTCTTTCCCCTTTGGCTGTCCGGGCTTTATTGGCAAGCGCAGCCTTGTTTGCAGGCGTATCAACTGTATCTATACGGGCAACTACGCCAAAACAGTTAGATCAGCGTGAAGAAACAATCATTACACAAGCTAGAAATATTATTCGAAATGGTAATGGTCGTGTCAGCTTTCCTCGTCCGTTAAATTCAATGGATGAACAGCGTATTCGCTATATATTTGATCTACAACGCAAAGGGGATTTCACAACGGCTCAATCTGAAACAATTCAGATTTCAGACAATTTGTTGCTCGGCGATATTCTTGCCGAGCGTTACCTAAACCCACATTTTTTACCAAATACAGGACAATTAAAGTTATGGCTGAAAAATTTTGCATCTTATCCTGATTCACCTGATATTCAAAAACGTCTGAACAATCTTGGCGCTATTAAAGTATCAATTCCCGTCAATCAGAATCTACCTATTGATAACAACAATAATGTCATGGCTTATTTGCAAAGCCTTGATCATCTTAATTTCGAAACCAATTCCTTCAAAAGAAATCCTTTGTTGGATCAAACTGTTCGTGAACGCAGCGCATCAGGTTGGCAGGGAGCGAAAAGTGCCTTGCAGCTTATTCAACAGACACGCGGAATGAATAATCTATATGCCGCACAATTACAGGCAGAAATAGCTCAACAGCTCTTTGCAATGAATTATTCAGATCATGCCTATCAACTGGCTAAAAATGCGTTTAAATCATCCAATTACCGCGTTGGTTTGGCTGGATATGTCGCTGGATTAATTGCCTGGAAAAATAATGATATTGATCAATCCTTGAAATTTTTTGCACAGGCTTCAAAGGCAGATATTATCACTACCAATATTAGAGCAGGTACTTATTTTTGGGCTGCACGTTCATGTCTAAGAAAGGAAAATAAACAGGAATATATTATCTGGTTGCGCAGATCGGCTTCGTTTGTGCATACCTTTTATGGTATTTTGGCCAACCAGATTCTAAAAGAAAACGATCATGATACTTCAACAGAGAAGACTGATTTTCATCCTTTACTAAATTTCCTTAAATTTTCTTCTACAACACTTTCTCAAGTGGATATCAACACTATTGAAGCCACTGCTGAGGGAAAAAGGTTTTTTGCCTTACTACAAGTGGACGAAAAAAAACGGGCTGAGATTATTTTAAAACAGATATGGATAAAAAATAGAAAGAATCTTGCCCTTTTGCATTCCATTCAATTGATTGCAAAAACCATAGGCGCAAACGATTTATCTAAACAGCTTGTTGAGATAATTGCACAAAATGAAAATCTTCTCGACCACAATAAAAGCTTACCCTTACCCAATTTACATCCAAGGAATGGCTACAAAATTAATCCGGCCCTTATCTATGCGTTGATCCGTTTAGAATCAAATTTCAATAGCAAGGCTGTTTCGAATACAGGGGCACGTGGCCTAATGCAAATCATGCCTATGACAGCAAAATATATTGCAAAACAAAAAAATAACGTATCGATTCATCGTTTGGATGAACTGCAAAATTCCGCTTTAAATTTGGAAATCGGTCAATTATACCTTATCCATTTATCAGGACTTTATAACAAGAAAAGCTATGATATGCTTCCAAAAGGGGGAAGCCTTATTCATATGCTGGCCAGTTATAATGCCGGACCTGTAATAACATCAAAATGGTTGAATTCAGCTGAGAATAATCAAGATCCATTATTGTTCATGGAAACAATTCCCATCAAGGAAACAAAAAACTATTTGCATAAAGCACTGACTTTTCTTTGGATCTATTCTGATAAGCTTGATTTACCTTCTCCTTCCTTAAAGGCTTTGGCTCAAAACAAATGGCCTAAATTTACAAATGAAGTAAAATTGGCCCAAGCCATTACATTACATTAAAAAAAAGCCCTTTTCTTAAAAAAAGAAAAGGGCTTTTTAAATACCTACTAGTTTTTTGCCACAGGTTGTCGGCTTGCCTTTACACGAGTAACCCGACGATTTTCCATCTCCAAAACCTCAAAAAGCCAACCTGAAAAAACAACCTTGTCACCTGTAACCGGGACTCTTCGTAAAAGTGCCAAAATCAATCCGGCGACCGTATGATAACTTCCTTCCGCAGGTAAATCTCCTAAATCCAGCTGATCCCTGACTTCATCGACCTGGGTCGTCCCTTCCAG
Organism: Commensalibacter sp. M0355; assembly: GCF_016101365.1. NCBI lineage: Bacteria > Pseudomonadati > Pseudomonadota > Alphaproteobacteria > Acetobacterales > Acetobacteraceae > Commensalibacter > Commensalibacter sp. M0355. The sequence continues at coordinate 772,398 of NZ_JACFQQ010000001.1, forward strand.
TAAATATTCATTATTTATCCCTGACTCAAGACGGGGGGCATCCAGAGACTGATTGATTTCACCTACAATTATTTTAAAAATATCCGAAACCGTTACAATTCCCTCAAATGAGCCATATTCGTCAAGAACCAGTAATATTCCTAATAAATCACCCCTCAATCGTTCCAGAGCGTCCAAGGCAGACATACTATCCGGAACAACAAGAGGACGCTGTAAACAGGCATTAATTGACAAGCTGTTTTTATGTAAAAGCTGGCTGAATAAATCATTAACCAAAACCACACCAACAGGATTATCAATTCCATTTTCACAAACAACCAATCGTGTATGTGAAATATTGTACAAAGCCTGTTTCAATTTGTCCCCTGAAATAGAACGATCAATCCATATAATTTCATTCCTTGGACGCATAACAGCCCTGACAGGTCGGTCAGCCAGTCGTAGCAAACGTTCAATCATATCCCGTTCTTCAACTTCCAGCACACCAACCTTGGCACCCTCGGCAATGTAGGCCCTTAATTCCTCTTCTGTTACAGAGACAGAAACTTTATTATGTCTTCTTAATAATTTCAAAACGCATTCAGAGGATTTACTGAGGACCCAAACTGCAGGAGAGGCAATTTTTGATATAATTATAAATAGCCAGGACAGGCGGACAGCAATGACCTCAGGCTCTAGTAACGCCAACTGCTTTGGAACCAGTTCCCCAAAAATTAGCATAAAAAAAGTAATAACCAAAACAACGATAAGAATCGACAAGTCATCTGCCCAGATTTTGATTAACGAAAATTGTTCAAGCCAATGCCTTAGACAATTTTCAATACGGGATCCGCCAAAGGCTCCCTCAAATATTGAAACAAGCGTAATACCAACCTGAATAGTGGGTAAAAAACTTTGTGGTTTATCAATTAATCGTAAAGCCCTTTCAACACCCTTCACCCCTTGATGTTGCATCGCAACCAGCCGGGCTTTTCGGCTTGATATTAAAGCAAGTTCGCCCATAGCGAAAATACCATTCAAAAAAATCAAGCATAAAATAACAATAATTGAAACAAGCATTTACTTAAATCCAATAAATGTAATCATAATAAAAAACAGAAATTACAAAAATAATCTAACAAAATTGTTACTAATAAAAAATAATAAATCTGTTATACTTATTTTTACTTTGAGTATGATTTAACATTTTTATTTTTATTTCTGTAATAAATTTGTTCCTTACACAACTATTAAAAAAGGCAAGCTTGAAAAACTAAGCTTGCCTTTCCTTTTATTCCACAAAAGATACCAATGTATAATCAGGCTTCCTGAACGGCCACCTTTTTAACACGACGAACTGCTGTCCGTTTTTTAACAGAATCCTTAGGCAGTTTCTTCATTAATTCCGCCACCTGTTCATTATAATCGTATTTTGCCTGTCTCTGTTGTGACAAATCTATTTCGGGTGCCATTACACCTTCGACCTTGGGTCCCGTTAAAGCAACCTGAGCAATATGCCATGGACGTTTGATCGCATCCTTAACAGCGGTAGCTTCATATCCGGAATGAACCATGCAATTGGCGCATTTTTCGTAATTGCCCGTACCGTACTGATCCCATTGAGTTTCATTCATCAATGCTTCAAACGTCGGTGCATAGCCTTCTCCCAACAGATAGCATGGACGTTGCCATCCAAAAACTGTTCTTAAAGGCTTACCCCAAGGAGTACAGTGATATTGCTCATTTCCAGCCAGAAAATTCAGGAATAATGGAGATTGCGTGAAACGCCATTTATGTCCCTTTCCCAATCTGAAAATTTCACGAAATAATTTTTTGGTATTTTGACGGTTCAGGAAATGTTCTTGATCTGGCGCCCTTTCATAGGCATAGCCAGGAGCAGTCATAATACCATCAACCCCCAACTCCATAACACTGTCAAAAAATGCCGCTACACGGTATGGATCGGCATTATCAAACAGGGTGCAGTTGATTGAAACCCTGAACCCTTTAGACTTGGCAAGTTTTATTGCTGAAACGGCACGATCGTAAACACCCTGCTGACAGACAGAAGCGTCATGCATGGACTTGTCACCATCCAAATGAATATCCCATGAAAAGAATGGAGATGGTTTATAATCGTCAATCTTTTTTTCAAGCAACAATCCATTGGTACACAGATATACATACCGTTTACGAGCGATCAATCCCTCAATAATCTGTGGCATTTCCTTATGCAACAAGGGTTCACCCCCTGCAACTGCCACGACAGGGGCACCACATTCAGCATCAGCATCCAAACATTCCTGCACACTCAATCGCTGATTCAATATCTCAGCAGGATAATCAATCTTTCCGCAACCAGAACAGGCCAAGTTACAACGTAATAAAGGCTCCAACATCAAAACGAGTGGATATTTTTCACGTCTTTTTAGATGTTGTTTAACAACGTAGCTACCGACTCGTACTGCCTGCATCAGAGGAACAGCCATTTATCTAAGCTCCCAAACCGGTTTAACCGATATTAACATATAATAAATGCGTCATTCATAAGATAAATGACCCTTAACAACAAGAAAAAAATATTATTAGTAAAGAACGTACTTTACGACAAAAACATTTTATTTTAAATTTCAAAAGCCTTGCCGTCTCTCTTTTTCCTTCTTTAAAGTAACAATTTACTTTATAGATGTGTTCCTCAAGCAACAAATTTAATATCTCGTTTGAAAAAAAAGATAAAATCAGCCATAAAAGCTTAATAAAAAAGTGTAATATATTGTTCGCTTTTTATCCTTTTTTATTCATGAAAGATGATAGATTTTACATAACGTGTATTTGAATATCATCTAAACTCGAGTATAAGCTAAAAAACTTAACATTATATATTAAGCTATTATGTAACAGTTACGGACGAAATATAACATGGATGAACAAACCGAAACGCCTAAGAACAAAGAAAATCTTATGGAAAATGAATCGGCTAATCATTTAAAATCCATTCCTACTTATGGACGTTTCCCTTTATTAGACCGCGTTCATACCCCAACAGATCTCAAAAACCTTTCCATTGAACAGCTAGAACAGTTAGCCAAGGAATTACGTGCCGAAACAATAGATGTCGTTTCCACAACAGGTGGACATTTAGGGGCCTCTTTGGGTGTGGTTGAACTTACTGTTGCATTACATGCTGTTTTTGATACACCAAATGACTCACTAATATGGGATGTTGGTCATCAGGCTTATCCCCACAAAATATTAACTGGTCGTCGTGAATTTATTCGTACATTACGTCAACCTGGAGGATTATCAGGCTTTACAAAACGTTCAGAAAGTATATACGACCCTTTCGGAGCCGCCCATTCCTCAACCTCGATCTCGGCAGGATTGGGTATAGCTGTTGCAAACCATTTTAAGGCCAAAAAAGATCCAGCATATGATGAACGCAGTGTCATAGCGGTAATCGGTGACGGATCCATTTCAGCTGGTATGGCCTATGAGGCCATGAATAATGCTGCAGTTGCTGGGCCAGGTGCAGAACGATTAATTGTCATCCTGAACGATAATGAAATGTCCATTGCCCCACCTGTCGGTTCAATGTCCGTTTATCTATCGCAGCTTCTCTCGTCACGTCATTTCTTGGGGCTAAGAGATCTTGCCGCCAGAGTTGCCAGCAAATTACCCGAGAGTCTTGAAAAAAAGGCAAAACGGGCCGAAGAATATGCCCGTGCTTTAATGACGGGCGGGACATTGTTTGAGGAACTAGGTTTCTATTATGTGGGGCCAATTGATGGACATAATTTACAACAACTGGTTCCTGTCTTAAGAAATCTGCGCGATGCCGAACATATCGGTCCAGTACTTTTACATGTCGTAACCCAAAAGGGACATGGATATAAACCAGCTGAATCTTCAGGCGATAAATATCATGCTGTTTCCAAATTCAATGTCATAACAGGAAAACAGAATAAAGGACCGCCCGGACCACCATCGTATACCTCGGTTTTCAGTAATGAACTACTGAAATGCGCTGAAAAAGATGACAAAATTATTGCCATAACCGCTGCGATGCCATCTGGTACAGGATTAGACAAATTTGAACAGAAATTTCCTGAACGTTATTTTGACGTCGGCATTGCTGAACAACATGCGGTTACATTTGCCGCAGGTCTGGCAACTGAGGGATTAAGACCTTTCTGTGCTATATATTCCTCTTTTCTGCAACGTGCTTATGATCAAGTCATGCATGACGTTGTCCTGCAGAATTTACCTGTTCGTTTCGCCATTGATCGCGCTGGACTGGTTGGGGCTGATGGGGCAACCCACGCTGGTACCTTTGATATTGCATATTTGGGGTGTCTACCCAATATTGTTATCATGGCCCCCAGCAATGAAGTTGAATTAGCTCATATGACAGCAACCGCCGCAGCTTTTGATGAAGGTCCAATCGCCTTCAGATATCCGCGTGGCCCTGGTATTGGTCTTTCTTTACCGGCAGAAAGTCAAATTCTTCCAATTGGTAAAGGAAAAATCATTCAGGAAATGGGAGAGCAGACCGGTGATGAAAGGGGGGGAATTGCCATCTTGTCTTTCGGAGCTCGTTTGGCAGAATGTTTAAAAGCTGCCGAAACCCTTAAACAATATGGATTGCCCCCTACAATTGTCGACGCTCGTTTTGCTAAGCCTCTTGACAAAGGATTAATTGATCAGCTGACTAGAAACCATAAGGTTCTTATCACTATTGAGGAGGGATCAACAGGCGGATTTGGAGCATTTGTCATGCAACATCTTGCCCAGAACGGTCTTTTAGATCATGTAAGGTTCAGGCCAATGGTTCTACCTGATTATTTCATTAACCATAATACCCAAACCGCGCAATATATTGAGGCAGGTTTAGATGCTCCATCTATTGTCAAAACCGCTTTAAAAGCTTTAGATGTACCTTTGGAAATTTAAATATAAAAAGTTTAGGTAGATTCAACTATGAAATTTCATCGTTATATCCTGTTATGCAGTGTTACAGCCTTTATAGGCTTTAATTCTCCAATCGCAATTCATGCAAATGATACTGCCACCCGTCCTGTTTCTGTAACCGGATCTGATACAGAAAATTCCATTAAAACACCTGTTGTCAATCTGTATCGCATCCTAAGCCAACTTCAACAGTCCAAGCAAACCCCTGCTGAAAAAGGCATGACCGCCCTTAGAAAAGTTTTAAATGATTCCTATGATTTCTCTTCAATTTTAAGCAGTACGGTTGGCTATCGTTACGATTCATATTCCGAAGCTGAAAAAGAGCAGCTTTTGCAAGCTTTCACTAATTATACAGTTGCACGGTATTATTCCAGTTTTGCCAAAGAAAAAGGTACGGGATTTAAAATTTTACCAAATGTTAAAAATGCAACGACAAACGATGATAAAATTATTAAAACCAGGGTTGGGGACGCAAGTGATATGGGATCAGCAACAGAAATCAACTATCTGTTGCGTAAAACCCCACAAGGATGGAAAATTGTCGATGTGTTGCTGAATGGTCATATCAGTCAAATCGCCATTCAACATGGTGACTTTAGTTCGACCCTAGCAAAAGGTGGCAGTCAAGGATTGATTGAAATGTTAAACAAGAAAACACAATCCTTCATGTCAAAAAACAACTCCTAATCTAACAGTCTATATGTTTTGGTCCTTACAAACGAAAATTAAATTAACACGAATTTTATCCATTTGTACATTACTGGGGTGCATTCAATCTGGAATCAGCTGTCTGCTTATCTATTTCTTTAAAAAAAAAATCAAAAAACAAAAAAAATATACACCCCCCTCTTCCCTTCCCCCAGTAACAATCTTAAAGCCTTTGGCTAATACAGAACCCCTCCTTTATGAGGCTTTACAAAGTTTCTGCGAACAGGATTATCCAGATTTTCAATTAATTTTTGGCGTTCAAGATAGAAAAGACCCTGCAATTGAAATTGTTCATCATCTACAGAATCAATATCCCAATCGCGATATTAAACTGGTTATCAATCCAGAGATTCACGGGGTAAACCGCAAAGTATCAAATTTAATAAACATGTTTGCCTACGCAATCCATGACTGTCTGCTTATTTCAGATTCCGATATTCACACACCGCATCAGAATTATTTAAGAGAAACCATTCCCTTATTGGATAATGACAATATTGGACTGATAACCTCTTTATATAGTGGATTACCTTATGAATCCTCTATTGTCCAAATGCTGGCCAGTGCTCATATCAATTATAACTTTATGCCGGGCGTGATACTTTCACGCTATCTGGGCCGTCAGGATTGTTTTGGTGCCTGTGTTGCAATCAAACGGTCCATACTTATGAAAATTGGCGGATTAAAAGCTCTGTTACCCTATATTGCAGACGATGCAAAACTTGGAGAGCTTATCAGAAAACAAAATTTAGAGGTTGTTCTTTCACCTTCCATCGTTAAGACAACTGTTTCTGAAAATACTTTTCAAGCTTTATATAAACATGAGTTGCGCTGGAATCGTACCGTTTTTACGGTGGAACCCCTTGGTTTTACATGCTCTTTCATCCAGCTTCCCCTATTCTGGATTTCTCTTGCTGTTTTACTAAACCCTCTGAAAAAAAAATCATGGATTAATTTTTTAAGCTGCTGGATTTTTCAATCTATTTGTTGTTTAGTAATCAATAAAAAGATTAAACTTGACCTTAAGTTAATTCCTTTCCTGTTACCCTTAAGGGACTGGATCTCGGCTTCTATTATGATGAGAAGTATTTTCAAAGAAGATATTGAATGGCGTGGACAAAAAATGACTTTTAAAAAAAACCAAGGTTCCAATAGTTAAACGATAGTGATAGATAATTGAACCAATTAAGTATTTTTAAACAACCATAATAAAATAGAAAAAATCAAAGGATTAGTTCCATCATGATGAAGACTCTGTTTCTACAACCTCCCTCCTTTGAAGGTTTTGATGGAGGTGCAGGTTCCCGCTACCAAGCCAAGCGCGAAATTAAATCATTCTGGTATCCAACTTGGTTGGCCCAACCGGCAGCCCTTATCCCGAACAGTCGCCTGATTGATGCGCCCCCTGCAAGAATGACGATGGAACCCATTCTTGCTGATGTGAAAAACCGTGATCTGGTGATCATGCATACTTCTACCCCATCCTTTTCATCGGATGTCAAGGTTGCAAAAATGCTCAAGGATGCAAATCCTTCCCTCAAAATTGGCATGGTCGGTGCAAAGGTTGCTGTTCAACCCCAGGAAAGTCTCGAAAAAAGCGATGTTATTGATTTTGTAGCCCGGAATGAATTTGACTTTACATTGAAAGAAGTCGCAGAAGGTCGCGATTTCAAAGATATTGACGGCATATCCTGGCGGGATGCAAATGGCAAAATTGTTCATAATAAAAACAGGGCAATAATTGAAAATATGGATTCCTTGCCTTTTGTTACCGAGGTTTACAAAAGGGATCTTCATATTGAAGATTATTTCATTGGATATTTAAAACATCCATATCTTTCCCTATATACTGGCCGTGGATGCAAATCACGCTGCACGTTCTGCCTGTGGCCACAAACAGTAGGTGGACATCGTTATCGTACACGAAGTCCAGAACATGTCGCGGCAGAAATTCGTTTGGCTCAACAATATTTTCCACAAGTTAAAGAATTTTTCTTTGATGATGATACATTTACAGATGATCTTCCTCGTGCGGAGGCAATCGCTCGTGAATTGGGAAAATTAGGGGTGACCTGGTCCTGTAACGCCAAGGCGAATGTTCCCCGTAGCACCTTGAAAGTGTTAAAGGATAATGGGTTGCGCCTATTGCTGGTTGGTTATGAAAGCGGAAATCAGCAAATCCTGCATAACATTAAAAAGGGAATGCGAATCGAGGTTGCACGTGAATTCACAAAAAACTGTCATGAACTTGGAATTAAAATCCACGGCACCTTTATTCTTGGTTTACCAGGAGAGACCAAGGAAACAATCCAGGAAACAATCAAATTCGCCACTGAAATCAACCCTCATACTTTACAGGTTTCCCTAGCCGCTCCATATCCAGGAACATTTCTGCATCAGCAGGCACTTGAAAATGGATGGCTGGATGAAAATAATGCGGAATTGATTGATGAACATGGCGTTCAGATCGCCCCTTTGCATTATCCTCATTTATCTCATACGGAAATTTTTGATAGCGTTGAAACATTTTATAAGAAATTTTACTTTCGCGCTCCCAAAATAGCATCTATTGTAGGAGAGATGATCACCAGCCCACAAATGATGAAACGTCGCTTACGTGAAGGCGTCGAATTTTTCCAATTTCTACGAGATCGCCATACATCATAATAAACGATAAAGAAATTTTGTGACAAGAAAAATTCTTATTTCAGCAGATGATTTCGGTTTATCTGTCGAGGTCAATGAGGCAATTGAAATTGCACATCGGCAAGGAGTCCTGAGTACCGCGAATCTTATGATTGCAGGCGATGCAGCTGAGGATGCAATCATAAGAGCCAAAAGAATGCCAAATTTGCAGGTTGGATTGCATGTTGTTGTCATTGAGGGAAAATCGATTTTGCCAAAAAGTGAAATTCCACTTCTTGTCGATGAAAATCGTCTTTTCCCCTCACAACAACTTAAAATGGGAATCAACTACTTTTTCAATCAACACATCCGTAGACAACTGGAAAAGGAAATCAGGGCTCAATTTGAAACCTTTAGAAAAACAGGACTGGCTCTTGATCATATCGATGTGCATAAACATATGCATCTTCACCCAACCATTGCTCAGCTTATTATAAAAATCAGTCATGATTATCGGTTGCAACGAATAAGACTTCCTAAAGAACCCGTTAAGATTCTCAGATCCATTGATCAGACAACCAATCTAAATAATACAAATAACTTGCTGGTTTATTATTGGTGCAAACTTCTTGAAGAACAGATCAAAAAAGCCGGAATGAAATATTTTGATTGGTGCTTTGGCTTATCCTGGTGTGGGCATATGACATTTGACCGTATCCAGAAATTAATCCCGTCCCTACCACAAGGTAATTCTGAATTGTTTTTCCATCCTGCAACCACAAAAACGGGATTATATAATCAACTTATGCCTCAATATGAACCTGAAAAGGAGCTGGAGACCCTCTGTCACCCAGACTTCCCCAAGCTGCTTCAGGAACATGGCATTCATCCAATTACTTGGAAAAACATTTAAAATATCTCAACGGATAGCTGTTTCAATCCAGCCTTTCAATTTTTCTTTTGGTAAGGCTCCTACCTTGGTTGATAAAGGCTGTCCATCTTTGAACAAGATAAGGGTTGGAATTCCCCTAACTCCATAATTTGTTGGCACCTCAGGGTTTTCCTCGACATTAACCTTGGCAACAACTAATTTACCCTGCATTTCTTTTGCTAATTCTTCCAAAACTGGAGAAATCATTTTGCAAGGTCCGCACCATTCCGCCCAAAAATCAACCAGGACGATTTGATCGGATTTCAATACATCCTGTTCAAAACTTTGATCTGTTACTTTTTTAGTAAATTCGCTCATTTCTACCTCACAACTTTTAAAATAATCTTCATATCTACTAAATAGATGACTGTCCTTGATGTCAAATATTATTAAGATTGTCTATATCTGTGCCGGCAAATATTTTTCAAGTAAAGCAATGGGCAATTTCATTATTTTTAGAGCATCTGTCCAAATCAGTAACGGTTCAATTTGATGATATGGATAAATTTCCTTTAATAAGATCCAATAAGATGCCATCTGCCTTAAATAAATTTTGGATACCATCTCAACAGTATCCGGCACTTTTTGACCGGATTTAAAATCACATAGTAAAATTTTATCCGATAAAATACGCATACGATCAATCTGACCCGTAATGACAAGATCATTGACAATACCTGTTACAGGTTGTTCAACCAAACTATCAGAATCAAACAATTTTTGTAATTCTGGATTATTAATCAACTGGATAACTTGATGAACAATTTTATCCAATTCCTGACCGGATAGTTTAACATTTTCTCGCTTGAACCATTGATATGCCAAGTCATAACGCTTTTCACAAGGGTAATTTGGCAAATATTGTAATAAGGCATGAATGACTCGACCACGATAAAAAGGATCTTTTTTCTTTCTTGTTTTAACCGGTGATATTTTAGAAGGAACCTCACCAAATATTATCCCGTCTGGTCGACTTGGAATATAATGGGGTAATATGACATTTTCATCAGGTAACGCAACAGCCTTTCCTTTTTGTTGCAACCATTTGGGTAAAATTATTGATTTGCTGGATTGATTTCCAAAATCATCCGGTGAACAATTCGTATTGTATGAAAGGGAATTACTTTTATTTTCTATAAAATGATGTGTTCCTTCCCAAATTTCTTGGAAAAAACAGGCCTGCAAATCAGGCAACTGCTTCATCGCCTTTTCACAATAATCATACCAAGTGTTTTCAGTTTTTTTATTTTTGGATTTTTGCCAGCCACAAACCAATAACCATTCACTTGCACGCGTTAAAGCAACATAAAGCAGACGATTGCTTTCTTCGGTATCCAATTGCAATTTAAATGACCTATATTCTTTACTTTCCCTAATATCGCAATTTTTATTTGGAACATATAAAGGGATTTTAATATTCTTTTCCGCATCCTCTTTCCAAACCAGAACCTGATCAGATTGAAATCCACCCTGTTTAGATGCGGGATTCACGGTATCAGGTAAAATGACTAAACGCCCCTGCAGTCCTTTCGCACCATGTACCGTCATAACCCTAACCATATCAAGGTCTGCTTCCGCCTCGTTTTTTATGGTACGTTCGGATTGCTTCAACCAATATAAAAAACCCTGTAAAGATGGGATATGATTATCTTCATATTGCATTGCCTGGAAAAGTAATTCATCAATCGCCTCAAGTGCCTCTTCCCCCAAACGGGCGAGAAATCTTTCCCGTCCACGATGTTCCCCCAAAATCTCAACCAACAAGGCATAGGGCGTAACATAATCCACTCTGGAAAACAATTTTGAGAGCATTAACCACGCCTCCTGCCAGTCTTTCCTTTCCAAATGCCGAATAAACAAGGCATTCCACAAAGTCTGGCCTTTTATTCTTGATCCGGCAAGCTCCATAAGACTTTCTTCATCCAATCCCCCCAAAGGTGATTTTAAGACACATGCCAAGGTCAAATCATCCTGCGGCAATAAAAGCACCTCACAAAGTACCAATAGATCCTGTACGGCTATTTGATCAAGCAATTGTGTTTTAACCAGATTGACCAATGGAATATTTTTCATTTTCAGAGCCCGGATCAAGGCCCGTGAAAAATCAGATCGTTTCCGGATTAAAATAAGAATATCACCTGCCCTGATGGGACGCCCACCATAAGGTGGTACCCTGCCGATCTGTCCCTTAATCCAATCGGCAAGACATTCAGCCAAAATCATGTCAGGTGTTAAATAATACTGATTTTTCCTCAATGGTTTCCATAAGGTTTCCAAATCCTCCTTTTCCATATCATCCATCATCGCTAATGGCCATATATCAACCCGCCCGGGAGCAGATATCTTAGCCGAACGATGCAGGCGAAACTGATCCATTGATAAATTATCCCAGACGCCTGTTAATCCATTTTCAGGCGAAAAAACCTGATCTACGAAATCAAGAATAATCTGACTGGAACGAAAGGAAACCCGTAATTGGGGATCCGCCCATAATTCACCTGCCTCTTTTACCTTTTTTGATATTTTTTCACGAAAATTAAAAAATTCCTGTGGCTTTGCCCCCTGAAAAGAATAGATGGATTGTTTGTAATCTCCAACGGCAAAAATCGTTCTGGAATGATACGAAACAGGATCCTTACCCAATCCCGCAAAAAATTCAGACGAAATATTATCTGCAATCCGCCATTGTTCAGCCGAATTATCCTGTACTTCATCCAACAAAATATGTTCCAAACCGCCATCGAGCTTGAACAAAACCCAAGCGGCACCAGGATTATCAAGCAAATCCAAAGTGTAATTAATCAAATCACTGTAATGCAAAACCCCTTGGGCACGTTTAATATCTTGATAATGTTGCCAAATTAATGAAAAGACATTCAAAAGAGCCCCTGTATATTCATAAATGTCATAGCGATTGATTGTTTCAGCAATCTGATACATATAGTCAGCCTGTTCATTCAACAAAACTGCAATCGCGTTATTTTCCCCCTTATTGACAGTAAAATTTTTAACTTGACCATTTTTTTTAAGCAAGGTCTCCTGCATTATATCCCATTGGACAATTCGTTGATCGCTCGAAAGATCAAACCATCGAATACAGGATTCTATTGCCGCTCTAGATTTTTTATTTTTAATATCCCGATTCAGTTCCAGACATTTTCTAATGTCCTTTTCTGCTGGCCAGATTTCACATACACGAACTAAATAATCCTGTTTATTGGAAAAATCCAGCTTTAAACATGACCGTAAATAAGCGGAAAATTGTCGCTGTTGAATCAAACGTAAAACTGGCTGTAAATATTGCTGATTTTGTTGTAGTTCCTGTAAAAGCTCCAAAAAATGATTATTATTGATTAATGGGCTTAATACCTGAATATCATGATCAGCAATTTCATCAATTTTTTCGTTAAAAGCCCTTTTGAAGGTTAATAAATTATCACCCTCCTCAATAACCCTGAACTGAGGAATAATTCTGGCCTCCAAAGGGAAACGCTGCAGGATAGATTGACAAAATGCATGATTGGTTTCAATCCGCATACCCCCTGGTAAATCCAAAATTTCTGCAAACAATGCCCGAGCCGCTTTGCGCATCTTATCGCACGGCTTGATTTGTAAATCGAGCAAAGCCCTATCCAGTTCTTGATTCGTATAGCCAACCCATTCACTTAATTTTTTTTGCAACCGAATTGCCATTTCGGCAGCCGCGGATTTGGAATAGGTTAAACATTGGATCCGCTGCGGTTGTATACCGGGATGAATTTTACCCTTTTTATCAGTCCAGGGCATCATTAACCGTAATAAACGATCAACAAGAAGTTTTGTCTTACCGCTTCCTGCAGATGCGGATACAAAAACTGAATAATGCGGATTAGAGGCATCTCTTTGTTGCCTGTTCGCTTCTTCAACAGGATCTGAAAAAGAAAACTGCCGCTGCATCATGATCCCCCAGTTCCCAGTCCCCATTCAAGAAAACGAGCCAAATGCTTATAATCTCCAAAAACAGGCAGGGTTTGTACATATTCTTTTATTAAATGAGGACGTGGACGGGATAAATAAGGCTGTTCCTGGTCACAATAGGCAATAATCAGCTTTTGAAGAACTTGCCAGTATCTTTCGCTTAAATTTGTGGCATCCTCTTCTTTTTGAATATTATCTATATGGATTTCCTTACCTTCCTCTATTCCCCCCTTTAACTCCCAATATGTAAATTTAGAAATTTCATGTTCAGCCAGACTTTTATCAAACCCGCCATAATAAGCCATTGCCGCTTCCAAGGGTAACTGCGGAAACAATCCGTTCTTCACATTTATACACGCAGGGGTAACACCTGTTTTGTAATCATATATTTCTACAGTTCCATCCGTGTTTAGCTGTATTCGATCCGCAATACCCCGTAAGGTGAAGTCAATTCCTGCGGTCAACTGAAAATAATGATGGCCTTCTTTTTCAAGATAAAACTGAGGAAGCATTCGACTATTACGACGTGACTTTTCCTGCTGGTAAACCCAATGGGCAATTTTTAATAACCGTGCATGCCACCATTTTTTATAAGAAATTAAGATATCCTGACGTTTATCCAGTACATCCAAAAGAGTCTGCTCTATTCCGCTTAGCGTCCATTGTTTGCTATAATTTTCATAAACATTCTTTAACCCTTCATGAACTATCAACCCAAAAATACTGGTTGATCGATCTTCCTCCAAACCAACAATTTTTCTTAAATTAAGTATTTTTTTCGCATAAATCTCATAAGGATCCTTTATCCATCGCTCAACATCAGTTATGGAAATGGATTTTGGACGCAACGCCGGCAAAGGTTTCGGAGAAGGACATTCCATTGGGGTTGGAGATCCATCTGGTTGATCAAGATATTTTGTCCACAACAAAGCCGGATGCTGCTGAATCACACTCTTACGCCCCTTCAACCACGCCTTAAGACGGACAATCCAACGTGATTGCACAACTGGCGCATTTTCCTGTCTTAACGGTGAAGACAATATTACTTCTGGTATCGAACAACACAAAGCCATAAAAGCATAGGCTGTACGACCTATTTCAATATCCGGCAGTCCCATCCCCATTTTTTCACGCATCGGGCGGCTTAGCCAAGAACCAGAATCAATGGAGGGTGGCCATACCCCTTCGGATAATCCCCCTAAAATTACCATATCAACATTCTGCAACCGTGCTTCAAGCAATCCCCAGATATATACCCTTGGATGAAGCTGTCTAACTTCTCTCCCTTGTAGGGCACGGCGCGTGTGAACAATTAATCCTTGAAACGATGCCCTGAAAATGCTGGCAAATTCAGATAAAGTAACCACCTTTATATATTCAGTTTCAACAATAAGATCTCTCAAATGCTCGGCAAGTGCATTTCCTTCTTCAGCTTTCCATAGAATATCCTCTCCATTCTGTTCTTGATTAGAGGCAAGCTGTTCCGCAGCTCTTGCCAAATACGTCACCCATTCGCCAACCGTATATTTTGTAGTTTTTCCCAACAGAGTTTGCACATTCTGTTTCAATCGATCCAGCAAGCTGACCAATTCAGATGAGTTGGAAAAAAAATATGCGATATCGGTTCTTAGGGTATCCTTATCCAACAGCTTAATTTCTTCGATTTTCCGCTTCAATGCTGCTTGAATGACTGATAAACCAGAGGCTGCAAATTGTCTTAGAATAAAGATCTCCAGCAAACGGCTATAATCACGGCATAAACTGGCAGGCAATCCACAACAAGCAAATGGATGTTTAAGTAAGGATAATAAAGATAAAGGGGTAAAATCCTCGACACAAGCTTGCAAAATCAAATTTAAAAAGACTGTGCCGGCCGTTTTATAAAGTGGTTCACCAGCACTATCATCCGCGATAACCCCCCACCGTCCCAGTTCCAGAGAAACACGCATTGCCAAATTACGATCAGGTGTAACAAGTGCAATTCTTTTCTGTGGAATTTCCAGGGCATCTCGAATCATTAACGCAATGGCTATTGCCTCTTGCTGCTGATTGAGCGGTTCAATTAAAAAACATTGATCCAAATGTACAGGACGCCGGTTTATTAACCAGCTTTCCAAACGGTCAGCAGGTAATAAAATTTGCTGAAATGCTGATATACGCTCCTTACAAATTGGTTGAACACATGTATGATCCCAGTATTGAAAATCAGAACGCTTAATACCTAATGCCGAAAACATTTTGACAAGTTCGGCGTAGGGATGCGTGACAGGCAAAGCATTCCAGCTTTCCTCTGACAAATCCTCCTGTAACCCGGAAACAATCAAACGTCCGCGTGGCAATTGAACAACCGTGGACAGAAATTCAACAATAACGGGCCTTGCATCTGCAAATCCGACCACCCAAACTGGATCCTGGCATCCAGAATTCCGCCAACTTTTAGCCTGGGCTTTTAAAAGAGCTATTACCCTTTCTACGGGATTCATCAATTGATTATCCTGTAACCATTGAGGCCATATCTCGGTTATAATTGATAG
This sequence comes from Commensalibacter sp. M0355, assembly GCF_016101365.1. Classification (NCBI taxonomy): domain Bacteria; kingdom Pseudomonadati; phylum Pseudomonadota; class Alphaproteobacteria; order Acetobacterales; family Acetobacteraceae; genus Commensalibacter; species Commensalibacter sp. M0355. Next base: position 788,100 of record NZ_JACFQQ010000001.1, read on the forward strand.
AAATTTTAGAATATTTTGCCAGTGCTGTGCATATTCATCCTCAACCGCTTTTGATAAAGCCGTCTTTAAATCACATCCAATCCATTCCGCCTCATCCATTAAATCAGCCAGGGATTTAGCCAAGTTCCAAGCTTCACCAGCCTGAATTTGATTACCAAGCTTATGATTCATTTGTATAATTAACGATGTCAGAATTGATAATCTTTTTACAGGATGAACTGCGGGAAAAAGTGTCAGTTCCTCTTTGCTATTAAAAGATAATCCTGCCTCATCTATAGTGCCAATGGAAATAATTTTGGGTAAAAGCAGCGGTTTCCCTTTATTAACTTTAATAAAACTATTAATTAACGCTTTTACGGTCCTCTGATTGGGAACAATAACCATTCCACGCGGGTAACCCCCTTGAGAATGCATTTCCTCCATCCATTTTTGAGCAATCGTATCCAAAAATACTGCATTAAAGGGGATCGTGATATATTTAGACATTTTCAAATAATCATGAAGGTCATTTTATTATTCAAGCAAGTTTAGCCGTTCATCCCAGCCTGAAAGGACAACACGACGCCCGGAATCAGAATGTAGGGAAAAATCAATATGCAAAGCCCCGTCAGGAACAAAATCCTGCAAACGCTCTGGCCATTCGACCAAGACAACACCCTCCATCGCATCATCCCAATCCAACTCGATTAAATCCTGTTCATTTTCCAACCGCCACAAATCATAGTGATATAAATGAAATTTTGGGCTTTCATAATGTTGTACCAAGGTAAAAGAAGGACTAGGAACTTCCATTTCAGAATCTTCACAAATAGATCGCAAGAATGACCGAACAAAAGCAGTTTTACCAATACCCAAAGGACCTGATAATAAAATGGCGTCACCTGTCTGTATTAAACGGGAAATTTTTACAGCCAAATCATTTGTTGCTTGCAAATTTGGTAAATCATACATTTTTATAATCATGATTACATAAAACTTAACTGGTAATAAAACGATTTAATAATAACTTACAGAAAGTTAACATTTCTAGATTACAGATATGTCTTGATAATAAATATATTCAATAAAATTCATTTTATAACAATTTTTTTTCAAACTATTATTTTATGCTTATTTTAATATGTAAACTCTTTGCAATCATCCTTATAATTCTATTTTTTTCTTATATTAAAGGTCAATATAATGATTGGAACCTCTATCACGACTGATATTGCCATAATTGGTACGGGTCCGGCCGGCTTATTTGCCGCTTTTGAATGCAGTATGCTAAAAATGAAGTCTATCTTGATTGACACACTGGATACAGTGGGGGGACAGTGTTCAGCCCTATATCCAGAAAAACCAATTTATGATATTCCCGCCCATCCAAGTATTACCGCACAATCTCTTATTGATTCTCTAGAAAAACAAATTGAACCTTTTGATATTCCACGCCTTTTATCAAACAAGGTTGTAGAAATGGAAGGTCAGAAAGGAAATTTCACTTTAAAAACCGATAAAAACAATATCATTCATGCCAAAGGCATAATCATTGCCATTGGTGCAGGGTCTTTCGGTCCGAATCGTCCACCGTTGGAAAATATAGAAGCTTATGAACAGACCAAAACCGTTCATTATTACATCCGAAAAAGTGATTTATTTATAGACAAAAATATTGTCATTGCCGGTGGTGGGGATTCAGCGGTTGACTGGGCACTGGCCTTAAAAGATAAGGCCAAATCCATCACCTTGATTCATAGAAGAGACCGTTTCCGGGCTTCACCGGAAAGTCTTGCACGTCTTGAAACGGCAATTTCAGAAAAAAAAATCAATAAACTTGTCCCCTACCAGCTTCATAAGCTGCATGGAAAACAAGGCTTTCTAGAATCAGTTGATGTTATTTCACTAGACAAACAGATTAGATCTCTTCCAGCCGATCATTTACTGGCCTTTTTTGGCCTGACCACTGATCTTGGCCCTTTACAATCCTGGGATATTGACATTATTCAAGGGAGAATTCCGGTAACTCAATCGACCTGTGAAACAAGTCTGGAAGGAACATTTGCCATCGGAGATATCGCTTTTTATCCAGGAAAATTAAAACTTATATTACAAGGATTCAGCGAGGCCTCTATGGCTGCTTATGCGTTATATAATATTGTTAATCCAGAAACACCACTGCATTTTGAACACTCAACAACACACGGAATTCCAGTAAAACCATAGATCCCAGTTTCCAAGGTCTTTATAATGATGCAACCCTATATTTCCATAAACCCTGATCTTTTTACCAAAAATGCGGGGGCAACTTTATCTATTGATTTAAGTGCGATTATAAAAAATTATGATTTGCTAAATAACAAAACAAAAATGGCACGATGTGGGGCTGTCGTCAAGGCAAATGCTTATGGACTGGGAATGTTACCGGTGGCAAGGGCATTACAAAAAACAGAATGCAAGAATTTTTTTGTTGCTTATCTAGATGAAGGAATTGCACTTAGATCAATATTGGGAAATGAATACGCAATCTATGTCCTGAACGGTTTTTATCCATATGATGCCAAAACATTTATCAATTATAACCTGATCCCAGTTCTAAATGACCTGAAACAGGTAAAGTTATGGGTACAAATATGTAAAGATGCCAATTTTAATTATCCTGCCGCCTTGCAATTTGATACAGGCATGTCTCGTTTCGGTATTGACATAAATGATTTAAGAATCATCCAGGATGAATCTATATCACCTTTCATTCCTACCCTGACCATCAGCCATCTAGCCTGTGCCGATAATCCAAATCATTCATTAAATCTTATTCAATTGCAACGGTTTAAGGCTTTTATCCATCACTTTCCTTCCGTACCGGCCAGTTTATCCGCTTCAAGTGGTATTTTTCTAGGTGAAAATTGGCATTTCGATCTAACACGTCCAGGAGCAGCATTATATGGGATCAACCCTGTTCCTGGACACAAGAATCCCATGTATCCTGTTGTGACATTACGAAGTAAAATCTTACAATTAAGGGAAATTCCCAAAGGGGCCACTGTCGGTTATGGTGCAACGTTCACAGCAGACAAAGCGTTAAAACTAGCTATCGTTTCAACGGGCTATGCAGATGGTTTTTTTCGATCGCTCAGCAACAAAATCTGCGTCAAACATATTGATCATCCTGACATTCCCTTACCCGTAATTGGGCGAATTTCGATGGATTGTTTATGTATCAATATATCACCCCTTGCCAACAAAAAAGTTATGATTGACGATGAAATAGAAATTATTGGCCTCAACTGTCCAATTGAAACAATAGCCAACGCAGCAAATACAATTGGTTACGAAATTCTTACCGCCTTGGGAAACCGTTATCGGCGTATTTACAATTAAATAAAAAAGACAGGGTGGTACAATACAACCCTGTCTTGAACAACTAATTAAACGGAATAATTAGTTAGCAGCTGGAGCTGCTGCGTCTGTTGCTGGAGCTTCAGAAGCTGCCGCTTTTTTAGCATGGTGCGCTTTTTTACCATGATGCGCTTTTTTACCGTGATGCGCTCTTTTACCATGATGAGTAGTTGGAGCTGCTGCGTCTGTTGCTGGAGCTTCAGAAGCTGCCGCTGCTGGAGCAGATGCTGGTGCTTGAGCCGCTGGTGCAACAGCGGCAGGAGCAGGAGATGCTGGTGCAGCTTCTTGAGCGAAAGCTGGAGCTGCAAAACCTAATACAGCTGCTGTTGATAGAGCGAAAGAAAGACGACGAGCTAATAATTTCATTTTATTCCCAATCAAAATTATCAATTAAAATCGTATCGAAAATCTATATCCGATATGTGAAAAAGTTAGCATAACCTGATGGGTTTGTCTTACATTATAATTGCATTATTTTTGCTATTTTTTACAATTATGCCTTAATTTGGTCTTATTTCATTTCTTAAAAGAAAACAGAAAATCAGCAATCCTTGCAATCGTGTTAATTATAAAATGACCTGTTTTAAAATCAAGTTACAGATTGTTACATACAGGATCATATCCTATTATAATCCTGTATAAATTTATGTATAATCAGCTTTCAGCTCTTTGTCTGACGTGACGTTTCCGCTCATGTGGATCAAGATATAATTTGCGAAGACGAATGGCTGACGGTGTAACTTCCACCAATTCATCATCCTCAATATAAGCAATAGCCTGTTCCAATGACATTTTTCTTGCCGGAGTCAATAAAAGTGCCTCATCTTTACCCGCAGCACGCATATTGGTTAATTTTTTTTCTTTGATTGGATTAACATCCAGATCATTTTCACGAGAATGTTCACCAATAATCATTCCGACATAAACCTTGTCAGAAGGTTCTACAAACAAAACCCCTCGATCCTGTAAAGAGAAAAGGGAATATTGAACGGCAACACCATTTTCGGCAGAAATCAACGAACCATTACGACGCCCAGCAATGGGTCCAGCCCAGGGACCATAACCTGAAAAAAGCCGGTTCATGATCCCGGTTCCCCGTGTATCCGTCAAGAACTCGCTATGATATCCAATCAAACCCCGGGAAGGAATTGAGAAAGTCAATCTCACTTTTCCGCCACCAGATGGATTCATATCCTGCATTATACCTTTTCGGAGGGACATTTTTTCAACAACAACCCCAGAATAAGGTTCATCAACATCAATAAGAACCTCTTCATAGGGTTCTTCTTTCTCACTTGTTTCCTCGTTAATGCGGGTTAGAACTTTTGGACGGCCAATAGTCAGTTCAAATCCTTCCCGACGCATCGTTTCAATCAAAACACCGAGCTGTAGCTCTCCACGTCCAGCCACTTCAAAAGCATCATTTTCAGCACTATCCGTAACACGAATAGCAACATTACCCTCAACCTCGCGATACAGGCGTTCACGGATTTGACGAGAGGTCACCTTTTTTCCTTCACGTCCACCCAAAGGACCGTCATTAATGCGAAAGGTCATAGATAGGGTTGGAGGATCAATCGGGGTAGCATGTAAGGGTTCCGTTATTTCTGGAGAAGCAATGGTTTCTGAAACCGTTGTATTGGATAAACCTGCCACAGCCACGATATCACCAGCCTGGACCTCCTCAACAGGAACACGTTCCAGACCTCTGAAGGCTAGCAATTTTGTTAGACGGCCTGTCTCAATAATTTTACCATCATGTTGCAAAACACGAACAGGCATATTTACCCTTGCTGTTCCCTGTTCTACCCGTCCGGTTAATATACGTCCAAGAAAATTGTCATATTCAAGGATAGAAGCAACCATTGCAAAAGGCGCATCAAGGTTAACCGTTGGTGCAGGAACATGTTTGACGATAAGATCAAACAGCGCACTTAAATCCTCTTTATGGTTTTCAATTGTATAATCAGCCCATCCCTGACGCCCTGACGCATAAAGCATTGGAAAATCCAGCTGCTCATCATTGGCACCCATCGCTGCAAACAGGTCAAAAATTTCATTATGCACTTCATCCGCACGAGAATCTGAACGGTCAACCTTGTTCACCACAACAATGGGGCGCAAACCACGATTCAAAGCTTTTCCAACTACGAATTTAGTTTGTGGCAAAGCTCCCTCGGCTGCATCAACCAAGACAACCGCCCCATCAACCATTGATAAGATACGTTCAACCTCCCCCCCAAAATCCGCATGACCTGGGGTGTCAATAATATTAATTCTTACATTATTCCATACAACAGAGGTACATTTGGCAAGAATCGTAATCCCTCGTTCACGTTCCAAATCATTACTATCCATTGCACGTTCAACCACATGCTGATTTTCACGAAAAGTTCCGGACTGCTGTAATAACTGATCAACCAACGTTGTCTTGCCATGGTCAACATGTGCAATGATGGCAATATTTCGGATCTCCATGATGTTTTTCATTCTCCAACAATACAAAATATGTATGTTTCGCATTATCTACAAAACATACATATTATTCTTCTTCTCAATAGTTACGTAAATTAATAACAAAAGTTATTTTTATCAAAAAAGCCAAAAAATTAGAAATTCATGACTTCTTTCAATTCCGGTAATGGTCTGGCACCCACATGGGAAATAACTTCCGCAGCCACAACACTTCCCAGACGACCACATTCGGCATAAGTCCTGTCAGTAGTCCAGCCAGCCAAAAATCCAGCGACATAAGCATCACCTGCCCCTGTCGTATCCACAACAACCGTTGGAACACTGGCAACCTCTATCCGCTCTGAATTGGCAAGAATAACACTGCCCTTCTCACCACAGGTTATAACAGCGATTGGAATATCCTGCGAAGCATTTTGAATGGCTTTTTCCAAATCTTCCGTTTCGTATAGTGCACAAATTTCAAATTGGTTTGCGAAAACCATATCCACGTGATTTGATACAAAATCCTTAAACTGTACCAGATGTCGCTTTACACAAAAAGGATCAGACAAACTCAACGCGATTTTCCTTCCTGCTTTGTGCGAAATATCTGCAGCCTGATAGAATGCCTTTTGTGCAAGTTCACCATCAAATAAATATCCCTCCAATAAAGTTATTTTGGCATGACTTATGACATCTTCATCAACATCATCTGGTGTAAATTGAGTGCAAGCCCCCAAATAAGTATTCATGGTTCTTTGTCCATCGGGCGTTACAAAAATAATTGACCGAGCTGTATATAGATTTGGATGCAGGGATGATTTTAAAGGGGTCGATGGAAAATAAACACCACCCTGCTGAATATCTTCTGCAAAGCGTTTTCCGACGGTGTCATCCGCAACTTTTCCCAAATAAGCCGTTTTTGCCCCCATCAGGGCCGCAACAAAACAGGTATTTGCCACTGATCCCCCACTCATTTGTTTTTCCGGCTTTATCAGGCTTTTCAAGGCCTTGACCCGTTTTGCATCAATCAAACTCATACTTCCGGGTATCATTTCCTGTTTTTCGAGAAAATCATCATTAACTCGTGTCAATATATCAACAATGGCATTCCCTATTCCTGCAATATCAAATTCAACATCATCCTCTTTCTTCCGACCAAGTAAATTTTTAAAACCACGCATAAAAAACTATTTCCTTTCCATATAATTATAAAAATTATATTCACTAATCTTAAATGATGTTATTTCTTTTTCTTGCCAGCATACTTAAAAAGTAATTAATATATTTAAAACATTTACTAATTTTTCAAAAATCTTCAATCTGTTTTGACTAAATGTCATTTTTCCCTAGCAGGTCTGTTATACTTTGCTTTACAAACTATACAAGAAGCCATTATTAAACAACAAAAATAACCCGTAACCCAACGTTACCCGATTTTACTTTGTTCTTTAAACGAAAGTCTTATCTTACAATGAATAATCTAACCCCTATTCTTGAAAAAAAACTTATTAACCGAAATACGCTTTTAAACAATACAGAACATACATATTCAAATGACGCATCCCTAAATCGCAGGGCTCTTGTCGTTGGTCAGGGTATACACATACAAGGTACGTTTAATGACGTTGAAACACTCATAGTTGAAGGAACGATTGAAACCTCTTCAATCAAGTTGAAAAAACTTGTCATTCAGCAATCTGGAGTTTTCCGTGGAACTGTTGAATCCCAGGATATTGAAATAACCGGTATACTGGAAGGCAATATTACCGCTCAAGGAAATCTTACAGTCACTGCAAGTGGCAAGCTCCTTGGCAAGGCGAAATGCCGACGCCTTAAAGTTGAAGATGGTGGACAAGTCACCGGACAGGTTGAAATGATTACCACGGACAAACTGAAACAAACGTCAGCTGTCGATTATAGCAACGATAAAGAGGAAGTGGTGACAGAAGAAGTTAAATCTTCAGCAACTTAGTCGAAATAATAAACAAATATTTATGTAACCATATCTTCTCTCATCAAAATTCAATTTTATGAGAAAAGATAGATTTATTAGGCAACGTTATTCTTACGATCTTTCAATTTTACATAGGCGATCTGAACATGTTCCAAACAATAGGGTTTACCCGGAACGATCGGCGCCTTGCAAAAATGAAAGTCTTTTTCGCCTGGATCACCTATCGGCCAACAGCATTCTGAATTTGATTTTCGATAAGAAGGCAGCTCTTTTGGTGATATAAATTCAAGCTTTTTAGGTTTTTTAGTCCTAACCTCAAGCTTCTCTTTAACTGATTCGTCTTTGACAGCATTAATCTCTTTTGATTCTATAACAGTCTGTGTAACGGTTTTATTTTTTTTAGACTCATCCTTTTTTGATATAGCATTTTTTTGAGATTTTGTTTCACCCACTTTATCTTTTGTTACACTCGCCTTGCGAATCGGGGAAGGTCTTCCCTCAAGTCCCAATCGATGCGCTTTACCAACAACAGCGTTTTTCGTTACATTAAGCTGTCTGCCAATTTCCGCTGTTGAAAGACCTTGTGCCCATAATTCCCGTAGGCGGGCAACGATTTCATCAGTCCATTCCATACATTTTCACCTTAATTACATCACTTTATAAATAACAAATAATTTTTTAAAAACAAAATTCAAACTTTTACAAATTTTAATGTTTTATCTTGAACGGATATCATAAGTTTCCCTTCACATAGATCAATGGCATCTTTTCCAAAAACCTCATGACGCCAACCTGTAAATATTTCCAAATCTCGATAACCCAGAGCTATTTTTTCAATATCCTTACTACTGGCAACCAGCTTAGGGGCCACTTTATAAATTTCACATTTGGCCAATAACATTACCTTTAACAACGAAACCAGAGCTTCTGATGGTTTTTCTACAGGATTTTTATAGATAAAAGGGGTTGGCAATGATTCAGAATCAATCTCTTTCGTTTTTTTTATAATTTCTAAGACAGATTGACCATCTTGGCCGTTGGCAAAATCTCTATTAATACCTCTTATTTTTTCCAAGGTTTTTACAGTATCGGGTAAAGCCACGGCAATAGCAATAAGACTTTCATCCCTAATGAAATGATGCCTTGGGATATTCACCTTTTGAGCTTTCTCTTCACGCCATTGTATTAAATAAGATAAACAGGCCAATGATCGACCATTACGAATTTTTGCCCCTAATTTTTTACAGATTTTTTCAATAGGAGGTAAATAAAAATCTGGATTGGACAAAAGTTCCATTTCAGAAGCAACCCAACTTAAGCGATTATCCAATCGTAATTTTTCATATAAAATTGGAAAAGCACTCCACAGATAGGTTACATCTGCAACTGCATAATCCTGTTGTGCTTTTGTTAAGGGACGTATTGACCAGTCACTAAACCGATAGGATTTATCAACCTTATGGTTCAGTAACGATTCAATCAATGAATCATAACCGATTTGATTTCCAAACCCTGCAACCATTGCAGCAATCTGCGTATCAAATATCGATACAGGCAAAAAGCCAAATAAATGCAAAAAAATTTCCAAATCCTGCTGAGCGGCGTGAAAAACCTTAACAATCTTTGGTTCAAGCAATAGAGGGGTTAATAAGGATAAATCAATTGTCTTGGAAAGAGCATCAACCAAATAAACCTGATGACTACCTGCAATTTGAATTAAACATAATTCCGGCCAATAAGTCGATTCTCTTACAAACTCAGTGTCCATTGTTACATAGTTTTCTACCAACAATGAATCAACCATTTGTCTCAGAGAATGACTGTCTGATATTAATTGAGGAGCAGGAAATTCCTTAAATGATTTCATAAACAATTAAATTAGTTACACTGAAAATCGTTATAAATAATATGATTTTCAAGGTAATTTAAATTTCCTCCAATTTCCTATTTCTGTGTTTTTACAAGATAACTCTGCATGATTATAAGCACGATTTATAAAATAATTTGACATTAATCTCAAAGTATCAATAGACAAAAAAGATTAATTTAACAAAATTGTATCCATTAACAATTCCAAAAACACTCGTTGATAAGAGACCTGATCCAGTACGCTTCCCCTATATTGGCAAATGCTTTTGTTTCAGTCAGATTTTTTATTTTCCATTTTTGATACGATCAAACCATTTTCAATAATAGGAATCATTTCCCTGAACATATAATAAAAAACAATCAAATTCCTGATAGACAAAAATATTATCCAGACTTGCATAACAATCAATTTCAACATCAATATATTTGCAAACAAAACATGTCTGATTGCATTACTGGATGAATACAGCAACCCTGAAATAAATTAGCAAATTGAAAAAGATAATATTGCTTTATAAAATCATAAGATTGATCAAAATCAAAAAAAGTAACCACGTAATCGTTATTGCATTTTGTTTATTTTTTAAACAGATTCCCCCACGTCGGTTTGCAAATGATAATCGCGACAAAAAATATAATCTTTTTTCCCACAGGCAATTTTGATCTGCCTGAACGCCATTCTGATCATCAACTATATTAAAATATTGGGCTTTCAAATATTTTGGCAATTCCGACATTGGCGTGTAACAATATTTTAAATTTTGCCGCCTGTTTTTCTTCCTCTGTAAACATCTTGTTTTTTCAATCCTATTGTAATACCAACGTCACTAAATCCTGTTTCCGTTTTCATATAATATGATTAAAGTAAATCCAATATAAACTTAATCGATATTATGAATTCAAAAATGTTATATTCAACCTTACAGTAAAAGGTAAAACAATGAATGATACCAAAGAACTTAAAAACTACCTGACCCAGCTTGGGGCAAACACCTCTTTACCTCAATCTCCATCCGAAGCAAAACTTGAAAAAGTGCCTGCCCCTTATCCGGAATATGATTATACTATTCGTTTTACCGCACCAGAATTCACATCATTATGCCCAATTACCGGACAGCCAGATTTTGCTCATCTTGTAATCGACTATATTCCAGATAAATGGATTGTCGAAAGCAAATCACTAAAATTATATTTGGCAAGTTTTAGAAACCATGGAGCTTTTCATGAAGCTTGTACAGTTGAAATCGCAACCACACTGACAAAATTACTTGACCCAATATGGTTACGAATTGGTGGATATTGGTATCCAAGAGGGGGAATGCCTATAGATGTTTTTTGGCAAACCAGCACACCTCCCGAAAATGTATGGATCCCTTCACAAGATGTTCCTGCCTATCGTGGCAGATAATATCTTTCATTACTAAAGGGTTTGGTTATGTTTACCTGAAACAGCCAAATCAATAATAGCATTGGCTCCCTGCATTCTGTCAATCAACTCACGTTGCTTATCAGTATCATTGGTACCTGAAACCCTATTATACTCTTCCTGCAATTTTGCCAAACGCTTGATCCCCTCCTCTTCAGAAAGTTCATTCAATTTTCTGACTTGTTTGGCAAGAACAGTACAACAACTTTCTTGCATTTCGGCAAACCCGTCTTCAACAAACAGACGATGGATAACCTTATTGTCCTGATAAAGATCAATCACTCCAGCACGAAGAAGAAAAATCATTGGGACATGACCTTCCATTGCGGCAATATCCCCCTCTAAAGCAGGTAAAACAGCCATATCCACTGCCTGAGAAAGAACAACTTTCTCGGGACTAATAATTTCAAGTTTGATTGACATTATTATATTCCTTTATGGCTTTTAACCGTTTATTTTTCTTCTTGTTTCATTTTTTCGGCTTTTGCAACTGCCTCTTCAATAGTGCCTACCATATAAAAAGCAGCTTCTGGCAAATCATCATGTTTTCCATCGACAATTTCCTTAAAGGAACGAACTGTATCCTTTACCGCCACCAATTTACCAGGCATTCCGGTAAAGATTTCAGCAACATGAAAAGGCTGAGACAGGAAACGTTGAATACGTCGTGCCCGTGCAACAATCTTTTTGTCTTCTTCGGAAAGCTCATCCATACCAAGAATTGCAATAATATCCTGTAAAGATTTATAGTTTTGCAGAATTTCCTGTACCCGTCGCGCAACCTCATAGTGTTCTTCACCAACGATACGGGGATCCAAGGAACGTGAAGTTGAATCCAGAGGATCTACAGCAGGATAAATACCCAATTCAGCAATTGAGCGGTTTAAAACTGTTGTCGCATCCAAGTGAGCAAATGTTGTTGCTGGCGCGGGATCCGTCAAGTCATCCGCAGGCACGTAGATAGCCTGAACAGAAGTGATAGAACCTTTTTGCGTAGAGGTAATGCGTTCTTGCAATGCACCCATTTCAGTTGCCAATGTCGGTTGATACCCCACGGCGGAAGGAATACGACCCAGCAGGGCAGACACTTCAGAACCAGCCTGGGTAAAACGGAAAATATTATCAACAAAGAATAATACGTCCTGTCCAGCTTCATCACGGAAATATTCTGCAACCGTCAGACCGGATAACGCCACACGCGCACGGGCTCCGGGGGGCTCATTCATCTGGCCATAAACAAGAGCAACTTTTGAGCCGTCAGTTTTACCCTCATTAATCTTGATAACACCCGCATCAATCATTTCATGATACAGGTCATTTCCTTCACGGGTTCGTTCACCAACGCCAGCAAAAACTGAAACACCACCGTGACCCATCGCAATATTATTGATCAATTCCTGAATCAAAACGGTTTTACCAACACCGGCACCCCCGAACAGACCAATTTTACCACCCCGTAAATAAGGGCAAAGAAGGTCAACAACCTTGATACCGGTTTGCAGGATTTCAGTTGTTACACCCTGTTCCTCGAATGAAGGGGCCTGGCGATGGATTGGCATCCGCTTGGCAGAATGAACAGGACCCATTTCATCAATCGGTTCACCAATAACATTCAAAATACGACCCAGTGTTTCAGGCCCGACAGGAACGGAAATCTGGCTACCCGTATTAATCACTTCCATTCCACGAACCATACCATCTGTTGAATCCATGGCGATACAGCGCACCTGGTTATCACCGATTTCCTGTGCAACTTCCAATACAAGCGTACGATCCCCGACCTTACATGTTAACGCATTTAAAATATAAGGAAGCCCCCCTGTAAACTGCACATCAACAACAGCACCCTTGATTTCTGTAACTTTTCCCACAGAATTACTTTTAGATGCCTGATTTTCTTGATTCCCCGCTTCTGAATCACCCATTGTTGCATTACTTTCATTAATTGCTGTATCCGACATAATAAGGTCAGCTCCTAGCAGTATAGTATAATTTATAATAACAATCAGGCAGCATTCGCACCCGATATAACTTCAGTAAGTTCATTAGTAATATTGGCCTGACGCGTCCGATTATAATATAAACTCAACTTATCAATAGCCTTTCCGGCATTGCGTGTCGCACTGTCCATTGCAGTCATTCGAGCACCCTGTTCACCAGCATTTGTTTCAAGCATTGCCGCAAAAATCTGAACTCTCAAATTTTCCGGAAGCAAACGATGCAATACATCTTCCGCCTCAGGCTCAAACAGATAATCTGCCTGATCTCGCAATCCTGAACTGTTTTTTTGCTCAGCACCGTCTTTACGATCCGTATCCTTTACGGCAAGCTCCAATGGAATAAGCTGCAACTCCATTGGTGTTTGAACCATCACATTTTTAAATTTATTGTAAATGACAGTACAAACATCAAATCGCTGTTTTTCTAATAAAGACTCGATATAGGCAGCGATCTGGTCTGCGGACTGATATTCAACGTTACCCAAACGATAATCGACATGTTCAGGTCCGATGATAAGATTGGGGAACTCACTACGGCAATATACATACGTTTTCAAACCAACAGGAAAAATCTTAACAGTCTTTCCCTGTTCTTGTAGACGTTTGACCATATTGCGTAATGTACGATTTATATTACTGTTAAATCCACCTGCCAAACCCCGATCACTGCTCATTGGAACAATAAGATGAACCTTGTCTTTACCAGTACCTGTTAACAATGCAGGCAAACCAGGACGACCATCCAAAGACTGCTTCAAACTAACCAGAATACGCTGCATCGCCATAGCGAAAGGCTGAGCCTGACGAGAACGTCGCTCAGCACGATGCATTTTGGCTGCCGCAACCATTTTCATAGCACTCGTTATTTTTTTGGTCGATTTGACACTATTTATACGAGCACGCAATTCTTTTAAAGAAGCCATTCACAAAGTTCCCTAAGCCTGTTTGAATTGTGCAACAAAATTTTTCAGGAATGCTGCCAATTTTTCTTCCAATTCCTTAGTGATCTGGCGTGCATCACGAATTCCATTAAGAATTTCGATACCGGTAGAACGCATGGATTCAATATATTGATGCTCAAATTCCTGAATCTTGTTTACTGGAATTTCATCAGTGTAACCACGGGTACCCGCATATAAAACAACGACTTCTTCTTCCATGGTATAGGGAGAATTTTGGGGCTGTTTTAACAATTCTGTTAATCTTGAGCCACGTTCAAGCAACTTACGGGTCGATGCATCAAGATCGGAAGCAAATTGAGAAAACGCTTCCATTTCACGATATTGGGCAAGCTCCAGCTTAATACTGCCGGCAACCTGTTTCATTGCTTTGCTTTGTGCCGCTGATCCAACACGGGAAACTGAAGTCCCCACATTAACCGCAGGACGAATACCACGATAAAATAATTCTGTTTCCAAGAAAACCTGACCATCCGTAATGGAAATAACGTTGGTAGGAATATATGCAGAAACATCACCAGCCTGTGTTTCAATAACAGGCAAGGCAGTTAATGAACCTGCACCACGTTCATCGGACATTTTTGCAGAACGTTCCAAGAGACGAGAATGCAAATAGAATACATCGCCAGGATAAGCCTCACGTCCAGGAGGACGACGCAATAAAAGGGACATTTGACGATAAGCTACGGCCTGTTTTGACAGATCATCATAACTAATCAATGCATGCATACCATTGTCACGAAAATATTCACCCATTGCCGTGGCGGCATAAGGTGCAATATATTGCATTGGCGCAGCATCTGAAGCGGTTGCGGCCACCACAATGCAGTAATCCATTACACCCTGTTCCTCCAACGTGCGAACAACCTGTGCAACAGTGGAGCGTTTTTGACCGATAGCCACATATATACAATAAAGAGTCTGCTTAGGATCCTTTAAAGCATTCATGGTTTTTTGGGCAATCATCGTATCAACCAAGATTGTTGATTTGCCAGTTTGACGGTCACCGATGATTAATTCACGCTGTCCACGCCCGATTGGAACCAGAGCATCAATAGCCTTGATCCCGGTCAACATTGATTCACATACGGATTGACGCGGAATAATTCCGGGAGCCTTAACATCTGCCAAACGACGTTCGACATCTTTCAAGGGCCCCTTTCCATCAATCGGATTTCCCAATCCGTCAACAACACGACCCAACAATCCCTTACCAACAGGCACATCCACAACCCGATTTGTACGAGTAACGTTGTCCCCTTCACGAACTTGACTGTCGTCACCAAAAATAACAACACCAACATGGTCGATTGACAGATTTAAAACCATCCCGGTCAAATTGCTGTTGACAAAAGAAACCAATTCCCCCGCCATAACGTTTTGCAGGCCATAAACCAATGCAATACCGTCACCAACAGACAGAACAATTCCTGTTTCCTCAATGTCAGATTCTTTATCAAAGGACGCAATTTGTTTTTTAAGGATGTCCGAAATTTCTGCGGGACGGATTTCCATCACGCGGCTCCCTTCATAACATTGTATAGGCGATTAAGACGTGATTGAAGACTAGCATCATAGAGCTTTGACCCAATACGTACGATAATTCCACCTAGTATCTTTGAATCAATACGCTCTTGAATATCTACTTTATTGTACCCTGCTTGGGAAAAACGATCCTTTAATTGGGCACGTTGCATATCCGTTAAAGGAGAAGCTGTAATGACTTCAGCAGCAGTAATGCCACGACGAAGATTAACCAAAGCAAAAAATGCCATTAAAAAAGATTTTAAATCAGCAAGCCTTCGATTATTTGCAACCACACCTACAAAATTCTGCAAAATCTGACTGAATCCACAATGATTCATCAACTCAGCCATTATTGCTTTGCTTTGTACAGTATCCAAAGAAGGGTTATTTAAAACATTTCTCAATGTTTCATTTTCAGAAATAATTTTTAACAAACCCTCGGCCTCTGCAATCACCTCATTTAAAGCATGCTGTTCTTCAGCAAATTCATATAACGCGGTAGCATATCGCCCCTCAAGATTATTTGCCGTAAAGGCGGAAGCTGCAAGCGCAGCATGTGTTGCATCGGTATTCACTTCGCTTGTTCTCTCATCGTTCACTAAAATGCAATTGAAACTTTACCCGCTTCATTTTACCTCTTCAGCAAAGGTTTTACAGTCCAAAATGATATTATTAAAAGCCTATATTTTAAAGTAAATCAATAATAAAAACAAAAATATTTTTCAAAAATAAATTTGTCTCAAGTCATACAGAATGATTGTTATACCGACAATCATTCAAACGATCAATTCGATTTAATATAATTTTTAGTAAAAAATATTTTTATTTAAGGAAAAATAACAATTATTGGATATCAATATTGGTGCGTCGACAAAGATATAAGTAAATCACTTTCTTACCCATTATTGGCAGTCTATGCAATGCCGACGAATAAAAGCCTGTTCCGATAGACATTATTGTCTCAGCCAGTTTGGACACAGGGCAGCACGATAAAATTACAGCTGATCTTGACCCGCTCAATCCCGACTGATCGGATAATGCATCCAAATTGGCAGAACATGCGCGTTTCGATAAATACTCCGATAAGCTTTTCATAGGGCCTGAACGGGATAAGAGAAACAAATCGTAATGCGGGAACATTCTACCTAAACACTGCCGCAATCTTTAATCGTCACAGGCACTAGATGGCGATTACTGCTAAAAAAAATAGTTATCAGCTATTATTAAACCTCTGTATTTAACACGCCATACTACGAGAATATAAGATAATACTCAAATTGCTATTCGGTTTTATCTGCTATCACGATAATCACCGTGTCATCATAACCAGTGTGAAAATAATAAGTCCGATAATACAAATCTGGCTATATTTATAATAAAAACATTTTCTATGCTATATTATTTTCCATATATTCATATGTTGGCATTAAAAATCCCCGCACAATTAATTAAGCCCGTTGAATTTTTATCTAATGAACTAAATAAAAATGACAACTACCAAACGGTCAGGATCAAATTTTTCATCATCTGGATAAAACCACGTCCTTCTTCACCTATTCATTCACTTTCATCAAGTTTAACGTTGTTAAGAACACCTCACAATTGTTCACTATATTCGAGTCAACTGTATATAAATCATGATGCTCAACACTTGATGTGCCAAGGTCATCTCACCACAGATTGAAATCTGCTTTATTGCTCTAAAACTTGATTTTACGGATTATTATTAGCACATGTACCAGTATATCTCGGCGAAAAAGGCGCCAACTCACTGTTAGGAAATGAACAATTAAATCAGCTGCTGCATCAGAAAACATCACACGCCAGTCTGTCTCACACCTCGATATTAATTAATTACGCCATCTCAATTCTTCTTCAGCTGGTATAGACCAATTAATTTTGCATATCCATAGCCTTTGCCTTTTATCCGAACTAATTGTCATTAATCCCTGCAACCGAAAAGAAACTATCGTAAGACGAAATTCAGAAAAGAATTTAGTTATTTATCTAATACGACACCTCAAAAAATGTTATTAGAAATGCTTATGCGCAAAGCGCATCTAATGCTGCAATCAAAGGATCAGGTTCGCAAACCGCCTGGAACGTATGATATTGAACCTCCAAAAAAATTCTAGCATCGTATCCAGCTATTTTCTGACTATGAATAATATTAATTTTTATAGCTCTGATTCCATATCATTATTGCAATATACAATATAATACCAAAAATAAATATGCAGAATGGATTCATTTTCAGTTCAAATTAAACTCATTTGAGCATAAGTTTTTAACGCTGATTTTATTTTGAATGCCCAGATAATGAGCATGACAGTAAAATAGATATAATCAATTATCGTCTCAGTATCACTCACAGCCAGCTTATGTCTATCAACAACCATCCAGAAGCCGGTAACAATTGTCAGTCGCAGAGAAAAATCTTCGAAAATGATTCATTTTACATTTCCCAACCAATTTTAGATGTGAGCATATCATGAGGCGGTTGAACGCAGCTAAATTCAGTGAAATTCTGGAAATTCGAAAGTGGAGCGGGCGAAGGGAATCGAACCCTCCTCGGTAGCTTGGAAGGCTACTGCATTACCACTATGCTACGCCCGCTTGATAATGCTCGATTGAGTCTGAAAAAACTTTTAATGATTTTTCTTCCCAAATCAAGCTTTTTTTTATCATTTTTATAAAAAATAATTTTTATTCATTTTTTACTTGACTTTCTGTCCATTCCATTGCTTTTTCTTGTATCAATAGATATGATGGTTCTGATCCATTCATATCAAATTTTTTGCAGGGGTGTAGCTCAATTGGCTAGAGTGCCGGTCTCCAAAACCGGAGGTTGCGGGTTCGAGACCCTCCACCCCTGCCAAATTAAATATGAATGACAAACATTCATTTTGTTTTCAACCCATCCTGATATATTATAATAATTTAACATAGTATTTTAGGATCATTTTATGTAGGGAAGGTATTTCGTGCCGGTCAATCCCACGAAATTTCTAAATGAGGTTCGTGCTGAAGCCAAAAAGGTAACTTGGCCTTCACGTCGTACAACATTAATCACAACCGCCGCTGTTCTGGCAATGGCTGCGGGTGCTTCTGCATTCTTTTTCATCGTGGACCAGGCTATCGGCTTTGGAATACGGATTTTATTTGGCCTAGGAGGGTAAACCAGTTATGGCAAAACGGTGGTACGTCATTCATGTCTATTCTGGTTTTGAAAAAAAGGTTGTTCAACAGATTAAAGAACAGATTGAACAAAAAGGTTTAACTGACCAAGTGGAAGAAATCCTTGTCCCTTCAGAAGAAGTCATAGAGGTTAAACGTGGCCAGAAAGTCCAAACAGAACGTAAATTCTTCCCCGGTTATGTTCTGGTCAAAATGGAGATGACTGATGAGGCATGGCATTTAATCAAGGATACCCCCAAGGTTACAGGTTTTCTTGGAAACAGAATGCATCCATCCCCAATTTCCAATGCAGAGGCCGAATATATCATTAATCAAGCCAAAGAAGGTGCAAATAGTCCGCGTCCTTCTGTAGACTTTGAGGTTGGCGAGCAAATTCGTGTTTCCGACGGGCCATTCACTTCATTTAATGGTGTTATTGAAGAAATAGATACTGAAAAAGGTCGACTAAAAGTCAGTGTTTCCATTTTTGGACGTTCTACACCTGTTGATCTGGAATATAATCAGGTGGAAAAACTTTAGTCCCTTAAATACTGGATGCAAAACAATATAAAACAGCTTTTCGTTTCCCATTATCATTTTTTGCATCCTTACCGACTTATCCAAATATTCAGAACCATTTTTACTAAATTCTGATTTTTTCATAAAACTTAAACAAGATCCATTAAGACAAAATCTCTTTTTTTTATAATAGTGATTGATCAATAAGCCTAATAAAACAAATCTTATATCCAAAAAAAATTCTATAATAAGCTTCATTTTCATATTTCTTAATAAATTTCACCCTCCACTCTTGAAGAATAAATAAAGCTCCTATATAAAACAAAAACCACGCCGACATAGCTCAGGGGTAGAGCAACTGATTCGTAATCAGTAGGCCCTCGGTTCAATTCCGAGTGTCGGCACCATAAACTTAATTAAATCATTTTTTAAATATAATTTAACGTGATCCGACTTGACTTAATAATCTGACGTTATAGTAAATAATAATATAAAGTTAAATCCGCTTAAAAACACATCATATATATTTTGTTTTTTAATGTCATAAAACAAAAAATTGTTTTATTTAATTCAATAAAGTTATTATAAGTTCTAAAAAATTAATTTTCATCTATGAACAATAAGCAATTCCTGCTTTTTCAGCCTTTTTTTGCAGATCAGGGGCATTTTTCAAATTCAAGGGTTGTAATATATGATTCTTTGTCTTTTGACAAAAATTGGCCGCCATATGAAATGAAGGATGATCAGGGGAAGATAATTCTTTACGTAGGCAGCCAACATCACTTTCCAAGGGTAAACGCCCCATTTCTGGATTACAGGCATTAAGCAGTAATCCAGTAAATAAAATTAAAATCGATTTATAGTTTATCACTGTATTCAACCCTGAAATCTTTAATAAAATTTTTGATTATAATGAGAATAGCTATTATCGTTAATTTATTCTTTTTACAGTGACAAGCAATATAGTTTTTTAAAAAGTTACGTTGGTTTTCAAACCAACAATCGTTGCATCTTTATAGGCCTTCGTCGCGGCAACATGATGAAAATATTCAAATACTGGCATAATCATGATTCCACGATAGGCAGCAAAACCATAATTAGCTTCAAATAAAATTGAATCTCCCTGAACTCCAGGGGCACCATTCAATAGAGCGAAAACTCCATTACCATTTAATGGTGCTCCATGTGCAACTTGAAATTGCTGTGCATGCCGAAGAGTATGAGGGATCGTATAATATGTAAACATCACCCCAATTTGATCATAGGCTCTGTCTTTCCAAAATCCACGATCCAAAAACCCGAAATTGTAAAAGTCCTTAAATGTTGATGTTGTTGTAGAATCATGCCCATAATTTGCCAAAACAAATAATCCATGATCATCAATTGCATCATGACGATAAATCATTTGGTAGGATTGAATCCAGAATTGGGTACGGTAATCTTTTTTATTGTTATTTAAAACTTGTGAAGACCAGGTTTGAAAATGACTGCTATCTATACCTGCACCAATATGAATGCTACCCACTAAATGATGTTTTCCGATATCAGGATTATAACCAAATTCAACAGGAACGAATGCACCAGTTGTTCCCTTGGTTCCCCAATAAAATCCAGTTGCTCCTCCTTGTGGCCAAGGTGTACTTTGATATGCACCTACTTCAAAATAACTATTAGGTGTCATATTAACAAGAATTCTTCCCCCCCAAACTGCACCAGGCCAATCTGAAAATCCCTGTTGAGACTGAGTACTTCTTGGATGGCCACAAGTTGAAAGAATCATAAATTGACATGCCATGGGACTATGGGCAAAATCATCTCCAACACTCATACGACCGACTTTAATATCGACCCGACCATTCCATAATTTTTGTTCACCATAAACATCATAAATATGAAATAAGCGAGAATAGCCTCCTCCATATACTTCCTGGGCCTGAATCTGCGTATCCCCAACATAATCAGCACTGGCATTACGACCTGAACGATTCATAACAATCATATGAGTTGAAAAGCCCTTTAAGCCCGCGATTTTTTCCCAATCCATATCAACTGAAAATGTTATTTGCTGTGTAAAATCAGCACCGTTTCTCCGTCCACCATGAACCACACCAGCTGTCTCTGTCACCCAGTTTAACCCAAGCTGAATACCATATTTATCCAGATAATCATTTATCGGTTTAGAAAAAATGCTTTTTGTTGGATCAAGACTGGACGGGTTTACTTCACGTGTATTGAATTTATTCATCTCACCAAGTGCAACATTTCGATTCGTCTCTGGTACTGAACTATCATCAATATTTTGAGGAGGTTTACCATTATTGGAAAGATCAAGCGCCATTGATTTGTTAATTGGCATAAGCAAAATCATTACGTTTAAACCCAATATAATATACTTTTTCAGGAAATTTATAGGACTATAAAAAGCAATTAGACTATCCATAACTTAACCTTTCCTCATAAAGTACATTCAATCAGAGGATATATTTTCTCTAAATTGAAAATTTCAATATTAGTTAATCATTAGATTAATATATTAAAATATAAATTTATTGTTACCTTAGATAAAAAATGAAAAATTGGTTAAAATCTTTAAATTTGTGTATTTTATAATACACTTCATTTTGAATTATTTACTAAATACAAAAAATGATATTAAATAATTTTTTTTTAATTTTTAATAAACAAAATATTTTTGATATAAAAACAAAAAAATACAGAACTAAATATATTGCTTATATTTTGTTTCCAGTATTAATTATTTTGTATAAGAATTTTATATTTATTAAGTTATGATATTTATTTGGTTTTTTACGGTATATGAGAGGTGGGCATGCGATATTCACAAGTGGTTTATTCATTTTTTGCATGAGGGGATGGGAGGGGTTTGGCGCTGGATTTCATGTTGGTTTTGCAGGTTAGTGTTTGCAACAATTCATGATATTTTCAAGTGATACGCCAGCCTCGGAATAAAGACTGCCCGGTGGCCATATTGTTTGCCAAGATTGCCATACAGGACGCATTTTTTCACGGTTTCATGGATAAAAGGATGATGCGTCTCAATGCGGGGTCAACAGGATATTGTCCGTGATGATATAGCAATTTTGAGTGGAAGTTATTGGGAGCGGGGAGAGGATTTGAACCTCTGACCTTCAGGTTATGAGCCTGACGA